>NZ_JBHVOL010000001.1:0-704567 GCF_042887925.1 Kitasatospora sp. NPDC057904
AAAACGCTCGGCTGGAGAACCCCAGCCGAGCGCCTGCGTGATCTACTGACGACCACGTAAGCCATCAGGTGTTGCGAGGACCCCAAGAATCCGCCCACCGGGCAGGGGCCGTCGTCGTTCCCCGGTGTTCCGAATCCGGTTCATGGTTCAGGCTCTTGAACGCGCCAATCACCAAATACCCACCTACAAGGGAACATTCGACTTCTCACTCATTCGCGGATATGGACGGGAGGTCTTGACCACCACCCCGCCGACCGCTTCACTCCCCGTACCGCACCTCCCTCGCACGGCACCTCCCTCGCACGGCACCCATTACCCGCGCGCCACCCCCGAGACGAGGCGATCCCCCATGAGCCGGCCCAGCCCTACTCCCCGCAGGATCAAGCCCGTCCTCCTGTACTCCTTCGGCGCACTCGGCGGGGTCCTCTTCGGCTACGACCTCGGCGTGATCGCGGGCATCCTCGTCGTGGTCGCCAAGTCCTGGCAGCTGTCCGGCTTCCAACAGGGCGTCCTGACGGCCTCGCTGTCCGCGGGCGCGATGCTCGGCGCGGGCCTGGCCGCGCGGCTCAACGGGCGGATCGGCCGCCGCCGCACCATCATGGCGGCCGGCGGCGTGGTGATCGCCGGCACGCTCGCGTGCGCGCTCGCGCCGGACTTCGGTGCGCTGGTGGGCTTCCGGACGGTGCTCGGCCTCGGGGTCGGCCTCTCCTCGGCCACCGTGCCGACGTACCTGTCCGAGCTCGCGCCGGCGCCGATCCGGGGCGCGATGGGCTCGCTCAACCAGATCTTCATCGTCGGCGGCATCCTGATCGCGTTCCTCGTCGACTACTGGCTCCAGCCGCGTCACCTGTGGCGCTGGATGTTCGCGGGCGCGCTGGTGCCCGCCGTGATCCTCGTCGCCGGGCTCGCGTTCCTGCCGGAGACGCCGCGCTGGCTGGTCAACCTCGGCCGGGAGAACGAGGCCAGGGCCGTCCTCGCGGCCACCCACCCGGCCGGGGAGATCGAGGCCGAACTCGCCGCGATCCGCGCGGTGATCCGGCTCGACGCCGCGCAGACCGCCTACCGCGTACGGGAGTTGTGGGCCCCCTGGGTGCGGCCGATGCTGCTGATGGCCCTGCTGCTCGCGGTCGGGCAGCAGTTCGGCGGCGTCAACGCGTTGACTTCCTCCCTGTCCTAAGGGACGGGGATTCCGGCCGCGCGTGCCGCGCGGGGGCTTCGCCCCGTGCGTGTGCGCCTGGCCGGTGGTTGGCGCTTCACGGACCGGCCAGTGCCGAGGTCTCCACGCCCTGACACCGCATGCCCTGCGGCGTTGAGGATGTTCTTCGCCGCGTTCACGTCGGCGTGGTCCCGGTGCCCGCAGGCGGTGCACTCGAAGGCCGCTTGGCTCTCGCGGCTCTTCGGGTCCACGTGCCTGCAGGCGTTGCAGGTCTGCGACGTGTACGCGGGGTTCACCAGAACGATGACCGTGCCGGTGGTGCGCGCCGCGTTGCGCAGCGCGAGTTCGAGCAGGTGCCACCCCTTGTCCAGGATGGCCCTGTTCAGTCCGGCCTTGGCGCGGACGTTGCGGCCGGGCTGCTCGGCGGTTCCGGTCGCCGAGGCGGTCATGTTGCGCGTGCGGAGGTCTTCCAGCACCACCACCGCGTTGCCGGTGGCCAGGGCAGAAGCGGTCTGGGCGCAGAAGTCCGCGCGGCGGTCGCGGACACGGCCGGTGATGGCGTTGATCTTCGCCAACACCGACCCGCGGCGGTTGCTTCCCCGCTTGCACCGGGAGAGCTGCTGCTGCAATCGCCGCAGCCGCTTCGCCTCGCCCTGGGTGGCGTACGGGCGGTCGTGGAAGTCGCCGTTGCTGCTGGTCGCGGCTACCCTCACGCCTCGGTCCACACCGATGGCGGTATTCGGCATCGCGTGCCGCTCCGGTGTCTGCTTGCCGTCCTCCACCAGGAACGAGACATACCAGTGCCGGCCCTGACGGGCGACGGTCGCCGAACGCACCTCGCCGCCGAGCGGCCGGGACCAGCGGAACCGCACCCATCCGAGCTTCGGGAGTTTCGCCCGCCCCCATTTCCGGCCGATCCGCTCCACCGTGATCAGGTTCCCGGCCGGGAACCGGAACGACGGAGACCAGCGGACCTTCGACCGCCACCGCACCTTGAACGTCCCGTGCTCACGGCACGCCCGGCCCAGATCCCGAAGGGTCTGCTGCAACACGTGCGACGGCGCGTCCTTCAGCCACGGAAACTCACGCTTGGCCTCGGCCAGCTCGGCGGCCTGCGGCACGTAGTTCATCCACGCCCCGCGCCGCCGATACTCGCGGCGCTGCTCCAGGGCAGTATTCCACACCGACCGGCAGATATCGCCGAACATCTCACACAACTCGGCCTGCGCCGAATCGAGTTCAAGCCGGTACCTACGGCCTGACAGCATGGGAACACCCCCACTCGGTTGCTGTCTCCAACATAGGGCACGTCACTGACAACGCAGCGAACTCCGCCGCTTCACGGCTCCGGAGCAAGGATGAGCTAACCCCCCGCTGAAGCAGGGGGTCTGCGCTCAACAGTTCAGATCAACGCGTACTTCCCGACCATGCTCGTCTCGCTCGGGCTCACCACCGACACCGCACTCCTCTCGGCGATCATCCTCGGCATCACCAAACTCGCCTTCACCGCGTGGGTGGTGTTCGTCGTGGACCGCTGGGGCCGCAAGCCGCTGCTGCTGATCGGCAGCGCCGTGATGGTGGTGACGCTGGGCCTGACCGGCTGGGTCGTCACGCACGTCCACGACGAGGCCGCCCTCGGCACGCTGACCGTCGTGCTGCTCGTCCTCTACCTGGCCGGGTACGAGCCGGGCTGGGGCGCGGTGGTGTGGGTCATGATGGCGGAGGTGTTCCCCCTCAAGGCGCGCGGCGCCGGGACGGGCGTCGCGGCGGTGGTGCTGTGGGCGGCGACCGGCGTGGTCACCGCCGGCTACCCGGTCATGTCCGACCGCCACCACCTCGGGGTCGGCGGCTCGATGTACGTCTTCGCCGGCGTCAACGCGGTACTGCTGGTGCTGACCCTCCGTCTCGTGCCGGAGACGAAGGGCCGAACCCTGGAGCAGATCGAACTCGGCCTGCGCGCCTGAACCTTGCTCAATCCCGGGGCACCGGAGGTCCTTGCAGGCGGTCGGCGTCGAGGTCGGGGAAGGTGAAGGGCCCGCCCAAGTAGGCGAAGACGGGGTCGTCGTGGGCGGGCCGCCCGTGCGCGGCGTGGACGGCGTCGGCGTGGACCTCGGCGTCGTCGGCCGGGGCGTAGCCGAGCGCCCGGGCCTCGTCGAGGGAGACCCAGCCGCCGCGCGTGTTCGGCGAGACGCCGTAGACGATGCGGTAGCCGGGCTTCTCGACGGCCAGGCAGGCCTCCAGCAGGCGGGCGCAGTCGTCCGGGGAGAGCCAGGTGGAGAGGGCGCGGGGGTTCGGCGGTTCGGCGAAGCAGGTCATGATGCGGACGCAGATGACGTCGAGGCCGTAGCGGTGGTGGTAGAGCGCGCCGAGGGCCTCCCCGGTCGCCTTCGAGACGCCGTAGTAGGTGTCGGGCAGTGGCGGGGTGTCGGCGGTGAGCGGGTACTCGGCGGGGGTGCGGTAGCCGACGACGTGGTTGGAGGAGGCGAAGACGACGCGGGGCACGCCGGCGCGGCGGGCGGCCTCGAAGACGGTGTAGGTGCCGTGGATGTTGACGTCGAGGATCCGCTCCCAGGGCGCTTCGAGGGAGATCCCCCCGAGGTGGATCACGGCGTCGACGCCTTCGCAGGCGGCGCGCATCGCGTCGGCGTCGGTGACGGAGGCCTGGACGGCCTCCTCGCCCTCGCCGGGGTCGAGCGGCACAAGGTCGAGCAGCCGGAGGGTGCGGCCGGGGCGGGCGAGCCGGGGGCGGATGAGACTGCCGACGGCGCCTGCCGCGCCGGTGACGAGGATGCGGGGCACGGTGACTCCCTTGGACCGGGGACGGGTGCACCCCATGCTCACAAAGCCCGAAGGCAGTTCACAAGGATGACTGTCATTCAGATATGAGAACGCCGATCCCTTGACCTCCGCGCGCGGGCCCTCCTACGCTCCTCGGTGTTCCCACCGCTGGACGCTCTCCACGAAGGGACCCACCCCCGTGCCCGCACGCACCGGCCCGCCCGCGCTCGACGGGCTCCTCTTCTTCCCCGTCACCGCCTTCGCCCCGGACGGCTCCTTCGACCCCGGCGCCCACCGCGCCCACCTCGACGCGCGCCTCGACGACGGCCCCGCCGCCGTGTTCGCCGCCTGCGGCACCGGAGAGTTCCCCGCCCTCGCCCCCGCCGAGTACGAACGCTGCGTCTCCGTCGCCGTCGACGCGGCCGGCGGACGCGTGCCCGTCGTCGCCGGCACCGGCTACGGCACCGCACTCGCCCTCGCCTACGCCCGCGCGGCGCAGGACGCGGGCGCCGACGCCCTGCTCGTCCTGCCCCCGTACGGCCCCGAGGGCGGCCAGGACGGCCTCGTCCGCCACATCACCGCACTCGCCGACGCCACCCCGCTCGACCTGATCCTCTACCAGCGCGACCGGACGGCCTACGAGCCCGGCACCGTCGCCCGCCTCGCCGCGCTGCCCGGCGTGATCGGCTTCAAGGACGGCCTCGGCGACCTCGACCGGATGCTGCGCACCGTCAGCGCCGTCCGCGCCGCCGGACACCCGGACTTCCTGTTCTTCAACGGCATGCCGACCGCCGAGATGACCCAGCTCGCCTACCGCGCCATCGGCGTGCCGCTCTACTCGTCCGCCGTCTTCTGCTTCGCCCCGGACATCGCGCTCGCCTTCCACCGCGCCTTTGCCGAGGACGACCGGGGCACGCTGACGGTGCTGATCGAGCTCTTCCTGCGGCCCTACGTCGAACTGCGCACCCTGCGGCCCGGCTACGCGGTCTCCCTGGTCAAGGCGGCGACGCGGGCCGTGGGCCACCCGGTCGGGGGCGTGCGCGCGCCGCTGACCGAGCCGGCGCCGGAGCACGTGCGGGCGCTGCTGGACCTCGTCGACCGCACGCGGGAGGCGCTGGCGTGACGCCGGCCGTCGGCGCGTACCTCTACCCCTGGGACGTGGACGGCGACCCGGCCTGCGGCGCACGCCTCGCCGGGCTCGGCATCCGGCGGGCCGCCGTCGCCGCCGCCTACCACAGCGTGCGCGCGCTGACGCCCCGCCACCCGCGCCACAAGGTCGTCACCGCCGAGCACGCGGCCGTCTACTACCGGCCCGACCGGGACCGCTGGTCGGGCCCCGGACGGCTGCGCCCGGTCGAGGCGCCGTGGTCGCCGCGCTCGTTCGGCCGGGCCACGGAGTCGCTGGCCGAGGCCGGGGTGGAGGTGTACGCCTGGACGGTCCTCGCACACGGGCAGCGCCTCGGCGTGCGCCACCCCGACGCGGCCGTCCTCAACGCCTACGGCGACCGCTACCCGTGGGCGCTGTGCGTCGCCTCCCCCGCCGTGCGGCTCTACTGCGCCACGCTGGCCGCCGAGACCGCCGCCCAACCGGGCCTGTCCGGAGTGGAGTTGGAGTCCTGCGGCTGGTACGGCTTCGACCACCTGCACGCACACGACAAGGTCGCGGGGGTGTCCCTGGCGCCGGCGGCGCGGCTGCTGTTCTCGCTCTGCTTCTGCCCGCACTGCCGGGACGGCTACGCGGCGGAGGGCGCCGAGCCGTGGGCGCTACGCGCGAAGGTCCGGGACGCGCTCGACCCGGTCTTCGCCGGCACGACGCAGGACGCGGCGCTCGACCCCGAGTCGGCCGCGGCCGTCGCCCGGATGCGGGTGCGCACCGCCGCCGAGCTGCGGCGGTCCGTGCTGGCAGCGGTGGCGACGGAACGCCCGGACCTCCCCGTCCTCCTGCACGCCCAGCCGGACCCGCTCGGCTTCGGCCCGTCCCCGGGCCTGGCCCCAGCGGACGCCCGCGGCGCCGTACCCGTCGCGCTCGCCCCCACCCGCGCGGAGGCCGCCCTGGCCGCCGTCCGCGCGTACGCCGCTGTGGGCCGACGCCTCGCAGCCACCGTGAGCGCTGTCGCCGGCCTCGGCGGCGACGGCGCCGACCTCCCCGCCTGGTGCGCGGACCTGGCCTCGGCCGGCGCGACCGAGCTGCGCTTCTACCACCTCGGCCTGGCCTCCCACCAGGATCTCGCCGCCGTCCGCACGGCCGTCGAGAAGGTGAGCACGGGCCCGACACAACACCCTTTGCAGCGCCCGTGATTCGGCCTCGGCCGCGGTGTTCACGACGTCCGGGGCATGCGGACCTCGTCATACTTCCGGTTCGGCTCCGCCCGCACCGCCTCGACCGGCACGGGCGCACCGATCTCTCCCGGGCACCCTCCCGGCGGGTAGCCGGGAACGTTGCGGACGTTGTAGTAGACGCAGACCAACCGGTACTCACCCGGCGTCCAGGAGCCGCCGCCGTGCACCAGCATCCGCGCACCGCAGGCAGGACACGAGGCCTGCGGGTACACCAGCACCCGGGGCTCGGTGAAGGCGTGCGGAAGGCGCCGGTCGGTGATCGCCCGCCGCGGCAGGGTCAGCCCGTAGTGCTCGCCCACGACCCGGTACACGTCCGCCATCGTCACATCGGCCCCGTCGGCCCTGTGGACGCGGTCGCCGGCATCGACGAATCCTCCTTCCGCGACCAAGCGGCGGGTCAGCGGGTGGTCCCTGTCGTCGGTCGTGTACTCCCACATGTACCAGCCGGGGTCCCCGTCCATGCTGACGCCGATGACCGGCGGGTCCATGGTGCTGTCGACGATGCTCACGAACGCGTGCCGCCTGGCGAGGTCCCTCCCCGGCGCGTACCGGTCGGCGCGGCCGGGAGCCGTCGGCGGCTCGATCGCGAACGCCCAACCGTTACCGGTGTCCCCCACCATCGCGTATTCGGGCAGCTGCCACGGAGCGGGCGAGAGCTCCAGCATCTCGTGGGCGGTGTCCGCGTCCATGACGGCGCCCGGCTCGGCACCCAGGTGGACGGCCAGCTCCTCGTGACCGATGCCGTTGACCATCGTGAGGGCGAAGCCCTCACCGCCGAGTTCGGCGTCTATCCAGTCGATCCCGTCCCTCATGATTGGGAACCTACAGGACGGGTACGACAGGATCTCCGCCTCCGCCTCCGTCGGCCGCCTCCGTCGGCCGCCGAGCAGCTGGACACGGAGGAGGGCCACGTGCGGGCGCTGATCGCCCTGGTTGCCCTGGTCCTCTCCCTCGCGGCACCGCCCGCGGTCGCCCGGAAGTCCGGCCTTCCCCCAGCGAGTTCGCCTGCCGTTCCGGCGGAGGTGTTCACACAGGATCGATGCGGAGTGGGAAGTCGGCCGATCCGACTTCCCACTCCGCCATCGAGAAGGTGAGCACAGGCCTGCTCCCTACCGAACTCCCGGAACGGTGAGGTAGGTTCGGACCCATGCCGGTCTATACCTGTGCAGTGCAGCGCAAGCAGATCTGGCCCGACGACTCCGTCGTGTGGGCCACGAACGATGACCGTGTGAACGTGATCGCATGGCCTGGTGAGCCTTCCGACCTGGGCGAGATGCTCCTGGAGAAGTTCCTCGAAGAGAACCGGACAGGCATCGCACCGGACGGATTCCGCGCGGTCGTCTGGGCCGGCGACCGACGCGGCGAGAAGCTCGACGGAAGCGCCAATGCGCTGGCCGTCGTCGAGGTCACCGGTGGGGCCGCCCGCCCTGTACCCGAGCCTCCCAAAACCACTCCGCGCCGCCGTTGGGGCTGGCTCCGGGGCCATTCCGCGCCTGATGCGGAATAAGTAGCCGTCTTCGGAGCTCCTCCCCCTCCCTTGGGAGGAGCCCCTTCGCATTGCGGGCCGGACCGCTCAGTGGCGGTACGCGGCTGTCGCGATCTCGACGAACGACCGGACCAACGGGTTGGTGTCGCCCTCGTTCCACACCGCCACCACTCGGCTCGGCGCCATGTCGACCAGCGGGACGACGGCCAACTCCGCGGGCATGTCGTGTCCGAGCGGAGCCAGGCCGACCGTGGCGTTCCACAGCACAGCCTGTAGGCACTCCTGGACGGCGCGCACCACCGGGCCCTCGCGCGGCGTGCCGCCGTTCCAGTACGACTGCCACGCGGGGTCGGTGCCCGGCGGGAACTGGAACCAGCGGCGGTCGCTCAGCTCGGCCAGCCGCAGCCGGTCGCGGCGGGCCAGCGGATCGTCGGCGCGCAGCACCACGCCGACCGGATCGGCCCGCAGCGCACGCACCGTCAGGGCGGTCTCGTCGAAGGGCGCCCTGGTCAGCGCGACGTCGACGAGTCCGGCGCGCAGCCCGCAGGTCGGGTCGGTCAGGTCGGTGTCGCGGATGCGGATGTCGACGCCGGGATGGCTCCGGCGGTAGGCGGCGGCCAGCCTGGCCACGCCCGGATCGGTGCCGTCGCCCAGGATGCCGACGGTGATGGTCGCGTGGCCGGCCGCGGCGCTCACCCTCTCCTTAACGCGGTCGGCGTGGTCGAGCAGGGCCCGCGCCTCGTCGAGCAGCACCGCGCCCACCGGCGTGAGCGTGACGCCCGTGGGCGAGCGGGCGAACAGCAGGGCCCCGACCTCGGCCTCCAACCGCTTGATCGCCCGGCTCAGCGGCGGCTGGCTCATGTGCAGTCGGGTGGCGGCCCGGCCGAAGTGGAGTTCCTCGGCGACGGCCACGAAGTAGCGCAGGGTTCGTAGCTCCACGCTGCAACGATACCCACGAGGTATCGGCGCTGCGGGACAGGTCTTGGACGGCCGTGGGGTCCCGGCGGTGCACTGGTGAGCATGACCGAACAAGCGAAGACCAGCGAGCCCGCTGTGCACGTCGTGGGGCCCGGCCAGGGCGAAACGATCGTCCTCGGCACCACGCGCATGCGCGTCCTGGAGGACGGCAGCCACACCGGACACCGCCTCGCGATCGCCGAGTCCGTCCTCGCCCCGCACACCCAGGGGCCGCCCCAGCACCGCCACGGCCGGCACGACGAGGGCTTCTACGTCCTCTCCGGCACCGTGCGGTTCACCGTCGGGACGGACGACTACGAGGCCACCACGGGCACGCTCGTGATCGTCCCGCCCGGCACCCCGCACACCTTCGCCAACCTCACCGACCAACCCGCCGTCATGCTCAGCACGTTCACCCCCGACCTGTACGTGCAGTACTTCCGGGACCTCCGGGAGACGCTCGCCGACGGCCGGCCCCTGACGCCGCAAACCAACCTCGACGCGATGAGCCGCTACGCGACCGAGCCCGCCACCGACCACGCGTGATTCACCGAACGGGAACCATAAACCACATCGCCTACGGGATCGTCGCGGGACTGCTCGCGCTCTTCTACGTCTACTCGGGCACGCTGAAGGCCGTCCGTAGCCGGGACCAACTCCGGCCGATGATGGCCTGGGTCGATCGCATGCCCCTGCCCGCCGTCAGGGCGCTGGGGGCGGTGGAACTGCTCGGCGCGGCCGGTCTGATCCTGCCGCCGCTGACGGGTGTCGCCCCCGCACTGGCCGTTGTTGCCGCCGTCGGCCTCGTCCTCCTCCAGGCCGGCGCGATCGCCGTTCACCTGACGGGCGGGGACCGCCGGATCGCACTCAACGCCGGGCTCACCGTCGCCGCGGCCGTGACCGCCTGGCTGGCCACCCGCCTGTGATCGAGCGCAGCTCGACTCATCATAAGAAGTCGACGGGTCCGACTTTCTGTGCGGCTGGATTGGTTACGCACTTCGGGTTCCCGGGCGCCGCGTCGGCAGGGCCGAAGCGGCGCCGATGGTGGGTCCGTCCTCTGTGCGCAGGAAGTCGGCGTGGCCGACTTCCTGCGTCAGCGGATCGGGACGGGGGTGCCGTGCAGGAGGAGGGGGCGGCCGGCGCCATGTTCCCAGGCGTCCCAGGCGTCGTGGACGCGGCGGGATTGGTCGGGCGGCATCACGGTGTCGAGCAGGTAGCAGGGCACCCAGTGCAGGGCCCGGATGTTGGCCGGCGGGCGGTGCAGGGTCGTGGCTCTGGCTTGGCGCGGGGTCACGATGCCGCCCGCGTAGACGAGGTTGAGCGCCTCGGGGTGGTGGTGCCGGGAGACGTAGTCGACCGTGAGGACCGTTCGGAGCGGCAGGACGAGCCCGGTCTGGGACTCCAGGTGGCGGCGGGCGGCGAGGTGGGGCAGCTCGTCGGCCTCGGCGCTGCCGCCGGGGAGGGCGTAGCCGTCGCGGTGGATCGGGTCGACGAGGAGGACGCAGAGTTCGCCTCCGAGGTCGGAGTTCTCGTGGAGGACGAGGGCCTGCTGGCCCAGGCGGCGGCCGGGCGGCTTGCTGATGAGGTGGTCGTTCAACTCGACTCCTGATGGGCGGACTTGGGAGGCGTGTTCCACGGCAGCGAATCCCCCGGCAGCGAGGGAACTTACGTGGAGGGCAGCGAGGAGGAGATCGCGCGAATTCACGCCGGCTCGTCGTTGAGGAGCCGGCGGCGGGAGTGGGCACCCGAACCGGGCGCGATCTGCCGGGGATTGAGGACGCTGACCTGGTCGGCTCGGGTGGTCCACTCGATGCCGCCACCGATGGGCCGGAGGTACATGACGCCGGCGCACTGCTCCATGAAGACCCCCTCGCGGGGCCGGCCATCGTCGAGGTGACCACGGTCGATCACCACCTCGTGGAGGAGGGGGACTTCGGACAGCACGGATCTCTGGTCTTCGAACATGGGGGTCTCCGCAGTCGCACAGCGCTATCGGCGCATCACCTGGTGTAGCCATGGTGGCGCAATCCGCCCTACGATCGGAAGGGTTTCAAATCTCTAGTTGCCCCGACCTCAAAGGGTGGATGACCTTGGTTCGTCGATCACTTGATCCAACGTCATCTCCACTGGCTGCACTTGCAGTTCAGATCACCAGGTCACGGGAGGCCAAAGGGCTCACCCAGATTGCGCTTGGCAGGCAGGTTGGGTACTCCAACGTCTACATCTCAAATGTCGAGGGGGCCAAACAGGCCCCTTCTTTAAAGTTCGTAGAACGGGTGGATGTCGCCCTGGACGCCGGGGGCGCCCTGACTGGGCTGTGGTGGAGCTGGAAGAACGGCGCCCTGTTGCCCGGATTCTCTGAGTACCTACGTCGGGAACGAGAAGCCATTGCTGCCAGGTTGTTCGACACGGACATGGTGTCGGGCATACTTCAGCACCCGCATTACAGCGCGGCCTACGAAGCCGGCATCGTCCGGCGCGGGGAAGCAACTCGAGAGCAGGCCGACGGGCGACTCGGCCTGCTTGCTCAACGCCAACTCATGCTCGACCGGGTCACGTCGATCCATGCCATCCTGGACGAGGGTGCCCTGTATCGGCCCATCGGCGGCCGGGAGGTCATGGCTCTCCAGCTCGCACACTTGGAGACGCTGAGCGAGCGCCCGAACGTGATCATCCAGATTGCTCCGTACCGCCTCGCCGAGGATCGATCACTGTCCCACCCAGTCACGCTCCTGACCCTCCCGAACCGGGCCCTGGTCGGGTACACCGAGACGCTTCAGCGGGGGTATCTAGAACAGGATGCCGACACGGTGGCCCAATGGGTTGCTAGGTACGATCGACTCCAGGTCAACGCGCTTAGCCAGCCGGACAGTTTGGCCATGATCCGGGCAACACGGAAGGAACTGGACCATGCACGACCCAACGGGCGCCAAGTGGCGCAAGAGCACCTACAGCAACGGCGGCGGCGGCTGCATCGAGGTGGATGACGCACACCCCGGCAGGGTCCGTGACTCCAAGGACCCCCAGGGTCCCGCTCTGGTCTTCCCGGTGGAGGCCTGGCGATCGTTCGTCACCGCCGTCCGGACTGGCGAGTTCGGCGACGTCTGAGAGGAATGCCGTGATCCCCACTCCCGACCTGACCGGCGCCAGTTGGCAGAAGTCCAGCTACAGCAACAACGGGGGCAACTGCGTAGAGGTGGCCCTTGGCTTCCGTGCTGACACGCCTGTCCGTGACTCGAAGGACCCCCACGGTCCTGCCCTGATCTTCCCCTCCGACGCCTGGCGATCCTTCGTCTCCGCCATCCGGGCCGGCGAGTTCGGCGGCATCTGAACCAACCACGCGTTCGGCCGGGCGAAGCCCGGCCGAACGCGCCGTAATTCCCTCGCCACCAACGCCCCTTCACCGCTACCGTCCCCCCAAAGATCACGGAGGGGGTGCGCCGATGCGGCCGCTGCTGCTACTCGACGTCGACGGGCCGCTCAACCCCGCCGCCCGCAAGCCCCACCGCCGGCCGCCCGGCTACGAGACCCACCGAGTCCTCACTCCCCGCTGGGAGGCCTCCGAACGGCGGCGGCTCACCGAGTGGGGGCTGCCCAACAAGGCCCCCAAGCCCCTCCGGCTCTGGCTCAACCCGGACCACGGGCCCCACTTGACCGCCCTCCCCTTCGACCTCGTCTGGGCGACCACCTGGGAAGACGAAGCCAACGCCTTCATCGCCCCCGTCCTCGGGCTGCCCGAACTGCCCGTCATCACCTGGTCCGAACCCCGGCCCACCCCACCCCGCGGCGTCTTCTGGAAGACCCCCGAGATCGTCGCCTGGGCCGAGGGCCGCCCGTTCGCCTGGGTCGACGACCAGATCACCGACGCCGACCGCGACTGGACGGCCGCCCACCACGACGGCCCGGCCCTCCTCCACCGCGTCGACGACCGAACCGGCCTGACGACCGACGACTTCGCCACCCTCCGGCAGTGGGCGAATCAGCTCACAGGTGACGCGTAGCCAGCGCCAGTCGCTCCTGGGCCTCGAACAGCGCGTCGCGGATCATCTGTTCGCGCCCCGGCGTGAGCCGCGCGAGCGGGACGGAGCAGCTGACCGCGTCCCGGGCCGGCGTGCGGTCCGGGACGGCGACGGCGTAGCAGCCCAGGCCGAGCGTGTTCTCCTCCCGGTCCGTCGCGTAGCCGCGCTCACGGATCGCTCGGAGGTCGTCGAGCAGGGCCGCCCGGGTCGTGTGGGTGTGGTCGGTCAACGGCTCCAGGCGCTCGGGCAGCAGCCGCCCGATCTCCTCGTCCGACATCGTCGCCAGCAGCGCCTTGCCGAGGGCCGTCGCGTGGGCGGGCAGCCGGCGGCCGACGCGGGTGAACGGGCGGAGGTAGTGCTGGGAGGCCCGGGTGGCGAGGTAGACGACGTCGGTGCCATCGAGGCGGGCGAGGTGGATGGTCTCGGTGGTGTCGTCGGCGAGGCGGTCGAGGGCCGGGCGCGTGGCGGCGACGACCTCGTCGCCGTCGATGTAGGCGGTGCCGACGAGCAGCGCCCGCACCCCTATGCCGTACCGGGTGCCCGTCAGGTCGGTCTCCACCCAGCCGAGGTCGACCAGCGTGCGCAGCAGCATGTAGAGGCTGCTCTTCGGGTAGCCGAGGGCCTCCTGGACGTCGGCGAGGCTGTGCAGTCCGGGGCGCTCGGCGAAGAACTCCAGCACCTCGATCGTGCGGACGGCGGACTTCACGCCTGCTGCTGCGGCGGCGGCGGAACTCGGCTGCGCCATAGGGGTCCTCCCTGTTCGCGTGCGCGTGGACGGCGAGAGCAATATAGCCGCGCCGTCAGCGCCGAAACCGACGGAGCGTTCACATCCCTGAACCTCGTCCAGACTCTTGACTGGGACACGTCCACGGCCGTGTCATGGTGAGCGGCCCCCGCACGACGCAACACGATCTCCCCCGCCGCCGCCAGAGCCGAAGGACCGTCATGAAGCGCTTGCTCACCGCCCTGTCCGCCTCCCTCGCCCTCCTCGCCACCGCCCCCGTCCAAGCCACCGCCACCACCGTTACCACCGCCGCCATCTCCATAGAAGCGAAGACCACCGACGCAGCCTCCTGGACCGGCGACTTCACCGGCTACGGCAGCAGCACCTGGACCAGCGCCTGGGGCACCCTCACCAAGGGCAAGTGGGGCCAGCAGAACCTCAGCCTCGTCAACGACCCCGCCGCCCCCGGCGACGGCTCCGCGCTGCAGGTGTTCTACGGCGCCGGGTCCTCCGCCAACTCCTGTTCCGACTGCCCCTCCAGCGGCGGCGGCCAGTTCTACACCGACCTCCCCTCGCTCGGTCTCGGCGACCTCGCCAACTCCACCACCCTGGACCTGAAGTACGGCCTCAAGCTGCCCGCCGGCTTCGACTTCGGCAAGGCCGGCAAGCTCCCCGGCCTGTACGGCGGCTCCCCGGGCGAGGCGTCCGGCGGCAACCACGGCAACGCCTGGTCCACCCGCTACATGTGGCGCAATCCCGGCTCCGGCGCCGGCGACGGCGAGGTGTACCTCTACACCCCCACCAACTCCGGCCCCACCGGCTACGGCGTCGACCTCGGCCTCGGCTCCTGGCAGTGGCCCGCCGACGGCGCCTGGCACAGCGTCGAGCAGCTCGTCGACCGCGGCAGCGGCGACGTCACCGTCTGGCTCGACGGCGCCCAGGTCTTCACCCAGCCCGGCGCGGGCGCCCCGGACCTCGCGTCGATCCCGTTCAGCGGCGTGTTCTTCTCCACCTTCTACGGCGGCCACGACACCTCGTGGGGCCCGTCCACGGACCAGTACGCGTACTTCGCGCACTTCAGCCTCGCCACCGGCGTCCAGCACTGACGGCAGCCGGAGCCGGCCCCCGGCCACGAACGCCGGGCTGAGAACGCGCGGTCCGAGGCGCCCCGGCCGCGAGCGCGTGCGGGCCGGGAGGCGCCGCACCACCTCCGGGTCGGGGCTCGCGGCGCGAGGACGCGCTCGTCAGCCGCGAGCAGCCCCCGGGCCGTGGGCGGTCCCGGTGATCCGAACGAGTGGACTCGCCGGGGTGGGCGGCGGGGACGGGCGTCCCGGGCGGGCCGCCGTGGTGAATGGTGCCGTCCGAGCCCGTGACCCCCTGGAAGAGGCGCCCCGACGTGCGACGCACCCACTACCGCAGGCTGTTCGCCACGACGCTGTTCGTGGCCTCCGTACTCGCCCCCGTCGCGGCCGCTCCCGCCGCGACGATCGCCACCGCGACCGTGCCCGCCGCAGCCGTCGAGCGCTGCCACCACGGCGTGTGCCCCGGTTCCACCCTCGGTCCCGAGTTGACCGCTCAGCTGGACGCGAAGATCGAGGAGGTGCGCCGGCAGGCGGGCATCCCCGGGGTCGTCGTCGGGCTGTGGATGCCCGGCAAGGGCGACTACGTCCGTGCGACCGGCGTCGCCGACAAGACCACCGGCGCGCCGATGGCCCTGGACTCGCGGATCCGGATCGGCAGCGAGACCAAGACCTTCACGGTCACCGCGCTGCTGGAGCTCGTGGACGAGGGCAGGGTCGGGCTCGACGACAAGATCTCCGACTACGTCGACGGCGTGCCGTGCGGCGACCGGATCACGCTGCGCCAGCTCGCCGAGATGCGCAGCGGCCTGTTCCCGTACACCTCGGACGCGGGCTTCGCCCACGACCTGGAGAGCGATCCGACCCGTGCCTTCACGCCGCAGGAGGTGCTCGCGTACGGCTTCAAGCACGACAACACGTTCGGGCCGGGCGAGCAGTTCCAGTACTCCAACAGCAATCTCATCCTGCTCGGCCTCGTGGTGGAGAAGGTCACCCGGCGGCCGCTCGCCGACGTGATCCACGAGCGGGTGGTGCGGCCGTCGCACCTGCACCACACGTTCCTCCCCGGCGGGGCCGAGTTCCCGGAGCCGCACCCGCGCGGTTACACGGATCAGACGCCGACCGGCGCGACCGCGGACGCCACCGACTGGAACCCGAGCTGGGCCTGGGCGGCCGGCGCGATGATCTCGGACCTGCCGGACCTGCGCCACTGGGCCGAAGTCCTCGCCACCGGGCGCCTGCTGAGCCGCGAGACGCAGGCGCAGCGGCTCACGACGTTCCCGACCGGGTTCCCCGGGACGAGCTACGGCCTCGGCATCTTCGACACCAACGGCTGGATCGGCCACAACGGCTCGATCCCCGGCTATGAGACGGTGACCATCTACCTGCCGGCCCAGCGGGCCACCCTGGTCATCATGATCAACACCGATTCCAGGACCGGGGGCCAGGAGCCCTCCACCCTCCTCGGCCGCGCGATCACCGCCATCGTGACCCCGGACAACGTGTACGACGGCGCGGCCACCGCGGGCTGAGCGACCAGGGGGCGTGGAGCGGCCGTCGGCCGGTGCACGCCCCCGGCCAGGCGCCCTTCGTGCGGGGTGGCGTCGCAGTCGGTCACGCGCCCTCCGTGCGGGGTGCCGTCGCAACCGGTCACGGCCGCGGGACCGTTCGTCACGGCCGCTCCGGCCTGGCCGTCCGGGCGTTGCCCGGTGATCCTCAGGGGCGGAGAATGAAGCACGGGGTGTGTGCCTCAGCCTCAGGAAGGGAGCTTCCGATGGCCTGGCGTATCGAGGGCACGTATTTCGAGAACTGCAATTGCGACATGGTCTGCCCCTGTTCCACCTCCGGACTCTCGGCTCCGGCGGACTACGACCGCTGCCGGGTGTTCCTGGCCTTCCACGTCGGCTCCGGCCAGGTCGACGACGTCGACGTGAGCGGTCTGACGGTCGCCGTGGTGGCCGACACCCCGCCGCTCATGAGCGAGGGCGGCTGGCGGATGGGCGTGATCATGGACGCAGCCGCCTCGCCCCGGCAGGCCGAAGCGCTCGGGGCGGTCTTCTCCGGTCAGCGCGGCGGCCCGATGGAGGCCCTCGGGCCGCTGGTCGGGGAGATGCTCGGGCTGGAGGTCGCCCGGATCGACTACGCCGACGAGGGCCGGAGCCACCGCGTGCGGATCGGTGACGCGGTCGACATCGAGGTCGAGGACTTCGTCTCTCCGCTCGACGCGACCGGGAAGGGCGTGCGGGTCAGCGGCGTGGGATTCCCCGCGGACACCCTCGCGGCCGGAACCGCGACGAGGTCGCGCGTGAACGCCTTCGGCCTCGAGTTCGGAAACGAAGGGAAGAACGCCTTCTCGGCGCCGTTCTCCTGGGCGGCCTGAATGTCCGTCCAGACCGCTCGACGAGCCGTCGTCCCGGCGAGCCGGGCGGCGCTGCTCGCCGCGGCGGCGCTGGCCTGGGTCCTGACGGTCCGCAGCTCGTCGGGCATGATGCCCGGACCGGGCACGATGGGGCGCGACCTGTGGGGGTTCCTGGTCCTGTGGGGGCTGATGATGGCCGCGATGATGCTCCCCTCCGTCACGCCGGTCGTCTCGTTGTACCTGCGGACGCTGCGCGCCCACGCGACGGGCTGGACGCGCGCGGGCCGTAGCACCGGTCTGGTCGTCGGTTACCTCGCCGTGTGGGAGGCCTTCGGGCTGGCCGCGTTCGGCGCGGCCTGGGCGGGCGGTGAACTCGCCGCCAGGGCGCCGGGCGCCGCGCCCTGGGTCGGCGCCGTCCTGCTGGCGGCGGCCGGCCTGTACCAGGTGACCCCGCTCAAGGACCGCTGCCTGAGCCACTGTCGCTCCCCCATCGGGTTCCTCATGCATTTCGGCGGCTACTCCGGGCGGCTGCGCGACCTGCGCGTCGGCCTCTACCACGGCGGCTACTGCGTCGGCTGCTGCTGGGGCCTGATGGTCGTCCTGATCGCGGTCGGCGTGATGAACCTCGCCTGGATGGCCGGTCTGGCCGCGGCCGTGTTCCTGGAGAAGACCTGGCGCCACGGCAAGGCGTTCAGCCTCGTCCTGGGCGTCGCCCTGATCGGCTACGCCTGCTTCGTGCCCTGGAACCCGGGTCTGGTCCCGGGACTGCACATGTCGTCGGCCATGCCCATGTGAGCGGACCTCCGGCGGAGGAAGGGGCCGGCGGAGGAAGGGACCAGCAGAGGGAAGGGACCGGCGGAGGAAGGGACCGGAGGCGGGCGGGCACCGATGGGGGCCGAGGTGCACCGCCCGCCGTCCGTCCCGGTCAGTCCTGTGCGGAGACGCTCGCCAGGTAGGCCGCCGCCTTGTCCGGGTCGAGGAGCCAGCG
This sequence comes from Kitasatospora sp. NPDC057904, assembly GCF_042887925.1. NCBI lineage: Bacteria > Bacillati > Actinomycetota > Actinomycetes > Kitasatosporales > Streptomycetaceae > Kitasatospora > Kitasatospora sp. NPDC057904. The sequence goes on from NZ_JBHVOL010000001.1 coordinate 17,887, forward strand.
CTCCCAGTCCCCGGGATCGTTGAAGCCGTTGGCGAACCGGTCGGCGACGGCGGGGAGCCGGCCGGCCACGGCGATGACGTTCGCGACGTACTCGGGCGCCGGGTCGAGCATCGCGTTGGTCCACTCGGTGACGGCGCGCGCGTCCTGCCAGAAGCGGTCGAAGGCGGCCTGCATGAACCCGCGGTCGAAGGGCCGGTCGCCGTGGGCGAGGATCGCGTCGAGGTAGACGGCGGCGCACTTGGCGGCGTTGTTGGAGCCCTGGCCGGTGATCGGGTCGTTGGTGACGACGACGTCGGCGACGCCCAGCACCGCGCCGCCACCGGGCAGTTCGCCGACCGGACGGCGGACGACCGGGGTGATGCGGCCGACCAGCGTGCTGCCCGCGTCGGTCACCTCGATGCCGTTCAGAGTCCGCTCGTACTCGCCGGGCACGAAGGTCCGCATCAGGTCGACGATCCCCCGCAGGACCTCGTCCGGCTCGGTGACCCCGCCGAAGACGTCCGCCGGTCCGCCCGGGAGCGCCTCCCAGAGCAGGACGTCGCACGGGCCGGCCGCGGTCAGTGCGGGCAGGACGAAGAACTCGCCGGCCTCGGGCACGAGGTTGAAGCCGACGACGGGGATGTCGTGCCCGGGGCGCGGGCCGAGCCCGTCCACGTACGCGGCGGCGAGGGCGCGCCGGGGCCGGTCGAACGGGGAGCGGTCGGCGTCGCGCTCGAAGAGCGAGGCCAGTTCGCCCTTGCCGACGGCGACGAGCACCAGGTCGTAGGCGGGGGCGAGCCGGTCGAGGTCGGCGACCGTGGCCTGCCGCACCTCCACCCGGCCGCCGCGCGCGGCGAAGGTCTCCAGCCAGGTGGACATCTTGAGCCGCTGGTCGACGGACTGCGCGCTGCCGTCCAGGCGGCCCACCCAGTCGATCGCCCGCGCACCGTCCGGGCCGAGGACGGTGACGCCGACGCCCTCGATCTGCGGTGCCTCGCCCGCCCAGAGGTCGAGTCCGAGGACGCGCTCGGTGCGCAGCGCCGCGTCGAACATGCACTGGGAGGACATCACCCGGCCGTCGCGGATCGCGTCCGCCGGGCGGTCGGTCATCACGGTCACGTCGTAGCCGTGGGACTGGAGGCCCAGGGCGAGCTGGAGGCCGGCCTGGCCGGCGCCGACGATGAGGATCGTGCGCATGCTCCCCGCTTTCCTGCCGTGCGGCGTGAGCCGCGCGTCATGACTGGCGTGTGACTTTCCGTGTCTGGATACCAGGCGACCCGCGCCGCGTCCACACCCCCGGCACGCTCCGTGCAACCCGGCTGACGCTCCGCCACGGGCCCGCGCCTCCGAACACCCGTGCACGAACCGGACGTTCACGACTCGTCATCCGCAATGGGAACCGTTTCCAAACAATCCCCCATCGGATGGTCAATCTCTCGTGTAACCGGAGGGTACGACGTCGCAGGTCAGGCAGGGTGATCACATGAGAAGCAAGAACTCCTCCGCCGCAGTGCGCATGCCAAGGAAGACGTCCCGCCGGACGCCCTTCCGCGCCCTGCCGCTGGTCGCGCTGGCCACCGCCGGCGTGGTGATATCCCTCGGCACCGTCGTGCCCGCCTCCGCCGCGACGTCCCGGGTGGACCTCAACGTCCTCGTCGTCACGGACGGCAACCCCTGGGTCGAGGGCATCCGCAAGCAGCTGGTCTCCGAGGGCGTCCCGACGACCGTGGTCGACCTCACCAGCGCCAACCGCGCGACCATCTCGGCGGCCTTCCTCGCCGACACCCTGGCCGACGGCACCCCGCACGGCCACTTCGAGGGCGTCGTCCTGCCCAGCGACTCCCCCGGTCAGCTCTCCGCCGGCGAGCTCTCCGCCCTCACCGGCTACGAGGCCTCGTACCACGTGCGGCAGGTCGACTCGTACGTCTGGCCCGGCGCCAACACCGGTCTGAGCGCCCCCGCGTGGACCGGCTCGATGGACGCCACCACCGCCACCGCGAGCGCCTCCGCCCGCGGCGACGCCTTCCGCTACCTCAACGGCCCCGTGTCGTTCGAGGGCACCGCCGGCGGCAGCGGCTCGTACGGCGCGCTGCCCACCGCGCTGCCCGACAACGCGGCCACCGGCTCGCACTTCGAGCCCTACATCACCGAGACCATCCCGGGCACGTCGACGCAGGGCGTGCTCGCGGGCGTCTACACGAGCGGCGGGCGCCAGCAGCTCGTGCTCACCTTCGCCTACAACTACTACCAGCAGCAGTTCCAGCTGCTCGCCCACGGCATCGTCGACTGGGTGACGCGGGGCGTGCACCTCGGCTACTGGCGCAACTACTTCTCCGCCCACATCGACGACCTCTTCAATGCCAATGCGCGCTGGAGCCAGAGCGGCAAGTGCACGCCGGGCGAGGGCGACTGCGCGGCCGGGGTGCCGAGCACCAACCCGCTCCGGATGACGGCCGCGGACGTCTCCACGGTGGTGAACTGGCAGCAGCAGAACAACTACCAGCTGGACTTCCTGTTCAACGCCGACCCCGGCCTCGAGTACGCGCAGGCGCAGGGCGGCACCGACCCGCTGAGCGTCGCGCTCCTCGCGAACAAGAACAGCTTCATGTGGCTCAACCACACCTACGACCACGACTTCCTGGGCTGCGTCCAGGACTTCTCGGTCATCCCGTGGCGCTGCCAGACCGACGCCTCCGGCGCCATCCAGTACGTCGACCAGGCCACCATCAACGGCCAGATCGCCCAGAACATCCAGTTCGGCCTGGCCAACGGGCTGCCGTTCCGGCCCAACGAGCTGGTGGGCGGCGAGCACTCCGGCACGTTCAGGCTGCCGCAGCAGCCGAGCGACAACCCCAACTTCCTGGCGTCGCTGGCCGCCAACAACGTCCAGTGGCTGGGCGTCGACGCCTCCCGCGAGACGGGCCAGCGCCAGATCTCCTCCGCGCTGGGCGTGCCGCGCCACCCGGTCAACGTGTTCTACAACGTCTCGACGCAGCAGGACGAGGTGAGCGAGTACAACTGGCTCTACACCTCGAAGGCGAACGGCGGCAGCGGCAACTGCGAGGCCAACCCCGCCACCACCACCTGCATCTCGCCGCTGGACCTCAACACGGCGTGGTCGAGCTACGTCCTGCCGCTGCAGACCGAGATCACCCTCGGGTACGTGCTGTCCAACGACCCGCGGCCGTTCTTCATGCACCAGTCCAACCTGACGGACGACCAGCTGGCGCTGCAGACGATGAGCGGCATCCTGTCGGCCTACCGCACGTGGTTCACCACGGACACCCCGGTGGTCAACCAGACGCTCACCGACGCCGGGACCGTCCTCAAGAACCAGAACGCCTGGCAGCAGACCCAGAACGCGGGCTCGGTCACCGGGTACGTCCAGGGCGGCGTCGTCACCGTCAACGGCCCGGCCGGCACCAACGTCCCGGTCACCGTCCCGGCCGGCACCACCGTCACCGGCGGCGGCGCGTTCGGCGCGGCGTACGGCGGCGAGCAGTCCGCCTACACCGCCCTCGGCACGACGGCCACCGGCCTGACCCTGCCCACCGCCGTGTTCGGCACGGTCGCCGACTCCACCCCGACCGGCCTCGGCGCGGAGCTCGCCTCCTACGCCAAGGGCTCGCCGCACGACGTCCGCCGCACCGGCGACGCGATCGTGATCACCGACCCGACCGGCAAGCACGTCCTGCCGAAGCTCGCCGGCAAGCCGGAGGAGCAGCTGCACATCGGCGACCACCACCACAACCCGTACAACGTGCTGCCGCCGAACCTGAAGAAGAAGTAACGCCTCAAGCAGGCTCCCTGCGGCCCGCGTTCGCGCGGGCCGCAGTGGTCGCTCCCGCCGTCCGCAACGCGGGCGAGGCCAGGCCCGCCGCTGCCGCCGCGCCTCCGAGGACGGCGCACAGCGCGAGCGCGCTCCTCGCCCCGGCCGCGTGGGCGAGGCCGCCCAGCACGTTGGTCGCCGGCACCAGCGCCGCGCTCTGCACGAGCGTCAGCGCGGACTGCACGCGCGACAGGTGCGACCCGGGCGCCGCGCCCAGGACCAACGGGCCGACGTGGCAGGCGAACAGGCTCGACCCGGCACCGACCACCACCGCCGCGAGCACGGCCACCGCGGGGACGGGAGCCGCGGCGAGCGCGCCGGTCCCCACGCCGGCGACGGCCAGGCCCAGGCTCGCCCCCACGCCGGTCCGCCGCAGGGGACCACGGCGAGCGGCCACCAGCGCGACCGCGAGTACGCCCGCGCTCTGCCCCGCCCCCACCAGACCTGCGGCCCCGGGGCCCCAGCCGGCCGACCGGGCCAGCAGCGGCCCGAGCAGCGAGACCACCGGCAGCAGTCCGGCCGCGGCGGCCGCCGTCAGCAGCAGCGCCGGGCGCAGCACCGGATCCCTGGCCACCAGCCGGACGCCATCGGCGATGCCCGCGGCCAGGCCCTCCCGCCGCGACGGCCGTTCCTCCTTCGCCATCGGACGCACCCGCACCATGACGGCGAGTACGGCCGCGAACGTGCCCGCGTCCACCAGGGCCGCCCCGCCCAGGCCCGCCGCCGCGACCAGCGCCGCGCCGATCGGGGCGCCGAGCAGCACCGCCACCTGGCTGCCGGCCTGCTGGAGGGCCATCGCCCGGGGCAGTTGCTCGGGGCCGACGAGGCGGCGCGGCATGGAGCCGGTCGCGGGGAGGTAGAACGCGTCGACCGTCCCGGTGACGGCGGCGAAGGCGATCAGCATCCAGACGGGCGCCGCCGACGCCCCGCTCGTCGCGGCGAGCCCGAGTGCGGCGGCGAGCATGACCGCGTCCCCGGCGATCATCACGCGGCGGGCGCCGGCGCGGTCCCCCACGGCCCCGCCGAGCAGGAGGAGGACGGTCCGGGGCAGGGTGATCGCGGTCAGGACGAGGGCCGCCGTCCGGCCGCCGTGGGCGCTCGCCGCCCACCCGAGGGCGAAGGTCAGGGCCGCGTCGCCGGCCAGTGAGGCCCGGGTGCCGGCGATCCAGAGCAGGTAGGGCCGGGGCAGGGCCGGTCGCCGTACGGGCGGGACGGGCGGGACGCGCGTGGTGCCGATGGTTCGCATGACGGGCGACCGTAGGGCCCTCCAGTTGGTCGAGGGCAAGCCGAGAACGAGCCGCCGGGGCCGCCGGGGCCGGCACCGCCACCTCCACCTCCACCGTCACCGGCGGCGGCGGCGGACGACGGCCAGGAGGACGAGCGACGCGGCCTGGATCGCGGCCACGACCGCGACGAGCGCGGGGATCGACGTCTCGTACAGGGCGCCCGTCAGGACGCCTCCGGCCAGGGTGGCCGCGCCCGTCACGGCCGCGAAGACGCCGTACGCGGTGGCGCGGTTGGGGGCCGGGACGAGGTCGGCGATGGTGGCGCGGAGCGTCGCCTCGCTGAGGCCGGTCGCCGCGCCCCAGAGCAGTGCGCCCGTGACCGCCGCCGCCAGGGTGTCCGTGAACGCCAGGGCCGGGACGGCGGCGGCCAGGGCCGGGAGCGCCAGCAGGACGCGCGGGCCGACGCGGTCGTACAGCCACCCGGCAACCAGGGCCGCCGCCGCGTCGGCGAGCATCGCGCCCGCGTACAGCACCGGGATCAGCGAGACGGAGAGCAGGTGGCGCTGGACGAGGTGGTAGGAGAGCAGGCCGAAGGTCGCGAAGCCCGTCATCGTGGTGGCCGTGAAGGCCGCGTAGACCCAGAACACCCGTGGCAGGCGGCGCGATCGGGACCGCTCCCGGCGGGCTTCGGGCACTGCGGCGGGCTCGTACACCGCCGGGTCGGGCACCCGGGTGCGCAGCCACCCGAGCAGCACCAGGACGGCCGAGCCCGGGATCGCGAGGACGCCCAGCGCCGGGCCGTACCCGCCGCCCGCCGCCAGGACCCCGGCGACGGTGAGCGGCCCGACCACCGCGCCGACCTGGTCGAGCGCCTCGTGGACGGCGAAGCCCCGGCCGCGGCCGGTCGCGGCGGTGGCGTGCGAGAGCAGCGTGTCCTTGGCCGGGGAGCGCACCGCCTTGCCGACCCGCTCCGCGACGACGAGCACGCAGGCCGGCCCGAGCGCCCCGACGACGCCGAGCGGCGGCACGGACAGCACGGTGAGCGCGTAGCCCGCGATCGTCAGCGCCCAGAAGCGCCCGGTGCGGTCGGCCAGCGGCCCCGACACCAGCCGCAGGCCCAGCGCCGCCGCCTCCCCGGCGCCCGTCACCGCGCCGACCACCACGGCGGAGGCCCCGAGCGAGGCGAGCAGCGGGCCGGTGACCGACCGGGCGCCCTCGTACACGAAGTCCGCCAGGAGGCTGATGATCCCCCACCAGACGACGAACCGCCACGGTCGCATCGGGGCGCTCCCTCCGGTCCCCCGGTCCCTGGTCACCCGCTGACGATCCGCCGTCCGGTGACGCCGTCCGGCCGGATCCGCACCCACAGCGGCCGGTCGCCGCCGGCCCACGGGGCCGAGCCGGGCAGGCCCGCGAGGTGCCGGAGCTCCTCCTCGTCCGTGACGTGGTGCGCGGTGCCGAGCACGAGGACGGTCCAGCCGCGGCCGAGGTACTCGTCGAGGTGGTCGACCTGGAAGGACGCCTCCACGCCGTCCTCCGGGTCGGTCACGCTGCCGGTGGCCGTCCGGTACGCGAACGAGCCCTTGTCCACGACGTAGTTGACCGGGAACACCACCGGGCCCGGCCGCACCGGCAGGCCGACCCGGCCCACCCCGTGGGTGCCGACCAGCGCCCAGCACTCGGTCTCGCCGAGGTCGAGCAGGCGCGGGCGCGGCCCCGGCGCCCCCTGCCCGGGCGGGGCGTCGGCGCGCCCCTCCACGAGGACCTCCCGGGTGGTTCCGAGCACGGCGGCGATGCGAACGAAGCCGCCCGGGTCGAAGGCGGGGCCGGCCGTCAGCAGGTGGCGCAGGTAGTTCGGCGCCATCGCCGCGCGCTGCGCCAACTCATCTTCGCTGATTCCGAGTTGCTCACGCCTTTCGGCGATTCGGCGGGCCGCTGCGGCGGCGTCGGGCTCGGCGGCGGGGGTGTCGGTCACGGTGGCGGCTCCTCGGCTGGGCTGGTCCGGACGGGCCCCGGCCCCCTCGGCTCCGGCGGGGCCCTCGGCACTGGCGCGGGCCCATCCAATCGCCCGGCCGCCGCCAAGTCGAGCACGGCCGGGCCACCGTGCGTGTCGTCGGCCCGGCCCGCCCCACCCACCGCCCGGTGGACGCGCCTTGATCCGATTCCCGTCGAACTGCGATCATCTGACCTGATGCGGAATCAGGTCCGGGTCGAGCACGGGGAGAAGAGATGTCCATGATCGTAGTGACGGGTGCCACCGGCACGGTCGGCTCGAAGATCGTCACGGGGCTGCGCGAGCGCGGCGAGAGCGTCCGCGCGCTGCTGCGCAATCCCGCCGAGGCTCCGGCGGAGTGGGACGGCGGGGTCGAGAAGGCCGCCGCCGACTTCTCCGACCCGGCCTCGCTGGACGCGGCGCTCGCCGGCGCCGACGTGGTCTACCTGCTGGTCGCCGTCCACCCGGACATGGCCGACCACGAGCGGAACGTGATCGACGCGGCAGTGCGCACCGGCCGGCGCCCGCGCGTCGTCCTGCACGCCGCCGCGGGCATGGAGCAGCGCCCGGCGGGCGTCCGGTTCGTGGCCTCGCACGTCGCGGGCCTGGAGCACCTGCGGGCGAGCGGCCTGCCGTGGACGGTGATCGCGCCGAACGGCTTCTACCAGAACTTCCTGGGCATGGCGCCGAGCGTGCGGGCGGGCCGGCTGGCCGTGCCGGGCGGCGAGGGCGCGGTGTCGTACGTCGATGCGCGGGACGTCGCCGCGGCGGCCGTCGAGGTGCTGGCTACGGAGGGCCACGAGGGCGCCGTCCACACCCTGACGGGCCCGGCGGCGCTCACCCACGACGCCCTCGCCGAGCAGCTGGGCGCGGTGGCCGGCCGCACGGTGCGGTACACCGCCGTCGCCCCCGACGCCGCCCTCGCCGGCATGCTCGACGCCGGCTGGGACCCGTGGCGCGCCGAGGGCATGGTCGAGCTCTACGGCCTGTACGCGGCCGGGCACGCCTCCGCCGTGAGCCCGGACGTCGAGAAGCTGACCGGCCGTCCGGCCCGCTCCTTCGCCGAGTTCGCCGCCGAGCACGCCGGGGCCTTTGCCGACTGACCTCGCGTCGGCTGACCCCACGTCGGCTGACCCCACGTCGGCGGGCCGCCGCCGTCGCCCTCACCCGGACGGCCGACGGCGGCTGCTCCGCCCGTGTGATCACCGCCACTCCGGACCGCCCCGGTTCACCGCCGGTTCAGCGCGGGCGGAAGATCTGTTCACCTCCCCCGTCTAAATTCTTCACCCCGGGGATCACCAGGCCCCCGGAACCCGCGTCCGAGCGCGGGCCGTGAAGAACGAGGGGAAACGAAGAGATGCTCCAGCGGAACCGCCGGTCCAGCAGCCTTGCCCTGAGTGCGGTGGCACTGGTGGGCGCCCTGTCGCTGACGGCGTGCGGCAGCGACGACAACAACCCCGCCCCCGCGGCGAGCGGTTCCTCAGCCGCCGGCGGCGCATCGATCAGCTGCGGCAAGAACGGCTCGCTCCTCGGCGCCGGTTCCACCGCGCAGGGCCCCGCGATCGACGTGTGGAAGAACCTCTACGCCGCGTCCTGCTCGGGCACCACCGTCAACTACAGCGGCGGCGGCTCCGGCGCGGGCGTCCAGCAGTTCAACCAGGGCAAGGTCCAGTTCGCGGGCTCCGACTTCGCGCTCAAGCCCGCCGACGTCGACGCCTCGAAGGCCGTCTGCACCGGCGGCAAGGCGATCGACCTGCCGATGGTGGCCGGCCTCGTCTCCCTGGTCTACAACGTCGACGGCGTCGACAACCTGATCCTGGACGGCCCCACCGCCGCCAAGATCTTCGACTCGCAGATCACCAAGTGGAACGACCAGGCGATCGCCGCCCTCAACCCGGGCGCCAAGCTGCCGGACGCCGACATCCAGTCCTTCCACCGCTCGGACGACTCCGGCACCACCTTCAACCTCACCTCCTACTTCGCCAAGACCTCCGGCGGCGCGTGGAGCGCCGCGCCGGACAAGGCGTGGAAGGGCAAGAACGGCCAGTCCGCCAACGGCAGCGCCGGCGTCGCGGCCCAGATCAAGCAGGTCAAGAACTCGATCGGCTACGCCGAGCTGTCCTACGCCCAGACCAACAACCTGAAGAGCGCCCAGATCAGCACCGGCGCCGCCAAGCCCGCCGCGGCGACGGCCGCCAACGCCGCGCTCACCCTCGCCTCCTCCACCGTCGTGGGCACCGACGGCGACCTCGCCCTGTCCCTCGACTACGCCACCAAGGCCGACAACGCCTACCCGATCGTCCTCGTCACCTACGAGATCGTCTGCGACAAGGGCAACAAGGCGGACACCCTCGACACCCTCAAGGGCTTCCTGACCTACACCGTCGGCGACGCCGCCCAGAAGGCCATCGGGGACAAGGGCTACGTCCCGCTGCCCGCCGCCATCGGCGACAAGGTCAAGGCCGCCGTCACCAGCCTCGGCTGACCCGCACCCGGCACACGTCCGACCGGCACCCGCCGGCCCCGCACCGAGGGGCCGGCGGGTGCCGCCGTCTTCCCTCCGGGAGGCATCGGCGGCAGGCTGGTCCCGGGAGGGTGACATGACGTGGATCGGACCCAGCACGGCCCCCGAAGTGACGGTGCCCGACGTGGTCGGGCTGCTCGTGCCCCAGGCGCGCAAGGTCGCGGGGGAGGCGGGCCTCGCCATCGCCAGCGGCGATCCGGACGGCCCGCCCGTCAGCGCGCTGACCTGGCCCGGTGTCTGGGTCGTCACCGGCCAGCACCCCGCCCCCGGTGCGAGGATGCGCCGCCACGGCTCGATGGTGGTCGAGTTCGCGGAAGTGCACGACGAGAACGGCCCGCGGCGCCCGCGCTAGTGCCGCGGCACTAGCGGCAGACCGTGCGAATCCCCTCCTCCCAGGAAGGGTGCCACCGGGAGGAAGGGCAGTCCTGGGTGCGCGGACGCTCAGGCGTGTCCGCGCGTGGCGCCCGGCGGGACCGGCACGGTGACGGCCCAGCCCGCGGCCAGCGAGTCGACGAACTCGCCCAGCAGCTGGCCGACGTGCTGCGCCACGGCCCAGTGGGTCACCAACTGCTCGCGCGGGGCGTCGAGTTCGCGGTGTACGGCGGTCGGCGCGGCCTCGCAGTACTCGCGCTGGAGGCGCAGCCGGTCGCGCAGGTCCCCGGAGCGCTTGCCGGTGATGACGATCGTGGGCACGTCGGCGCGGGGCAGCCGGCCCTCGTGCCGCAGGAAGCGGGCGCGGGCGCCGCGCCACTCGCGCCGGACGGCCGCGCAGGTGCGGGCGTCGGCGTCGAGGCGCAGGACGACGCCGTCCAGGGACGCGCCCGCGGGGCCGGTGTCGACCCGGCCCAGCGGTTCCCCCGGGTGGGAGGGGTCGACGAGCCCGAGGGCGAGCACGTGGCCGGGCAGGCGGCGGGCGGCGGTGGCGGCGAGGTAACCGCCGAGGGAGTGGCCGACGAGTACGACGGGCCGCTCGCCGGCGACGTGGCGGACGAGGTCGGCGAGGTCGGCGGCGGCCGCGTCGATGTCGAAGTGCCGGCCGCCGGTGTAGCTGCTGCGGCCGTAGCCGGCACGGTGGTACGTCACGACCGGTCCGGTGACGGCGAGTTCGCGCAGCAGCCACTCGGCGTGGCCGGCCCCGTCGCCGAGCGCGCCGTCGAAGACGACGAGCGGTGCGAACGGGTCGGCCGGGGCGTCGTCCGGCGGCCGGTGCACGCGGTACGCGAGCACGTTGCCCGCCGTGGTGGTCATCGTCCGCTCGTCGCCGTGGGCCGCCGGCACGGCGCGGCGCCGCCGCACGGCCTCGACGGCCCCGCCCACCACGACGCCGGCGAGGACGGCGGCGGCCAGGGCGGCGGAGCGGCCCAGCACGGGGGGCGAGGAGGCGGCAGGCCGGAAGCGGTGCGGCAGACGGGCCATGGCGGAGGTCCCTTTCCCGGTGCTGGCGGAGCGGAGGTGATACCGGCCCGGGGGCGCCCCGACCCCGCCGACGGGGGTACGACAGGACGGGGCGCACCCGGGGTCCGGTGGCGGCGACCGGTGCGCAACGAGGCGCGGGTGGCTCGGTCGCGTCCGGCGCCGGGCACCAGCATTCGCTAACCGCTGCCGCACTGTCAACTGGTATGGATCAACTATGTCCTGACGTTCATCCTGGCTGAATCCGCCAGGGCGGCGAAGTCGTCGCCGCAGGGGCGCACGGAGCTGTCGCTCGCGCCCGGCGTCGGCTTCCGGCACCACTCGCCCGCGCCCGCCGGGAGCCCCGGCCACCACTCGCCCGCACCCGGCCGGGTCCTCACCCGCCCCCGCCGGACTCAACGCCCGGGCAGGGCCCGGCCGTTCCCCGGTGCCGACGGCATCCGGAGCGTAACGATTCGTCAAGGCCCGTTCCGCTCCCTGTCGGACGTCACACCCCGGGCGCATACTGTGCTCCGCGGCTCGCACCCGTGCGACAGGGCCACTCCGGTCCCGGCGCGGGCTGCGCCGCGGCGGGGGAGGTCGCAGTACCGTGGCGATTGTCGTACTCATCCTGGTCCTGGCCCTGTTCTGGTTCGTCACCGGCGTCCGCGTGGTCCAGCAGTACGAGCGCGGGGTCGTCTTCCGGCTCGGCCGCGTGCGCAGCCGGGCCCGCCAGCCCGGGCTCACGCTCCTCATCCCGGTCGTCGACCGCATGCGCAAGGTCAACGTCCAGGTCGTCACCATGCCGGTGCCCGCGCAGGAGGGCATCACCAAGGACAACGTCTCCGTCAGCGTCGACGCCGTCCTGTACTTCCGGGTCATCGAGCCGATCAAGGCCACCGTCGACGTCCAGAACTACAGCTTCGCGATGCTCCAGGTCGCCCAGACCTCGCTGCGCTCGATCATCGGCAAGAGCGAGCTCGACGACCTTCTCTCCGGCCGCGAGCAGCTCCACCGCGGACTGGAGATCATGCTGGAGAGCCCGGCCACCGGGTGGGGCGTGCACATCGACCGGGTGGAGATCAAGGACGTCACCCTCCCCGAGACCATGAAGCGCTCGATGGCCCGCCAGGCCGAGGCCGACCGCGAGCGCCGCGCCCGCATCATCACCGCCGACGGCGAGTTCCAGGCCGCCTCCAAGCTCGCCGAGGCCGCGACGACGATGGCCGAGACCCCGGCGGCGATGCAGCTGCGCCTGCTCCAGACGGTGGTCGAGGTGGCCGCCGAGAAGAACTCCACGCTCGTCCTGCCGTTCCCGGTCGAGCTGCTGCGCTTCTTCGAGGCCGCCGCCGCCAAGGCCTACGCGGCCGTGCCCGACTCCCCCGCGGACGGCGCCTGAGGACCGGCGTCCGCCGCTCTCACGGGCGGACCATCGGCAGCAGGACCTCGTCCACAATGGCCTCCGGGTCCAGCCGGACGGGCGCGCCGCCGCACATCTTGAACCGGTAGAGCATCAGCGCCGGCACGACGTCGATGACCAGCGGCGTCACCGCCGCCGCACGGACCTCGCCGCGGGCGGCGCCCCGGGAGAGGACCTCGGCGATCAGCCGGGTGGTGGGTTCGACCACGCGCACCAGCACGATCTCCAGGAAGGCGTGCGCCCGCTCGTGGTCGAGCTCGCTCATGACGGCGCGCACGGCCGCGCCCGACTCGCTGAACATCGCCGCCCGCAGCCGGGTGACCACCTCGACGAGGTCCCCGCGCAGGCTGCCGGTGTCCGGGGCCGGCCCGGCCGGGGGCAGGCTGGCGCGCAGGGCGTCCATGACCAGCTCCTCCTTGGACGACCAGCGGCGGTAGAGCGCCGCCTTCCCGGTCTGCGCCGCCGCCGCGACGCCCTCCATGGTGAGCCGCGCGTAGCCGTCCGTGACGAGCTGCCGGAGCGTGGCCCCGAAGATCGCGCTCTCCAGCACCTCGCCGCGCCGGCGCAGCGGCACGGCGTCGGCCGCTCCGCGCGTGGCCTCGGGTTCGGCGGTCATGCCGGCACCACCTCTCCGCTGTCCCGGATCCACCTCCGAGTTTAGTGAACGAATGCGTTCTCTCCTACTGGGTGCTTTGACGCGTTCGCGCCTCGCGGTGCGCTGCGGACCCCTATGCTCGCCGGATGGAGTCGAACGGGACCTTACAGCCGTGCGAAGTACTGGTGGCCGGCGCGTACTTCGCGGACCTGGTGTTCCACGGGCTGCCCCGGCCGGTCGAGCCCGGCGGCGAGGTGTTCGCCGACGGCTTCGCGTGGGTGCCCGGGGGCGCGTACACGCCCGCGATGGCACTGCGGCGGCTCGGGCGCGACGTCGTCTGGAGCGCCGACTTCGGCACGGACGCCTTCAGCGCCCAGGTGCTGGCCAGTGCCCGCCGGGAAGGGCTGGACGCCTCCGCGTTCCGCCACCACCCCGTCCCCGTCCGGAGCGTGACCGTCGCGATGGCCTACCCCGGCGACCGCGCGATGGTCAGCTTCCAGGACCCGGTCGCCCCCGCGCCCCTCGTCCCGCTGCTACGCCGGTACCGTCCGCGCGTCCTGATGGTGCCCCAACTTCGCTGGGACGACGACATGGTGGCGGCCGCCGAGGCCGCCCGGCGGCTCGGCACGCAGGTGGTCATGGACTGCCACGACTCCCCCGCGACGCTCGACGACCCGGCGGTCCGCCGCATCCTCTCGCTGGTCGACGTCCTCACCCCGAACGCCGCCGAGGCGCTGCGGCTGACCGGCGCCGCCGGGCCGGAGGACGCGATCGCCGAACTCGCCGCCCTCGTGCCGACCCTGGTGGTCAAGCGCGGCGCGGACGGCGCCACCGCCGTGCGCGGCGGCGAGCGCCACGACGTCCCGGCCGTCCCGGTGCGGCCGGTCGACACCACGGGCGCCGGGGACTGCTTCAACGCGGGCCTCGTCCACGGCCTCCTGGACGGCCTGGGCCTGCCGGACTGCCTCGCGGCGGCGGTGGTCTGCGGAGCGGCGGCGACCACCGGCCCCGGCTCGGACGCGGCCCTGCGCGCCGACGAGCTCGCCGCCCGGCTGCCGTCCCGCACACCTGAGGTGAACACTTCACACCGCTGAGTGATCGTGCTAGCGTCCGGCGGATGTCACGGATGTCACCCGTCACAAGGGTTCTGGTCACCGATCTGGACGGCACCTTACTCGGCGGCACCCGGGAGGAACGCCGCCGCCTGCGCGACGCCCTGGCCCGCCACCCCGAGGTGACCCTCGTCTTCGCCACCGGCCGGGGCCTGTCCTCCGTCCGCGACGTGCTGCGCGACCCGCTCGTCCCGCGCCCGCGCTGGATCATCGCCGACGTCGGTGCCACCGTCGCCGACGGGGCGGACTTCTCCCCCGTCGACCCGCTCCTGGAGCAGCTGCGCGCCGGCTGGCCGGGACCGGCCCGCATCCGCGCCGCGCTGCGCCGCTTCCCCGCCCTCACCTACCAGTTCGGCGTCGTCCAGGAGGGCCGCTGCTCCTACCACGTGGCCCCGGAGCGGCTCACCCGCGAGGTCACCGACGCCGTCCGGGCGCTCGGCTGCGGCTGGGAGTACTCGGCGGGCCGCTACTTCGACGTCCTGCCCGCGGGGGCGTCCAAGGGCAACGCCCTGCGGGCCCTGGCCGGGAAGCTGGGCTGGACGCCGCAGCAGATCCTCGTCGCCGGCGACTCGCTCAACGACCTGTCGCTGTTCAGGACCGGCGCACACGGCGTGGTCGTCGGCGGCGCCGAGACGGCCCTGCTCGACGCCGTCGCGGGGGACCCGCTGGTCCGCCGCCCCCGGCAGACCGGCGCCGCCGGGATCCACGCGGTGCTCCAGGACCTCGGCTGGGTCGGCCCCGATCCGGACCGGCCCCACCGCCGGCACTCCGTGGTGGTCGCCTACCACCGGCCGCCGATGCACTGGACCGGCACCAGGTGGCAGCCGCCCAGCAGCCCCAACGGCATACTCCCGACCCTGACCAGCGCGTTCGCCGACGGCCTGCCGGGCGTGTGGGTCACCGCGCTGGCCAGCGGCGACCGCGAGGCCCCCCGCCCGCACCCCACCGGGCTGCCGCTCTCCCTCGTGCCGCTCAGCGCGGAGCAGTGGACCGGCTACTTCCACCGGGCGTGCAAGGAGACGCTGTGGCCGGTGCTGATGTCCGAGCCCGCGCGGTCCGTCCCCGACCGGCACGCCTGGGCGGCCTACCGGGCGGTGAACGCGCGCTTCGCCGAGCACATCACCGCCGAGGCCGCGCCCGGCGCCACCGTCTGGCTGCACGACTACAACCTGTGGCTCGTCCCGGGCCTGCTGCGCGGCACCCGGCCCGACCTCAGGACCGGGCTCTTCCACCACACCCCGTTCCCGGCTCCCGAGGTCTTCGCGGCCCTGCCCGTCGCGGCCGAGCTGCGCGCCTCCCTCGCCTGCCTCGACTGGGCCGGCTTCCACACCGACGCCTTCGCCGAGCGCTTCCGGCGGACGCTGGGGCAGCGCGCCCCGCGCACCGAGGTGCATCCGCTGGGCGTCGACCGGGCCGCCGTCGAACGGCTCGCCCGGCTGCGCAGGCCGAGGCCGCGCCCGGCCGCCGGGCGGGTGGTGCTCTCGGTCGAGCGCCTCGACTACGCCAAGGCGCCGGTCCAGAAGGTCGACGCCCTGGACCGCCTGCTGGAGCGCCGGCCGGAGCTTCGCGGGCGGCTCGTCTTCCGGCTCGTCTGCCCGCCGCCCGAGCCCGGCATCACCGCCTACGACTCCACCCGCCGGCAGCTGGAGCAGCGGATCGCCGAGGTCAACGACCGCTGGCAGCAGGGCCGTTGGCGGCCGGTCGACTACCTGCCGGGCAGCCTGTCCGCCGCCGCGGTCGTCGACGAGTACCTGACGGCCGACGTGCTGTGGGTGACGTCGTTCCAGGACGGGATGAACCTGACGGCCAAGGAGTTCGTCGCCGCCCAGGCCGCGCTGCCCGCCCGCACCCCGGGCGTGCTGGTGCTCTCCCGGCACGCGGGGGCCGCCGCCGAGCTCGGCGACGCGGCCCTCCTCACCGACCCGCACTCGCCGGAGGACCTGAGCACCGTCCTGGCCCGGGCCCTCACCCTCTCCGCCGCCGAACGCCGGGCCCGGATGAACCGGCTCTCCGAACTCCTCGGCCGCGAACGGCCCGCGGACTGGGCGGCACGGATCGTGCGGGCGATCCGGGACTCCGCACCGGAGGCCCTCCCGGCCCGTACGGGTGTCAGTTGACCCAGTCGAGCCAGAACATGAAGCACCGCTGGAAGGCGCCCGGCGCCCCGGCGCCGAAGGTGACCACCATCGCCTGCCCGACGGCGACGTCCGTCGGGTCGACGCCCGGTGACCACGCGATCTTCGCGTCGATGCCCGGGATCGAGCGGAACGGGGAGTACGCGCCCAGGCCGCTGCTCGCCCGCCCGATGACCGCGCCGTCGCGGCGCAGCTCGGCCCGGCACAGCCCGGTCGGCCGCAGCTCGTAGCCGCGGGCCCCGACGAGGGCGGTGCGGGTGCGGGCCTTGCGGCGCGGGTCCCAGCCGCGGCTGCCCCGCACCGTGGGCACGTGGTGGCCGTTGACGGACAGGGCGCCGTGCTCGCGGTCCGGCACCGCCGTGACGGTGGGTATGCCCGCGCCGGTGAGCCGGACGATGACGGAGGGCCAGCGGTCGTGGCTGATCCGGAGGGGCCCGAACGGGCTGTCGGCCACGCGCTGTTGCGACAGGTGGACCTTGCGGCGCTGAGCGGGGGCGGACATGCGCGATCGACTCCTGGATCTGCCGTGGGGGTGTTTCCGGGCCCGGACAGGGCGGGGTGCAGCCTACACAGCGCCGTTCGGCGGCCCCGTCGGCGGGCCGGGTCGTGCTCAGGTGCAGGCCGCGCCGGACGCCTGCCGGTTCGCGGGGTCGACCATGGCCGTCGGGACGATCGTCTCGTGCGGGAGCTCCTTGTGTTCGCGCAGCCGGTCGGCCATCTGCTGGACGGCGAGCGCGCCGACCTCGGCGCCCTTGATGAGGAGTGCGGCCCGCATCGCCGCCGGCCGGCCGGCCTGCCAGTCCTTGCAGGCGAGGTAGGCGCCGATGCCGATGCCGACGACGTTCTCCGGCCCGAAGCCCGCCTCGGCCAGGGCCTTGATGCCGCCTTCGACGTCCTCGTCGTTGCAGCCCCACACCACCCAGTGCCGGACGCCGGGGCTGGTGGACAGCGTGTAGGCGGTCCGCTTGCGGGCGTCGTCGACGGTGTTGGCGGCCCACACCTTGGCGTTCTTCAGGACGGCGCCGGCGTGGGCGGAGAACGCCTGCGCCGCCGCGTTCACCCGGTCGCGGCAGACCGGGATGTCGTCGTTCGCGACGGACAGCGTCCAGGTGTCGGCGGGCTTCCAGCCCGTCCTCCCGTACTCGATGGCCGCGCGTTCGCCGACCGCCGCGCCCATGGCGGCGCCGTTGAAGCCGACGCGCGGGACGAGTCCGTTGGAGAAGCAGGCACCGGGGTCGGGGTAGTCGGCGCAGAGCTGGTCGTCGGTGGAGAGCAGCGGGACGTCGGCGCGGCGGGCGAGGGCGACGAGGTCGGGGCCGACGGTCGGGTCGGGCACGACGGCGATGAGGCCGCCCGTCTTCCTGCCGAGGGCCGCCCCGGCCTCCTTGAGGGCGCGGTCGCGGTCGTTGCCGAGGTCGACGACGGTCAGCTCGACGCCGAGCTGCGCCGCCCTGGCCCTGGCGCCGGCCGCCTCGTCGACGAAGTAGCCCTGGTCGCCCTGCTTCTGCAGGAAGGTGATGGTCAGCGGGCCGTGCGCCGCCGGGTCGGGCGGGTCCGCCGAACAGCCCGTCAGCGCGAGGGCGAAGGCGGCGACGCCGGACGTGCACAGGCGCAGGCGCATGGATGCTCCAAGGTGGGGGGCTTGGTTGATTTGAACGTTCAAACACTCACAAACGAACGCGATCGAACGCGGCGGTCACAGGAAACGCCACGTTCACCCGCCCGTCAAGGCCTCGCGTCCGACGAACTTCGGGCCGATACCGGCTCGTTATCGTGCGGAACCTGCCTCTTGAGCCGGGCCGGGTGGAGCCACTAGCCTGCGCCTGCCCCTGTTGGGATCTGAGCCCCATCGGTCGCCTTCCGACACGAATCAACAAATTCCAACAGGCGCTCGCTCTGGCGACCCCACCCACCCCCACCCTTGGAGCACCCATGCGCCCACGCATGCGCAGATCCCGACGACTCGCCGGCGCGCTGCTGTCGCTCGCCCTCGCGACCCCGGGCCTCGGCGCCCTCGCGCTGACCACGGCGACCCCCGCCGCCGCCCTCGACAACGGCACCGCCCTCACCCCGCCGATGGGCTGGAACTCCTGGAACTCGCTCGGCACCAACGTGACCGAGCAGCAGGTCAAGCAGACCATCGACTTCATGTCCGGCAACGGCCTGGTGACGGCCGGCTACAACACCGTCACCATCGACGACGGCTGGTCGCTCTGGCACCGCGACGGCCAGAGCACCGACATCGTGCGGACGTCCTACGGCTCGATGCAGCTCTACGACGCCGCCGGGAACCCGGTCGCCGGCACCGACGGCACCGGCAACGACCCGACCTCCGGCCACCTCGCCCCGCGCCCGGACACCTTCCCCTCCCAGGTCGTCAACGGGCAGACCGTCAACGGCATCCAGTACCTCGCCTGGTACGCCCACAGCAAGGGCATGAAGTTCGGCCTGTACGGCACGGACACCTACCTGACCTGCCAGATGCACCCCGGCAGCCTCGGCCACGAGGCCACCGACGCGAGCGACTTCGTCTCCTGGGGCGTCGACTACGTCAAGTACGACGACTGCCCCTACGGCCCCCAGATCGTCGGCCCGGACGGCCACAACTACTACACCCAGGGCGAGGGCAAGGAACTCACCCAGTCCATGTACGCCCGGGTGCAGACGTTCCAGCGCGCCCTCGACGCCGCCTCCGCCGCGCAGGGCAGGCCGAGGGTGGCGCTCAGCGTCTCCGCCCAGCCGGTGCACACCGGCGTGCCGTACCTGCTGGGCGCCAACGACCCGGCCCGCACCGACCCGGTGATCCGGGCGGCCGGCACCCCGGCGTACCAGTCCCCGGGGTACGCGCCGACCGGCGTGTGGTGCGGGCAGGTCGCCAACCTGTGCCGGATCGGCGGCGACCGCGGCAGCGACCTGAGCGGCGTGCTCTACGGGCAGCAGCTGGGCACCGCGCTGCAGTACCCGGGCAACGTCCGCCCGGGCAGCTGGAACGACATGGACATGATGTTCACCGGCTGGCAGGACGTCTACGGCTCGTGGGGCGTCACCGACACCTGCGCGTGCCACAAGCCGTTCACCGACGACGAGTCGCGCACCGAGCTGTCGGTCCTGTCGATGATGGCCTCGCCCCTCATCTCCGGCGCCGACCTGCGCACCTACGCCGACGCCCAGCACACCGACGGCAGTACGAGCTGGTCCACCGGCATCCCCGCCTCCGGCCTGGCGCTCATGAAGAACGCCGACGTCATCCGGATCGACCAGGACGCGCTCGCCAGGCCGGCGACGCTGGTCGGCGCCCCGCCCGCGAACGGCACCGCCCCGGTGGTCCTCAAGCGGCAGCTGGCGGGCGGCGACACCGCCGTCCTGCTGGTCAACCAGGACCCGAACAACTGGCAGACGATCGGCAGCACGCTCGGCTCGCTCGGCCTCACCGGCGGCTACACGTCCAAGGAGCTGTGGACCGGCGCCACCGGCACCGTCGCCTCCGGCGGCACCGTCGGCGGCACCTGGGTCGCCCCGCACGGCGTCGCGATGTTCCGCCTCACCCCGCAGGCCGCGTTCACGCCCGCGGCGGTGATCGGCGACGGCGCCTACCACGCGATCGGCGCGGGCGGCACCGGCGGCCAGGCGCTGGAGGTCCAGGGCACCTGCAGCGCCGCGGACGGCGCGGCCGTCGACGTCAACACGTGGTGGAGCACGCACACCTCGGAGCAGTGGAACTTCGCCGCCAATCCGGACGGCACGGTGCGCATCACCGACAACTGCTACACCGGCACCCAGGTGCACGGCATCCTCACCGCCCCCGGCTCGTCCGGCGCGGCCGCGTACGTCACCAACGGCTACGACCCGAACAACGCCCGCCAGAAGTGGCGGGTGCTCCAGAACACCGCGACCGGCGCACTGACCGTCACCAACGTGGCCACCGGCCTCGCGCTCGCCGCCGCCGGCCCGGCGGCCGCCTCCGCCGTCGTCACCGTCCAGCCCGACCCGGCCGCGGCCGGACAGGCCTGGACGACCCTCTCCTGATCCACCGTCCGCTCCGACCCGGTCCCCACCCGCCCGCCGGGTGGGTGGGGACCGGGTAGACCGCGGCGATAACGGGAACGTCTCGAATTGACGCGAGCGCATCGAAGACCCTTGACGAAAGTCCGGGCGGGGAGTTTCCTGTCCGAGCACGTTTGATCAAGTTTGCTTCTGATCGATTGTGTTTGATTCAAGCCGCGACTCAAACGCCGTGCCCACATCCCCCACCCTTCTCTCCTGACCGGGAGCCACCGCATGTTCATTCGCCGCAGCCGTGTCCTGTCCGCCGCCGTCCTGGGCTGTGTGACCCTCGTGGGCGCCGTCGGGTGCTCGACCGGCCAGGAGTCGTCCTCCGGCTCCGTCGCCAAGGTCGACGGCAAGGTCTCGCTGACCTACCTGCAGAAGCAGGGCGACCAGGAGTACTTCGTCGGCGAGGCGGCCGGCGCCAAGGCCAAGGCCGCCGAGCTCGGCGTCGACCTCAAGGTCGTGAACCTCGGCAACGACGCGAACAAGACGGTCAGCGAGGTCCAGTCGGCCATCGCCGGCAAGAGCAACGGGCTGATCGTCGTCGTGCCCGACCCGGCCGTCGGCCCGCAGGTCGTGCAGACCACCAAGGACGCCGGCGTCGCCCTGCTCACCTCCGACGACCAGATCTGCGCCACCGGCCCGGCGCCCGCCTCCTGCGGCAAGGGCGACCTCGTCGCCCGGGTCGGCTTCTCCGGCGAGCAGATGGGCGGCGAGGTCGGCAAGCGGGCCGCCGCCGAGTTCAAGAAGGCCGGCTGGAACCCCGCCGACACCCGCATCATCTCCGCCTGGAAGCAGGACGTCACCGTCTGCGGCGACCGGATCAAGGGTGCCAAGGCCGCCTTCGCCGCCGCCGGCGGGGCCGACGTCAAGAACATCGACGTCGCCACCGACAACACCCCCACCGGCGCCCAGGACAAGACCGCCGCCACCCTCACCGCCAACCCCGGCGTCAAGCACTGGGTGGTCTGGGGCTGCAACGACGAGAACGTCCAGGGCTCCGTCACCGCCCTGCAGAACGCCGGCGTCAGCCCCGACGACATCGACGGCGTCGGCCTCGGCGCCTACCTCGCCTGCAAGGACTGGACCAGCGGCAAGCCCTCCGGCATGAAGGCCGCCCTGTTCATCAACGGCAAGGACGTCGGCGCGCTGGCCGTCCAGACCATGGTCGACAAGCTCAAGAACGGCAAGGACTTCCCCGCCGAGGCCTTCGCCCCCACCACCATGGTCGACGCCTCGACCTGGCAGAGCACCGGCATGACCTGCAGCTGAGCACCACCCCTTCCGGTACCCCAAGCGACCCCCAGCACCTCCAGCGAGGCACGCATGACCTCACCCGAGTCCCCACCCGGCTCCGGGCCCTCCCCCCGGCCCGCCCAGGGCCTGGTCGCCGAGAACATCGGCAAGACCTTCGGCAGCGTCCGGGCGCTGCACGGCGTCAGCGTCGACTTCCCGCCCGGCAAGGTCACCGCCCTGATGGGCGAGAACGGCGCCGGCAAGTCGACCCTGCTGCGCATCCTGAGCGGCGACCACCGCCCCACCGAGGGGCAGGTCCTGCTCGACGGCGCCCCGCTCGACCTCTCCTCCCCCACCGACGCGCGCCGCGCGGGCATCCGGATCATCCCGCAGGAGCCGGAGATCATCCCGCACGTGTCGGTCGCCGAGAACGTCTACGCGGGCAGCCTCCCGCGCCGGGCCGGGCGCCGGCTCGACCGGGCCGAGCTGCGCCGGCGGATCACCGCGGACCTGGCCGACCTCGGCTTCGAGCAGGTCCTCGACCCGGACCTCCTCGGCTCCGAACTCACCGCCGCCCAGCGCCAGTTGGTCGAGATCATGCGCGCGCTCACCGGCGCCGTGCCGCCCCGGGCGATCGCCTTCGACGAGCCCACCTCCTCGCTCTCCGAGCACGAGGTGGAGGCCCTGTTCGCCCTGATCGGCCGGCTGCGCGACCGCGGCATCGCGGTGATCTACGTGTCGCACCGCATGAAGGAGATCTTCCGGCTCGCCGACCGGATCGCCGTCCTGCGCGACGGCACCCTGACCGGCGTCCTGCCCGCCGACGGGACCGACGAGCGCGAGCTCGTCCGGCTCATGGTCGGCCGCGACCTGGCCGGCCTGTTCGTCCGCCAGGACGTCGCCACCGACCGCGTCGTGCTCGACGTGCGCGGCGTCAGCACCGACGACGTCCACGACGTCAGCCTCCGGGTGCGGGCCGGGGAGGTCGTCGCCCTCGCCGGGCTCATCGGCGCCGGGCGCTCCGAGCTCGCCCTCGCCCTCGCCGGGGACGTGCCGATCCGCTCCGGCGAGGTCCTCCTCGGCGGCACCGTGCTGCGCCTTCGCTCCCCCAAGGACGCGATCCGCGCGGGCCTCGGGCTCGCCCCCGAGGAGCGCAAGGCCCAGGCGCTCTTCCTGCACCGGACGATCCGCGACAACACCTCGCTGGTCAGCCTCGACCGGCTGCGGCGGCGGCGGTTCGTGCGGCGCGGCGCCGAGCGGCAGCTCGCGCAGGAGTACGCGGACCGGCTGCGGGTCCGCGCGCCCTCGATCGAGAGCGAGGTCCGCACGCTCTCCGGCGGCAACCAGCAGAAGGTCGTGCTCGCCCGCTGGCTGGCCCGCCGCCCCGAGCTGCTGATCCTGGACGAGCCGACCCGCGGGGTCGACATCGGCGCCAAGGCGGAGATCTACCAGATCATCGCCGACCTGGCCCGCGACGGCGTCGCCGTCCTGGTGATCTCCTCCGAACTGCCCGAGGTCCTCGGCCTGGCCGACCGGATCCTGGTCATGCAGAACGGCCGGATCACCGGCGAACTCGGCCGCGCCGAGGCCTCCGAGGAGGCGATCCTCGCCCTGGCCATGTCGGAGGACCTCGCGCCCGCCGACACCACCGACCCCACGACCGGAGCCGCCCGATGACCACCCCCTCCACCACCGCCGACCAGCGGCCGCAGGCCCCCACCGGGCCCGCCCGGCCGACCGGCGCGCGGGCCGTGCTGGGCGCCGTCGGTGGCCAGAACCTCATCCTGCTGCTGGCCCTGGCGGCCGTGCTCGCGCTGTTCGGCTTTCTCAACCTCAACTACCTGGGCTGGCAGAACATCCAGGTCATCGCCGAGGCGGTGACCATCGCCGGGCTGCTCGCCGTGGTCCAGACCGTGGTGATCATCTGCGGCGGCCTGGACATCTCGGTCGGCTCGCAGGCCGGCCTCGCCTCCGTGGTCAGCGCGATGGTGTTCACGTCCACCGGCTCCAGCGCCGCGCTCGGCATCGGCGCGGCCGTGCTGGCGGGCGCCGGCGTCGGGCTGCTCAACGGCGTCGTGATCATCTACGGCCGGGTCAACCCGACCATCGCCACCCTGGCCGGGCTCGCCGCGTACAAGGGCGTCGCCCAGCTGATCTCGGACGGCCGCGCCCAGGGCTACGTCCTCGGCGACCCGCTGTTCGTCTTCCTCAGCCGGGGCAAGATCGCCGGGCTGCCGACCATGGTGTGGATCCTCATCCTGGTCGCCGCCGCCGTGCACGTCCTGCTCACCTACACCGACATCGGCCGCAACATCTACGCCCTCGGCGGCAACCCCACCGCCGCGCGGCTGGCCGGCATCGACCTCAACAAGTACCTGCTGTCGGTGTACGCGCTCACCGGCATGGTCGCGGCCGTCGCCGGCGTCCTGCTGACCGCCCGCACCGGCTCGGGGCAGCCCACCTCCGGCAGCGAGGGCCTGGAGCTCCAGGCCATCACCGCGGCCGCGCTCGGCGGCTGCGCGCTCAAGGGCGGCAAGGGCGGGATCGCCGGGACGCTCCTCGCCGTCGCGCTGCTCGGCGCGCTGCAGAACGGGCTCACCGTCCAGGGCATCAACTCCTTCTGGCAGAACGTCGCCCAGGGGCTCCTGCTCGTCGTCGCCGTGGTGATCCAGCAGCGGCGCGGGCGCGAGCGGGCCGTCGGCCTGCCCGCCTGACCGTCCTCCAGCCAATCCCCCAGGAGGCCGCCTCCGTCCCCCACCGGAGGCGGCCTCCGCCACGCGCGGCACCGGTCGTGGCCGCGCACCGCCGCCGCGGAAGGCCCAGCCATGGAGAAGACCCAGCCGTGAAGAAGACCACCGCCAAGCTCGCGGACGGCCGCGAGATCCTCTACTACGACACCGACGAGTCCGCCGTGCGCGACACCGTCGACCGGCGCCGACTGGAGCCCGCCGCCGTCCGCTCCGCGATCCGCCGCGACCCCGCCACCGGGGACAGCGTCACCATCGCCGCCCACCGCCAGGGCCGCACCCACCTCCCGCCCGCCGACGAGTGCCCGCTCTGCCCCTCCACCGACGCGCGGCTCAGCGAGATCCCGGCCCCGGACTACGAGGTCGCGGTGTTCGAGAACCGCTTCCCGTCCCTGCACCCCGACGCGGACGCGCCCCGGACCGAACGCCCGCTGCGCACGGCCGGACCGGGCACCGGGCGCTGCGAGGTGGTGTGCTTCACGGCCGACCACGACGCGTCCTTCGCCGACCTCTCCGAGGCCCGCGCACGTCTGGTCCTGGACGCGTGGACGGACCGCACGGCCGCGCTCTCCGCCCTGCCCGGCGTGGAACAGGTGTACTGCTTCGAGAACCGCGGCGCCGAGATCGGCGTCACCCTCGCCCACCCCCACGGACAGATCTACGCCTTCCCGTTCACCACCCCGCGCACCACCCGCATCGCCGCGCGGGCCTGGGCCCACCGCACGGCGACGGGCCGCAACCTCTTCGACGACCTCCTCGCCGCCGAACGCGCCGACGGCGAAAGGGTCGTACTCGCCGGAGAACACTGGACGGCCTTCGTCCCCTTCGCCGCCCGCTGGCCCTACGAGGTCCACCTCTACCCACACCGCCGCGTCCCCGACCTCACCGCCCTCGACGAGGCCGAACGCGCCGAGTTCCCCCGCCTCTACCTCGACCTGCTGCGCCGCTTCGACCGCCTCTTCGGCACCGGCCGCACCCCGTACATCTCCGCCTGGCACCAGGCACCCCGTGAACAGCGGGACGAACTCGCCCTCCACCTGGAGCTGTTCACCATCCGGCGCACCGCCGACAAGCTCAAGTACCTGGCCGGCGTCGAATCCGGCATGGACGCCTTCGTCAACGACGTCAGCCCCGAACACGCGGCCCAGCGGCTGCGGGAGGCGGCGCTGTGACGGATGTCATCGGCACTTCGTGATCGAACGCCCTGCCGCCGCCACCAACCGGCAGTGATGCTGGTGGACATGACGGAACGTGAGGAGCGGGACATGAAGGTGATCGTGGCCGGGGCCGGCATCGGCGGGCTGTGCCTGGCGCAGGGGCTGGTCCGCGCCGGGATCGACGTGCGGGTGTACGAGCGCGAGCCCGCGGCGGACAGCCGCTACCAGGGCTTCCGGATCGCTCTGAACGAACACGGGCTCGGCGCGCTGCGCGACTGCCTGCCGCCCCGGCTGTACCGGCTGCTCGACGCCGTGACCGGGCCGCTCGCCGGCCGGCCGAGGGTGGTCGACCAGCACCTCACCGAGCTCCGGCGGCTCGACCCGACCGACGGCGGCGCGGCGGCCGACCGGCGCGTCCTGCGGGAGGTCCTCCTCGCCGGGCTCGGCGAGCGCGTCGAGTTCGGCAGGGCCGTGACCGGCTACGCCGAGCTGCCGGACGGCACCGTCGAGGTCCACCTCTCCGACGGCGGCAGCGCGGTGGCCGACCTCCTCGTCGGCGCCGACGGCGTCGGCTCGGCCGTGCGCCGCCGACTGCTCCCCGACGCCCGGGTGGTCGACATCCCGGGCAACTCGCTCCTCGGGCGCACCCCGCTCACCGAGCGCTTCGCCACCCTCGTCCCGGACTTCGGCACTCTCGTACAGGGCCCCGGGCTGACGATGCTGCTCGGCCGGATGGAGTTCCGCCGCCCGCCGAGGCTCGCGGCGGCCGAGCTCGCCCCCGAGGTCGAACTCCCCGACACCGACAGCTACCTGCGCTGGGTGGTCACCCTCCCCGAGCAGCTCACCGGCGACGACGACTGGGCGACCGTCCGCGACCGGCTGCTCCCCCTCCTCGACGGCTGGCACCCCGACCTCGTCGAGCTCGTCCGCCGGTCCGACGTCGTCAACAGCTCGCCGCTGACGCTCCGGTACACCGAGCCGCTCCCGCACTGGGGCACCGGCCCGGTCACCCTCCTCGGCGACGCGATCCACGCCATGCCCCCGAGCGCGGGCAAGGGCGCGAACACCGCCCTGCGCGACGCCGCGCTCCTCTGCCGCACCCTCACGGACGCCCACCGGGGCGGGACCGGCCTGCGCGAGGCCGTCGAGGTGTACGAGCACGAGATGCTCGCGTACGGCTTCGCCGCCGTCGCCGAGAGCCTCGAACAGCTCCCGAACTTCACCCCGTCCCGCTGAGACCTGCGGCGATCAGCGGCCGGCATCCCTTAGGGTCGCCGAATGGCCAAGTACTTCGACGTCCACCCAGAGTCCCCCCAGCCGCGCACCATCAGCACCGTGGCCGACAGCCTCCGGTCCGGAGCCCTCATCGCGTACCCGACCGACTCCTGCTTCGCCCTGGGCTGCCGGCTGGACAACCGCGACGGCCTCGAACGGATCCGGACGATCCGGCGCCTCGACGAGCGGCACCACTTCACCCTGATGTGCGAGGACTTCGCGCAGCTGGGGCAGTTCGTGCAGCTCGACAACAACGTCTTCCGCGCCGTCAAGGCCGCGACGCCGGGCGGCTACACCTTCATCCTCCCGGCCACCAAGGAGGTGCCCCGGCGCCTCCTGCACCCGAAGAAGAAGACGGTGGGCGTCCGGATCCCCGACCACGCCGTCACCCGGGCGCTGCTCGCCGAACTCGGCGAGCCGCTGGTCTCCAGCACGCTGCTCCTGCCCGGCGAGGACGAGCCGATGACGCAGGGGTGGGAGATCAAGGAGCGCCTCGACCACGTGCTGGACGCCGTGGTCGACTCGGGCGACTGCGGCACGGAGCCGACGACGGTCGTCGACTTCTCGGGCGGCGAGCCGGAGATCGTCCGCCGGGGGGCCGGGGACCCGAGCCGCTTCGAGTGACGGTGCGCAGCACCGGGGCGTCGGGCCGCGGCTGACGCGGTGCGGGCGGCGGCCGGAGCCGCCGCCCGCGCCGTGCGCGCCCCGGCCGTCAGGCCGTGACGTGGTACCAGAAGCCGCCGGTGCGCAGGCCGACGTAGTGGACGTCCGTGCCCGTCTCCTTGGCCTCGTACATCATGTCCGCGCCGGTGGCGGGGTCGGTGCCCGCGTACAGCACGACGTGCGTGGTGGTGTGCGCGTCCGTGCCGAAGTACTCCAGGTCGCCCGGCCGGCGCTGGGACTCGGTGACCGGCGTGAGGTGGCGGTCCAGCGTCTGCTGGTTCGTGTCGCCGCCGTTGGCCAGGTCGAAGCCCGCGCCGAACCAGTAGGCCGCGCGGACCAGGCCCGAACAGTCCACGCCGGCGGTCGTGTCGGCCGGGCAGGGCTGGATCGAGCCGGTGTAGCCGTCGCACGTGCCCAGCGACGGGCCGGGGCCCTCGCCGCGCAGCGAGTGGCCGCCGCCCCACACGTACGGGACGCCGAGGAAGGCCTTGGCCGCGGCGAGGACCTTGGCCGGGTCGACGGGGGTGCCGGGCGGCGGCGGGGTGCCGGTGGAGCCGGCGTTGCCGCTGTAGAGGGCGGCCTTCGTGCCCTGGCCGACGACGCCGTCGATGGCCAGGCCGTGGAAGGCCTGGAAGTCGCGCACCGCCGTGTCGGTGGCCGGCCCGAACTGCCCGTCCACGGTGAGCCGGGCGCCGAGCGCGTTCAGCATCGTCTGCAGCGTGCTGACGCACGGTCCGCTCGCGCCGGTCCGCAGGTCGCCGCACTGGGTGCGCAGGTCGACGGTGCCGGAGGCCGCCGCGGCCGCGGCGTCGAGCGCCGCCTTGGTGGCGGGGCCGACGATGCCGTCGGCCACCAGCGCGTGCGCCGTCTGGAAGACGCGGACGGCGGTCAGGGTGGCCGCCCCGAACCGGCCGTCCACGGCGATCGTGGCGCCGGTGCGGTCGAGCTCCAGCTGGAGCTGGGTGACGCAGCCGTCGGACTCGCCCTGCCGGATGTCCGCCGGACAGGCGGAGGAGGTCAGGGCTATCGGGCTCGGCGCGGTGGCCGCTGGCGCGGCGGAGGCGGCCGCGGCGGAGGCAGTCAGTGCGCCGAGACCGGTCAGTGCGGCGGCCAGGGCGAGGCCCAGCGATAACCGGCGGCGGGCGGGGAGGAGGGTACGCACGGGTGGCTGCTCCTGGTGTGTGAGGATCTCGTGGATCTCCGGCGCGAGTCTCCGATGATTCGTCAGCCGGGAGCCGGCGGCGGGGATCGACCCGCTGCCGCCGGTCCCGTCAGTCTGCCGGGCGACCGCGTCGGCGCAAGGCCCGGTCGTGTCCGTCCCACCCGTCCCACACCGGTGACCGGGACTTTGGTACTCCGGCCGGCCGCCGATTGGAGACACCGCGGCCGTCCGGACCATCCGGACCCCGGGTGCCCCGGCCCGCGCGCGGCTGGGATGATCGTGGCCCGGGCCGGTCCGACGGCCCGTCGCCGCAGCGCGGATCCGGCACCATCGCCGGTCCTGGACCCCTGCGGCGGACCGCGTGCACGGGAACGGGGAGACGGTGTCGGAGAGCGGGAACGGCGTCGGCGGTGGCGACCAGGCGACGCGGGAGGGGCGGCTGGTCGGCGGGCGCTACCGGCTCGTGCGGCGCCTCGGCGCGGGCGGGTTCGGCAGCGTGTGGCAGGCCCACGACGAGGTGCTGGGCGTGGACGTCGCCGTCAAGGAGGTCCAGTTGCCGCCCGCCGCCTCGGCCGCGGAGCACGACGAGCGCCTGGTGCGCGCCCAGCGGGAGGCCCAGCACGCGGCGCGGCTGCGCGACCACCCGAACGTCGTCGGGGTCCACGACGTCGTGGTGGACGGCGGTCTCCCCTGGACGGTCATGCAACTGATCGTCGGCCGCTCCCTGGAGGACCGGATCGTCCAGGACGGACCGCTCCCGGCGCCCGAGGCGGCCCGGGTCGCGCAGGCCGTCCTCGCCGCGCTGGGCGCCGCGCACGAGGCGGGCATCGTCCACCGCGACGTGAAGCCCGCGAACATCATGCTGGCCGACGGCGGCGGCGTCCTGCTGGCCGACTTCGGGATCGCCGTGCAGCAGGACCAGACCGCGCTCACCGCCTCGGGCATGTTCATCGGCTCGGTCGACTACCTCGCGCCCGAACGCGCCCACGGCAGCCCCGCCGCTGCGGCCGGCGACCTGTTCTCCCTCGGCGCGACGCTCTACCAGGCCGTCGAGGGGCGGATGCCGTTCCGCCGCGACACCCCGGCGGCCACGCTCGCGGCGCTCCTGTTCGAGACGGCACCGCCGATGGCACTGGCCGGTCCGCTGGCACCGCTGATCAACGGCCTGCTCACGAAGGCCCCGGACGACCGCCTCACCGGCCCGCAGGCCGCCGCCATGGTCACGGCGTTCCTGCAGCAGCAGCCCGCCCCGCCCACGGCGCCGCCGACCGCTCCCTTCACCGCGACCGCCACGACGTTCGTGCCGCCCCCGCCGCCCGTACCGCCCCGCGCTCCGGCCCCGGCACGGCGCTGGAGCCCGGCGTACCTGCTCGCACCCCTCGGCGGCCTGGCCCTGTACGTCGGCGCGGTGCCCCTGACCGGCGCCACCCTCAACGGCACGTTCGCCAACGGCCACGACCTGGCGGCCGACGTTTCGCTCGGCAAGGCGCTCGGGTTCCTGTCCTTCCCCGGAGTCCCCGACACCCGCTACGGCATCCTCCTCGCGTGGCCCTGGCTGCTGCTCGGTGTCCTCGCCCTCGTCTGCACCGCCCTCCGGCCGCACCGCCGGCACCCGGTCGTCCGGACCCTCGGCTACCTGAGCCTCTCGGCGTTCCTCGTACGCCTCCTCACCACCGACCTGACGCTGCGGCCCACCGACTTCGCCCCCGTGTCGCCCACGCTGGTGCCGCACATCACGATCTCCTTCGGCCCCGGCTGGTGGCTGCTCCACGCGGCGGTGCTGCTCAACCTCGCCTACTTCGTGTGGCAGGACGTCCGCACCGCGCGCCGGACCACCCCCGCGGCCGTCTGACGCCTGCTCCTCCCCACCCGTCAAGTGGCCTGGAAGCCCCGGAAGTCCGCCACTACCATGGGCGTCCGGACAGTCCCGTCGGGTGGGGAGATCGGGGAGGGAGACGATGTCCACGGCGGCAAGCGGCACGGGCTTCGACGCCGTCTTCGGTCTCGCACCACCCCACCACCCCGACGATCCCGACCGGACGGCACCGTGAGCAGCACCGTCGACTACCTGGTCTGCGCGCTGGCCCTGCTGGCGACGGCCGCACGGCTGGTCCTGACCCGCGGCCTGTGCCGCCGCCCCGGCGAGCGCCGGCTGCTGGTGTTCATCCTCGGCATCGGCACGGCCGTCGCCGTGCTCGCCCCGGCCACCCGGGCCGCCGTGCCGTGGGAGTCCGTCGCGCGGTGCGTGCCGCTGCTCGGCTACGAGCTCAAGCTCGGCGCGGAGTGCGCGATCGCCCTGCTCGTGTACGCGGTGCGGCCGGCGGCGTCGGGCCCTGCCGCCGTGCGGCGCCAGGCGGTGGGTTCGGCGTTCGTCATGGCGGTGAGCGCGGTCGCGTACGTGGTGGGCGGGGTGCGGCCGGAGGGCCCCGAGCTGGTGGCCGGCCCGGTCGGGCGCCTGCCGCTCACGCTGTTCAACGCCCTCTTCACCGTGCACGGCTGCTGGTGCGTCGCGGTGTTCGGCCTGGCGGTCCTGCGGTCCGCCGGGGTCGTCGCCCCCGGGCTGCCGCGGACCGGGCTGCGGCTGATCGTCGCCGGGACGGCGTGCGGGTTCGCCTGGTCGGCGCTGAGCGCCGTGCCGCTGTGGGAGACGCTGACGACCGGCCGCCAGGAGATCGAGGAGGACGCCTTCTCGGCCCCGTTCGCCCTCGGCACGCTGCTCTTCGGCATCGGCGGCATGACGCTCGCGGTGTGGGCGGCCTTCCTGACCCGCTCGGCGCGGCAGGTGCGGGCCTGGCGGGACTACCGGCGGCTCGAACCGCTGTGGTCGGCGCTGCACTCGGCGGTGCCGGAGATCTCGCTCACCGCGGAGGTCGGGGTGCTCGGCCTCGGCGGGCCGCTGCGGAACCCGGAGTTCGCGCTCTACCGGCGCGTCATCGAGATCCGCGACGGTCAGCTGACGCTGCGGGCGCACGCCGATCCGCGGGTGCCCGGGTGGGCCGAGGCGGCGAGCGGCGGGGACGCGGCCGTCGTGGAGGCGGCCGTCCTGGCCGCCGCGCTGGAGTCGTCGGCGGCCGGGCACCGTCCGTCCGCGGACGGGACGGGCTACGCGCCGCGCGAGGTCGCGGCCGACCTCGCCGCCGAGACGGCCTGGCTGGTGACGGTGTCGCGGGCGTTCGCGCGTTCGGCGGTGGTGGCGCAGGTGCGCACGGGGCTCCCCGAGGGCGAAGCGACGAGTCATCAACTGTCGTAAATTTAGCAGCTCTTGGCATCCATCTCAGTTGACACCCTCCTGGTGCGCCGACATCCTGAACCCCGAACCCGGGAAGGCCCCTCGCCCACCTCGGCTGATCGTCAGCATCCCATCGGCCCACAGGAGTTCGCCGTGCTCGACATCATCTTCATCGTGCTGTGGGTCACCAACCGCAACCGCGCCAGAACCGCCGTCGATCCGTACGAGCGCGAGAAGTACGCCAAGCGCGCCAAGATCTTCGGTTGGCTGGAAATCGCGAACCTCGGCTTCGGGATCCTGCTCGCGATATTGATCATCACCAGCAGCCCGCGGTAGGGCTCGCGCGAACGACCGTCGGCCCGGTGTCCTCACAGGGGAGGACACCGGGCCGACGGCTTACGGCTTACGGCTGGGCCGTCAGGCCTTCACCAGCACCCAGGCGCCGATGCCGTGGCAACCGGAGGCCTGGAAGGCCGCCGCCCGGAAGCCGGCCGGGACCGGCGACCCCGGGCAGGTCCACAGACCGGCGCGCGCGGTGTTGTGCCGCCAGGCACCGATGCCACCGCAGCCGGACTGCAGGTGGTCGGTGATGACGTACCCCTGGACGACGGGCGAACCGGAACACGTCCAGATCCCGTCGCGCGCCACGTTGTGCCGCCACGCGCCGATCCCGCCGCAACCGCTCTGCTGGTGGTCGGTGATGACGTACCCCTGGACCACCGGGGAGCCGGAACACGTCCAGATCCCGTCGTGGACGAGGCCGTGCCGCCAGGAACCGATCCCGTTGCAGCCGCGCTGGTCGTGCGCGATGATCACGTAGCCGGGGACGACCGGGGACCCGGAACACGTCCAGATCCCGTCCGAGACCGGCTGCTGGTACCACGAGCCCGCGAAGTTGCAGCCCTTGCTGTCGTAGCCCGTGATGACCCAGCCGGCCGGCACCGGCGCACCGGAACACGACCAACGGCCGTTGCCCCAGCCCCACGCGGGCTTGGCCTCGGCACTGGTCGCGCCGCTCATCGTGCTGCCCACGATGACCGCCGCGACGAGTGCGAACGCCGACAGCACGCGCGTCCATAACCGACGATTCTTCATATCCATACCACTCCGTCCGAGTTGTCCCCCGATGGCCGTCCGCACCGATCGTGCGGAACGGAGGCTCACCCTACGGGCAGGGACCGACAGGCGACAGACGGGAACGCGTCAGCCGGGTGCCGGGGCCCGCGGCGGCAACCGCCCGCGGGCCCCTGAGCTTTGGGGACCGCTCAGAGCCAGGGAATCTCCTCCGGCGCGTACCGGTAGGCTCGGAACACCGCGTTCTGGGCCCCGCGGGAGGACTCCAGGCCGACGCCCGCCCCGAAGGAGCCGAACTCGGGCACGACGAACTCCCACACCACGTCGCCCTCGGGGGTGACTTCGAAGAGCCGGCCGAAGGAGCCCTCCGCAATGAAGGTGTTGCCGTTGGCGAGGCGCTGGGCACTGGACATGTACGGGCTGTAGAAGTTCTGCGGCGGGTTGTCCTCGTACGTCCAGACCGTCCGGCCGGTGACGGGCTCGATTTCGAGCACCCGGGAGTACGGCACCGAGGTGGTGTCGCGGTAGGTGCCGTTGTCGAACACCAGGACGTTGCCGTCGGCGAGTTCGTGCGGGTAGTGCTGCTGGGCGAGCACGTCGGGGCCGATCCGCCAGCGCACGGACCCGTCCGCGCGGTCCACGGCGACGGCGGTGGAGGCGCTGCGGAAGCCCACCAGGACGCCGCCGTCGCGCAGTTCGTTGACGGTGTTGGCCATCGGCCAGTGCTCGCGGGCGAAGTGCGGGTCCAGCGGCGTGGCCTCCGGGTCGAGGTGGTCGATCGCCGCCCATCGCCACACCACCTCGCCGTCCCAGGTGAGTTCGTAGACGACGTCGCCGAAGACGACGCCGCCGGGGGCCTCCGAGCCGGGGATGCCGCCGCGGATGCGCCTCGCGTCGGCCGGGGTGAGCCGCTCGACCGCGAGGATCAGCAGGTTGCCGTTGCGCAGCACGGAGGCGTCGTGGTGGTGGAACGGGTGGCGGACCTCGCGCAGCACCGTGCCGTCGGGGGCGATCTCCTGGAGGATGCCGCCGTGGTAGACGTCCCAGATCGGGAAGAGGCCGGGACCGGAGGTGTCCTTGGCCTGGTGGAAGAGCGTGCCGCCGGGGAGCAGCCGGGCGTGCCGCCCCGGCGGGTGCGGGAGGCGCCAGGTGTGGGCGGTGCGGCCCTCGATGTCGACGAGGTGGACGTCGCCGGGGCCGGCGATCGGGGTGTAGAGGGTGTAGCCGCCGAAGCTGCGGGCGGGATCGTGGGCGCGCAGGCCGACGCCGCGGCGGCGGAGGGTGTTCTGGTCGACGGGGGTGGTCATGGCGGGGCCTCCGTGGTGGTGGGTGAGGGGGGTCAGTGTGCGGTGACCGCGGCCGGGTCGGCCGTGGCGAGCGGTGCGGTGTGCAGCCGGCGCAGCAGGGTGTCGCGGTCGGCGGGTGCGGGCAGGCCCTGGGCGGTGGCGGCCCAGACGGCCTCGTCCCGGAGGTGCTGGAGGAGTTCGGCGGAGAGCGTCGGCCGGTACTCGTAGGCGGGCTGGAAGGCGTCGACGTAGGCGGCGTCGAGCGTGCCGCCGGCCTGGGCGAGCACGGCGCGGCGGGCGCCCGGCGGGTCGGCGGTGAGGTCGGACTGCGCGCGGAGCAGGGCGCGCAGGACGGCGGTGGTGGCCTGGTCGGTGGCGCCGGGGCCGGCGACGAGCAGGGTGTGGGCGGTGTAGTCGGTGAAGCGCAGCTCGGCGTAGCGGTCACCGAGGGCGGTGCGAGCGGCGTCGTAGGAGCTGGGGAAGGTGACCCCGGCGTCGATGTCGCCGTGGGCGAGCGCGGCGGGGATCTGGTTGGGGGCGAGGTTGACCGTCCGGACGTCCGCGGCGGTGTGACCGGCGGGGGCGAGCATCCGGGCGAGCGCGTACTCCGCGTTGGTGCCCTGGGGCACGCCGATCCGGTGGCCGGGCAGCTGGTCGAGGCGGGTGATGCCGCGGTCGGTGCGGGTGAGCAGCCGCCAGTCGGAGAAGCGGGAGAGGTCGGCGACGATCCGCAGGTCGCGGCCGGTGAGCGCGGCGGTCACGGCGGGCAGGTCGCCGACGACGCCGAGCTGCGCCTGGCCGCCGAGGACGGCGTTGAGCGCGTCCCGCCCGGTGGGGAACGACTGCAGGCGCGCCTGGACGTCCTCGCCGGCCCACAGCCGTCGCTCCTGCGCGACGTACACCTGGGCGCCGCCGAGGTAGTCGCTGCCAGCGATGGTGACCGCCGGCGCGCCGTTCGACGCGGTGGGAGCGGAGGAGCAGGCGGTGGCCGTGAGGGCGAGGAGGAGGCCGAGCAGGAGTCCCGCGAGGGCGCGGGGTCTGGGCAGCATGGGAGGGTTCCTTCCGTACGGTTTCAGGCGTGGCCGAGGTGACCGGCGATCAGGTCGTGCAGGTCCGGGTCGTCCTGGGGCACGGTGTGGTCGGCGACGACCCGGCCGGGCCGGCCGCCGAGGACCACGACGCGTTCGGCGACGGCCAGCGCCTCGCCGATGTCGTGGGTGACGAAGAGCATGGTCGTGCCGGTGCGCCGCCACAGCCGGGTGAGGAGCTCCTGCATCCGCGCCCGGGTGAGCGCGTCCAGCGCGCCGAACGGCTCGTCCAGCAGCAGGACTTCGGGCTCGGCGGCGAGCGCCCGTGCGAGTGCGACCCGCTGCTGCATGCCTCCGGACAGCTGCGCCGGGTACGTGGCGGCGCTGTCGGCGAGGCCCACCTCGTCGAGGGCAATGAGCGCCCGGCGCCGGCGTTCGGCGCGCGGGAGTCCGAGGCGCTTGAGCGCGAACTCGACGTTCCCGCGTGCGGTGAGCCACGGGAAGAGCGCGTAGTGCTGGAACACGACACCGCGGTCCGGCCCGGGCCCGGTGACGGGTTCGCCGCCGACGACCACCCGCCCGGCCGTCGGGCGGACGAAGCCCGCGACCGCGCCGAGGACGGTCGACTTCCCGCAGCCGCTCGGGCCGAGCAGCGCGGTGAACGAGCCCGCGGGCAGCCGCAGATCGGTGGCGTCGAGCACCGGCGCGGCGCGGCGGCGCGAGCCGTACGCGACGGTCAGGCCGTCCAGGTGCACGTCCCTGCTCATGACGCGTCCCAGTGGACGAGGCGGCGCCCGAGCACGGCGAGGGCGAGGTCGACCGCGACGCCGAGCAGGCCGAGCACCAGCAGCCCGGCGAACATCCGGTCGGTGCGCAGGAACTGGCCGTCCACCTGCAGCCGGTAGGCCAACCCGCTCTGGGCACCGCCGAGTTCGGCGGCCACCAGGGCCAGCAGCGCCACCGACGCGCCGTAGCGCAGGGCGGCGAGCAGGGCGGGCGCGGCGGCGGGCAGCAGCACGGCGGCGAACCGGCGGTGCAGCGGCGCGCCCAGGGAGCGCGCGGCCCGCAGGTGCGTGGCGGGCACCCGGGACACCCCGTCGTGGACGTAGAGCCAGACGGCGAGCAGCACGGCGTAGGCGATCAGCAGCCGTTTGGCCGTCTCGCCGACGCCGAACCAGGCGGTGGCGAGCGGGACGAGCGCGACGGCGGGGATCGGGCGCAGGAAGGAGACGACCGGGGTGACGGCGGCGGACAGGCGCGGCAGGTAGCCGGTGGCGAAACCGAGCGCGGCGCCGAGGGAGGCGCCGAGCGCGAAGCCCTGTCCGGCCCGGCCGAGGCTGGCGGCGAGGTCGGTGCCCAGGGTGCCGGTGCGGGCGCTCTCGACGAGGGCGCGCCAGGTGGCGGCGGGCGTGGGCAGCAGGCCGGGCGCGACGGCCCCGGAGGCGGCGAGCGCGGACCATCCGGCGAGGACGACGGCGGCCGTCACGAGCGCCGGGGCGAGGGCGGTCAGGGATCTCCGGGGCGGGGATTCGGTGGGGTGCAACGCGCTCGTCTCCTCACCGGCCGCCGGGTGTGCGCCGGGGCCGGGACACGGTCCGATATAAGTGACATCAATAATTGACGACGCTTATAAACGGCATGTTGCAGCCGTGCGAAACCTTCCGGGGAGCGCCCGGGAACCCTTCGGGCGGCCTCGGCCCGCCCGGCACCGATGAGGTACGTTCACGAGCGTGTCCCGCCCCGAACCCTCGCCCGAGGCCCTCGCCGTCGGCCGCCTCGTCCGCAGCCGCCGCAAGGAGCTCGGCGTCCCCATGGCCGAACTCGCCGCCCGCTCCGGCCTCTCCCAGCCCTTCCTGAGCCAGCTCGAACGCGGACTCACCACCCCGAGCCTGACGTCGATCTACCGGATCGCGGACGCCCTGGACGTGCCGCCCGGCACCTTCCTGCGCCCGCCGGCCCGCAGCGGCGCGGTGAGCCATGAGGACGACCCCCAGGTGATCCGGGTGACCGAGTCCGCCGGCCAGATCGCCCGCGTCCTCATCCCGGGTGGCCGCAGCTCCCTGATGGAGGCTTACGAGCACCGCTTCGAGCCCGGCCAGGGCGAACGAGGCTGGTTCGAGCACCCCGGCGAGGACTTCCTCTACGTCCTGGAGGGCGAGGTGGTCCTGGAGATCGAGGGCGAGCCCCCCGTCGTCCTCCGGGCCGGCCAGAGCGCCCACTACCGCGGCGACGTCCCCCACCGCTGCCGCCTCTCCGGCGCCGCCGGGGCACGGACGCTCCTGGTGATCGCGACGCCGTAGCACGTGGGTCCAGAGGGGCCGCCGGCTCCGGCGGTGCCGGCGTGGAGACGACCCCTCGCCCACAGGGGCGAACTGTCCCTGACAAGTACTGTGCCGGGGCCCGGAGACCCGCTAGGAAGGACTGCGGACAGCCCGGGTGGGACGGCTCATCCTTTCCCGGTCTTCACATCTGACGGGAGAGAACCCATGACCAGGCCCAGGAAGCTCATGGTGGGCACGACGGCCTTCGCGCTCGCGACCGGCGGCGCCTTCGCCGTCTTCTCGGCCGACACGCTGTTCGTCCGCACCGCCACTCCCCCGGGCGTCGACGACGACCGTCCGTTCTCCGTGACGATCACCTGCTGATCACCGCCGCACGCGGGGTGGTCGGAGCGTGGCGGCGCTCCGACCACGCCGCGCCTCAGCGGATCAGGGGCACGTCTTCCAGGCGAGGTGGTACACGGTGTTG
Organism: Kitasatospora sp. NPDC057904; assembly: GCF_042887925.1. Taxonomy (NCBI): domain Bacteria; kingdom Bacillati; phylum Actinomycetota; class Actinomycetes; order Kitasatosporales; family Streptomycetaceae; genus Kitasatospora; species Kitasatospora sp. NPDC057904. The sequence continues at coordinate 55,744 of NZ_JBHVOL010000001.1, forward strand.
ATGCTCCCGTCGGTCGAGTCCATCGTCATGAAGCTCGTCGTGGTGGTCGGGTCCGAGGAGCCCGCAGCGACCCGGAGTTCGGTGTTGATGTTGAAGTTGCGCTCCTCCCCGCAGGGGGCCCAGACCAGGGCGGCGACGTCGACGGTGTCGGTCGCCTGCCAGTTGTCGTCGCGCGGGCCGTTGAAGCGGTGGGTCCCGTAGGCGGTCTGCGGGTCGCCCTGGAAGTAGTAGCCGGCCCGCTGGACGCCGGTCGCCCCGTTCTCCAGGTGGGCGTAGCCGCGGTAGTCGGTGGAGGCGATCGCGTAGGTGAAGCCCTGCGGGACGTGCACGCGGAGGTCGAGCTGACAGTTCTTCCGGAAGTCGGTGGGCTTCGATCCGACGCCGACCTGGGCGAGGTACTGGCTGTAGGTGACGGTGAAGGCGGTGTTGTCCGGGGAGACGGCGACGGCGGCCGTCCCGGCCGGGCAGCCGGAGCCGTTGACCGTCGCGACGTCGATGACGATCCGGTCGGGCGGTGTCGGGAGCGAGTCGCCACCGGAGGCGGGTGCGCCGAAGAGCGAGGCGACGACACCGGTCGCGGCCAGCACGCGGAGCAGCATGGGGTTCCCCTTTCGATCGTCCACGGGTCCGGGGCGGGCGGGCACGGCCGGCCCGGGCCTGCCCCACCCCGGCTTTGACGCGAACATGTCACCACGGGGTGGCCGTCCGCGTACAGGGGGTGAACACGACGGAGTGGCGACGCGCGGCAGCAGCCGGCAAGTGGATCACGCCAAGGGAGGCCATTGATTCGAGCCAAGTCGACGGACGGGACGGGCCCCTCGTGGCGGACCCCGGCGAGTCCTGACCAGCGGCGGCGCCGACCGGGCAGCCGGAGGGCCGAACACGGATCCCCCAACTGCGCTCCCGGGACGTCGACTTGCTGTCCTACGATGCGCCCCAAGCGAAGACGATCACCTGACCGCTCACTCCGGGGGAAGTCATGCCGTTCACAAGCAGATTGACGAGGCATCAGCGCCGCTGGCCGGTCGCCGCAGCCGCCGCCGCGCTCGCCGCGACCACGATGTTCACCGCCGCCGGTGGCGCCGCCGAGGCCGCCGCCACCCCGCCCGGCGGCCTGCCGGGCTTCAAGGACGGCTACGCCGTCAGCGACGGCCTGCGGATCCACTACGCGATCGCCGGGCACGGCCCCGCGCTCGTGCTGCTGCACGGGTGGCCGGAAACCCTCCGGGCCTGGGACCGGGTCGCGCCCGCGCTCACCCAGGACCACACCGTGATCGCCGTCGACCTGCGCGGACTCGGCCGCTCGCAGCCCGCCCGCGGCGACGAGTACGGCACGTACACCGCCCTCACCCTGGCCTCCGACGTGCGTGCCGTCGTCGAGCAGCTGGGCTTCGGCGACGCCAGGATCGCGGTGGCCGGCCACGACGTGGGCGGCGGGGTGGCGCTCGCCTACGCGGCCCGGTACCGGGACCGGGTGGACCACCTCGCGATCCTGGAGGCGCCGCCGACCACCTGGTACCTGCAGCTCGTCGCCTCGAAGCCGAACCTGCTCTGGTGGGACTCCTTCGTCAACGGCCAGGCGAACGGCGTCGCCGAGCAGCTGGTCGCGGGCCGGGAGAAGGTCTTCTACGGCTCCGTCTACAACCGCGACGGCCGCGCGCCGAGCGCGGGCAACCAGCGCGAGTACGTCGCCGCATACGGCCGCCCGGGCAGCACGCACGCGGGCTTCGAGTTCTTCCGCCAGCAGGACCAGGGCGAGCGCGACGTGCAGGCGCTGCTGGACGACAACCCGCTGACGATGCCGGTGCTGGGTGTCGGCGGTCAGAACAGCATGCGCGAGTCGGTCGGGGGCGATCTCGGGCACGTGGCCTCGCACGTGACCACCGCCGTCGTGCCGAACGCCAATCACTGGGTGCTGGAGGAGGAACCGCAGTTCATCGTCGACCAGTTGCGGCAGCTGCTGGCGCGCTGAGCCACTGACGCGCTGAGCACGGCACCGAGTGTGACGCCCCGTCGGCCCGCCGATTGGCCCACTTCCCTGCCGCCGGATTGGCCTGGGGATCCGGTCCATTCACCTCTTAGCTTGATCGTATGAGAGAGCGGTGATCGAGGGCCTGCACGGAACGGCCCCCGGCGCCGAACGGGAGGGAAAGGGTGGACCCCATGCACGTCTTCCTCGCCGGTGCGACCGGTGCCGTCGGACGGCAGCTCGTGCCGCTCCTGCACCGGGCGGGGCACCGCGTCACGGCCGCCTCCCGGTCCGAGGGCGGCGTCGCGTGGCTGCGCGAGCACGGGGCCGACGCGGTCCGGCTGGACGTCCTCGACCGCGGGGCCACGGCGGAGGCCGTCGCCGCGGCGGCGCCGGACGCGATCGTCCACCAGCTCACGGCCCTCGCGGACGGCAGCCTGGCCGAGAACGCCCGGATCCGCCGCGAGGGCACCCGCAGCCTGGTGGACGCCGCCCGCCGGGCCGGGGTGCCGCGGATCGTCGCCCAGTCGATCTGCTGGGCGTACGGCCCGGGCGAGGAGCCGGCCGACGAGACGGAGGCCCTGGACACCGGCGCGCCCGAACCGCGCGCCACGACCGTCGACGGCGTGCTCGCACTGGAGCTCGCGGCGGCCGAGCTGCCGGAGGCCGTCGTCCTGCGGTACGGCATGCTGCACGGGCCCGGCACCTGGTACGAGCCGGGCGGCCTGATCGAGCAGCGGCTACGGCGGGGCGAGCTCGCCGCGGACGGCGCCGTCACGTCGTTCCTGCACGTCACGGACGCGGCGCGGGCGGCGGTCGCAGCGCTGTACTGGCCGAGCGGCGCGGTCAACGTCGTGGACGACGAGCCGGCCCCGGCGCGAAAGTGGGTCCCCGTCCTCGCCCGCGCGCTCGGCGTGGCCGCACCCGAGCCGAGCACCGACCGGCCCCGCTGGGCACGCGGCGCGGACGGCGGGCTCGCGCGGACCGCGTACGGCTGGCGGCCGGTGGAGGGGTCGTGGCGGACGTCCTTCGAGCGGCTGGGCGGCCCGCAGGCGGGCTCCTAGCGGACCCGCGTGCCGACCTCGCGCGTTTTCCGGCAGGGCCGGAATCGCGGCGGCACGCGTTTCACGCGGCGCCGGGCGGTCGGTCACGGTGTGGAGGCACCCACCCACCGAGCGCCCGGATCAGAGAGGCCTCCCATGATCTTCATCACCGTGAAGTTCCCCGTCCGCCCCGAGTACAGCGAGCAGTGGCTCGACATCGTCCACGACTTCACCGAGGCCACCCGCGCCGAGCCGGGCAACCTGTTCTACGAGTGGTCCCGCAGCGTGGCGGACCCCGACGAGTACGTCCTCGTCGAGGGCTTCCGCGACGGCGAGGCGGGCCGGGCCCACGTCGAGTCCGCGCACTTCCGGGAGGCCATGGAGAAGCTGTCCCACGCGATCGCCGCCCGGCCGAAGATCATCAGCGTCGACCTCCCCGACCGCGACGGCTGGGACCTCATGGGCGAACTCGCGCCCAGCGAGGCCTGAGGCCTCCGGCCGGGACGCCCGAACCAGGGGGCCGGGAGGCCGGGGGGCTTGGACCAGGGGCCGGTGATCGCGCCGATCGGATCACCGGCACACTGGAGTGACCACGGAGGACGAGCAGGAGGAGCAGCACCCCATGGCCGGTCAGACCGGGCCGCGCGCCGCGGACCGCACCCTGGAGGTGCTGGAACTCGTCGCCGGGGCGCCCACGCCCGTCTCCGCCAAGGCCCTCGCCCGCAGCCTCGGCTGCGCCCTCTCGACGGCCTACACGCTCCTCGCGCCGCTCACCGAGCGCGGCTACCTCGTGCGCACCGACGGCGGCTACACCCTCGGCTACCGGGTCTCCGCGCTCCACCGCGCGTTCCAGCGGCAGATGGGCCTGACCGACGGCGGCGACGGGATCGACGGCGTCCTCGCCCGGATGCGTCACGCCACCCGCGCGTCCGCCAACTACGTGGCCTACCAGGGCGACGGCCTGGTCATCGCGGACGTGCGCACCTTCGCGGCCGACGGCGACGAGCAGGCCGACCTCGCCGTCGGCGTCGACCCCCGCTCGCACGCCTACGCGCACGGCAAGATCGCGCTGGCCGCCGCCGGGGCCGCCGCACGCCGCCGCTACGTCGAACAGCCCGGCCTGCGCCGGTTCACCCCCAACACCATCGCCTCCGCCGAGCGCCTCGACGAGGAGCTCCGGCGGATCCGCCGCACCGGCGTCGCCCTGGACGTCGAGGAGGCCCGCACCGGCCTGGCCTGCCTGGCCGCGCCCGTCCTCGGCACGGACGGCGCCGTGATCGGGAGCGTCTCCCTCGCCGTCCGCCACGCGGACCTGCGCACCCGCCGCCACCAGCTGATCGCCGCCGTCAAGCAGGCCGCCCGCGAGGCCTCGCCGGCGCGGTGAGGCCGAGCCCGGCTCACCGCGCGCTCGGCTCACCCGAGCCCGGCTCACCGCGCGCTCGACTCCCCCGGGCTCGACTCCGGAGAGCCGCTGCCCGGGCGCGCGGCCTCGGCCACCGGGCACGCGCGGGCCCCGGAGCGCCGCCGACACGTACGAGTTGCGACGCCGACGAACCGACCCTTCCGCATAATGCAGAAGCCGCGCTCCCCTCGCGGCTCTTGACGCCTGGTCCCGTCCCAGGAAGGCGCTCGACTTGGAAGGTTCCACCCCATCCGCGACGGTACTGGCCGACATCGCGGCCGTCCTGCTGATCGGCCTCCTCCTCACCCCGCTGCGCACCCGGCTGCGCCAGCCCGTCGTCGTCGGCGAGATCGCGGTCGGCGTCATCCTCGGGCCCAGTGTGCTCGGGCTCCTCCCCGGCCACCTGACCGACGCGCTCTTCCCGCCGGACGTGCGCCCGCACCTGGCGGTCGTCGCCCAACTCGGCATCGTCCTCTTCATGTTCGCCGCCGGCTGGGAACTCGACCTGCGGCTGCTGAGCGGCCGGGTCAGGGCGGTGCTCGCCGTCACCGCCGCGTCCGTCCTGATCCCGTTCGCGCTGGCCCTCGTCCTGGCGGCCGTCGTCGCCACCCGCTTCCCGTGGCTGCTCGGCGCCACCGCCTCACCGTGGCTGTTCGCCGCGTTCCTCGGAATCGCCCTCTCCGCGAGCGCCCTGTCGGTCATGGCCCGCATCGTGGGCGAGAACCGGCTCCAGGCCTCCGGCACGGGCGCCATGGCCACCGCGTGCGGGGCGCTCACCGAGATCACGGCGTGGTGCGCCGTCGTCTGCCTGGCCGCCGCGGCCCGCGGTCCCGGGTCCGCCGGGTCGTCCGGGTCCGGTCACGCGCTCCTGAGGCTCGGCCAAGTCGCCTGCTACGCCGTCGCAATGGCGTTCGTCGTCCGCCCGCTGCTGCGCCGGATGCTCCGCCTGCCCGTCGGCGCCGGCGGCCACCCGTTCCTCGCGCTGCTGATCGTCGGCAGCGGGCTCCTGCTCTCCGCCTGGGTCACGTCCCGCCTCGGCGTCCACGCCGTCATCGGCGCCTTCGCATTCGGTCTCGCCATGCCGCGCGACGCCGCCGAGGAGCTGCGGCACACGATCGAGCTCCCGATGCGGCACGCGGGCGCGCTCCTCGTACCGGTCTTCTTCGCGCTCACCGGCCTGTCCGTCGACCTCACCGGCCTCGGCCCGCGCGGCCTGCTCGCCGTCGCCGTCTTCCTCGCCGTCTCGTGGGGCGGCAAGTACGCCGGCGCGCGGCTCGGCGCCCGGCTCACCGGCGTTCCGCGCGGCGAGGCGACGACGCTGGCCGTCCTCGTGAACACCAAGGGGCTCAGCGAGGTCCTCATCCTGACGCTCGGCCGCGACCTCGGCATCATCGGCGACCGGCTCTTCACCGTCCTCCTGCTGACCGCCCTCGCGGCGACGCTCCCCGTCAACCCGCTGGTCCGCCGCCTGACCCGCCTCCCGGGCGGGGCCGCAGGCGTGCCCCGCCGGCCATTGGTGGCCACGACCGCCGAGGAGGCCCAGGGCGCGTAGGGCGGGAGTAGGAAGTCGAGCAGGCCGACTTCCTACGCACCCGCCCATCAACCCCCACCAACTCCCAGGCACAGCCCAACGCACGCCCCACCAACCACCCACGAAACCCAGAACCCGCAAGGCACAAGCAGAAAGTCGAGCGGGCCGACTTCCTGCTCAGCGGCCGCGGGCGAGCCAATCGGTCCAGGTTCGACGGGAGTTGGCGAGCTCGGGGTGCTCAAGCAGGTGGAGGACGTAGCCCGCATGGGTCCGGGCCCACGGGTCGGCGGACCCGGAGGCATGGGCGAGGCGCTCGCGCAGGTCGGGGGAATCGACGGCGCGGGCGATCCGGACGTACTCGCGGTCCTTGCAGCGGTACCGGCGCCGGACGGCGAGTTCGACTAAGTCGGCGAGTTTGGCACGGCCCGGGCCGTCCAGCTCGGCACGGGCCAGCTCCCGGATGACGGACTCCTTCGTGCCCCAGGCCTTCGCGTGGCACGTCCACGCCTGGGGGTGGCGCAGCTCCCACTCCAGGAAGAGCAGGGCGTACGGCAGCCCCGGCCACGTCGCGTACGCGTCGGGCGTGACGCCCTGCCACAGGGCCTCCGGCAGCGAACGGCTTCGGGCCTCCCGCCACCGCGTGAGTGCTTCCCGAACGGCCGGCTCCCGGTACGGCTCCGGCGCACCCGAGCGGTTCGCTTGCGACAGCGCCCCGTTGAACTCCGTGATCGCGGACCCGACCGCCTGCCGGGCCGCGGCGAGGCGGACGAGCGCGGCCACCCGCACGGCCGGGTCCTCGGCGATCAGGCCGTGGGCCCAGCCGAGTCGTTCGTGCCACGCCTCATCGGTCATGCGGACGATCATCGCTGACGGCGGAGCAGCGGGCGGAGGCGGGGTCCGATCATCGGAGAAGGCGTCAGCGCCGCAGCCACTCGTCGAGGAGTGCGGCCTCGGCGCCGCTGAGGTTGGGCAGTTCGGGCAGGAGGGTGCGGAAGGCGGCGACGACGGCCGCCGGGTCGCGGTCGGGGACGGCGGGTTCGTCGGCGAGGATCGCGCGGGCGGCCGCCTCGAAGGCGGCGTCGGCCAGGTGCGGGTCGCGTTGCTCCGGGGGCAGGGTCAGCAGCGTGTGGACGGTGCCGACGCCGGCCGCGCGGATGAGGTTGACGGCGCGTTCCTCGCTGACCCGCAGCCGCCCGGCGGCGGCCACCCGGTGCACGCGTTCGGCGAGAATCCGCACGCCCCGCGCCTGGGCCGGGGTCTCGCGGGCGCGGGCCGGGTCGATCAGCAGGCCGAAGACGTAGGGGTTGGCGAGTCCGAAGCCGACCTGGGTGTCCCAGCCGGCGCGGAGGTCCGCCACCGGGTCGTCCGACCGGGCGGCGGTCTCCTTGCCGGCCACGTGCTCCGCGAAGACGTACTCGGCGGCGGCGTCGAGCAGAGCCTCCTTGTCCTCGAAGAGCCGGTAGAGCGCGGGCGGCTGCAGCCCGGCCTCCTGGGCGACGCGGCGGGTGGTCACCGCGGCGGGCCCGTGCTCGCCCAGGAGGCCGGCCGCGGCCTTCACGATGCGCTCGCGGGTGAGGTCTCGCCGCTCGGTGTTCGGTGCCATGGCAGCGATGGTACCGCTGATACCAGTTCTCTTCGGCTTCCCTTCGGCTTGAAGCGAGCCCTTGCATTCACTGGAAGTATCAGTGTTAACGTTATTTTCGTTCCACTGGAAACAAGGGAGGGAGTCAGCCGTGCTGATCGTCACAGGAGCCACCGGCCGCCTCGGCGCACTGATCGTCGACCGCCTGCTGGAGCGGGTGCCGGCCGACCGGATCGGCGTCAGCGTGCGCGACGCGAGCCGGGCGGCAGGGCTCGCGGAGCGCGGAGTCCGGGTGCGCGAGGGGGACTTCACCGAGCCCGACGGCCTGACGCACGCCTTCGAGGGCGCGGAGCGCGTCCTCGTCGTCTCGGCGGCCATCCGCGGCGGCGGCGCACTCGCCGCCAACACGGCCGCCGTCGACGCGGCCCGGGCGGCGGGCGCCCGACGCGTCCTGTACACGAGTCACCAGGCCGCGTCCCCCACGTCGCTGTTCCCGCCGCAGCCGGTGCACGCGGCCACCGAGGAGCACCTGAAGCGGCAAGGGGTCCCGTACACCGCTCTGCGGAACGGCTTCTACGCCTCCACCCTGAGCCTCTACCTCCGCACGGCGCTGGAGAGCGGCACGCTCGCCCTGCCGCAGGACGGCCCGGTCTCCTGGACGGCACACGAGGACCTGGCGGAGGCTGCCGCCGTCGCACTGACGGAGGACGGCGTACTCGACGGCATCACGCCGCCGCTGACGGCCCGCCGGACGCTGGACTTCGCCGGCGTCGCAGCGATCCTGAGCCGCATCACCGGCCGGACGATCACCCGGGTCGTCCTGGACGACGACGCGTGGGTCTCGGCGGCCGTCGCCGGCAGGATGCCACGGCCGGCCGCAGAGTTCGCGCTGGCGATGTTCGCGGCAGCGCGCAACGGCGAATTCGACGTCACCGGCCCCGCACTGGAGAACGTCATCGGGCGCCGTGCGAAGAGCGTCGAGGAGGTCCTGGAGGAAGCCGTGTCTGACAATTCCTGCCGGGCGCGACGCCAATAGTCAGACATACCCTGCCCCACCTGCTCAGAGCTCCCAGGACCGCGGCCGCTCCAGCGCCTCCCACTCCGGGCGGAGCAGGGAGAGCATCGCGATGTCGTGCCGCCGCCCCCGGTGGAGGCAGGCGGCGCGCCGGACGCCCTCGTGGGTGAAGCCGGCGTGGGCGAGGACGGCGAGCGCCGAGGCGTTGCCGGTATGGGGGAACGCTTCGATGCGGTGCAGCGGGAGTTCGCCGAACGCGAGGTCGGTCAGAGCGTCCAGGGCGGCGCGCCCGTAGCCGCGGCCGCGGTGGTCCGGATCGACGAGGAGACGGACGGTGGCCGTGCCGTCGGACATGTTCTGCTCGGCCAGGGCTGCCGCGCCGACCGGCGTGCCGTCCGGGAGCAGGATGAGGAAGCCGTCGTGGTCGGCGTCGTCGATGTCGCGTTCGATCTGCTCGCGTACCGCCGAGAGCGGGCGCGGCCAGTGGCCCAGTTCGTGCGCGGCCACCGGCTCGGACCGCCATGTGTGCAGGAGCTCGGTATCGTCCACGTCGAGCGGGGCAAGGGCGACCGCCGGGGAGGCGTTCTCGGTGATCATGGGCGGATGCTAGGCCATGACTCGCAATTGATCACGTTTGGGCTGGTCATCGCTCCTCGGCTCGTAGCCATAGGACAGCACCCGGTTCACCGCCTGGCGGTGATCACGCCAGGGACGCCCGGCCCCGTCCCGCTGCGGCAGCAGCAGCTCTATCCGGGCCCACGCAGCATCCGTCATCTCTCCCCGACTCGCCACAAGATCAATTATGAGACACGGGCCTAACGGGCCCTTGCCCGGCGCGTCCGCTCGAAAACGGGGCCGCCCGGCACGTACCAGCCGGCCTTCTTCCGCACCGCCGGGCTCGGGTCCCGTTCGTGCGACGCCCGCAGCGCCTCGGCGGCGCGGGCGTCGTCGTGGACGAACTTGCCGACGAGCTCGGCCGCCATGGCCCGCGCCCGCGGATCCGGGTCGGACGCCAAGTGCCGCAGCCCGGGCTCCAGAACGCGGTCCGCGCCCGGGGCGCAGACGTCCCCCTTGCAGCGGTCGCACGCGAGCGCGTGGAACGCGGCGATCCTGACCGAGGCGTCCGGATCGTCGGCCATGGCGATCAGCTGCCCCATCGACTCGATGTCGACCATGTGGTCCAGGAGGCGGCAACACCCCTCCCGTACCGCCGCGTTGGCGTGCGAGAGCCCCGCCCGTATCGCGTCACGCGCCCCGGCGCCGCGCCGCAGCAGCTCCCGGTAGGCGGGCACGGCGCGCTGCGGATCGCCCAGGCAGGTGACCAGGGCGTCGTTGTCGGTCCGGACGAATCCCAGCATGGCACCACCTTCCGCCCGCACCGCCCGTACGGACAAAGGGTTTTCGCCCGTCGCCCCCGTGCGGTGGGGCTGGTGCGGGTAGGGCGACGGGGGATGACCGACAGCCGAGGAGGAGACACACGTGCAGGAACAGGTGCTCGACGTGATCGTGGTGGGCGCGGGCGTCCTCGGGCGCTCGCTCGCACTGGCGCTGGCCGAGGCCGAACCCGCCCTGCGGGTGGGCCTGTCCGGGCCCGGCGGGCCCGGCTGGCCCGGTGCGTCGCAGGCGGCGGGGGCGTCGCAGGCGGCGGCGTCACCGGCGGCGGGGGCGATGCTCGGCGTGCTCGGCGAGGTGACGGCGGGCGCGCTCCGCACCGCCCACGGGCGCCTGCGGGTCGACCTCGCTGTCGAGGCCGGGCGGCGCTGGCCCGCCTGGCGCCGACGGGTGCGGGCGCTCGCGGGGAGCGCCGCGCCGACGGACGGCTTCGGTCGGGGCACGTTCGTCCTGCTCAACGCCGTCGGCTCGACGCTCGACCAGCAGTCCCTCGGCGCGATCGGCCGCGCCGGCGCCGAACACGGGCTGCCGGTGGAGGAAGTCGACCCGCTGGAGGTGCCCGGCGTCTCCGCACTCGACAACGACCGTCCGCTGCGCGCCCTGCACCTGCCGGACGAGGCCTTCCTCGACGCCCACCGCTGGCTGGAGACCCTGGACGCCGCCCTCGCCGCGCTGCCGAACGTCGTGCCCCTGCCCGCGGGACGGCCGCTCCCCCACCGGGACGGCTACCTCCTGAACACCCCTGAACTCCGGGCCACCGCACGCATCATGGTCCTGGCCACCGGAGCCTGGACGACGCAACTGGTCGAGGAGCTGGACCCGGACCTCACGCTGCTGCCCGTCGTCTGCACGGAGGGCACGGCCGTCACCCTCACCGCCCCCGCCGCCCTCCCCACCGTCCTGCGCACCCCGAACCGGGCCTACGCGTGCGGCCTGCACGCCGTCCCCCAGGCCGACGGCACCTGGTACGTCGGCGCGTCCGCCAACCCGGCCCTCGCCCCCGGCACCCACCCGACCCCGGGCGCCCTGCGGTTCCTCCTCGACGCAGCCCTCGGCCAGCTCCACCACGGCCTGGCCACCGCCCGGTTGCTCCACGTCCACCACGGCAACCGCCCCATCGGCCTCGACGGACACCCCTTGATCGGCCCGACCGGCCGCCCCGGCCTCTGGCTGCTCACCGGAACCCACCGCGACGGCCTGCACGGCTCCCCGCTGATCGCCCGGGAGCTCGCCGCCGAGATCCTCGGCGCCGCGCCGAGCGCGTGGCTCGCACCCTGGCGACCCGACCGCACCCCGATCGCCGACTGGACGGCCGACGAGGCCGTCGCCGAAGCCGCCGCCCACCACCACGCCCTGACCGCCGAGTCCCGCATGCGCCCACCCCTGAGCGGCAGTTGGCCCCGGGCCCTTGCCGACGCGTACCACCAGCAGATCGCCGACGCCTACCGCCGCCTGCCCGACGGCTTCGTCCTGCCACCCGACCTCGCCCCGCTCGCCTACGAGCACGGGCCGGCGCTGGCCAAGCTCCTCGCGAGGACGATCGGGAGCCGACGCATCACTCCCTAAAATTCCCTATCGAGACCTTTAATAGGTATGTTTAAGTACACACCATGACTCACCCAGACATCTACAAGTCCGCCGAGGGCGCTCGCGTCCTCGCGCGGCAGTACACCGCCCTGCTCGACCGATGGCCTGTCCCCGCCCGGTACTTGGACATCCCCACGCGCCAGGGCCGGACCTTCGTCGTGGCGAGCGGGCCGCCCGACGCGCCGCCCCTCGTGCTGCTGCACGGCTCCGGGGCGAACTCCGCCATGTGGGCCGAGGACGTCGCGTGCTGGGCCCCGCACTTCCGGATCCTGGCGGTCGACGTCATCGGCGAACCCGGCCTGAGCGCCTCCGCCCGACCTCCACTGGCCTCGGACGCCCACGCCCTGTGGCTCGACGACGTCCTCGACCGCTTGGGCGTCGACCGCGCCGCCTTCGTCGGCACGTCCCTCGGCGGGTGGCTCGCCCTCGACTACGCCGTCCGGCGCCCGGAGCGGGTCGAGCGGCTCGTCCTGCGCTGCCCCAGCGGCATCGGCCGCCAGAAGACGGCCGTACTCGCGGCCTCGCTGCTGCTCCTGCCACTCGGCCGGTGGGGGCGGCGCACGATGCTGAAACTGGCACTCGGCCCGCTACCGCCCACCACCGCGAGGGAGCACGCCTTCGGCGAGGCCGTCCTCCTGATCCACCGCCACTTCCGCCCCCGGCGCGAACGGATCCCCGTCATCGACGACGCCGCGCTGGCGGCCCTCCCGATGCCCGTCCACGCCACGCTCGGCGCCCGGGACCGCCTCCTCGACTCCCAGCACACCGCCCGCCGACTCCAGCGCTTGGCCCCACACGCCACCGTGTGCTTGCTCCCCGGGCAGGGCCACCTGCTGAGGGGGCTGGCGGAGCCAACCCTGGAGGCGCTGCTGGCGGAGGCGGCCAGGTAGCCAGGCCGAGGCCGGCAGGGTGGAAGTCCTGCCGAAGGTCGGCCGGGGCCTGGCCGCGCAGCGGTGCGGGAGCGTAGACAACGGCTGGATGCCGGCGACGGACTGCGCCCTCAATTGTCGGGACGATCGTCAGCCGAGAGGCGGTGTTGAAGAACGCCCGCGGATTGGCGGCATCGGGAGCCCCGGCGACAAGGTGGGCACAGGTCCCGTTGATCATGGAGTTGCGACGCTCTGTGACCGCTGGGGAACGGAGACGTCGTCGGCGCGGGCGTCGGCGCGGATGTCTCCGGTGGTGGTGGCGAAGACCGCCGTGATGGCCGACGGGAGCTCCTGCCGGGTGTGAGCGAGGGAGATCTCGCCGGCATCGATCACGGCGAGCGGGGTGTCGAACTGCCGATGGCGGCCCTGGGGAGCGGTAGTCGGGAGCGCACCGGCGCGTGCGGTCCGGCCCTGCCGGAGATCCGCGTCTCCCCGCTCCTACGACAACCATGCCGACATAGGATCCGGGCATGAGCGAACGCGTGGTGCCCGAGCCCCAGCGCCGACGGCGTCGGCCCACCAAACAGGGCGTGGTGCTCTCCCAGGAGCTCATCGTCGACACGGCGCTGCGGCTGATCGGGCAGCACGGCGCCGACGCGCTCACCGCCCGCCGGCTCGGCGCCGCTCTCGGCGCCGACCCGAGCGCCGTCTACCGGTACTTCCACAGCACCGACGACCTGCTGCTGGCCATCACCGACGAGCTCATCGGCCGCGCCCAGGCCGGCTGGCAGCCCACCGGCGACTGGCGGGCCGACCTGCGCGCCATCGGCCTGCGCATCCACTCCTCCTACCAGACCCACCCGCAGGCCGCCCTGCTCGCCGCCCACCGCACCACCGGCCGCACCCACGAGATCGCCGCCGTCGAGACCATACTCGGCGTCCTGCGCACCGCGGGCTTCCCCGACCCCGAGGCCGTCCGCCTCTACCACGCCTTCGTCGACCAGAGCCTGGGCTTCGCCGCCCTCGACGCCGCCGCCCTCGCCCTGCCCGCGGTGTCCCAGGCGGCGGACCTGCAGGTCTGGCAGGCCTCCTACGCCCGCGTCGACGCCACCACCCACCCGCACATCGCCGCCACCGCCGACCTCCTCGCCGACGACATGCGCCACAGCGGCTACCCGTACGCGCTCGACCTCCTCCTCGACGCCGCAGAGGCCCGCCTCACGGCGATCCGCTAAACACGGCCGCGCCGCTCCACCCTCGGGCCGGCGGCGCACCGGACCCGCGGCGGGCCACGGACAGGTCGGCGGCGATCGCGGCGGCGGTCTCGGCGTCGGCGCCGCCCGCTTCGGCGCAGAATCGATGCCCGACCTGCCGGCCGGAGCCCGGACTGATCGCACCGCCCTGGAGCCGGAGCGCCGCAGGCCACTTCCGTTCCCGCCCGAGCCGGCCCGGTCGATCACCATGGGCATCGCCCAGTGGGCACTCACGCGTGCCGGCGCCGGCGCCGGGCAGCCCAATCCGTGGCTGCGCACGCCGGATCGCTTCGGCCCGAGCATCGCCGGCTGGCACTTGGGCCCGGCCGGAGCCCGCACCCACCGCAGGCCGCCGTCGCCGAGCGCCCCCCGCCCGGCGACGGCGGCCTGCGCCGCGTTCGGCCGGCCTCGTTCAGCCGGCCCCGTTCGGCCGGCCCCGTTCAGCCCGCCGCGTGGACGAGTTCGCCGCCCACGTAGGTCCGCAGCACCCGGGCGTCGGCGATCTCCCCGGCGGGGCCGGTCAGGATGTCGCGGTCGAGGACGACCAGGTCGGCGAGGTGTCCGACGGCCAGGGTGCCGGCGTCGTCGTGCCCGTTCACGTGGGCGGCTCCGGCCGTGTAGGCGGCGAGGGCGGAGGCCGGGTCGAGGCGCTGCTCGGGCAGGAAGATCCGGCCGTCGGTGGCCTCCGGCGTGATCCGGTTGACCGCCACGTGCAGGCCGGCCAGCGGATCCGGGCTGCTCACCGGCCAGTCGCTGCCCGCCGCCAGCGTGGCGCCCGCGCGCTGGAGCGCGCCGAACGGGTACTGCCAGGCGGCGCGTTCGGCGCCGAGGAAGGGGATGGTCAGCTCGTCCATCTGCGGTTCGTGGGCGGCCCACAGCGGCTGGACGTTGGCGATCGCGCCGAGCCGGGCGAAGCGGGGGATGTCGTCCGGGTGGACCACCTGGAGGTGGGCGAGGTGGTGGCGGGTGCCGCGCCATCCGTTGGCGGTGCGGGCGGCCTCGACGGCGTCCAGGGCCTCGCGGACAGCGCGGTCGCCGAGGGCGTGGAAGTGCACCTGGAAGCCGAGCTCGTCGAGTTCGGTGACGTACCCGCGCAGTGCGGCCGGATCGACGAAGCTGAGGCCCGAGTTGGCGGTGGCGCAGCCGCAGCCGTCCAGGTAGGGGCTGGTCATCGCGGCGGTGAAGTTCTCCGCGATGCCGTCCTGCATGATCTTCACCGAGCCGGCCCGGAACCGGCCGTGGGTCAACTCGCTCCTTCGCGCCACCAGTTCGGGGATCTGTTCGGCGCCCCGGTCGCGGTCCCACCAGAGCGCACCGGTCACCCGGGCGGTCAGGGCGCCGGAGCGGGCGGCGGCCAGGTAGGCGTCGGAGGGGTCCGGCTGGCCGTTGAACTCGCCGAGCAGGGCGTCCTGCCAGCCGGTGATGCCGAGCGAGTGCAGCAGGCGCTGTGCCCGCAGCAGGCCGTCCACCCGCTCGGCGGTGGTGGCGGCCGGCACCAGCCGGGCGACCAGGGCGGTGGCGCCCTCCTGGAGCGTGCCGCTGGGCGTGCCGTCGCCCTCGCGCTCGATCCGGCCGTCGGCCGGGTCGGGGGTGTCCCGGGTGAGGCCGGCCAGTTCGAGGGCCCGGGTGTTGACCCAGGCGCCGTGGTGGTCGCGGTTGGTGAGGAAGACCGGGCGGTCCGGGACGACGGAGTCGAGCAGCTGCCTGGTCGGCCGTCCACCGTCGAAGCTCTCCAGCGACCAGCCGCTGCCGGTGATCCACGCCGGTCCGGGGTTGGCCTCGGCGTAGGCACGGATCCGCTCCAGGCACTCGGCCGCACCGACCGTGCCGGTGAGGTCGCAGGCGGCCAACTCGACGCCGCCGTACACGGCGTGGACATGGGCATCCTGGAAGCCCGGCAGCAGCAGCTTGCCGGTGAGGTCGACGACCTCGGTCTTCGGCCCGATCAATCCGCGGACCTCGTCGTGCCCGACGGCGGTGATCCGCTCGCCGGTCACGGCCAGGCCGGTCGCCCGGGTGCGGGCGGCGTCGCCGGTGTGGACGGGGCCGCGGGTGAAGACCAGATCGGCCTGGGTCATGGGTGGTGCTCCGTTCTCGGGTTGCGTGTTGCGTGTTGCGCGTTGTGCGCTGTGTGCTGTGTGTCGGTCGTGCGGGAATCGCTCAGGGCGTGGGGTGTTGGAAGTACGGCGAGCGGCGCCGCCAGCGGGCCCAAGCCGCCGACGGGAGTCCGGTGACGACCATCAGCACCACGACGGTCAGCTCGAACCAGCCGTTGTCGGCGGAGAGTTCGAAGTGGTCGGCGGAGTCGTAGAAAGTCCAGGCCAGGTAGCCGCCGACGGCGAGCAGCGCCGCCGCGCCGAGCAGCGGACCGACCACGGCGCGCAGCCCCTGCAGCGGGTCGGTGCGCAACAGTTGGCGGAAGCGGACGGCGGCCGCGACGGCGGTGAGCGCGTAGTAGAGCGCGACGATGACGCCGATCGCGTTGACGGCGGCCGAGATCAGGTCGTTGACGGTCGGGATGGCGATCGAGGCGAGGGCCAGCAGGACGGCGACGCCGGTGATCAGCAGGGTACCGACGGCGGGGGTGGCGTGCTTGCGGTGCAGCCGGGTCCAGACCGGGCCGAGCACGCCGTCGCGGCCCATCGCGTACATCCCGCGCGCGGTCGGGATCACCGAGGACTGCAGCGAGGCCACGGCGGAGAACGTCAGCGCGATCAACGGCAGTGCGGCCAGCGGTTGGTGGGCGAGCCGGGTGCCGAAGTAGGTCAGTCCGTGCGCGCCGTTGTCGGCCAACTCGCCGAGCGGGAGGACCCGTTGGAAGGCGGTGCCGGCCAGCAGGAAGAGCAGCATCATCACCACCAGGGCCAGGAAGCCGCCTCGGGAGGCGTCGCGCGGATCGCGCACCTCCTCGCCCACGCTGAACACCGACTCGAAGCCCCAGTAGCAGAACACCGCCAACACCATGCCCTGTGCCACCGCGCCGAAGGAGGGGATGTCGAACGGGTTGTACCACTGGACCGAGAACGGCTGGTCACCCGCGAACAGCCCGTACCCGCAGAAGCCGAGCAGCACCAGGTACTCGAAGACCAGTAGCGCCTTCTGCAGCCGGGCGGCGAGGTCGAGCCCGCGCACCGCGACGAGTGCGGCGCCGATCAGGACGACGAGGCCGAGCAGGGTGCACTGGACGGTGGAGTCGGCGTCCAGGCGCAGGCCGGCGATGCTGCGCAGGTGCGCTTCGTCCAGGAGTTGGATGACCGCCGAGCCGGTGACGGTGGTGGTGTAGGCCATGAAGACCACCGTGCCGACGGTGTTCACCCAGCCGGTGAGGAAGCCCAGCCAGGGACTGAGGGTCCGGCCCACCCAGCGGTAGCTGCTGCCGGCGTCCGGTTCGACCGCGTTCAGCCGCCCGTAGCCACCGGCGATGGCGAGCACGGGCAGGAAGGCCAGCAGCATGATCGCGGGCAGGTGCAGGCCGACGACCCCGGCCATCAGGCCCAGGCCGATGCCGATGCTGCTGGTGGCGGCCGTACTGGACGCGGCGATCACCGCTCCGTCCAGCAGGC
The DNA here is from genome assembly GCF_042887925.1 of Kitasatospora sp. NPDC057904. Lineage (NCBI taxonomy): Bacteria > Bacillati > Actinomycetota > Actinomycetes > Kitasatosporales > Streptomycetaceae > Kitasatospora > Kitasatospora sp. NPDC057904. Next base: position 72,950 of record NZ_JBHVOL010000001.1, read on the forward strand.
CGATGGATTTGTGCATGGCGCCGCGGCTCGCACCCGTTCTCGGACCGCTGCCCGTGTCCTTCACCGTCGGTACCAACGGATCACCGCCTTGCTCGTGGGGGTGGGGGTGAGGAAGTGCGAGTCATGAAACCGGGGGCGCCCTTACACGTCAATGCTGTTGTCATAAGCGCCCAGCGGCCTGCCGGAGGTTCTCCGGCCCGAAGGGCGGGTCGGCGGGTGGCGGGTCTTTCCGGATGGACGGCACCAGCCCGGACTCGTTCCCGCAGGCGTGGGCGACGTAGAGCTCGCCGGAGAAGTCTCCCGGCTGCTTCTACAACCGGCCCATCGCGCTCAGCATGAGACCCACGCTTCGGGCGGCACCCACATCCGCGACGTTCGACATCGCGAGATCATCGCGCTGTCCCACCCCGACGTCTCCAGCCAAGCCCCTCTGCCGACGAGACGGCGGCGAGGATCTCGCGGGTGGCAACGGTGTCGGGGTGGTGCGGGCCCAGAACGCGTTCCTGGTCGACGAGAAGCTCTTCCCACAGGGTGCCAGGGGGTCAGTTCTCCAGGGCGCGGGCGATGGGGAGGGTGTCGGAGGTCTGGCGGAGGTGGGTGATGCGGCCGGCGGCGAGGGTGAAGAAGTGGGCGAAGCGGGAGGTGAACTGATTGCCCTTCGTCGTGGTGCCGACGTAGCGGCCGAGAACGATGACCTGGTCGCCGTCCTCGTAGAAGGCGTCGCCGATGCACCGGAACTCGCTGAAGTCGGCGAGGAAGGGGAAGAAGTCGCCGACGATGCGGTCGAGTCCTTCGTGGACGCCGCCGTTGGGGAAGCCCTCCGTCACGTCCCAGCGGGCGTCCGCGGCGACGACGGAGCGGATGACGTCCAGGTCGCCCCGGGCGTCGTAGAAGCGGCGGACGACGTCGATCTGCGGGGAGTGGGACACCGTGGTTCCTCTCGACGGGCCTGCGACTGCCATGCGGGGTACGCGACGGACGTTACCGGCCCGGAGGCCGGCTGGCGGGCGGTTCACGGCACTTCACCCCTGCTCGGCGGCCTCCGGGAGCAGCGCCAGCAGGCTGCGCCGCGCCACGTCCACATGCTCCGCGGCGAGCCGGTCGAGCACGTCCTCCGCGCCGCCCGCCCGGAGCAGCCCGGCGAGTTCGCGGTGCTCGTCGACGACCAGTGCGCGGTACTGGCCGCGGGCGAGGGTCACCCGTTGCAGCTGGAACAGGAACACCTGCGAGCGCACGGCCTGCCAGGCCTCGGTGAGGCGGCGGTTGCCGGCGGCCTCGTAGATCCGGTCGTGGAAGGCCATGTCGAGGGCCAGCAGGCGCGGCACGCCGGCTCCGGCGGCGAGTTCGGCGGCCATCTCGTCGACGAGCCGGTCGAGGGTGTCGAGCTGCTGCGGCGTCGCGCGCCGCATCGCGGTGACGGCGGCCAGGCGGTCGAGGGCGGCGCGGACGCGGTAGACCTCCTCCACGTCGACGGCGGTCGCCTCGACGACGGTGGTCGGGCGGTGCCAGCCCGTGCGGATCAGCCCCTCGCGCTGGAGCTGCGCGAGGCCTTCGCGGACGGCGCCGCGGCTCACGCCCAGCGACTCGGCGAGTTCGACCTCCCGCAGCGGGGCGCCGGGCGGGAAGCGCCCGTCGAAGATCGCGTCGCGCACCGAGTCCGCGCACTCGTCGGCGAGGCCGCGCCGGGCCGCCTTCCGCAGGGGTTCATTCGTCATGTTCGAATGTTGACATCCGGACATGCTGCGGATCAAGGTGGGGTCATGACCCGTCCTGCGTTTCATCTCGCCATCCCGGTCGACGACCTGGCCCGGGCCCGCGCGTTCTACGGCGGTGTGCTCGGCCTCCCGGAGGGCCGCTCGACCGGCCACTGGGTCGACTGGGACTTCCACGGCCACCAGCTGGTGACGCACCTCGTGTCCGGCCCCCGCCCGGACGCCCCCGGACACGGCACCGTGGACGGCCACGCCGTTCCCATGCCGCACTTCGGGCTGGTGCTGGGCACCGACGCGTTCCACGCGCTCGCCGGGCGGCTGACGGAGGCCGGCACCGCGTTCGTCATCGAGCCGACGCTGCGCTTCGCCGGGCAGCCGGCCGAGCAGTGGACGATGTTCCTGCACGACCCGGCCGGGAACGCGCTGGAGTTCAAGGCGTTCCGCGACGAGTCCCGGATGTTCGCCCGATGAGCCCGGCAGGCCAGACAGGCCAGGCGAGCCCGGCGCGGGGCGTGCTGGTCACCGGCGCCTCCCGGGGCATCGGCCGGGCCGTGGCCCACGCCTTCGCCGCCCGGGGCGACCGCGTCGCCGTCCACTACGGTTCGGACGCCGCCCGGGCCGAGGCGACGCTGGCCGCCCTGCCCGGCGAGGGGCACGTCGTCGTCGGCGGCGACCTCGCCGACCCGGACGCGGCCGAGCGGATCGCCGCGACCGCGGAGCGCGCGCTCGGCGGGGTGGACGTCCTGGTCAACAACGCCGCCGTCGCCACCTCGGCGGCCAACGCCCACCCGGTGGCGGAGGTCTCGTACGAGGACTGGCAGCGGGTCTGGCGCCGGATGGTCGACGTCAACCTGCTGGGCGCGGCGAACCTCGGCTACTGCGTCGCCCGCCGCATGATCGCCCGGGGCGCGCCCGGCCGGATCGTCCAGATCGGCTCGCGCGGCGCCTTCCGCGGCGAGCCGGACCACCCCGCGTACGGCGCGAGCAAGGCCGCCCTGCACGCCCTCGGCCAGTCCCTCGCGGTCGCCCTGGCCCCGCACGGCATCGCGGTCACGTCGGTCGCCCCCGGCTTCACCGCCACCGACCGCGTGGCCGACCGCCTGACCGGGCCGTCCGGCCGGGCCCTGCGCGAGCAGAGCCCGTTCGGCCGGGTCGGCACCCCGGAGGAGGTCGCCGCCGCCGTCCTCTACCTCGCCTCCCCGGAGGCGACGTGGGCCTCCGGCACGGTCCTCGACCTCAACGGGGCTTCGCACCTCCGTCTTTGAGCGGTCCGACGGCCGCTACAGCTCCGGCAGCGCTTCGCCGGGCGCGGGGGACCTGCCCTCCTCCAGCCAGTGGAGGTAGATCCGCAGGTCCCCCGCCAGGCCGCCGTCGATGTACGAGCGGTAGTCCCGGACGGCGTCCGCGATGCCCTGCTCGGCCCAGTCGGCCTCGTTCCAGTCCTGCTCGGACAGGTACTCCGTGATCCGGTCGCGGTCACGCCACCACTCGCGGACCGCGTCCGGCGTCCAGTGCGCGTCCCCGTCGCAGCCGTACCCGAGCAACGGATCGCACTCCGCCGCCTCGACCAGCCGGGCCGCCTCCGCCGCCGTCCGGGGCTGCCGGTAGACGTACTCGGCGAGGTACGTGCCCCCGTAGAGGACGTGGTCGGGCGCGGAGAGGCGTCCCGTCCAGCAGTTGTCGGTCTCGGCGCCGTAGAAGGGCCCGGGGACGTTGAGCCAGAGCCGGTCCTCCCAGCGGCCCCGGAACGCCTCGCGGTCCTCGCCGAGGGCCGCCGTGGGATCGAAGTACAGGGTCACGGCGCGAGCATAGGGCCACCCTCCCGACGTGCTCGCGGGGAGGTCGGCCCGGCGGACCTCGCGGCCATCCGCCGCAGTGCCGAGGCGACCTGCCGTCGGATCAGGTCGTCGGGGTCGTGCTCGACCCGTCGCAGGTCGGGCTCCGTCAGCCACCGCCGCCTGATCCCGATGGCGACCGCGGCGTGGCGCGGGACGGGATCGGGGTCGGCGAGGGCCGCGCGGGCCACGGCCGGGGCGCTGGGCGCGTCGAGGCGGGAGAGGTGGCTGATCGCCGCGGCCCGCACGGACGGCGCGGTGTCGTCTCGCAGCGGCAGGACGTCCTCCTCGGTCAGCACCTGGGACTCCTCCAGGGCCTTGAGGGCCGCCTTTCTCACGTCCGGGTCCTCGTCGCGCAGGAGTCGGCGGGCCCGGGCGTGCCAGGACGTCCCCCGTCCGACCAGGGCGCGGACGGCGGTTTCGCGGACCTCGGCGGCCGGATCGGTCAGGGCCCGCTGGAGTACCGGGAGTTCCTCGTCCGGGAGCGCGACGTTCAGGGCTCTGATCGCGGTCGCCCGGACCCCGGGTTCCGGGTCCGCGGTGGCCGTCGCGCGCAGGACGGCTCTGGTCGCGGGGGCGAGGTGCGGGCGTCGCCGGAGGGTCCTGGCGGCGGCCGCGCGCAGGTCGGGGTCCGGGGAATCGGCGAGGGTGTCCGCGAGCGTCGGCTCGGTGCCGGGGAGGGACAGTTCGAAGCCGTGGGTGTCCAGTCCGTCCGCGGTCTCGTCGAGCCAGCGCTCGTACCAGGCGAGGAAGTCGGTGTCGGGGCTGAAGAAGGACTCGCGCCGGGGGTCGAGGTCGATGTTGAGGATCCGGCCGCGGGCCGGGCCGGTGACCACGAGCACGGTCAGGTAGCCGCACCCCTGGCTGGTGATGGCCATGGTGCCGGCGAACGGCGGCCTCGGGCTCCCCAGCCGCTCCCACCAGCCCCGGCCGACCCGGAGGGTCGTGGGGCGCAGCGGGAACGGCCGGGCCAGGTCGCCGGACTTGCTCAACCCGCCCTGGTTCCAGGCCCGGAGCGGCAGCAGCCCGTAGTGCGGCCCGGCGCCGTCGTGGCCCACCTCGGTCAGGAACCGCCGGTACGCCGCAGGGAGCCGGACGCCGTGCTGCGCTTCGAAGGCGGAGACCCGGTCCTCGGTCAGCGGCGGGCCGAGGCGGAAGCCGTGGCGCTCTTCGCCGAAGGACTTCGCGCGGCCCGGCAGGCGGGGAACCCTCGCCAGTTCGGCGGTGATTCTGCGGAGACGTTCATCCACGTCGCGTTGCTTCTCAGGGGAAGGCACACACCCGTCGGGTGGTGCGGGGCCACCGATCATGCCAGGCGCCGGGGCCGCCGCGCCAGGCCCTACGGTCCGGCGGCGGCGCGAACACCGCCGGCGCTCAGCACGTTTCGCGCGCCGGGAGGGCGGCGAACAGCCCGGCGAGCGGGGCGGGCACGCGCTCCGGCGCGAGGGCCTCGACGAGGACGCGGCCGTAGTGGATCTTGCGCCCCTTCTTCGTGCCGAAGAACCGCCGCAGCTGCTGCTGCGCGGTGCGGCTCCGCTGCGCGGGCTGGCGCAGGAACACGTCCAGGGTGCGCGAGTCGCCCTGCTCCCGCACGACTTCGCGCACCGCGTCCACACCCAGCGCGCGGATCAGCTCGTCCTCCAGGTCCGCCGCGCACACGAAGACGTCGTGCGGATCGGCACCGGCCCGCGCCCAGCCGCGGTCGTAGTAGCCGCGCTCCTGCTCGTCGCACAACCCCGTCAGCCGGAGCCCCAGCCCGGCCGGCCCGAGCAGCGCGGCGAACCGCCCCACGCTCATCGCCCCGCCCATCGCCAGGACGCAGACCCCCTCCCCCGCGAGGTCCCGCCCCCGGCCGGCGGCCAGCGCGTCGACGGCGGCGACATCACTCGGTCCTTCGAGCAGCACGGCCGCCCGGACGGACAACCGCCCGGCCAGCTCCCGGGCCTGTTCCGCACCCGGCCCACCGGCCGCCCACGCGACGACCGCGTCGCGGAACGCCGTCATGCCCGCCGCCACGTCCCCCGCCGAACTCCCATGACCCGCTGCGCTCATGGCCGCATCCAAGCAGAAGAAGCAGGGGACGACCGCGGATTTTCCGGCGCCGGACGCGGCGTCGTGCCGGAGCGAGAGCCCTCCGATCAGCGACGAGGCCGCGGTGCGGGCGGAGCGGAGCAGATGGGCGCCGACCGGCGGAAATGCGTTGGCGCGCCCGTCGGCGCCGTGCTGGAGTGGGCGGATGGATCATGGAGAACTGCTCGCCCTGTTCGACCGCCGGCTGCGACGTGAGGCGAAGCCCGACAGCGCCGGTGCCCGGATCGAACGGGACGGCGGCGTCCTCCGGCAGGTCGGCGCACCGCACGACTGGAACGGCGTGCTCTGGTCGGACCTCGACGAGGCCGGCGCGGACGCGGCGATCGCCGCACAGGTGCGCTACTTCACCGCGCGGGGGCTCGAGTTCGAGTGGAAGGCGTACGCACACGACCGGCCCGACGACCTCGGGCGGCGGTTGCGGGCCGCCGGGTTCACGCCGGAGCCGGAGGAGGCGGTCATGGTCGCCGCCATCGCGGACCTGCCCACCGATGCCGCGCTGCCCGACGGCGTGCACCTGCGCCAGGTGACCGACGCCGCCGGGGTGGACCTCGTCGCCGAGGTCCACGAGCAGGCGTTCGGCACCAGCAGCGCCCGGCTGCGGCAGCGGCTGCTCGACCGGCTCGACCGGAACCCCGGGACGGTCGGCACGGTGGTCGCGATGGCCGGCGAAGTGCCGGTGTGCTCGGCGCGGATGGAGCTGTACCCGGGCACCGAGTTCGCGGGCCTCTGGGGCGGCGGCACGGTCGCCGCCTGGCGGGGCCGGGGCATCTACCGGGCCCTGGTCGCCCACCGCGCCCGGATCGCCGCCGACCTCGGCTACCGCTACCTCCAGGTCGACGCGAGCGACCAGAGCCGGCCCATCCTCCAGCGCCTCGGGTTCGCGGTTCTCAGCACCACGACCCCGTACGTCCACCAGGCCGGGCACGACGGCGGGGCATAGGCGGGCGAACGGGCTCAGGCGCGCTTGAAGAACTCCACCTCCGCCAGGGCGATGGGACGGCCGGGGGCGGTTCCGGCGGCCTCCTGGACGGTGAGCCTCACCTGGGTGACGTCGCTGATCCCGGTCGCCACGGTCTGCGGTCCCGGCTGGTCGTTGAGCGTGACCTGCCGGCGGTGCACGGTGCCGTCCGACGAGGTGACGTCCATGGCCAGGACGAGGGGGCGGGCCTGCTCCTGGAAGTGCTGCGGGTCCGCGGTGCCGCCGGTGTGGACGATCAGGTCGACGAGCCGGTACGGGGTGCGGAAGTCGAAGGTGATGGAGTCCCCGACCGCGGGTGCTCCCCAGTAGGTGTTGGTGAGGCCGTCGTCGGCGGCCGTCGCCGGGTGGCCCTCGACGGCGGCGCTCGCCGTGGTGCGGGAGGGGGCGATCGCGGCGGTGCTGCCGAGCTTGTCCCGCACGTCCTCGAAGGCCCGCCGGCCCGCCGGGTACAGCAGGATCGCCGCGATCACGAGCGCGGCCAGGGCGAGCAGCGCGATGGTGCGGCGCAGCGCGTTGCCCGAGCCGCCGATCCGCGTCCGGCGGCGGAACGGCCAGCGGGTGCGCCACCAGGGCAGCTTCGGTGCGGCCGCGGTCGGGGTCAGCGGTGCGGCGCAGCGGCGGCAGAAGCGGCGGTCGGGCAGGTTGGGCGTGCCGCAGCGGGGGCAGGGCGGGCCGTCGGGGGGCTCGTCGGCTGCGGAGGGGCGGACGACGGGGCGGGCCGGGAGGGGTTTGGCGGGCTCGACGGCGACCGGGTCGGCTTGCGGAGCAGGGGCAGGGGCCGGGGCCGGGGCCGGGACAGCGGGAGCGGGGTCCGACGTCGATGCGCGCTTCGGTTCGACGGTCGGCGACGGTTCGGGGGCGGGGACGGGTTCGGGGACCGGCAGCGGCGCCTCCGCCTGCGGGGCGGGCGGCTGCTCCCTCCTCGCGCGCGTCACCCGTCGCGACACCGCCCGCCAGGTGGATTCGGTGTGGGCCGTCTCGGGCTCAGCGGGCGCAGGCCCGGGTGAAGGCTCGGACTCGGCCTTCGCGGGCCCGGGCCCAGGCGCGGGCCTCGCCGTCGAAGGCGCGGGCTTCGCCGCGGCGCTGCGCGACCAGCCCAGGTACGCACCGCAGTTGCCGCAGAAGTCGTCGCCCTCTCCGTTGGCCGTCCCGCACTCGGGGCACACCGGCATCCGTCAGCCCTCCGCTCGTCCGGGCAGCCCCGGCGGACCGGGCAGGATCTCCACCCGGCAGTTCAGGTGGACCGGGCAGCCGGCCCTGACGACGGCCAGCACCTGCTCCGCGTCCGGTTCCGGTCCGTTCAGGGGCCAGACCCGGACGAGCACCTCACCGCCCCCGCCGGGCGGCAGGGCGGCGCCGGGAGCGGTCGACCAGGAGACGCCGCCGCCGTCCGTGATCTCGGCGCCGGCGCCCAGCACCAGCCGCAGCCGCTCGACGAGCCCGCGCCGGGTGCCGCGCCAGCGGTGGAGCTCCATCGCGCGCCCGACCACCGCGCGGCGCACCTCGTCCGGCCAGGCCGGGTCGACGTCCACCGCGACCCAGGTCGCCAGCCAGTCGAGGAAGTCGGCCGGCGCGAGGCGGGGCCGGAAGTAGGCGGGCAGGTTGTCCAGCGTCGCGAAGACGGGGGCGAGGACGGTGTCCAGGCCGGCCGTGAAGCGCTGGGCGAGGTCGTCGTCGGCGAAGAGGGCGGGCAGCAGTTCGCCGATGGGGTGCGGGCTCGGCAGACCCGGGACGGCGGCACGCGTCATGCGTCCGCCTCGCTCCGCTCGGCAGGGGCCTCGACCCGTGCGCACCTTCTGATGACGAGCTCGCTGCGCTCACTCATGACGCACCGCCGTCGGAGGCCACCGCCGTGACCACCACCTGGTGCTGGTGGGAGAAGACCAGCGCGTCCGCCGGCACCTCGACCCGCTCGGCGGGCGCGCCCCGGCGGCCGGTGATGGGGTCGGCGGGGAAGAGCCGCAGCTCCTCCACGCCCGTGACGGCGGCCACCCGCTGGAGCACGGCGAACACCTCCCCGTACTGCACCGCCCGCCCGAACGGCCAGCCCGTGCCGTCGGCGCCGCCGCGCAGCGGGTTGAGGTACCGGTACAGCGTGGCGAGCACCGCGTCCCGGACGCGGTCGGGATCCGCGGAGCGGGTCGTGAGCCGGGCCACCACCGTGACGCCCTGGTAGGTCGGTGGCTGCACGGCGACCCGGGTGCCGATCAGCCGCCGTTCGTCGAGGGCCGACGCGACGGCGGCCAGGACCTGTTCGTCGGGGATCAGTTGCTCGAAGCGCAGCCGGTCGCCGTCGTCGGCGACCGCGTCGGGCACCACCAGCACGCGGACCGCACCCGCCTCGCCACCGCCGGGCACGCAGGTGATCCGGGCGGCGGACGGCGCGGCCTGGCGGGCGATCAGCTCGTAGTCCCCGGCGGTGACGGCGCGTTCCTGGAGCCGCAGCTGGTGCGGGGCGCGCAGTTTGGCGTTCTCGACGGTCTCGCCGTCCACGCCGCCCCTGGCCGCCTCGCGGTTGTCCACCCGGGCGATGTACGGGACGGAGCTGCGCAGCACGGTGATCGTGCCGCGGGCGACGTTGCCGGCCGTCCCGCCGCCGGTGCGGTAGTGCGGGACCCGGAGGTGGGCGCCCTTGGGCGGCACCGCGCCGAAGGAGCGGAGGGTGCCGTCGGGTTCCCGGACGGCGGGCGGGAAGAGGAACTCGCCGGTGGTCGCGTCGAGCACCACGTGCCGGTCGGCCGGTGCGGAGTCGCCGAAGTGCTCGACGACCGTCCAGCGCTGCCAGCCGTCGCCGGCCGAGGCCTCGACGACGGGCGGTTCGCCGTCGAGCAGGACCGGCGGCCGGGCGAGCCGGAAGTGCTGGCCGGCGACGCCTTCGGAGGTGCCGAGCGACGCGCCGGTGACGGTCTGGGCGTGGACGGCGGTCGCGGTGCCGCCGACGGTGAACACCTCGGCCCGGCGGACGGTCGGCGACTCCGAGTAGAACGGCTGGCCGGGCCGGGGCTCGGTGACGCGGCAGCGCAGCCACGCGGCCCGGCGCCCGGCGACGACCGACGCGGTGTGTCCGGCGGGCACGAACACCACCACCTCGCCGGGCCGGTTGAGGCCGCCGGTGGTGTCGGTGCCGGTCTCGCAGGCGCTCCAGCGCGCGCCGTCCCACACCTCCCAGGCCAGCGGCGGCTGGCGCGGGTCGACGCCGACGCCCTCCACCCGGCTGTCGAGCCGGACGACCAGGATGCAGCGGGGCACGACGGCGGGCAGCGCGAAGAGCATCGCGTCGCCGACCTCGGGGCGCGGCTGGAAGCACGGCACGTCCGTCCCGTCGGCCAGCCGGTCCGTGGCGTCGGACTGTTCCCCGGAGGCGGAGAGGGTGACCAGGCGCTCCAGCGCGCTGGGGACGATCGGGAGGTCCTCGGCGGTGGAGAAGACCACGGCCTCGTCGGTCTCGGTGCGCAGCGTGGAGACCTCGGTGCCGGCCCGCAGGAGCACCGTCTCGGGCTGCGCGGCGGAGAGCCAGAAGTCGACGTCGGCGCGGGCGGCCGCGGGCGGGAAGAGCCGGATGCCGAGCAGGTCGAGGAAGGCGGAGTAGTTCTTCTCGGGCACCCGGTTGAGCCGGTAGAGCAGGTGGTCGACGAGGTAGGCGAAGGTCTCGATGAGGGTGACGCCGGGGTCGGAGACGTTGTGGTCGGTCCACTCGGGGGCGCGCTGCTGGACGTACCGCTTGGCCTCGTCGACGAGTTGCTGGAAGCGGCGGTCGTCCAGGTTCGGGGAGGGCAGGGCCATCAGCGCACGCTCCCGTCGACGGACGTGGGTGACTCCGGGATGGTGTAGAAGGGGAAGACGAGGTTGCGGCGGTCGTTGGTGGCGCGCACGGTGTAGTGGACGTCGATGTAGAGCGTGCCCTCGTCGACGCTGTCGAAGGCGATCGCGACGTCGTCGACCTCGATCCGCGGTTCCCAGCGTTCGAGGGCGATGCGCACCTCGCGGGCGATCCGTCCGGCGGTGGTGCTGTCGCCGGGGGCGAACACGTACTCGTGGATGCCGCAGCCGAATTCCGGGCGCATCGGCCGCTCGCCGGGGGCGGTGCCGAGGATCAGCCGGATCGCCTCGGCGAGCTCCCGGTCGCGGTCGACCATGCCGATGCCGCCGGTGGCGTTCACGCGCAGCGGGAAGGCCCAGCCCCGGCCGATGAAGTTGCCGGTCATGCGACGCCTCCGATCAGGACGTTGAACGCGCCGGCGATGACGGCGGCGCCGCAGGTCGTCTTGTCGCCCATGCGGGCCGCGGGCAGGCCGCCGATGAGGACCACTCCCCTGGTCACCGTGCCGAGTTGGGGCTCGACGACGTTGGCGGGGCCCATCTCCACGTGCGGGACGCAGGCGTGCAGGCTGCCGACCACGGCGGCGGGCCGGCCGCCGATCAGCACGGTCTCCACGGCGATGGCGCCCGGCGGCGGGGTGGCGAGGACGCCGCCGTGATCGGTGGGGTCGCCGGTCCGGGCTGCGGGGGGCATGTGCGGTCTCCAATCCGAGGGTGCCCGACGGGATCCGGCGGGCCTGTTTACTGACCATGACGTTCCGTCAGTTGATGCGCACGAACGCCCCCTTGAGGACCGCTTCGGCCCCGCCGTCCACCGTGACGGCCGTCGTCCCGCGGACGGTCACCGATCCGCCGCGCACGTTCACCTCTCCGGTGCCCGCGTCGAGGGTGATGCCGGAGGAGGAGAGGCGGACCGTGCTTCCCCCCGCGCCGCCCACGCCGTGGACGGTGAGCACGATCTCGCCGTTCTGCTGGTCCAGCTTGACCTCCAGCTTCCCGTCCCCGCTCGCCAGTCGGACCCCGGACGTGCCGCCCGGCACGTCCAGCAGCTCCAGGCGGTGGCCCGAACGGGACACGACGGAGCGGCGGTTGACCGTCCCGGCGGCGGCGTCGACGAGCGGCACGTCGTGCGGCGAGGGCCGGTCCACGCCGTTGTAGAGTCCGCCGAGCACGTAGGGGCTGTCCAGGTCGCCCTGTTCGAAGCCGACCAGCACCTCGTCGTTGACCTCGGGGCTCACCACGCCGCCGCCCCCGTGGCCGCCCCACTGCACGGTGCGCACCCAGTCGGACACGTAACTGTCGTCCAGCCAGGGGAACTTCAGCTTCACCCAGCCGCGCCGCCCGTCGCCCGGCTCGCGGACGTCGGTGACCACCGCGACGGCCAGGCCCGGCATCCGCGGCCCGCGCGGCGGCGCGTTGCCGCCGGTGGCCAGCCCGGCCAGGGAGCGGTCGGGCGACGCGCTGACGACGACGGTGGTCCGGTAGCCGCGGAACGGTTCGACGAGGTGGCGCACCCCGGTGGCGGTGTAGCGGCCGGAGAAGGCGGCGCCGACGTTCCCCAGGGCGACCGCGGTGCCCGCCCGCAGCCGCGGATTGCCCTCGACGACCGCCTCCAGCTCGCCGAAGCCGGCGGCCACCGAGGCGGCCAGCGAGCGCGCCGCGGCCGTCGTCTCCGCCTGGGTGCGGTACGGGGTGTCGGCGACGGTCAGCCGGGCCGGGCCCGCGAAGGCGGACGCGGCCACCGAGGGGCTCAGGCCCGGCTGCACCGTCAGGGAGGTCACCGACGGCTCGGCGGCGACCAGCGCGCTCTTGGTCGTCACGTTCCAGCCGCGCGCCTCGACGGTGTCCGCGCCCGCGCCGCCCGTCAGCACGCCGCGCAGCTCCAGCAGGTTGCGGCCGTACTCCAGGACCAGCGGGCTCTGCGGCGCCGGCGTGGAGGGCGCCGGCGCGCCGGACGCGGGCTCGGGCTTGACGAACTCCAGCCGCCCGTCGTCATCGGCCCGCACCTGCGCGCCGCTCTCCAGCGCCAGGAACTGGAGGAACTCCCAGTCCGGGACGTTCGCCTGGGAGAGCTGCTGGTGGACGACCGGGAAGGAGTCCACCCGCCCGCAGGTCAGGCCCGCGCCCGCGGCGACCTCGCGGACGATGTCGGCGGTCGTCATGTTCCGGAACGCCTTCACCCGGCGCCCGCGCATCAGCCGGTGCGTGACCGCCGACGCCCGCACCACGGTGTACGAGCCGGTGGTGTCCACCTCCAGCTCCAGCGCCGTCACCTCGCCGGTGAACAGCCGCACCTGGGTGTGCCCCTGCACGGTGACCACCGACACCCGCACCTTCGTGCCGATGGTGATCCCGGTCGCGGTGAGGAACATGTGGTCGGCGTCCCGGAAGGTCAGGACGGCGGTGTCGGGCAGGCCGACGCTCTCCTCGATGTCGCAGGACACCAGCTGCGCCGCCCACGCCGGCGGCAGCGGCCCCGGCGCCTCGACGACGGGATCCGCGGCGAACGGGCGGCCGCCCCGGGCCTCGGGGGTCGTCACGCGCGCCCTCCCCGGGTGAGTTCGTCGATCCCCGGCACGATCAGCTCCGCGCCGGGGACGAGGACCAGCGGATCGTCGATGTCGTTGGCCTCCGCGATCGTGCGCCAGGCCGTCGCGTCCCCGTAGGCGCGCCAGGCGAGCAGCGGCAGCGTGTCGCCCGCGATCACCCGGTGGGTGCTGCGCGCCTCCGGCGAGCCCGAGGTCGGGTTCTGGCCGGCCGGGTCGACGCTGGCCTCGTCGATCGTGAGCGAGCAGACCGCGCGCAGCGGATTGCCGTCGACATCGAAGAGCGTGTAGGTGACGGAGAGGCCGGTCAGCACCCCGTTGAACGAGGTCGTCTTCAACGTGCCCCAGTCCAGCCGGATCCACGGGCTGGCCGGCGTCTTGCGCGCCAGGCTCGTCGGGGTGGGCACGCACGCCGTCATCAGCTGCTCCACCGCCCGTTCCACCGAGTTGTCGTGCGTCGCCGTCGAGTCGAGGAACACGTCGAGGGAGAGCGACCGCGGCCCGCTGCCGACGAACTCCGGCAGCGCCGACTGGCCCGCCATCCGGGACGGCGTGCGCCGCCACTCCGTCGTCTTGCGCAGCACCAGGGTCGCCGGGTTGAACTGCAGCGGAAGCCGCGCGATCGCCCCTCCGGGCTGGGCGCCGACCGCGGACGGGGGCTCCATGATGGTCAGTTGGGCCCGGGTGACGCTCGCGGGGACCGCGGGGGACATCCTTGCTGCTCCTCTGGTGGACGGGACGGGTTCGGGCCGCGTGTCAGGACGGGCGCAGGCCCGCGTGGGCGATCTCCAGGGTCTCCATCGCGGCCTGCGAGTTGGAAGGGTCGAAGGACGGGCCCTCCCACCGCACCGGGACGATCCCGAGCACCTGCCAGCCCACGATCCGGCTCAGGTCCGGCCGCAGCGCCACGATCTCGCCGTCCTTCGGCTCGACCCTCCGGACGATCTCCCCCAGCCAGCGCGCGATCTTCGCGGTGTCCGCGGTGACCGCGCGGGTCAGCGTGATGTTCGACCAGGTGATCCGGCCCGGCAGCTGCCACGCGAACCCGTTGTTGCCGCCCTCCGCGTACTGCTCGATCTCCACCTGCGCGCCGAGCCCCGAGCAGGTGGCGAAGTCGCCCAGGTCGTTGCCGCCGATGGTCAGGCTGAAGAACACGCTGCTCGCGAAGATGTTGTCGGTCATCGGTCCGTTCCCTGTTTGCTTCCGGCGATCTGCTTCCTGCTGCCGTACCCGCTCAGCGGCGCATGTCGTACGGCCTCCCGGCGCGCTCCCTGCCCCTGCGCAGCTCGGTGCGCAGCAGGCGGCCCACCGGTTCGACGAGGCGCCGGGCCAGGTCGTCGAGGTCGGCGGTGCCCGAGGTGGTCGTCTCGGGTGGGGCCGCTTGGGACGACGGGGGTGAAGGCGCCTGGGCGGTGGTCGGCTTCCGCGCCGGCACGGCGGTCAGCGGCACCCCGGACAGACCCGCCTGCCCGGCCACCCGTTGGAGCGCTTGCGCCGAGACGGGCGACGGGGGCGCGGCCGACAGGGTGCGCTGCACGACGGGCGGAGGCGGCGCTGCGGGCGGCTGCGCCGGGGACGGCTGCGGGATCCGGGCGATCGAGGGCAACCGCTGGAGCGCCGGGGCCGCGACGGGCGCGGGCCGGACCAGCGGGAGGCGCCGGCCGGTCACCGCGGCGGACGACGGACCGAGGTCGGTGCGGGTCGGTCGCGGTGCGGGGGCGGGTTCGCGGGTGTTCGTGGCGGTGCTCGGCGGGAGCGCCGCAGGTGTGCCTGCGACCGGAGCCACAACGGGAAGCGTCGAACTCCCCGGTGGCGCCAGCCGATCGTCACCGTGCTCCGGCGAGCGCGCGGAGCCCGATCGTTGCACAGCCGTCGAGCCGCCGGGCACGTCCGAACTCCGTTGCGGCAGCGGGCGAACAGTGGCGCTCGACCTCGACGAACCCCGGGAGCGCAGACGTTGAACCGCCGCCACGACCCCGCGCCCACCTGACGGCCGGCCCGGATCGGCCGCGCCATCCGCCGCCCTCCGGCCGCCCGGCATCGCCGTTTCGCCGGGAGCCCCGGCCGAGGCCGAACGCTCCCAGGGCAAAGGGCGACCGACCGGCACGCGTTCCTCTCTGTCCTCCCCCGACGAACCCCGCGACCGCGAGCGCTGCACGGCCTCCGCGTCACCTCGCCTCACCGAACTCGCCTGCGAGGAGGGTCGATTGGTCCCGCCGTCCGCGAAATCCGCCGCCCGGCCCTCGGCCCGCGCCTTGAGCGCATGGGGCCAGGTCGCCGGAACCACCGGCGGGGCGGGCGTTGCCGCGGTAGCGGCGGGAGTGCTGCCGCCAGCCGTCGCCGACGACCCGGCGAGGGCGGTGGTCATGCGGTGAATGCTGAGCAACCCTCGCCTGGGGCTGGCGAGTTCGGCGTACCGCTGCACAGCACGACCGCCGCCGACCGGACGCACCGGAACCACGACGGGAGCCGCATCACCGGGCCGGGGCGCAGAACCCTGCCTCGGCAGCGCGGTCGCCCCGTCCGCCGGCCGGCCGTCGCGGCCTTCCCCTCGTTCGCCAACGCTCCCACCAGGGAGTCCTGTTGCCCCCTGCGCGCCCTCGACGGCGCGCTGAACGGGCATCCCTTCGCCGTTCGCCGACGTGCCCGGTTCCCGTGCCGTCCCCGCACCGGAACCCATGACCCGCCGAACCGGCCGTCGCTCGCCGAGCAGCGGAGCGGTGCCGCCGGGCGGTGTGCCCTGCACGTCCGCTGTCCCGCTCTCCCGCCCGGCAGCCCGTCGCCCAACGGCCCCAGCCGCCGTCGGCGGCAAGGCGTCGAGGGGCGCACCCAGGCCCCCACGCGTACGGACGGAGGTGCCGTCGCGCCACGTCCGTCCTGTCGGCGCCTCGGCCGGCACACGCTGCACGGGCGTGTCACTGGTGGAGTCACGCGGAGTCGGAGACGGCGCCGGGCCGCCCCGATCGGGTGCCTCGGACGGCACACGCTGCACGGGCACCTCACCGACGGACCCACGCCGAGACGAAGACGGCGCCGGGCCGCCCCGATCGGGTGCCTCGGACGGCACACGCTGCACGGGCACCTCACCGACGGACCCACGCCGAGACGGAGACGGCGCCGGATCACCCCGATCCGGCGCCTCGGCGGGCACACGCTGCACAGGCGCGTCACTGGCAGACCCACGCTGCGCACCAGAAGACGCCCGACCGCCCCGGGCAGGCGCATCAGCGGGCCGGGACCGCCCGGCCGGCGCCTCGGACGACGCACGCTGCACGGGCGCAGCACCGACGGACCCACGCTGAGTGCGGGACGGCCCCGGGTTGCCCCGATCAGACGCCTCGGCGGGTGCGCCCGCCACAGGGCCTGCCGTATCGGCGGGGACCACGGGCATGGCCGGCACACCCGATGCAGCCTGCGGAGCGGCAGGGGCCAAAGGTGCGGCACTCGCGGGCAGCGCCGCCATGGGCTCGCCGAGAACCGGGCGGGTAGCCCCACCCTCGCCCGGCGCGACGGCGGCACGCTGGACCGGCCGTTCGGCCTGCCCTTCCGGCGCCGGCGCGGGGCGAGGAGTAGCCTCGCCGTCCACAGCCGCCACGGGTCGCGATCCGCCCACACCCTGGCTTGACGGCTCGACAACGGTTTCCGGCGTCCTGTCCGAATCGCGCACGACCGCAACGGGCCGCACCGACAGGCCACGGGGACGCCGCGCCACCGTCAGCGCTTCACCGACGGGACGCAGCCGCACCGCACCGCCGACATCGTTCCCACGCTCGGGTGCAGCCACCGCACCCGGCACAGGCGTGCCCGCCGTCGGCGCAACCGACTCCGGTGCACCCGGCACCGGCCCGGACGTCGACACGCCATCACCGTCAGCGCCCACCGAGCCGGCCGGCCGCTGCGGCGAACGCGCGCGCTGCACCGCCCGCACGCGAAGCCTCCGCACCGCGACAGCACGCTGAACCGGCCGGACCTCCCCCGGCTGCCCCGGCTCCGCCGCCCCACCCTCGCCCCACACGTCCGGCAGCACGAGCGCGTCCCCGCCCTCGACCGTCGAGGGGGAGCCCGGTACCGCCACCGCTCGCAGGATCCCCACCGGAGCGCCCGGCAGGACGGCGTGCCCGAGCGGCCCGCACAGCGAGGGATCCTGCCAAGCGGCCAGCCTGGAACGGAAGTTCAGCCCGTCACTGACGCCACGCGCCGCGCCGTCCAGGGTCGGGACCAACGGCGCCACCTCGCGCCACCCCCCGTCCCCCGACGCCGGACGCCGCCGCTCGACACCACCACCAGCGGGGACGACGACCTCCGCGCCCCCTTCGGCACCTTCGCCCCGCCGCCGGCCGAGCCAGTCCCGCAGCCCCATCCGCCGCTCACCCACCCTCGCTGATCCGGGTGTTGAGCCGCGCGATCTCGCGCACCCACTGCCGGCGCTCGTGATGGGTCAGGTCGAGGATGTCCTCGCGCTGCCAGTGGAAGTGGTAGGCGATGTACGCGATCTCCTCGTGCAGCCGAGCAGGCGCGTACGTCACGATTCCCCCAGGCGCCCACCGGCGAGGTCGACTTCGAAGGCGCCGTCGCAGTGCGGGCAGGTCACGGCGGCGCGGGTGTGGCCCTCGCTGTTGACGCGCTGGTAGAGGTCCTGGAGGAACGCCACGTCGGTGGCGTACATCCGCTCGACGACGCCGGCGTGCACGTCGGTGATGTCGCCCAGCCGCGTGATGACGTGGCTGAGCAGCACGACGCTCAGGTAGGCCGGGTTCTCCTTGACCCGCAGGTCGATCTGCGGCATCAGTTCGTCGCGGGCGGTGGCCCGGCGCATGGCGCCGTACCGGTGGACGGTGCCCTCGTCGTCGACGTACCCGAGCGGCAGCTCGAACTCGAACTCGGTGTGCGGCGCCCGCGCCCGCGGACCGGCGGGTCCCGGGGCCTGCTGCTGCGGCTCGCTGTTCTGCTGGGCGGCGGGCGCCCGTTCCAGCAGTTCGTCCAGACCGATCTTCCGCCTCACCAAATCTCTCCCTGGATGCTCCCGGTGCCAGCCGGGAGAGCTGGGGGGCCCTCCGCCCGGAGAAATGGGGAAGGTTCATGATTCAGAGCCGCGCAGCGGCGGGTTTCTCTGCGCATCTGTTCTGGCCTGCGCTCTCTTTCATTCATTGTCAGTGGGTGCTGTTAGGTTGCGGATCATGACGACAGCGGCGATGATCGAAGGTCCCGGATACGCCCGGTACACCTACCGGCTTCGCGTGTCGTCCTCCGCGTCCGCCCTGCTGGAAGCGGAGTGGGGCCGGTGCCGTTGGGTCTGGAACGAATGCGTCCACACGTCTCGCAAGATCCACCTACACAACCGGGCCGACTCCGAGAGCAGGCGCACCTGCGGGCCGGCGGACCTGGACAAGCTCCTGACCGAGGCGCGCGTCGCGATGGCGTGGCTGCGTGACGGGGCGTCGGTACCGCAGCAGCAGGTCATCCGGGATTTCGGCAAGTCGAGAGCCAAGGCGATGAAGGACATCAAGGCGATGCTGCCGATGCGTCAGCGCGCCGGGTTGCCGAAGCCGAAACGCAAGCGCGAGGCGCTCGCGTCGCTCAACTACACTCGACGCGGATTCCGGATCAAGGACGGCCGGCTGCACCTGGCCGGCGGCATCGTGCTGACCGTGGTCTGGTCCCGCGAGCTGCCTTCCGACCCATCCAGTGTGCGGATCCACCGTGACGCTGTCGGGCATTGGTGGGCTTCCTTCGTCGTCCTCACCCAGCCCGAGCCGCTGCCCGCCATCGGCCGCGCCATCGGAATCGACTGGGGCGTCAAGGAGATCGCAACCACGACCAGCGATGCCCACGACCTTCCCCATCCTCAGTACGGGGAAAGCGCCGCGCGGAAACTCGCGCACTACCAGCGGCAGATGGCCCGGAGACGGCAGCCGAAGGGGAAGGCACAGACGAAAGGCTACCGAAAGGCCCAACGACAGGCCGCCAAGGTCCACAAGAAGATCGCGAACCAGCGGCAGGACACGGCCCGAAAGTGGGCCAAGTCGGTTGTACACGACCATGACGCGATCGCGGTGGAGGACTTCCGGCCGAAGTTCCTTGCCAAGACCACTATGGCCAACAAGGCGGCCGACGCCGTGATCGGCGCCACGAAGGCGGCGTTGGTCGAGATGGCGCGGAAGCACGGACGGACCGTTCATCCGGTCAACCCTGCGCACACCACGATGGACTGCGCGCACTGCGGTGTGAGAGCCAAACACCGCCTCCCCCTCTCTGAGAGGATCTACTCGTGCACCGCGTGCGGAGTCGTGTCGCCTCGCGACAAGAACTCCGCCCGCGTGATGCTCGTCCGGGCTGGTCTGAACCCGGCTGGTGTTGATCGCGGAAGACCTGAACGTCCGCAGGACGATCGGGCAGCGTGAGCCAGGAATCCCCCCTCCCTCCGTGGGAGGGGGAGCATGTCAATCGACCGAGATCTCCTCGAACACGATGGTCACGGTCTCCGTCGCCGGGCTCGATTCACCCGCGCTGAGCGTGGGGCCCTCCCAGCGGCTGGCCCAGGCGTTGTTGAGGTGGATGCGGCGCAGGGTGGCGCCGGTGGTGTCCTTGACCTCGATGGTGAGGTTCTGGCGCGCGGTGTTGATCGCCCCGTTGTTGAGGGTCTCCTTGATCCACTCGGAGAACGTGCTGCTCTTGTCGAGGCCGCGGGTGATCGTCACCTCGCCGGGCAGCCGCGCACCGGGCTGCTTGCGGACGATGAGTTTGCCCTCCTGGGTCACCTGCTTGTACTCGACGACGTCCTGCTCGACCGTGAGGTTGCTGACCTCCTTGACCGACTCGACGTTGTAGCCGCCGAGTTGGACGCCGAATATGTGTGTGGAGAGCGGATCGCCTTCAGCCATGGCGTGCTGTCACCTTCCCATTCCCGTAGGTGCCGACGGTGCCGGTCACTCGTTGACGAGGCTCGTGCTGTCGGAGAACTGGGCGAGCCGGAACACCACGAACTCCGCGGGCTTCACCGGCGAGACCCCGATCTCGCAGATCACCTGTCCGAGGTCGATCGACTCCGGCGGGTTGTTGTCGCGGTCGCACTTGACGTAGAAGGCCTCGGCCGCGGTCTGGCCGAACAGCGCGCCGCGCCGCCACTCCTCGGTGAGGAACGCGGTGATGTTCCGGCGGATGCTGGACCACAGCCGGTCGTCGTTGGGCTCGAACACCACCCACTGGGTGCCGATCAGGATCGACTCCTCCAGGTAGTTGAAGAGCCGGCGCACGTTCAGGTAGCGCCACGCGGGGTCGGAGGAGAGCGTCCGCGCGCCCCAGATCCGGATGCCGCGCCCGGGGAACGCCCGCACGCAGTTGACGCCGATCGGGTTGAGCAGGTCCTGCTCGCCCTTGCTGAGGCGGATCTCCAGGTCGACCGCGCCCCGGATGACCTCGTTGGCCGGCGCCTTGTGCACGCCGCGCTCGGCGTCGCTGCGCGCCCACACCCCGGCGGCGTGCCCGCTCGGCGGGACCAGCACGTTGCGGCCGGTGGCCGGGTCGAAGACCTTGATCCACGGGTAGTAGAGCGCGGCGTAGCGGGAGTCGAAGCCGGCTTCGTCGTTGCGCCAGGCGCGCATCTGCTGGGCGTTGAGGCCGGGCGGCGGGTCGAGGACGGCGATCCGGTCGCCCATCTGCTCGCAGTGCGACATCACCGCGAGCTGCACCGTCCGCAGGCCCTCGTCGTCGAGGTCGCCGCGCTGGTGGGCGCTCATCAGGTCGGGCACGGCGACCATCGTGATCTCGTCGATCGCCTCCAGGCCCGAGAAGCCGGTCCTGGCCGCAGCGTCGCCGACGTACTCGGCCGGGTCGAGCCGGGCCGGCGGGGCCGCGACCGGTGCGGGCGCCGGAGCGGCGGCCAGGGCGTGGGTCCGGCGCTCGGGGCGGCTCGGCGCCGTGCCGGGCTGCTCGGCGACCGCGACCAGCTTCGACTCCCGCAGCTGGGTGACGACGTAGCCCTTGGTGTTCCGACGGGTCGAGACGTCGTACGTCTCGACGACCTCGGCGCCCTTGCGGACGAGCACGCGGAACCGGTCCTCGGGGACGTTCTCGCCCTCCGCGTCGGCGATCTCGACCGACACGTCGGCGCCCGCGCCGGGCAGGGCCGAGAAGAGGAGGCCGGAGACGGCGACGGGCGGCGGCGCCACCGGTCCGGGCACGACACCGGGGGCCCGCCGCGCCGGGTCGCCGACCCGGACGACGTAGGCCGAGCCGCCGCCGTTGGCGAAGTAGCCGTACACGGCGTGCGCGAGGTAGGTGCCCTCGGTGAAGCCGCCGAACCGCTGGACGTACTGGTCCCAGGTGGTCACCAGCGTGGGCTCGTGGAACGGACCGGCCTCGGCGAAGCCCACGAACGCGGCGACGGCCGTGCCGACGCCCTCGATCGGGCGGGCACCGGACTGGACCTCCTCCACGTACACGCCCGGTGTGAGGTACGACGGCATTCGCGCTCCTTCGGGTGGCCGGTCGGTCGCCCCCGAGTCTGCTGCCGCGCGGCGCCCGGGGACATGTCCCACGGTCCCCGACCGGGGGCAGGGAGGACTGTCCCCGGCGGGCACTCCCAACCGTCGCCTCCGGCACAGCGGGCTCAGCCGTGCCCGGCGTCCCCGAGGACTCCGAGCCACGGCCCGAACTCGCTCTCCAGCACCAGCCGGCCCAGCTTGCGGTACTCGCCGACCACCGCCGCGACCAGTTGCGCCATGCCCAGCGGGGCACCCGTCCCGGCGGCCAGGTAGGCCGCGGAGACCGCGCAGGCCCGGATGGAGCCGCCGGTGAGCTCGAAGCTCCGGGCGCAGAAGTCCAGGTCGAGGTCGTCGCCGCGCGGCAGCCACGGCCCGAGGCAGCGGTCCCACAGCAGGCGCCGCTGCGCCTCGTCCGGCAGCGGGAACTCCGCGATGACGTCCAGCCGCCGGGTGAACGCGTCGTCGAGGTTGGCGCGCAGGTTGGACGTCAGGACGGCGATGCCCTCGAAGGACTCCATGCGCTGGAGCAGGTAGGCCGTCTCCAGGTTGGCGTGGCGGTCGTGGGCGTCCTCGACCTTGGAGCGCTTGCCGAACAGCGCGTCCGCCTCGTCGAACAGCAGGACGCCGTTCACCTGGGCGGCCTCGGTGAAGACGCGTTCCAGGTTCTTCTCGGTCTCGCCGATGTACTTGTCCACGACGGTGGAGAGCTCCACGACGTACAGCTCCATGCCGAGCTCGGCGGCGACCACCTCCGCCGACATCGTCTTGCCGGTGCCCGACTCCCCCGCGAACAGGGCGATCACGCCGTTCCCCCGGCCGCCGCCGGGCCGCATCCGCCACTGCCCGAGCACCTGGTCGCGGTGGCGGGCCCGCAGCACGAGCTCGCGCAGCCGGGCCTCGGTGGGCGGCGGCAGCACCAGGTCGGACCAGCCGACCCCGGGCTCGATCCGCCGGGCGAGGCGGGCCAGACCGGCCGCGTTCTGGGCCCGGACGGCGGCCCGCACGTCGTCGGCGCACACCGGCCGCCGCTCGGCGGCCGCCGTCCTGGCCGCCACGGTGGCGGCCCGCCGCAACTTCTCGCGGTCGAGCCGGTAGGCGGCCACCGCCTCCGCCAACTCCTCGCTCAGCGGCTTCGGTTCGTCCTCCTCCGGCACACCTCCCAGTGCGCGGGCCCACTGCTCGGCCAGCCCGTGCGCCTCCGGCGGGGGGACGGTGACGACCACCGGGCTCTCGTCGGCCCAGGCCGGGTCCCACACCTGCGGGCCGTGCACGATCAGCGGGACGCCGGCGAGCGCGGCGCACAGCTCGCGCAACAGGGCGGCCCGCTCGGGCCGTTCGGGTTCGAGCCGGTCCAGCGGTCCGAGCACCACGCCGCTCCCGCCGAGGCGCGCCTCGCGGGCGAGCACGCGCACGACGGCGCCCGGCGGACGGGCGGCCAGCGCGGCGGCGTCCACGACGAGGGGCGGACGTCCGTCGGCTGCCAGGGCGGCCACCGCCAGGGGGCCGGCGTGGCCGCTCCGGTCCAGGAGGTGCACCAGCCCGCCGTCCGCCGCGAGCGCGCGCAGACGGTCGACGGGCTCCGCGGTGCCGGAAGCGGGCGCTGCGGCGCCAGGGGCGGCCCGACGGGCCAGCCCGGCGAGTACGTCGTCCGGCTCGTCGTCGCCGAGCAGGTGGGCCGCCACGCGGTCCGGTACGCGCAGCGCGCGGGAGAGCAGCGGGCGCTCCGGCTCGGTGATCTCCAGGAGGTCCGCGGCGATCAGCGGGGCCCGCGCGGAGAACCGGAGGCGGCCGGCGCCGGCGGCGGGCAGTCCGCACAGGTCGAGGGCCAGGCCGATGGTCGCCCGGCGCTGGGTCAGGTCGTCGTTGAGGTAGCCGTAGAGCTGCTCGAAGCGGGTGTCGAGGTCGGGGGCGAGGGCCACCAGGAGGAGGTCCAGGTCCACCGGGAGCAGTCCGAAGGCCGCGCAGAGCCGGGCGAGCCGTGAGCCGGGCGGCGGCGGGTCCGTGTTCTCATCGCTGCGGCCCCTTGCGGCGGGGGCCGCCAGGATCCGCTCGACCGCCTCCGGGCCGAGGTACTGGCCGCGGTAGGGGTCGTCCGGGTCGGGGTCGGCGGCGCGGCGCTCGTGGACGGCGGTGCGGACGCGCTGCTCGACCCGGTGCAGCCGTTCCCACAGGTGGTCGGCCGGGGCACCGGCGCGCGACCGGCTCACCGCGTCCCGCCGCGCGGTCGGCGGCCCGGTGGCAGTCCGCGCTCCCGGGGCGCGGCGAAGCCGTCCGGGCCCGGGTCCGCGCCGCCGCGGTAGCGCAGTCGGCGGCCCGGGTGCTCGGCGGGCGCCGGGTGCTCCCGGGTGGTGTCCTCGGCGCGCACGACGAGCCCCTCGGTGACGGGCGGCCCGGCGGGGCTGAGCGCACCGGGCAGCGGGGCGAGCACCCTCAGGTCGATCGAGGGCCGCATCTCCCCGCCGAGCGCGGACCACACGTCGGACACCGACGGCAGGCCCGAGTCGCGCCCGGCGATGTCGAGGCCGACGGTCAGCCCGAGCCGGGCGAGCGTGCCGGTCAGGACCCGGGCGGGCAGCGCGTCCACGGCCGTGAGACACTGCAACACCTCGGCCAGCAGCCGGTGTTCGTCCTGCGGCCGGTTGGTCCAGACGGTGACCAGGTAGGCCAGTTCGAACCAGCGGGGCGCGGCCCGGTGGCCGACCACCACGCCGTCCTCGTCGTACTCGGCGACGGCGCCGGCCTGCCGGCGGGCCGTGTCCTCGCGCATCCCGTAGAGGAACACGTCGACCGTCGGCGCGACCCGCCGGGCCGCCATGTCCCGCGTGGGCGCGTCGAACACCACCTCGACGCCGCGCTCCGGCAGACCGGCCTCGGCGAGCAGCAGGCGCAACGCCTCGTCGACCTCGTGGATCACCGCCGCACCGCCTCCCCCGACCGACCGTTCCGGTCACCCGTCACGTCCTCGCCACCCCTCCCGGCCTCGCCGCCGACCACGCCGGCCACGCCGATCACCGCCGCTCCACCTCCCCCGGCGGGCCGATACTGCCCTCCACGACGAGGAACGGGCAGGTCACCGGCGAGAACCCGGGACCGTCGGCGGTGATGGTCCGCGGACCCGTCTCGTCCTTGGCAAGGATCAGCAGCTGCCCGGCGAACGTCCCGTCCGCCCGCGGGTAGGTGGGCGCCGCCGCGGCGGTGATGCCGGGCTGCCAGGTGAACCGCACCGGCGCGCCGGGCGGGAAGTCCACGCCGCGGACGGACGTGACGAAGCCGGGCTTGCCGATCGGTGGCACCGCGACGATGCGGGGCTGCAGGATGCGCAGCGGGGTGCTCGCCCGGTGCGGTCCCGGTTCGGCGTCGGTGCCGGTGGTGGTGAGTTCGGCGGTGATGGTGGTGTCGAGCGCCGCTACCGGGGACAGCACCACGCGGACCACCTGGCTGCGGCCGGGCCGCAGGTCGGCGAGCGCACACGTCCCGGCCCGGCAGCCCGGGGGCAGGGCCTCGGTGGGCACGCCCGGGGGCAGCCCGAGGGACAGGCGCAGCCCGGTGGCGAGGGCCTGGCCGGCGTTGCGCACGGTGTAGGTGACGGTGACGTGGCCGCCGACGTAGCCGGGGTTGGGCTGGGCCGCGATGGCCACGCCGGGGCCGGCCGCGGGCTGGGGGCCCGGCTGCCCGTGCGGGTCGGTCGAGCCGGGCGGTGGCGCGGGGGCCGGCGACGTGGGCGTCGGGCTCGGCGTTGCCGTGGGCGAAGGCGTCGGCGTGGGCGTGGGCGAAGGAGTCGCCGTGGGCGAAGGCGTCGGCGACGGGCTCGGCGCGTCCTGCACCGGCAGGATCGTCTCGGCGAAGTCGTCCTCCGGGTTCGGGTCGACGACCGTCCCGGTGACGCTCCAGCCGAACGGCTGCGGCCCGCTGCGGGTGCCGATCAGCGTGGCCGTCACCCGGACCTCCGCGCCCGGCGCCAGGGTGCCGAGGTCGCAGCGCAGCGCGCCGGCGTCGCACGTCCCGACCGGGGTCTTCAGCCCGCCGAGCCGGGCGCCGGTCGGCACCGAGACCGTGAGGACGGTGCCGGGCGAGGGCGCGGGGCCCTTGTTGGTGACGGTGACGGGCACGTCCGTGGCGGTGCCGACGGGGACGTCGGGGGTCCGGGCGGGCGCCTTCAGCGCGAGGTCGACGGACTGCTGGACGGACGGCTCCTTCTGGCGTCCCGGCAGCCGGCGGTCGAGCGGGGTGAGCGTGCCGGCGGCGAAGTCGTAGACGCCGAGCCCCTCGGGCGAGTTAGGCGGCAGGGCCCGGCGCGAGGTGAGCACCAGCTGCGCGCCGTTCGCCGTCCAGGCGACGTCGCGGGGCTGGTACGGGCCGGTGGCGGAGGTGTCGGGCAGCGTGCGGGTGCAGGCGCCCTTGTCGTCGCGGAGCCCGGCGGGCAGGACGACCGTGCAGTCGGCGCCGGTGGGCGAGGTGACCAGCACGCCGTCCTGCCGGTTGTTCCCGCCGTCGCCCGCCTTGCGGTTGAAGGCGATGCGGCGGCCGTCGGGCGAGAACACGGGGCTGTCGTCGATGACGTTGCAGGTGCCCGGGCAGATCGCCTTGCTGAGGTCGGCCTGGCGGGTGAGGTCGTCGGCGGGCACGGTCCAGACGTGCAGGTTGCCCGCGTTGCCGTTGACCACGGCCGTCCTGGAGAAGGCGATCAGCTTGCCGTCGGGGGACCAGAAGGGCTCGCCGTCCGAGGCCCCCTGCTGTCCGGCCGGCGGCTCGACGGTGCCCACGACGGCGCCCGTGGACACGTCCGCGATCAGAATCCGGCCCGGCCGCGCGGGCGTCTGGCCACCGCCCGGGGCGCTGCGGCTGAACACGATCAGCTTGCCGTCCGGCGAGAGCGACGGGTCGGTGTCGCGGTCGTCGGGGCGGCGCCCGGCCAGGTTCATCGGGTGCGGATTCGAGCCGTCGGCGTCGGCGAGCCAGATCCGTTCGATCCGGCCGGCCGGGGAGTCCTCGTAGCGGGTCACCACGATCTGGCGGCCGTCGGGCGTGTAGGCCTGCCGCTCGAACCAGGGGTCGTACCCGGGGCGGGGGTGGAAGAGCGGGTCGGCCGCCGGGTCGGTGCTGGTGTTGGTGTCGGCGGCCGGGTCCTCCCTCAGCACGCTGATGCCGAGGTCGCGCGGGTCGGCGCCGTCGGGGAGGACGTCCTGGACGTCGGCGACGTCGGAGGCGGACGCGCTGGTCTGCTCCACCACCGGGCCGCCCTGGGCCTGGGTGCCGAGCCAGGTCGGCGTGGCGATCAACCGGTCGGTGCTGTAGAGCAGTTGGGGCGCGGTGCAGTCGCAGGTCGGCGCGCGGTAGAGGTTCACGACCGGCGGCTGCGGCGGATCCGCCGGGGGTTTGGGGGTGGCCACGTCGGGGCTGAGGAAGAGGACGCCGGTGCCGTCCGCCAGCCAGGAGGCGGAGCCGGTCTTCCAGGTCGAGCCGGTACCGGGGAAGAAGGCCTTCTCCCCGCCGGTGGGCGAGGTGAGGATGAGCGTCCGGCCCTTCTCGCCCTGGTCCCAGGTGTAGACGATCTGGTTGCGGTGCTCGTTGTCGTCGAGCGGGTTCCAGGTCGGGTCGACGGCGTTCCCGCTGGTCACGGTGGTGATCCTGGTCGGGGGCCCGCCGGCGAACGGCCGCAGGTAGATCTGGGTGTGCGCCGGGTCGCCGGTGCACGCGTACGCGACCCACTTGCCGTCCGGCGAGACCGTCGGGTGCGTCTCGTCAGCCGCGCCGTCGGTCAGCCGCCGCAGGCCGCCGCCGTCCCGGTTCACCACCCACAGGACGTGCTGGGACGTGCTGCCCGTCCCGGTGGGCTCCAGCGCCTCGAAGACGACGGCCTTGCCGTCCGGCGCGAGCGCGGGGTGGGCGGTGTCCATGCCGGTGGTCAGCCGGTGCACCGCGCCGGCCGCGTCGCGCAGGTACACCTGCGGCAACGGGCCGTCGCGCAGGCTCGTGAAGACCAGCTCGCCGCCGCGGGCCGAGGGGTCCTGGTCGAAGTGGACCGGGCCCGGACCGAACAGCGGCGTGCTGTCCGCCGTGCCGGTCACCCGGCCGAGGCCGCGGTGGTTCGTGCCGGCGAAGACGATCCGTCCACCGGGCGCGTCGGCCGTCACGGCCGGGGCGGCCCGGCCGCCCGACCCGCCGGGGGCGGAACCCAGGGTCAGCACGGCCGCCGCCAGCGCGAGCAGGACGGCGACGGCGGCCCGGGCCGGCCGCCGGTTGGAGCGGGGAGTGCCGGTGGCGCCGGTCACGCTCGACCTCACAGGTTGCAGGGGCGGTCTCCCCGGCAGTCTCACCGGCCCGCGCGCCCGGGAACAGGGCCCGGGCACCCGATCCGGGGGTAGCGGCCGCTGTCCCCGGAGGGCAGGACGCGGCGGTCCCGGGGCCCGCCCGCCGACGGGGGTTCGAAGGCGGGCCCCGGTGCACCGCCCCTCAGATGAGCCCGCGCCGCATCGCGAACCCGACCGCGTGCGCCCGGTTGCGCAGGCCCAGCCGCGTGATGATCTCGTGCAGCACGTTCTTGACGGTGCGTTCGGAGTAGGAGGTCTTGGCGGCGATCTCGCTCGTGTCGAAGCCCTCCGCCACCAGCCGCAGCATCTCCACCTCCCGGGCCGTCAGTGTCGACAGGGTCAGCCCGCGCCCGTCGAGCATCGTGCGCTGGAGCACCCCGATCCGGTCGAGCAGTTCGCCGAGCAGGTCCCCGGGCATCACGCCCTCACCGTTGGCGAGGGCGGTGATGAGGTGCACCAGCCGGTCCTGGTCCGCCTCCGAGCGCCGCAGCACCGCGGCGACCCCGTACTCGACGATCGTCTGCAGCCCGCCCGCCTCGAAATGGCCCACCACCAGGCCTATTCGGCCCGAGGTGGCGAGCCGCAGCCGGCGCAGCCGCTCGGCCACCACGTCGGTCAGGGCGTCCACCACCAGCAGGGAGACGTCCGCCTTCCCCGCGTCCGCCTCGCTCAGCAGCTCCACTTCCGGTCGCTGGCGCAGTTGCTGGACCACACCGGTCTGCAGGATGAGGTCCTCCGCGTACACGGCCACGCGCACCTGGCCCGGCCTGCCCGGCACCTGGCCCGCCGCGCCGGACGGTCGGCCCGCCGCGCCGCGCACCGGCTGGACGGGGACGCGCCCCGCGTCGGAGGGACGGGCGCTGCCGGACCGTGGCGCCACCGGGGCCCGCCGGGTGGTGACGGCCTCCTCGCGGGACGTATCGGTCGACGTCGACGTCATCGAACACTCCATTCTGCAGTGGACCTGCGATGTGACGGCCGTCCGCCGCGGGGCGGGACCGGCCGTTGGCCTGAGGGGGGCACCCGGCTCGCGCGCTGCTGCGCGGCGGCACCGGACGGGGGTGCGTCGTTCGCCCATGACGAGGGCGGCCTGTCCGCGCGGGGCAAGGGGTGCGGCCCGCGGCTTGCCCGCACGGCCCTCTCCGCGGACGGGCCGGCGGTCCTACCGTCACGCTATGACCACATCCGCCGAACTCGGCCTGCCCACACTGACGGTGGCGCCCGGTGGCGTGGCCACCACGACGCTGACCGTGCGCAACGGTCTCGACATCGTCGAGGCGTACTCGCTGGAGGTCGTCGGCGACTGCGCCGCCTGGACGACGGTCGAGCCGGCCCGCGTCTCCCTCTACCCCGGGACGTCCACGACGGTGACGGTGCGCCTCGCCCCGCCCCGGTCGCCCGCCGCGCGCGCCGGTGAATTCCCGCTCGGGATCCGGGTGTTGCCGACGGAGCGCCCCGAGCTGGTGACGGTCCCGGAGACCACCGTCACGGTGACCCCGTTCCAGGAGCTCCAGGCCGCGATCGCCCCGCGCCGCCGCCGCGGCTGGCTGCGCGGGCGCTACCGGACGTCGGTGCGCAACCTCGGGAACGCCCCCGGCAGCGTGGTGTTCACGCCCGGGCAGGCCGGTGAGGACCTGCGGTTCAAGGTCACCCCGGAGAAGCTGCGCCTCGAACCCGGCGAGTCCGGGGAGGTGCGGCTGCGGGCACGCGCCCGCAAGCTGATCTGGTTCGGCAAGCAGGCGTCCTGGCCGTTCGAGGTCACGGTGGGCCCGGAGGAGGTCAAGCCGCCCGGGAAGGAGTCGGCCGACACCCCCGCCGAGGTTCCGACGGCGGCTCAGCGCCCCGTCCTCGGCGGCGAGTTCCTCCAGCTCCCGATCTTCCCCAAGTGGCTGCTCGCCCTCCTGGCGGCACTGATCGCGCTGCTGCTGGCGTGGTTCGCCCTCGTCCGCCCGGCGGTGCGCAGCTCCGCGAAGCAGGCCGCCGAACAGGCCGTCGCGCAGCAGAGCGCCACCCCCGGCCCGGCCACCGGCGCGGAGCCGGGAGCCCCGGCCCCCGGCGGCACCCCCAACCAGGGGAAGCCCGGCGCCGGCCAGCCGAGTGCGGGGCAGCCGGGAGCCGGGCAGCCGACCAGCGGCAGCCGCGGCGGCCCCGGCCCGGGCCTGGCGGTGCCGGGCACCGGGCAGCAGAGCTCCGCCACGATCGACGTGCAGACCGCGAACGCCACTTCGTCGTCCGGCAGTTACCAGGTGCCGCACGGCAAGGTGTTCGACATCACCGACGTCGTGGCCAGCAACTTCCAGGGGGACCAGGGGCAGTTGACCATCACGGCCGGCAAGCAGACGATCATCACCATCGCGCTGGAGACCTTCCGCAACCAGGACTACCACTGGGTGACTCCCATCCAGGTCCCCGAGGACCAGGCCGTGACGGTGAACGTGACCTGTGAGGCGCCCGGCACCCCGGCCTCCGGCAAGCAGGCGCCGACGTGCCACGAACTCCTCAACGTCAGCGGAACGTTGAGCGACATCAGGCAGGGAAACTGAATCGGCGTGCACCTTTCCGGTCCGGTTCCCCCGGGGAACCGGACCGGAAAGGTGCACCCGGCGCCCCACCCGTGTCAACGGGCCCCTTCCGCCGGAACGGGCCCGCCCACCTCCGCGATCTCCCCCTGCCCCATCCCCTCCCGCGCCCCGTGACCATGTCAACACTCGGTGGACACCCTTGCTCGTTCGGGCACCTACTGCCAACTCCGGCCGACCGGCCCCCGCACACCCACCTGCCCTCCCGGGGAACCCTGTAGGGCCCCGGCGGGCAGCGAGCCCGTCCCGCGCGGACGGCCGGCTGTGCCCCGACGCGCTCCTGACGTTCCGTCGATCCGGAGTTAGCGTTGCGTTGATCCCACACCAAAGACGGCACCAGGGCCGCACGTCCACCAAATCACCACAAGACCGGACCGCTACACGAAGGAAACCCCACTCGACGCACGCGACCCCCTGGCTCGCCGGCCCGCGGAGCCGACAGCCGATCGCGATCGGATCCCGGCGCCCGGCTCCTCACACCCTCCGGTCGTGCGCACGGTTGCGCACGGTTGTGCCCGTTCGGGCAGCCTGTGCCATGATCGTCTGCCGTCATGCCGTCAGGTCGACCTCGGGGGGACACATGAGCCGGATCAACTGCCCGCAATGCGGGACGCTCGACCAGGTGCGGAGCGTTCCCAGCGTCTACGAGTCGCAGACCAGCACGTACTCCGGGACCAGCACCGGCTACTCCTCCGGCGTCGCGTACGCGCGCGGGGTCGGGGTGGTCCCGAGCTTCGGCAGCTCGACCGTCCACAGCTCCGGCTCCACCAGCAGTCTGCTGGCGTCCCACATCGCGCCGCCGCCCCCGCCGCGGCTCGTCCGGCCGAGCGGCGGGTGCGCACTGGCGATCGTCGTGGCCGTCGCGGCGGCCTGGGCGCTCGCCATGCTGCCGTTGTTGACGTCCGGCGACAAGGGCGCCGGGCAGAACTCGGCGATCGCGTTCACCGTCCTGGGCGGCCCGTTCGTCCTCGCGGCGGTGTTGCTGATCATCCAGCGCTCGAGGACCCGCCGGCGCTCGCAGAAGGCCTTCGAGGCACATTCCGTGGTGTACCCGTCCTTCGCGACCGCCTGGAGCGCCGCCTACCTGTGCCTGCGCTGCCACGTCGCGTACGTGCCGGAGGGCGCCCTCGGAATCGGCGCCTCACCGGCCGTCCCGGTCCACCGCTTCCCGGACCTGGTCGCCAGTACGGCGGCCCGGCTGCGCGGCGAGATGTGACGAGCACCTCCCGTCAGGGGACCGGCCGGTGGCCGTGCCGTGCGGGACGCCCCTTTCCAGCCCTGTGTTCTCGGCGCCCATGGGCCGCGTCCCGGTGACCTGATCGGACATCTCGATCCCGCGCCG
This sequence comes from Kitasatospora sp. NPDC057904, assembly GCF_042887925.1. Classification (NCBI taxonomy): domain Bacteria; kingdom Bacillati; phylum Actinomycetota; class Actinomycetes; order Kitasatosporales; family Streptomycetaceae; genus Kitasatospora; species Kitasatospora sp. NPDC057904. The sequence continues at coordinate 104,647 of NZ_JBHVOL010000001.1, forward strand.
GCCCGGGGCGACCGACCGCGCGCCTCCCGGCGGAAGAGCTCCGAGCCACGGGCACCGCGCGATTTCTCCGTGGTGACGATCAGGAAGGTCCGGTACTCGCGGGCCATCGCCTCGCACGCGGGACTGCCGCCGAACAGCGACTCCAGGAGTCCGTCCAGGTCGTACCCCAGCACACGGTCCTCGGCCGCCGCGTCGATCCCGTCCCCGTGGAACTCCGCGACGATGCCGATGGCGATGATCCGCACCAGCGCGACGTACCGCTCCCAGCTGGTGAACTCGGGAACCACACAACGGACGTACTCCCAAGCACAGGCCAGGACCTCGGCCCGGGTCCCGGCCGGGAGATCCGGTCCCCTGAGATCGGAGTCGAACTCACTCGGATAGAACCAGGCATCCGAGCTCGCGGGCCTCGTGACCATCGGGCGCTTCAGGGCTTCAGGGGACCTTGTCCGATCGGCTACCCGTTCCGGGCACCGAGCACCCAGCCCGGGCCGCCGGGCCCGTCGAGCCAGACCCGCTGATCGTCCCCGGCGATGGTGAGGCCGTAGCGACCCCGGTCCGGGCGGTCGTGGTCCTCGTACGTGCGGTGGGCGGCTTCGAGCTCGGACCACAGCCGACGCGGCCCGCTCTCGCGCACGCTGCCGTCGGCCCGGAGCTCGGCGATCGATCCGCAGGGCGCCCAGACGCAGGCGCCGACCGGCCGACCGGCATCCGACAGTTCGTAGGTCCAGCCCAGCCGGCCGAGGGCGACGCCGACCAGGAAGCGGAAGTTCTCGTCCACCACCGCATCGGCCCCGACCTCGCTCGCCCGGCCATCACCACCAGGCAGCCTCGGGCGACGGATGATCCCGCTGTCCCCCGCCGCGCGGAGCGGCATGAAGTACGCGCCGGTGGCGAGGAACCGCCCACGGGCCTGCCCGGGGCCCGTCCTCTCGGCACGCACGACACCCGCCCCGAGCGGAGCCACGATCACACCGCCGTCGGCGAGCCCCGACAACCAGGCAGCCGGGATGCGGCCGATCCCACAGGTCGCGATGATCCCGCCGAACGCACCATCGGCGGCCGCAGCACCGTCAGCGGTGACGACTGTCGGCCGGTAGCGCGTCATGCCGAGCCGGCGCCGGGCCTCGGCCGTCACGTCCGGATCGACGTCGACGGTCACGACCCGATCGGAGCCGTAACGGTGGGCGAGCAGGGCGGCGTTGTAACCGGTCCCGGCGCCGATCTCCTTCACCCGGCCGTCGCCGAACTCGCCGAGGGCCTCCAGCATCGCGGCCATGAGGGACGGCTGCGTGGACGACGACGCGGCATTGCCGCCGATCAGGTGCGTGACGAGCGGCCGGTCCTCGTATACGGCCGCCAGCCACCCGGGGTCGTCCCGGCAGACGCGCTCCTGCCGGCCGTCCGGCCCCTGCCGGTAGAAGTACGGCACGAAGACGTGCCGGGGCACATCCCGGAACGCGCGCTCCCACGCGGGGTCGTTCAGGGAGCCGCCCGCGACGAGCGCGTCGACGAGGGCGCCATGGAGGGTGTCGGCGCCCGGCTCGGTGGTGGAGGTCACGCGGTGCCCTTCTGCAACAGATCCGCCAGCGCGGTGGTGACGGCGGCACGGGTGCAGTCGATCCACGCCCACTGTCCGCCTGGGTTGACGTCGACCAGCCAGTGCGTCCCGGCCCGGTCGACGATCAGGTCGACGGCGGCGAAGACGAGTCCGAGCCGCCACAGCATGTCCAGGATGCCCGTCCGGGTCGCGGCCGGCAGGCCGATCGGCGCGTACGTCAGCCGTTTCGAGTCGGTGCGCCAGTCCAGCCGCCCCGGCCCGTCGGGAGCGTCGATCCGCACCGGGAAGACCCTCCCGGCCACGCACGTGACGCGGACCTCGTACGCCTTGTCGGTGATCTCCCGCTGGAACAGGTGCGCGGTCAGGGAGACCCGCGGTTCGTCCCACCGGTCGGGCGGGACTCGGGTGGTGTAGATCTGCCCGCGCTTGCCGTCCTCGGTGTGGACGATGCCGCCGAGGACCTTCGTGACGATCCGTCCACCGCAGCGCTCGGCGAAGTCCCGGACCGCTTCCGGGTCGTTGGTGACCAGGGTCGCGGGCACGTGCAGCCCGGCCTCGGCCGCCGCCGTGAGCTGCGCGGGCTTGGTGCAGTCCGCGTTCCGTTCGGGCCGGTTGACCCACAGGACGTGCGGCAGCGAACCGAGGACGCCGGCCAGGCCACGCTTGGCCTGCCCGGCGGCGAACCGCCGTTCAGGGCCGGACATGGTGGCCGGGAACCGGAAGGCGGTGGGCTTGCGCCACCACACGCAGGCCAGCTCGGAGAGGTCGACCCCGCCCGTCGCCCCCGCCAGTGTGCCGCCCCACGCCCCGTCGGGCCGGAGCTCCGCCGACACGGTCGTGCGCTGCGGGAAGTCAGCCAGGTCGGTCCGCCAGAACGGAACGCCCCGGGCGTTGAGTTCGCGCAGGACGTGGTCGGCGGTGGGGTCCAGGTCGTGGGTGATGACGAGCACGCGCGGCGAGGTGCCCCGCGTGCTCCCGGTGCACGTGCCGGTACCGGTGCGGATGGCCATCGTCAGTCGTCGTTCTGGTCGAAGTCGACGCTGATGACGGTCTGCCCGTCGCTCTCGGTCTGGCAGCCGGACGTTTCCGCGGTCGGCAGATCCAGGGCCGGACGACCGTCGATCAGCGACAGCTGCGTGCGGGGGTCGAGTCCGACCGGAGGCAACGGCACGACGGTCACGGGGTTGGTGACGGCGTCGAGCCCGAACGGGCGGGTGGCGAGCGGGCCGGGCGGCTCGGTGTCGACGTCGAGGTTCAGCGTGGGCAGGCGGTCGGTCAGGACGGACATGATCGGCTCCTTCTCGGGCTCGGAACGCGCCCAGGCGATGGCTGTCGCGAGCAACGTCGGAAAGGGTCTTCGATGACCTGACGTCCATGCCCGATGACCGGCGCGCGTCGCTTCGACGACCAGCTCCGTCCGCTTCGCAGGGGAACGTGTCGGCGCGTGTCGAGTACATCGCCAACCCGGTATCCCGCAAAAGACGTTGCCCGTAGTCCCGGGGTTGTCCCGGCCTCGCGCGCTGTAGGCTTCCCGTCACCGTCGATGATGGAATTGGCCCGTGGACGACCCGATCCGACACCCCCTCGCCTACGCCCGTGAACTGCGCGGGTGGTCACAGAGCGACCTCGTCGTCTCCCTCGACCGGGCCGCCCGCAGGCACGGACTCCGCTCCGGCACGGACAAGACGGCCGTCAGCCGGTGGGAGAACCGGCGCAAGCGGCCGAACCCGGATACGCAACTCCTGCTCGCGGAAGCCTTCGACGTCCCGATCGCCGACATCGAGCTGTACGGCTGGCCCGACTGGCTGCCCGGAAGCGAAGTCCCGCTGCCACTGGGGGCGGCGTACGCCGTCCAAGCACTTCGAGACGCACAGAGAGCCGCCATGGACCGCCGCAGCTTCATGACCTTCAGCGCCGCCGCACTGGCCGGCCTCGCCGCACAGTGGGCGTCGATCGAGCCGGATCGCCTGCCTTCCGCCCTCGCCGGCAGCACAGCCGTGGACCCCGGGCTCGTGGACTGGCTGGAGGAGACCAGCACGAAGCTGACGACCCTGCCCACCGAGCAGCGCCAGCACACGATCAAGCTGATGGACGCCCACCTCGTCACCGTCACCGACCTGATCGACGGCGGCCGCCACACGGAGCCCGTCGCCAAGCGACTGCACCTGCTGGCCGCTTCACTGGCCACCACCTGCGGCTGGTACCGCTTCGACCAGGGCAGGCACTTCGCGGCGGGGAAGCTCTGGGCGGGCGCCCTGCAAGCCGCGAATGCCGCGGGCGACCGCGACTTCGGCGCCGGTGTGCTCTCCGACTTCGCCTACCAGTCGAACTGGACCGGCCGGCCGGACGTCTCGGTCGACCAGCTCGGCCACGCCCTCTCCGGGACGAGGCACCCCACCGCCCGGTCGCTGCTCTTCCTCCGGCGGGCCAGGGCCCACGCGGCGCTCGGCGAACGCTCCGCGTGCTACCGCGACCTGTCCGCCGCCGAGGTGGCCCTGTCGACCCGGGTCGACGATCCCGCACCGGCCTGGTGCGCTTGGATGGGCCCCGCCGATCTCGCCGTCGACTCCGGCCAATGCCTCCTGGACCTCGGCCGGGCCGACGAAGCGTGCCTCCGGATGGCCGAGGGCATGTCCCTCCTGCCCAAGTCGCGGGACAAGACGCGCGGCATCTTCCTGACCTACCAGGCCAAGGGATTCCTGCGGTCCAACGACGTCGACCAGGCACTCGCCGTCACCACCGAATCCCTCGACCTGGCCACCCGGATCGGCGCCGAGCGGTGCGTCGCCCTGGTCCGCGAGCTCGCACCCGCGTTCAGGCCGTACCGCCGGGTCGACGGCGTCGCCGAGTTCGTCGACCGGGTCCGGGCCGCCTAGAGGACGGCGCCGCACCGGCCAGTACGAGCGGAACCCGCCGGCCGCTCGCCGACCACGGAGAGCCCGCCCCACCGGGGAGCGGGCCCTTCGCGTTCACGGCGTTCCCGTCATCCGACGGCTCAGTAGACCAGCGGTCCCGACATGATCAGGCCGGTGCTCAGGTCCTCGACCGCCACGTAGAGCTCGTGCACGCCGTCGTTGTGGTAGAGCGGCCACGTGTTCACTCCGCCGCCCCAGCCGGTGTGCGTGGCGCCGTCGGTCTGGATGTTCACCTGCCACAGGTCGACCTTGCACCCGTTGGCCGGCCCGTCGACGTGGCCGTAGGCGTACATGTCCGAATAGGGCAGGACGTACGCGTGGCAGGGGCCCTGGTAGGCGTCGCTGCCCAGGCCGGAGGCCGAGGCCTCGCCGGCCGGCAGGGCGACGAGGCCGGCGGCGAAGATCCCTGCCGCGGCGAGCTTGATCGTACGTGTCATCCTCACGGTTGCTCCTTCGAAGGAGATGAAAGGTCGGGCGCGGAGCCGGGCCGGATCGGGCCGATGAACGATGCCCGGCCGCCCGTCCTCGACCCTCGTGCACTCCCGGCGCAGACGGCAATTTTCCCGTACAACTCCGTACGGCCCCTTGATCGGACTCACCCTTGCCGCCGACCCGCACCGCCCTGCGAGGGGGCTCCCGGGCCGCGGCCCGGGAGCCCCCCTTCGTCATCGGCGACCGGGCCCGCCCCTGACACGAGCGCAATATGATGATCCATCAGTTGTACTCCACGGGTGGATCAAGGAGAACAGTCATGTCCGAAACAAGAGTTCGCGATCTCACGGGCAAGGTCGCGATCGTGGTGGGCGGCAGCCGGAACCAGGGCGCGGCCTGCGCCGAGGTGCTGGCGGCGCGCGGCGCGACCGTCGTGATCAGCTACGCCAACGACGCGCAGGCCGCCGAGCAGACCGTCGCAGCTCTGCGCAAGCACGACGTCACCGCGGAGGCGGTGCGCTCCGACGCCGCCGTGTCCGCGGACGTCACCGCGCTGTTCGCCGGGGTGGTGGAGCGGCACGGGCGGCTCGACATCGTGGTGCACCTGCCCGGCATGGTCCTCAAGAAGCCGCTGGCCGAGATCACCGACGAGGAGTTCGACCGGGTGATCGACCTGAACACCCGCAGCGCGTTCTACAGCCTGCGGGCGGCGGCGCGCACGCTCGCGGACAACGGCCGGTACGTGGTCCTCTCCACCACGCTGACCTCGGTGATGACCGGACCGTACGGGCTCTACTCGGGCAGCAAGGCCGCCGTCGAGCGCATGGTCCTGGCGGCGGCCAAGGAGTTGGGCGCGCGCGGCATCACGGTCAACGCGGTGGCCCCCGGTCCGGTGGACACGTCCTTCTATCGGGCCGCCGAGACCCCGGAGTCGATGGCGGCCGCCGCCGACCACAGCCCGCGCGGCCGGCTCGGCCGGCCCGACGACATAGCCCCGGTGGTGGGCTGGCTGGTCGGCGACGAGGCGGGCTGGGTGTCCGGCCAGACGGTGCGCGCCAACGGCGCGATGTTCTGAGCCTCAGCGGCCTGGGAGTCCGGCTCCTCGTCCCCCTGTGGGCGCAGGTCCCTCAGTACCAACGGGTCTGCCCGGCGATGCCCTGCCCCGTCCGGGCGGCATGGCGCAGCACGCGCAGCGGGCCGTCGAGGAGGGTGTCGGCGTCGTGGGCGGGATCGTCTCCCAGGCCGTCCAGCCAGGCGTGGATCCGTTCGATGACGTCCCGGCGCCGGGGGCCGGTCAGGGCCAGGGCTTCCTCGGCGCGGGGCAGGCAGGCCCGCACCTGGGCGGAGTCGAGCAGGAAGTCGCCGAACCAGCCGGGGAGTCGGAGCGTCGCCTCGGCGCCGAGTGCGTAGGCGAGGGCCCAGAAGGGGTTGGCCTTCCGGGCCGTGGCCGCGAACAGGCCCTCGCCCTCGTTCGCCGGGAACTGCTCCATGACGGCATCGCGCAGGGCCTCGACGGCGTCGGAGTCGTCCAGGCAGCTGTCGAAGAACCGGTAGAGCCGGAGGGCGTCCTCCGTGGCCGCCCACCCCCCGGCGCCGGCGGTCCGCCGGGTGAACAGGGACTCCCCCGCCAGCCCCCGCCACCACGCCAGCTCGGTCGTCACACCGGCGGGCGCCGACGGCGGGGGTGGCGGCGAGCTCCGGACGGCGGCGAGCAGCAGTTCCCGCACCTGCTCGTCGTCCACCGTGCCGACGACCCACACACCCGTGGCACTCACGGCCTGCCTCCCACTCTCACGATCCGACCGCAGATCATGCCCGACGCCTCCGACGGAGCACCGGCCGGGGCCGTGCCTCCTACCGCTCCGCGGCCCCCGCCCACCACGCCGGGGCACAGGCCACCGCCGCGTCGACCAGGTCCTGCTTGGAGACCGACGCGTCGGCGAGCCACGCCCGGATCGCCCCCGCGAAGCCATGCGCCAGGAACTGCGCCACCACCGGCCGGCTGACGTCCGGGGGAGCGCTGTCGCCCGCGCGCGCCAGGAACGCGAGGGCGTAGTCGGCGAAGTGCCGCACCAGCGCGTCTAGTTTACGAGGGGAGTCGCCATGTCGCCCCACGCCGCGGTCCCGCCCGGGGAGGCCGCCGACCGGCTCGCCATCCGCGAACTGGTCGACGCCTACGCGCGCTGCGCGGACCGCCGGGACGCGAAGGGCCAGCTGGCCCTGTTCACGGAGGACTGCCGCTTCCTGGTCTTCATGGACGCCACCGCGGCCGAGCCGACCCAGGAGCTGCACGGCCGGGAGTCCCTCGCCCCGGTCTTCGACAACCTCAACACCTACCGGGCGACCACCCACTTCAACGGCCAGAGCACCGTGTCCCTCGATGCCGACGGCCGACGCGGTTCCGGCGAGAGCTACTGCCTGGCCCACCACGTTTCGTTCGGGACGGACGCCGAACGCACGATCATGGTCGCGTCGATCCGCTACCTGGACGAGTTCGTCAAGCAGGACGGCACGTGGCTCTTCGCCGAGCGCCGCCTGATGGTGGACTGGACCGAGACCCGCCCCTCCACGCCATGAGCCGGACAACAGCCTGCGCGACGCCGACCCGGCCGCCGACCGTGAACCCGGCGCGGGGACGGGTGGCCAGTCCGGATGAGTCAGGGGCTCTCCGGACCGGCGCCGTCGACGAACGTGTAGAGCTCGACGATCACGCCGTCCTTGCAGTGGGCGATGTCCATCCCGGTCACGACGGGCGGCCGGCCGGCCGGACCGAAGCGGAACCCGAGGTGGCCGAGGTCGTCGTTCACGGAGACGGGACCGTCCGGTTCGAAGACCCAGTCCGGCGTCTCCTCCCGCAGCTCGGCCGCGCGCTGCGCGAGGGCCGCACGCCCGCGGACGACGCGGTCGGGCTCGTGCCAGACCACGTCCTCGGCGTAGGTCCCGGCGATGGCCGCGGCGCGGCGGACGGGGTCCGGCTCGTTGAAGACGGCGAGGAGGTTGCGCCACATGAGGTCGGCGACGGTGCGGGTCATGGTCCGTCCCTAAGAATGTGAGGCGGTCCGGGAGGACCGGGTGTGGCTGATGGTCGGTTGCCGTCCGTGGCTGCGAAGGAATGGCCGCGCGGTCCTTCGGGACGCTCCGACCACTGATTGAGAACTGCGGTCATCGCTGGTCAGGGACCTGTCGGCGGAGTGGTCCACGGACCACGAGGTGCTGGTCACGATGGATACGGAGCGACGGGCTTGAGTGCGTCTCACGATCGGATATGGGTCGGCATCGACGCCGGCAAGGGGCACCACTGGGCGGTGGCGGTCGACGCCGCCGGCAACCGCGGCCCGCAGCACGCGTACCGCCTCGTCGCGGTCGCGGAGCGGGCCGAAGACGTTGTCGCCGGCCAGCTGCATCGCGCCGTATCCGATGCGGTGCACCCGCCGGGGGCCGAGGGCGTACGAGCCGGCGGCCGCGACGGTCGAGGTGTGTTCGGGCATGACGTCTCCCCTGTCCGGACGTGCGGACTCGGCTGTCAGTTTCGGACGGTCCGCATGGCCGTCGCCCAGGACTCCAGCTCTTCGAACAGCTTGGTGGCCGCGGCGTCGTGGTGCGCGCCGGGCTTGAAGAGCGAGAGGTCCTCGAAGTCGGTGAACAGCGAGAAGGCCAGCTGCTGGTTCACATGGGCGAGTTGGACCGCGCTGGCGACGGTGCGCAGGTGCTCGGCGGCCCGGATGCCACCGACGGTGCCGTACGAGACGATGGCGGCCGCCTTGTTGTTCCATTCGGCGTAGGCGAAGTCGATGGCGTTCTTCAGCACGCCTGGGAGGGAGTGGTTGTACTCGGGGGTGACGAAGACGTAGCCGTCGAACTCCGCGACCTTGGCCGCCCACGCCTTGGTGTGCTCGCCCTGGTACCGGCCCATGGCCGGCGGCATCGGCTCGTCCATGAACGGCAGCGGCCAGTCGGCGAGGTCGACGAGCCCGTACTCGGCGCCGGTCCGGGCGCCGGCCCGGTCGACGACCCAGTCGGCGACGGCCTTCCCGTTGCGGCCGGGGCGGGTGCTGCCGAGGATCACGGCGATCTTGAGCGTGGTCATGACGTTCACTCCTTGCGTACGGCTCGGCCGGGCCAGGCCGGGCGAGGCGAGGCTAGGCGGGGCGGGGCGGGGCTAGGCGGGGCTTCCGTCGGTGTGGTTCGCGTCCGTCAGGCGGGCCCGGACGGTCGCGGTCAGCCGGAGGCGGCGCCCGGCCACGCCCTTGAGCCCGGTGACGCCGTGGGCATAGCGGTCGACGGTCGCGGTGGCCTCCACGGCGATCTCGTCGCCGTCGACGTCGGCGCTGGTCACGGTGAAGGTGACGGGCGCGCCGGTGCCGTGCGCGGTCAGCTCGCCCCGCAGGGCCCAGACACCGGTTTGGTCCAGTTCGGCCCCGGTGGCGGTGAAGCGGATGTCCGGGTAGGTGGCGGTGTCCAGCAGGGCCTTGGACAGGACCTGGCGGTCGCGGTTCTTGTTGCCGGTGTCGAAGCTGCCCGCGTCGGCGACGGCGTCCACCCGGCTCGCGGTGAGCGGCTCGGCCAGCGAGACGGTGCCGCCGCGGAGCCGGAAGCTGCCGCGGACCGTGCCCAGTCCGAACAGGTGCTTGGTGGTGAAGGTGATCTCGGAGCGGGGGACGTCGATGGCGTAGCGGCCCGGCGTCGGCGTGGCGGTGGTCATGATGAGCCCTCCTACTTCACTTGAGCCTTCAAGTCAAACCCTGAGCCTGTGAACTTGAAGGCTCAAGTGACAACAAGGACGAACCCGCCTATGTTCCCCCGAACGGGCTCAGCCGAGGCCGAGCTGGCGGGCGATGACGGAGCCCTCCGCGTAGCAGTCGAAGCGCTTGATCCTGCCGTCGACCAGCTCGAACACGTCGCAGCACGGCGCGTCCATCCGCTTGCCGGTGGGCGGAACCGTCCCGGCGGGCGTCTCCAGCGGCCCGAGGTGGGTGCCCTGCAGGCGCAGCTGCACGATCACGATGTCGCCGGTGACGTAGAACCGCTCCAGCTCGCGGTGCATGTCGGGGAAGGCCTTGGCGTACACCTCGACCGTCTTTCCGAGCTCCTCGGCACCGCGGTACGTGAACGGGATGGACATGTCGGTGAAGGTGCCGTCCTCCGTGAAGGCCGCGACCCAGCCGGCGACGTCCTGCTCCTCGGCGACCTGGTAGGCGGCGCGGATGATCTTCTCGTTGTCGTGGGACATCTCGACCCTTCCGATCCCTGCGGTGGCTTGCGGTACACATTCACTTTAACCTTCAAGTCATCGCCGAGCGCAAGAGGCTGGAAGGCGGGAATTTTCAGGACACTTGTTCGCTCTGCGCCCCACAGGCGACTTGAATCGTCAACGAGCAGGCGAGTCGATGCGCTGCAGGATGCGCTCGGCGTCCTGCCCGAGCCGGCGCAGGCGCTCGCCGGAGAGGTTGTCCACGACGAGGCGGCGGACGAAGGCCACGTGCGCGGGTGCGGCCGTTTCGAGCTTGGCCATGCCGGCGGGCAGCAGGATGGCGTTGGTGAAGCGCCCGTCCGCCGGATCCGCCTCCCGGCGGACGTAGCCGCGGCCCTCCAGTCGCTTGACCAGGTGTGAGAGCCGGGACAGCGACGTGCTGGTGTTCTCGGCGAGGACGCTCATGCGCAAGGTCCACTCGGGGGCCTCGGACAGCATCGCCAGCGTCATGTACTCGACCATGCTCAGATCGGCGTCGCGCTGCAGCTGGGCGTCGATGGCCCAGGGCAGCCGCGTCATCAGCCGCACCACCGACAGCCAGGAGTCCAGCTCGGCCGGACTGAGCCAGAGGCCGTCCTGCTCGCCCGCCCGCACTGCGGTCGCCTCGTCGTGGGTGGTCATTCTCGCAGCGTATCAGCCACACTCCGCGGATGACATGGCCTGCCACAGCCGGGCACGATGCGGCCATGTCACATGAACATTCAATGGAGCCCCCCGGCCGGGCCTCACCCGCTCGACGACGGGGCGTACTGCGCCAGCCCGTCGCCGAGCGACCAATCGATGGACGCGTTCTCGGCCAGGGTGACGAACACGTTCCGGGGCTCGGTGCCCGCGTACTGCTCCGCGAGTTCCGCGATCCGCCGGTACAGGGCGCGCTTCTGGTCGGGAGTCCGACCGGCGCGCAGGGTGATCGCGATGTAGACGATGCCCTCGTCACGCCGCACGCCGAGGTAATTCCCGTACCGCAGTGTGCTGTTGATGCCGTCGTGGCCGACCAGGACCTGGAACAGGTCGTCCGGCGGAATGCCGATCGTCTCCATCAGGGCCTCGTGCACCGCGCGGCCGAGCGCGTCCAGTCGGGCACCGTCGGCCCGAAGGGCGTCGATCCGAACGAACGGCATAGCGGGTTCCTCCCCATCGACCGACCGCGCACCATGGGGCCACGGCCGCGGGACCGATCCATCCGCCCACGATTGTACATACCAGTAGGTACAGGCACGTCTGCCAGGTGAGATACCGGTTCCCCGGCGGGCCTCACCGATCTACGCTCACTCACATGCCACAGTCCGTACGCCTCCACGTCCACATCACCACCCTCCCGGGCCGCGGCCAGGAGCAGCTCGACGCCTACGAACGCCTCGCGCCGCTCGTGCGGGCCGAAGAGGGGTGCCTGCAGTACGACCTGCACCGGGTCGTCGGCGATCCGGACCGGTTCGTCCTCACCGAACTCTGGGCATCGCGCGAGGCGTTGGCCGCGCACGACGCCACCCCGCACATGGTGGCCGCGGACGCCGCCGGCCCGGCGTTCCGGGCGGGTCCCGCGCAGGTGATCGAGATCGAGGCCGAGCCGGCGGCGTAGGCTCACCGGCCGGGGACGCCGGCCACCGGCGCCCCCGGCCGGTCAGCCCGGGATGAGGCCCTCGTCGCCGAGCATCTCGCGGACCTCCTCAAGGGAGGCGTCCGGGGGCGGCAGGATCAGCTCGGAGGGCTCCAGAGCGTCGTCGGGCAACGCGGTGCCGAGGCGGCGCACCGCATCCAGGAGCGCCCCCAGGGTCCGCCGGAAGCCCTCCTCGTCGCCGCTCTCCATCTCCGCGAGCAACTCGTCGTCGAGCGCGTTCAGCTCGGCGAAGTGGGAGTCGACCAGCCGCACTTGCCCCTCGCCCATGATGCGCACGATCACCGTGGTCTCCTGTCCCGAAAGCGCCGTCCGGCACCGCGCCGAATCCGCCCGCCAAGGACACCAGCCCGCGCGCGCTCACCGACCCGACATGCCGCCGCGTTCACGCTCAGCGGACGATCGACCACCCCATCGGCTCCGCTGGCCGCCGACGGCAGCACCCTGGCGGGCCCCGGCGTGCACGTCACGCCGGGGCCCGTGGCGACGGCTGGAGGATCCTGGAGGATCACCGCGTGACGCAAGGACGTCCAGGCTCGTCAGAGACCGCCTTCCTTTCCGACGGCGATGATCCGGCGCCCCACCTGGTTGGCGTGTTCACCCGCCGTGGCGGCTTCTTTCAGCGCCGACATCAACAGGTCGCCGTCGTTGTCACGAACGGCGCCGTCGACCCGTCGCTCGACTGGGCCGGGCTGGCCCTGCGCCAGGCGAAGGGCTTCCAGCGGGCCGTCGACGACTACGCCGACCGCTGCGCGGCGGTCGTCGGCCAGGCCTGCCCCGCCGGCACGCCCGACGGCATCCGTGCCCTGATCACCGACCTGTACGAGACGACCGCCCGCGGCTCCGGGCCGGCCACGGGCCCGGGGCGGCGCCTCGACCAGAACACCCTGCACACCGCCATCACCACGTCGATGTACTCGCCGGAGTCCCAGTGGCAGCCGCTGTCCGAGGCCCTCGGCGCCGCCCGGCGCGGCAACGCCGCGAAGCTGATCGCCCTCGCCGAGCCGGACCCCGGCCACCACGACGACGGCCCGGAGACCGGCGGCGAGCAGGCGCCCGACAACTCCGACGCCGCCCTCACCGCCGTCAACTGCCTCGACACCCCCTACCCCGCGGACCCGCAGGCGTACTGGGACCTGCTCGACCGCGCCCACCGGGAGGCGGGCGTGTTCGGCGCCGGCAGCGTCCTCTCCACCCTCACCTGCCACACCTGGCCCGCAGGCCCGCTCAAGCCCCACCGCGCCACCCCCGCCGGACTGCCGCCCGTCCTCGTGGTCGGCACCACCGGCGACCCGGCCACGACGTACGAGGAGGCCCAGGCCCTCGCCGCCCAGCTGCCCAGCTGCCCGGCGGCATGCTCCTGACCTACCGGGGCCCCGGGCACACCGCTTACGGCCGCGGCAACGCCTGCGTCACCGACGCGGTCGACGCCTACGTCGTCGGCCTGGTCCCGGTCCGAGCGGGCGGAAGCTGCTGACGGCCTGGAGCTTCGTCGTGCCCGCCCCCGTCAGCAGGTACGCATGCGGAGCCCCGGAAACCCGATGCGGTACCGCGTGTGCCCCGTCGTGCCCTCGATGACGACGTGCTCCGCCTCGCCTCCGATGCGGAGTCCGGAGGCGGACGCGACGCCGGCCGCACGGGCGGTACGCACGATCACGTCCGCCACGGCACCGTCGACCCCGCCCGGGCCGCCGGCGTCGATCAGCCACGGCGTGCACCCGAACTGCGGGCGCAGCGGGTGGTCGGACGGGAGCGTCTCCTCGATCGGGGTCCACCCGAGGGTGGCGGCCCGCTCCCCTCGGGCGGCCTCGGCGACACCGGCTTCGGTGTACCCGATGAGCAGGCGGCCGGCCCTGCAGTCGATGGCGAAGAGCAGGGGGCCGTCGCCGATCGAGCACCCGTACAGGGGCATGCTCTGCGCCAGGCCGGTGGCCCTGACCTCGGCGGGCAGCATCTGCAGGAATCCGCCGAGGGCCAGTTCGTCCCACTCGCCCGCGTACTCCCGGCGGGGGTGGTCCAGTTCGAGTCCGGCGCCCTGGAGGACCCCGACGTATCCGTCGCCGCCCTGCTGGTACCAGGACTCCCACACGGCGCTCGCCTGCAGGACGAGTTCGGGCCCGGCTTCGCCCGCGCGGAGTTCGAGGCTCGTCGCCCCCCTGCGCCACCGGAGGAACGGCCTGCCCCAGGAGGGGGCGAGCCGATGACCGGTCGGGCTGTTCCGGCCGTTGCCGCCGATGTAGGTCGCGTTCCCGAGCTCCCGGCGGAGTGCATCGGCGACCCGTCGGAACTCCTCGACCTGCGCGTGCACTTCAGCGGCCGGACGGCTGACCGGGACCACCAGCTCCAGGTACTCCTGGGACCGGGCCCACGGGCGCGCCCGCGCGTCGACCGGCACGAGCGCCGCGTCACCGCCCGGCAGCGCGGTCACGAGGCGGACCCGGCCGTCCGACCCGTCCGCCCACTCCCAGCCGAGCCGGCCGGCGAGTTCGCGCAGGCCCTCGCCGCTCCACCGCAGGTCGCTGCCCGCGTCCGCCAGGTTCCGGGCGACGGCCCCGACCTCCGCACTGCTGATCATTCCCCCTTCCTACCATCCCCTACTGACACACCTTCGGGACCGCCGTCAGCCCACCAACCGCCGGAACTCGGCGCGGTCCTCCGGCAGCCCGACCCTGCGGAGCCAGATGATCTTGTTGCCGATGGTGCCCCAGCAGCCGTCGTTGGCGGCGACGGCCCGCAGGAACGCACGCTGGGCGGCGGTCGGTTCGGCGTCGGCGGGGAATCCGTCCGGCAGGGCCTTCACGAGCAGCGGGCCCCAGTCCCGTTCCACCGTGAAGTCGTCGGCGAGCGGGACCAGCGCCAGCGCCGCCGGGAGCAGCTCGGCGAAATCGTCGACCCGGTCGATCGCCGCGGCCAGCAGCGTGAAGCGGAACCAGCCGTCGAACTGCGGCAGCGGCTCGGGGAACCAGCCGTCGGCGGCCTTCGGGTCCTCGAGTGCGGCCAGGAGCACCCGGGTGGCACGGGGGTCGGCGGCCGCCACGGGGGCGAGCGCAGCGCAGGCGCGGACGGCGGGATCGGCGTCGTCGAGCAGCTCGGCGGTGTCCTGGTGCCAGGCGCCGAGCGTCAGGACGGCGGCCGCGCGCTCGCGGCGGTCGGCGCTGTCCGCGAGGATCCGGCGGAGGTGCTGCGCTGCCTCCGGTACGCGGTCGGCGAGTTCGGGGGCGTTCAGGAGGTGCCCGGCGGCGCCGAGGGCGGCCTCACGAACGGCCGGGTCCGGGGCGGTGAGGTGGGGAACGACCGCCGCGTACAGCGTGGGCCGGATCGCACGACAGGCCGCAGTTGCTGCCCGGTCCTCCGCATCTTCTTCGTCTTCTTCGTCTGCTTCATCTGCTTCGTCTGCTTCGTCTGCTTCCGCGTCCGGTTCGTCGTCCTCCGCGAACTCCCCCCAGCCCGCCGACTCCGCGACCTGGCCCAGCCACTCGACGAGCGCGGCGCGCAGCGGGCGGCTGCGCTCGTCCCAGGAGAAGTGGCTCTCGTGCCGGGCCGTCGTGCGGGGATCCGCGAGGATCGCGGCGACGAACAGCGCGGCCGGTGCGGTCGAGCTGTAGAGGGACCCCTGGTGGAGCACCGACATGTCGAGCATCCCCAGGGCCTCGGCCTGGGTCTCGGGCTCCGGGTCGAGGAGCTGCAACAGGCGCGCGGGCGTGTCCCCCGCGGGCCCGTAGGCGTGCTGGAGGGCGGCCCAGTCGGTGTCCCGGATCACCGCGAGCGCATCGGACAGGTCGGGCCGGGCCGGGCGGCCGTGGCGCTGGGCGCCGTCGTTCAGGGTCGTCACGGTGAGAGCATGACGGACGGCACCGACACATCGCGCCTGGTCCACCATCATGTGGAACTCCTGCTCGGCGGACGGCCTGCGATAGGTTGCCCGCCATGACCGATCCTGCCCCCGTCGCCTGGCCGCCCGCCCCGATCAGGACCGAGCGCCTCGTGCTCCGCGCGTCCGAGGCCCGGGACCGCGCGGCGGTCATCGAACTCTTCGCCTCGCCGGAGGTGGGCACCTACGTCGGTGGTGCCCGGCCGCGTGACGAACTGGAGCGTGCGGTGCCCGAGGTGCCGGGGCGGCGCTTGGGCTTCTTCGTGGTCGAGCTCGACGGAGCGATGATCGGCATGATCACGCTCGATCCGCGCGACGCGGACCGCCCGGGCCACGTCCGCCCGGAAGGCGGCGAGGCCGAGCTCGGCTACATGTTCCTGCCGCGGGCGTGGGGACGTGGATACGCCGCCGAGGCGTGCGCGGCCGCACTCGACTGGTTCGCCGACGCGCTCCCCGGGGAGCCGGTGGTGCTCTGCACCCGGACCGCCCACGCCGCCTCGCTGCGCGTCGCCACGAAGCTGGGGTTCAGCGAGGCGGCCCGCTTCGAGGAGTACGGCGCCGAGCAGTGGTTCGGCCTGTGGTCCCCGGCACACCGTCCGGTTGAGCCCGCACTCGACAGCGCCGACGGCGTCGGGCCGTGGGACGTGGAGGAAGCCGGATGACCACATGGCGGCGGTTCGAGCGGCAAGAGGCGGGCGCGCTCGACTACTGGGAGATCCGCCGGGAGGGGATCCGCTGCTTCCTCAGGTGGGGATCCGACCGCACCCCGGGCAAGGCGAGCACGATGACGCTCGACGACGAGGAGCAGGCGCGGCGCCACGCCGCGCGCAAGGTCAACGACCGTCTCCGCAAGGGCTTCGCCGAGGTGGACCCGCCCCACGACCCGGCGGAGGCCGAGGCCGGGACACCGGTGCTGGACGTCCTCGCCAGGGCTGTCGGGCCGTACGCCCCGGAAGTCCGGTACGTACCGGTCGACGGCTTCGACGACGTCTACCGCTGCGAGCGCTCACCCGACCACCCCATGGGCTTCTACGAGTACTACGTCCTGCGCGACCAGGGACGCAGTGCGGTCCGCTTCGCGGTGCGCGCGGCCGGCCACCGGGACGAGACCGTCGCGGCGTTCCTGGAGTTCCTCTCCCCCCGGCGTGACCTCGCCTTCGACGGCCGGTCCCACCACAAGGTGCCGCTGCCGGGCCCGGTCGGGTCGTTCGACACCGCACTGTTCTGCTCGCCGGCACTGGGCCGGGCCTGTGCCGCCACCCCGGGGGCGGCCTCGCGAGTGGCGACCGCCGTCCCCGTCTTCGACTGCGAGATCGGGGACGACGACCCGGAGGTGCTGGTCGACGCCCGCATCCACGGTCACGCCTCACTGCCCTACGCCGACTGGGGACGGTCGCCGTACCCGGCCGTTGACCTGCGCTTCGACATCCATCCGTCGTACTACCGACCGGCGAAGAAGTTCATGGTCTACCGGCCGGCCGACGTGCGGAAGCTCATGGACGTCCTGCCGGGGGCATCGCCGCAGAGCTGGCTGGAGGTGCGCAATTTCCGCGGGGAGACCACGCGCCTCCAGCCCGACACGGCCGTGTCGTTCGCCGAGGTGTCGTCCTTCCTGGCCGGTTGAAGGAACCGAGAGACCTGAAGGACCAGAGAGACCCGAAGGACCCGTCAGCGAACGTGGATCGTCGTGGTCGCCCTCGCGGTGTCGGCGCCGTTGTCCCGGTCCGTGATGGTCACCGTCACGGTGAAGGTCCGGCGGCTGCGGTAGGTGTGGGTGCCGGTCACGGTGAAGGGGCCGCCGGTGCCGCCGGTGACGGTGCCGGTGCCGGTCGTCCCGTCACCCCAGTCGATGGTCGCCGTGTACTCGGCGGCCGTGGCGCCGGCGTCCGGATCGGTGAAGGTGGCGACGCCCGCGGTGAAGGACCTGTGGCGCCGCTCGTTCAGCGTGGTGCCGGTCGCGGTGATCCCCTGGTCGGCGGCCCAGACGACCTGGACGACATTGGAGTAGTCGGTGTGGTTCACCGGGTCCACCACCGCGGCCTGAACGGCGTCCGTGCCGGCCCCGGTCCCGGTGTAGGAGAACGGCGCGTTGCCCGAGGCGTCCGTCACGACCGACGCGGTGACGCCCGCGTTCGGCCCCGAGGTGACCAGGAACGTGACCGTCGTGTTCGGCACCGCCGCGCCGCTCACGGTGACGGTGGCGGTGAGGCCCGCCGACTGGCCCACCACGTGGGACTGGGAGGCCGGGACCAGCGCCACCACCGGCACCGCGGTCCAGCGCACGGTGACGCGGTTGGAGGTGACCAGGTTGTTCGAGGAGCCCGGGACGGTGGCGGTGACGGCGTCCGGGCCCACCGTGTTGCTGGTGTAGGTGAACGTGGCGTGGCCGTTCGCGTCCGTGGTCGTCGAGGGCCCGAAGGGCGAGCCGTTCACCAGGAAGGTGATCGAGCCGTTGGCGACCGGCGCTCCGTTCAGGGTGACGGTCGCGTCGACGGTCGCGGTGCCGCCCACCTCCACCGACTGGGTGATCGGTGCCAGGAACACCACCGGCTCCGGAGCCGGGGCGGTCCACTCGACGCCGACCGGGTTGGAGGTCTGGGTGCGGTTGGCCGGGTCCTGGACGGAGGCCTGGACCGAGTCGTGGCCGGCCGTCGTGCCGGTGTCGCTGTAGGCGAAGGTGGCGCCGCCGTTGATGTCGGTGACGCCCGAGCCGGTCACCGTGCCGCTGACCCCGGTGGCGGTGAACGAGACGGGGACGTTCGACTGGAAGTTCCCGTTGAGGGTGACGGTGGCCTTGACGCTCGCCGTGCCGCCGAGGGTCACGCTCTGGTCGCCCGGGGCGAGCGTGACCACCAGCGTGCTCCACTGCACCGTGGCCGGGTTCGAGGTCTGGGTGTGCCCCACCGGGTCGGTGATCGAGGCCTGCACGGTGTCGGTGCCGGCGACGGCGCCGGTGTAGGTGAACGTGGCCGAACCGGTGGCGTCGGTCGTCGCCTGCATCGAGGCCGGCCCGTTGGGCCCGGCGAGGGAGAAGGTCACGGTCACACCGGACACCGGGTTGCCCTGCAGGCCGACGGTCGCCTTCACCGTGGCCGTCGACCCCACCACCAGGGACTGAGTGCCCGGATTGAGGCCCACCTGCGTCGTGTCCCACTCGATCGAGGCCGGGTTCGAGGTGTCGGTGCCGACGGTGGCCTGCACCCTGTCGGTACCGGCCACGGTGCCGGAGTACATGAAGACGGCGTTGCCGTTGCCGTCGGTCGTCGCGGTACCGGTTCGTCCGCTGTTCGGGCCACCGGTCACCTGGAAGCTCACCGAAACCCCGGTCTGGGGGCTGCCGGCCGCGGTGACGACGGCCGTGACGGTGGCGGTCTGGCCGACCACCACCTGCTGGGCCGCCGGATTGAGCTGGATCGTGTCCGCCTGCCGGTGGACACCGGAGACGGCGGCGACGGGGGCGACGCCCGCGAGTTGCGGCTGGGCGCACAGCGTCAGGAGGCTCGTGAGCAGGGCCAGGAGGACGCCCCAGAGGCGTCTGGAGGGGCGGGTCATGGGGATACGGTCCATTCCGTGGAGGGCGGATCGTATCCGAATTGTCCGACGCCCCGTCAGGCCCCGCCCGTACGGAACACCGCGGGGTCACCCGGCCGGCGGTGCCGGCGGCGGTAGCAGGAGACGGTCACCGCGGCGAGCAGCGGGCCCCGGAGCACCGGTGGAGGCTCAGTACTCGCCCTTGATCACGAAGAAGGAGCCGCGGATCTCGCCGGCCAGCTTCGACTTCTGGCGCGCGAACTTGAACTTCGACGCGAGCTCCTCGGGGACGTCCATGCCCTCCGACAGCTTGAACCCCACCGCGCGCTTCCCGCCGTCCTCGATCCCGTACATCACGTTGATCGACAGGCCGGACTCGTAGAACACGTACATCATCCGGATACCGCTCACCTCGAAGGAGGTCACCTCCAGCGGCCGGGAGCCGATGACGATGTCGCGCTCCTCGGACAGGATGCGGTTCACCAGGCCGAGCACGTCCGGCGCCTCGTCGGCGGGCAGGACGGTGAACTCGTGGTCGTACTTGTTCTTGAAGTACCGCGCCTCGTTGGCCCGCAGCCCGGCGAGCGCCTCCGCCACCGGCGACGACTCCAGGCCGACGGTGGACACGTTCTTGAAGTCGACGGCGTACGACATGGGTCCTCCTGATGACGTTGCCCGGCTGTTGACCACCGGGTGCCGGATCTCCCGGCGACGTGTTCACGCTACGTCGCGGGCCTCCGCGCGGCTTCTCGATTCCAGATCGATCGGTTCCTGATCGACCGGGCCGAGGGCACCGTCGCCCGGCTCACCGGGCCGGGTCCGCTCCGTCCACGCGGCCACCGGCGGTCCCGCCGCGCCCACGGCCGCGAAGAACAGGCCGAGCAGCAGCCATCCCGGGTGTCCGAGCGCGAGGACGGCTCCGGTCAGGACCACGGGGGCGAGCGCCTGGCCCGCGTCGAAGCCGATGCCGAGGAGGCCCTGGTACTGGCCCTGGGCGTGGTCGGGCGCGAGGCCGAAACCGAGCGCGTAGCCGCCCGACGACTCCCACACCTCTCCGATGCTGTGGATGCACACGGCCAGCCCGGCGAGCGCCGGAGCCACCCAGGCGGGGACGTCGGCCGTCAGCGCCATCAGCGGACAGCTCACGAGGAACAGGAGCCCGGCGAGCCGGAAGGCGCGGCCGCCCTGCCGCGGGGTCTCCACCTTCGAGCCGAGCCGGCTCTGGAACAGCACGCAGACGCCGCTGTTGATCGCGTAGACCGCGGCCACCGTCCAGCGCGGTGCGTCGGTGTGGGCGCTGAGCCAGATCGGCAGGAGCAGGGAGACGGTCTGGTACTGCAGGCCCATGGCGCTGTAGATCGCCACGAAGGACACGTACGGGCGGTCGGTCAGGACGGACCACCGGCGGTGTTCCTCGGGCCGCGGCAGGGGCCGGTAGTTCGGGACGCCCAGGAACGCGATCAGTCCGGCGCAGGCGAAGCTGGCGGCGTTGGCGAGGATGAGGCCGGTGTAGGCGGAGCGCGTGTCGACCTGGATCGCGAAGGCCGCACCCAGGGTGCCGACGACGACACCGAGGTTGACGAAGGTCCGGAGTCTGGCCCGGAAGGCGGCCGGACGTTCACCGCCGACCCGCGCGATGAGCGCACCGCCCGCGGCGCCGCCCGCCGTGGCGGCCAGCCGGTCCAGCGTGGCGACGAGCGTGAACGCGAGCCAGCTGTCGATGAAGACGAACGCCGCCATCGTTGCGGCCTGCAGCGCGAGGCTCGTCAGCCAGATCGCGCGCGGCCCGTACCGGTCGGCGAGGTTCCCCGCCGGTATGCCGGCCGCCAGGCCGCAGAGGCCGGCGATCGTCAGGCCGGCCCCCACCTGTGCGGCGGGCAGGTGCACCACGAACGTGAAGTAGAGGACAGCAGCGGTGTTGAAGAGACCGTTGCCCACCCTGTTGACGAAACTCGCGGCGATCAGAGCCCGCTCCGGACCGGAGCCCAACCCGCCCTGCGCCCGCTGCCCGGCCCTCCTCATGATCATGCCGATCAGGCTAACAGGGGCTTCACCGGCCGAGGTGGGCCGCATCGGAGCGACAAGTGGCCCACTGCCGACGCTTCGTCAGCTTCCGCTGCCAGAAGCCCCTTCGGGAGCTGGTATGTTCCAGCCGTGACCCCCGACACCACTGCTCTCGTCTCCCGCCTCGGCCGCCCCCTCCGGCTGATCGTCACGGGGGGCGGGACCGGCGGGCACACCTACCCGGCCCTCACCGCCGTCCGCACCCTGCGTTCGCGGCTCGCCGCGGCCGGCGGCGCCCTGGACGTGCTGTGGATCGGCACCGCCGCCGGTCTCGAAGCCCGTGTCGCCGGGTCCGAGGGCATCCCGTTCAGGACGGTCGCCACCGGGAAGATCCGGCGCAGCTCCAACCCCCTCAAGCTGATCTCGCCGGCCAACGTCAAGGACATGGGCCGCGTCCCCCTCGGTGTCGCCCAGGCCCGCACCGCGGTCGCCGGGTTCGACCCGGACGTGGTGCTCGGCACCGGCGGCTACGTCGCGGTGCCGGTCGGGCTGGCCGCCCGGATGTGCCACCGGCCGCTGGTCGTCCACGAGCAGACCGTCCGGCTCGGCCTGGGCAACCGGGCGCTGGCCCGCATGGCCACCCGCGTCGCGGTCTCCTCCGGGTCCACGCTGCCGTTCCTCCCCGACGCCGCCCGGCCCAACGCCGTGGTCACCGGGAACCCCGTACGCCCCGAGGTGCTGACCGGCCAGGCCGGCAAGGCCGTGCAGGCCCTCGGTCTGTGGGGCTTCGACCGCGAGGCGCCCACCGTGTACGTCACCGGTGGTGCTCAGGGCTCGCAGCAGATCAACCAGTTGGTCAGCGACATCCTGCCGTGGCTGCTCGGCCACGCCAACGTCGTCCACCAGTGCGGGCCCGCCCACGAGGCCGGGCTGCGGGCGCGGGTCGCCGCACTGCCGGAGCACATCCGCGCCCGGTACCTGGTCACCGGCTTCGTCGGCCCGGAGCTCCCGGACGTCCTCGCGCTCGCCGATGTGGTGGTCTCCCGCAGCGGTGCCGGGACGCTCGCCGAGCTGACCGCGCTCGGCAAGGCCGCCGTCTTCATCCCGCTGGCCACCAGCGCCGGGAACGAGCAGGAGCACAACGCGCGGCACCTCGCCGACTCCGGGGCGGCCGTCGCGCTGATCGGCCCCGCCACCTCCGGCGCCCTCCAGGACATGATCGTCCCGCTGCTCACCGACCCGGCCCGCCGCGCCGAGATCGCGCGACGGGCCCGTGAGCACGGCCGCCCGGACGCGGCCGAGCGGCTGGTGGACGTGCTGCTGTCGGTCCTGGACCGTTAGCCGCGGCTCTCAGGTGACGTCGGTCAGCACTCCGATGAGCCCGTCCAGCAGCGACCGGTTGGTGGCCCGGGCCTGCGGGGTGTCGACGTGGATGGTGTTGACGAACAGGCCCTCGTCGGTGCGGTGCAGCCAGTGCAGGAGCCCGTTGCAGCCGGAGACCCACACGTGCATCCGGGCGCGCCGCGCGGTGTGCAGGTCGGCGCCGGGCAGCCGGCGGAAGTCGATGTAGGAGAAGAAGTTCACCGCGTGCGGCCAGTAGTGCAGTCGCGCGTACTCGGCCGGGGCGAGCAGCCGCCACGCCTTCACGAAGTGCACCCCGGCGTTCGCCTGCGCCTGCCCGTAGGCGTCCTGGGCGGCGGCCAGCACCTCGCCGAACTCCGCCCGCTCCCCGACCGGGAACGCGACCGGCAGGGTGTTGATGAACCACCCCATCGACTCCGCGTAGACGCCCCGACCGCGTTCGTTGACCGGCACCAGCCCGCGGTACTCCGCCGGCCCGCCCAGCCGGCGCAGGGCGACCGCGCCGGCCGCGAGCAGGCCCATGGACAGCCGTCCGCCACGGGCCCGGCAGGCGGCGCCGAACTCCTCGGTCTGGCGGGCGGTCAGCAGCCGTTCGGTGCTCGCCACCGGCGCGTACAGGTGGCCGGGCCGGACCCCGAGGTCGAGCGGGAAGCGCGGGAACAGGCCGCCGTTGCGGTCGCGGAACGCCCGCCAGTAGTCCAGCCGCGCGTCGTCGACGTTCATCGCCCGGTTGGCCCGGCGCTGGGTGCGGCTGAACTCCAGGTAGCTGCCGGGAGGTCGGACCGCGCCGGGCGCGGGTTCGACCGCGCCAAGGTCCCGGTAGGCCGTGATGAGGTCGTTGACCGCGATCGCGCTGGAGAGCCCGTCGGTGACGAGGTGGTCGCACGAGAACCAGACGGTGGTCGACTCCGGCCGGACGACCGCGCCCATCGTGATCAGCGGCCAGGCGAGCGTGTCCACCTCCTGGAACGCGCCCTGGAGGTGCCCGGTGACCTCCGCGGGAGTCTCCAACGGGCCTACGTAGACGTGCTTGAGGGCCACCTCGTCGGGCGTGAGGACCTCACAGCCCAGGTCCCCGCCCAGCGGCTGGTAGACCGCCCTGAGCACCTCGTGACGCCGCACCAGGTGGAGAAACGCTCCTTCCAGCGCGTCCGGGTCCACCCGGCCGGGGAGCTCGAAGCTGGCCGCGACGTAGGACCGGATCGGTTCGTCGATGCTCTGGGCGTGCTGCGCCACGGTGAAATGTTTCGCCTGGTTGTAACCGGTCATCCGGCGCGGGGCGGGCCCGCCGTCACCGGTCAGGGACACCAGGTGCCACCGATGGGCCTCACCCGGGTCGATCTCGGAGTCCTCGACTGAGATTTGGAGCATTCCGCCTTCTTCTGCAGCTGTCGTCGCCGGATGGTGTCCAAAGCAGTCGCGCACCGGCCTACCAATCGATGCCATACCAACAGGCCCGCCCGGTCATCGGATACGGCCACCGGCCGATCGAGTGACGGGCGCGGGGGGCTACGCTCTGACGGACCGTCGCCAGGGCGCGGCCGAGACCCTCCGGTCGGTCCCCTCCGTGCCGTGATCCGGGCCCGCCCGTCCGCTGAGCAGGTGAATTGCCCCCGATCACCCTCGCGCCGTCGGAGCAATCGATCAGACGATCGGATGAACTGCTCGGTATGCGTATTCCTTTCCGGACCGGGCGGATCGCCTCCGTCCTGGCCCTGGTGGCGGGCTCGCTGTTCAGCAGCAGCGTGCTGGCGCCACCGGCCCAGGCCGCGATCTCCTTCACCAAGAGCGTGGACAAGGCGACCGCCTCCCCCGGGGAGAACGTCACCTACACCCTGCGCTACACGTGTTCGATCACCGAGTGCACGGGCGGTCGGATCCTCGACACCCTGCCGTCGAACATGCAGTTCGTCGGCTGGACGCCCGACCCGTCCTCGGTGGACGAGGCCGCCTCCACCGTCCCCGCCCCGGGCGCGATGGGCGGCACGATGGACATCACGCTGAAGAACCTGAGTCCGGGCACGACCG
This sequence comes from Kitasatospora sp. NPDC057904, assembly GCF_042887925.1. Lineage (NCBI taxonomy): Bacteria > Bacillati > Actinomycetota > Actinomycetes > Kitasatosporales > Streptomycetaceae > Kitasatospora > Kitasatospora sp. NPDC057904. Next base: position 129,217 of record NZ_JBHVOL010000001.1, read on the forward strand.
CCACCATCACGGTGACGATGAAGTACCCCAACTTCACCACCCCGAACGGCGCCGCCTCCACCAACTCGGCCACCATGAGCGCCACCGGCGAGACCTCGCAGACCGCCACGGCCGACACCAAGGCCGCCGTGCAACCGCAGTACACGGTGACCAAGGGGATCCAGACCTCCAGCAGCGACGGACGCACCGTCACCTACCAGTTCAGCACCTGCGCCACCGACAACGTGCCCAACGTCGACCTGGACGCCGGCCGCCTGCTCGACAGCCTGCCGCCCGGCGCGGTGGTGGACACCGGCCGCTCGCCCGGCTGGTCCCCGGTGCCGCCGGGCCCGAACACGTGGGGCTACGACCTCGGGGCGTTCACCTCCGGCAACGGACGCGGCGGCTGCCGCGTGCCGGGCGTGCTGGTCGTCCACTACCCCGAGGCCGACTTCCCGAACGGGACCACCTCGAACAACACGGTGGACCTGCTCGGCGCCCCGCTGACGGAGAGCGAGCGGAAGCTGGACACCGCTTCCACCACGACGGGCCAGTTCAGGCCGCCGGCCACCGGCGTGGTGGTGACGGCGAGCAAGGTCTGGCGCGACACCACGACCAACGGCGACCTCAACTCCTTCGGCCTCTCGGCCACCAACACCTCGGGCCCGGCGACCAGCCTCACCATCACCGACCCCGGCGCCGGCACCACCGACGGCCTCTACAACTGGATCTTCCCGCAGTCCCTCCAGCTGGAGCCCTGGAACCCGAACAGCATCGAGCTGACCCTGCAGTACCGCCTCAACGGCGACCCCACGTGGCTCACCTTCTCGCCGTCCAGCCCGTTCGACGGCTCCACCAACCGACGGATCACCTTCGTCCGGGGCGCGGGCGACCCCTCCCGCGACGACCTGGGCATCCCGGCCGGACGGTGGCTGGACGGCCTCAGGTTCACCTGGAACGGCCCCATCCCCACCGGCTGGAGCCCCGGCAACTCGGTGCAGCTGGTCACCCAGGTCGCCACCCTCGGCCACGACGGGCGCCCCGCACCCGACCGGCTGACCAACTGCGTGGAAACCACCGCGACAGACGGCACCGACAACGCCTCCGCCAACGCCTGCGCCTCCACCGCCATCACCCAGGCCACCAACCTCGGCGCGGCCAAGACCACCGTCGCCGGTGAGCTCTCCGCCCCCGGCGGCAAGGCCACCTTCCAGGTCATCCCCTACAACCGCAGCGCCCGCGACCTCGGCCGCCCGCTCGTGCTCTACGACGTGCTGCCCGCCGGCGTCGTCTACCTCGACGGCTCGGCCCGCCCCGACCCGAACTACCCGGACGCCAGGGCCCCCGAGTCGATCACGGTGACCCCCGGCCCCGACGGCCGCCAGATCCTCAGGATGCAGTGGCCCGCCGGCGCGCCGGACATGACGTACCTCCACGACGCGCTGGCCTACCGGATGCTCTTCGACGTCCAGGTGGCCGGCAGCATCCGCGCCGGCGAGCTCACCAACGACGTCTACGTGACCGTCGACCGGCCCGACGCCCCCGTCTCGTGCATGTTCTCCGGCTCCGACAGCGGCAGCACCCCGGACCTCCTGGACCTCAACGGCAACGGCGACACCACCGAGCTCCTGTGCCACGCCTCCTCCCGGATCCGCGTGGACGCGCCCTCGGTGCTCCGCTCCTACAAGGAGGTCAAGGGCGACCTCGACGCCGACTACGTCAGCATCGGCACCGCCACCCCCGGCGGCCGGATCTCCTACCGCATGACCGTCCGCAACGACTCCCCCGACCCGGTCACCGACTTCATCGCCTACGACCGCCTCCCCACCCCCGGCGACAACTACGTCCTCACCCAGGGCGCCGCCCGCGGCAGCGCCTGGACCCCGTCCCTCAGCCAGCCGATCACCAGCAGCGACCCGACCGTGGTCATCGAGTACACCACCGACCCCAACCCCTGCATCGAGACCGCGCTCGTCACCCGGAACGGCTGCAACAGCGCGGCCGTGTGGAGCACCACCTTCCCCGCCCCCGGGACGGCCACGTGGTTCCGCGTCCACCGCGCCGGCACCCTCGCCTCCGGCGCGTCATTCGTGCTGACCTGGCCGATGGTCGCGTCCTACGACGCCCCCGCGGGCGACTACGCGTGGAACAGCTTCGCCTTCACCGCCACCGACGCGGCCGGCCGGCAGCTGCTGCCCGCCGAACCCGCCAAGGTCGGCGTCGCCGTCACGCGCGTGGCCCCCTCCGACAACGCGCTCGGCGACTTCGTCTGGCAGGACCTGGACGGCTCCGGCATCCAGAAGCCCGGTGAGCCCGGCATCCCCGGCGTCACGGTGCACCTGCTGGACGGCAACGGCCAGCCCGTGCGCGACAAGGACGGCAAGCCGGTCACCACGGTGACCGACGCCACCGGCCACTACCTGTTCGACAAGCTGCCCGACGGCAGCTACGCCGTCCGGTTCGACCTGACCACCCTGCCGAAGGGCGCGACCGTCACCAGGCGCGGCGCCGGGACGGACCCGGCCAAGGACTCGGACGCCGACCAGACCACCGGCCTCACCCAGACGGTCACCCTCCGGGGCGGCCAGCGCGACCTCGACCTCGACATGGGCGTGATCCTGCCCAACCCGTCTCCGTCGCCTTCGCCTTCACCATCTCCGTCCCCGTCGCCGTCGCCCTCCCCGTCACCATCTCCGTCCCCGTCGCCGTCGCCCTCCCCGTCGCCGTCGCCCTCCCCGTCACCATCTCCGTCCCCGTCGCCTTCCCCGTCGCCGTCGCCCTCCCCGTCGCCGTCGCCCTCCCCGTCGCCGTCGCCCTCCCCGTCACCATCTCCGTCCCCGTCGCCTTCCCCGTCGCCGTCGCCCTCCCCGTCACCCACCGTTTCGCCGAGCCCGACGCCGACGCCCTCGCCCTCTCCCACCACGTCCACGTCCGGCAGCCCGACACCGACGAAGAGCCCGACCCGCACCCCCACCTCGTCGTCGTCGAGCAGCGGCCCGCTTCCTCCCACCGGCGGCTCGTCGTCCAACGCGCTCATCGTGGGCCTCAGCGCCCTCTCCGTCCTCGCCGGCGGCGCCCTGTGCCTGATCGCCTACCGCCGACCGGGCAGGCACAGCTGATCCACCGGTGAACAACCGAACACCACACCAACGCCGGTGGCGCCGTCCCACACAGGACGGCGCCACCGGCGTTCCGCTGACCGCGGCTCACGCCCTTCAGGAGCGATGGGCGGTCTCAGTCGAGAAAGAGCTCCGCGAGTCTCGGGAGACGGCTCCGCGTCTCCTCGTCGTCGTCGAACTTCCATCGCTCGCCCGCCGGGTCCTCGGGGTGGGCCATGTCCTCAAGAGCTCGACCGATCCCCTCGTCGAGGGATTCGGTCTCGCCGGTGATCCTCTGGTAGGCGTCCGCGATCGGGTAGCTCAACGACTCGTAGCCGATCCAGCCCGCCTCGTCCCGGCTCATGCGGGTGATCACGGGAAGGTCGGCGAGCGTGTCGGGGTCCGCCAAGGCCCGGGTGAACGTGTCGCGCCCGAGGAGGACGAGCCCGTCGCGGAAGTCCATGAAGCCGTCGTCGCTGCACCCGCCCTCGATCAGGTCGGCGGCTCCCCACAGCTCCCACCGATAGGCGGATTGCCGTGCCTCGACGTGTCTTACGGCGAACTCGACGATCTCCTCCCGGCTCAGCCGGACGAGCACGTCCGTCAGCGCTTCGGGAAGCGGATCGTCCGGCGGGTCCCGGTCGTCCGCCCGGGAGCCCACCGCGGCGCGGGCCTCCTCGATCAAGGCCCACCAAGTGTCTTCGTCCATCGGCAGTCGGAGGCGCGGCGCCCGTTCGGGCCGCTCCCTCCCTCCCCCCTTTCCATTCGTGCGTGCGGTGATTCCGCACACGGCTTACGGGCGATCAGCTCGCCGGCTTCGTCGAGCTCCCCGACACGGACGGCAACGGTGACGGCGACGGCGAGGCGGGCTTCGGGGCGACCTGGAGGCCGGTGACGTGGCCGTCCGCGGTGAGGAAGTACTGGAGTCCGGCGTAGCCGGGCGTGACCAGGATCCCCTGGGTCATCTTGGGGAGTTGGCTGGAGCGGGCGAGTTCGGCCCCGTCCTGGGCCCTGCGCCACACCACCTGCTCGGTGTCGTACTTCTTGAGCCCCTGGAAGAACTTCACCGGGATGTCCGTCCCGATCAGGACGCGCTGGTCCTTGGGCCCGAGCAGGGTCGTGAAGCTGAGGGTCGTCTGGTCCTGTGTCCACGCGACCGACAGCGTGCCGTTCGAGAGGTCGATCCCGGCCAGCTTGCCCGCCCCCGCGTCCATGGCGTAGACGCGGTTGTTCTCGGGGTCGACCGAGACCATCGACGGGATGAAGCTGTTCTTGCTGCCGCTGTTCGCGAACGGCTGGACGTTCGCCACCTTGGTCGAGTCGCTCTGGGAGACGGCGACGACGCTCATCGGCGTCGGGGTCGGCTTCCCGCCGTTGGTCATCGCGACGACGTAGTCGTTGATGACGGCCATGGCGGACGCGGCGGTCTGCCCGTCCTTGAGGTAGCTCACCGGTCCCCACGTGGGGTCGGGGGTGAAGGCGTTGTTCCGGTACGCGTAGCGGTAGAGCTTGGTCGCGCCCGGCAGGTAGATCTCCTGCGTCCCGTTCAGCGTCGACGTGGTGATGCGCCCGCCCATCATCTCCGGCAGCGTGACCTGGGAGAGCACCTGGAGGCTCTTCGGGTCGATCGCCACCATGATCGAGGGCGGCACGGCCGTCGGGTCGGGGCAGTTGAGGAAGGCGCTGAAGCCCTGTTCGGTGCATCCGGGCTGCCGGTTGACGGTCTTCGCGACGATCGTCCCGTCGGGCAGCGCGTCGTAGCCGTTGTACGCGGTGTCGCGCGGGGCCGAGTCCCCGGTGGGGAGGGTCGTGCGGGCGAGGACCGCGCCGGTCGCCGGGTCGATCCGGGCGATGTGGTAGCCGTAGACGACCACCAGGCTGCCGTCCGACAGGACGTTCAGGACGCCCGGGTAGTCCCACTCGTCGGTGGCGTTGGTGTTGATGAGCACGCGCCGCCAGACCTCGTTGAAGGTGCCCGGCTCGACCCGCGAGACGAACGAGCCGGACGCGGCCGGGTTGTCGCCGTAGCCGCCGCCGTAGACGTAGAGCTCGTCGGGCCCGCGGTCCACGATGTTGTACGGCGTGGCGTAGACCTGCTGCGAACCGTGGGCGTAGACCTGGTTGTTCGACGGGGCGCCCGCGAAGTGCGCGCACGCGTACAGGTGTGTCCGGTTGGAGTCGTGGACCTCGAACGCGGCGATGGTCGGGTACCACGGGGCGTTGCCCTCCGCGGCCGCGCAGGACTGCTCGCCGGGGACGAGGGCGGGGTCGCCGACCAGCGGGCCGCCCGCGGCCACCACGTCGGCGGGCGGGGAGCTCGCGTGCGCATCGGCCTGGCGCGAGACCGGCCCGGAGCTGGAACAGGCGCAGAGCCCGAGGAGCAGGGCCACGACGAGGGCCGTCAGCCGGGGAACGGACAACCGGTGCGGCAAGACGGGGCTCCTCGGGCTCATCGGGTGGGATCGGCGAACCGGGTGGGATCGGCGAGCCGGCGTCCGGATCGTCCGACGCCAGGCCGCCGACCAGGCTCGCAGCGCGGCCACGGCCGCCACGGCCGCCACGCCGGGACGATCACCCGGCCGGGCCTGCCGAGGCCCGGCCCGGCGGGCGAGCAGTGCCGACGGACCCGGCAGCGCCGCGGCCTCTCGCCCTCAGCCGGCCGCTCCGGCCAGACGGCGCATGATGGTCATGAGCTCGTCGGGCGGGGAGATGCTCATCGTCCGGCTCTCGGGTTCGAAGGCGGTGATGCACGTCAGGGTGCCGGCCCGCCACCAGAACACCCGGGGCGAGAGGCGCCCGGGGCCGTCCTCGTAGGCGCCGAACGCGAACTGGGCCAGCGAGTTGACGGCCTCGCCCACGTGCTCGTCGGCGAGCGGGTAGAAGACGAGGTTGTGCCGGTTCGGGACGACGACCAGCACGCCCTCGGCCGGGATCGCCGGGCCGTCGGCGGCGCGTACCGTCTCCTCGAAGACGAGCAGCTTGCTGGCGGCGAACACCGACTCGGGGTGGCCGAGGATGTGGAGGACCGCACCGTCGGGCAGGTCGTACGTGTCGTAGTCGACAGGGGAGTTCAGCAGGTTGGTGCGCGCGGCGGCCTCAAGGACGTGCCGGTCGACGAGGGCCACGTCGCGGTCGTCGAGGACGCGGATGCTCTCCGGGGTGTCCAGGGCGATGCCCACCAGGAGGTCCGTGGCCAGCGGGCGCAGGTAGCCGAACTGCTCCCGTGCCTCGGCCGGGATCGACTCCTCGGCGACCAGCCGCAGGTACACGCTGCCCAGCGGGTTCTCGGACCCGCCGTCGGGCTCGCGCCGGGGCGCCGGCGGCGAAGCCGGCGGATCGGCCGACAGGTAGTCGGACCGCACCTCCAGCGCCCACCCGTGCACCTGGACCGCGAGGGCGGCCAGGGCCAGGGTGCCGAGCGGCAGCAGGGTCCGCGGGGCCGGATCGGCGTCCAGGCCTTCCCGGTACTCGACGAGCCGCGCCGCCAGGGCCTGCTCGAACGCGGGCCGGTCGTCGTCGAGGAGGACGCGCAGCAGGCGCTGGTCCGCCGTCAGGGAAGCGACGGCGTCCAGCCGGTCGGCCGCCGCGGCGAGCTCGTCCGGCTCCGGCTTGCGCAGGGTCACCGCGGGCCAGTCGGCGGGCAGGTGCCCGCTCGCCTCGGCCAGGTAGGGGCACAGCGCGTCCATCGCGGCGAGGTCCGCCGGGTCCGACACCGACGTCAGCCGCGAGTACGGCACGCCGTCCCGGATCGCCGGCGCGTAGTCGCACCGCAGCAGCAGTCCGATGACTCGCTCCCGCTCCCACAGCAGCCCGCTGACCAGGCATGTCTCGAACGCGTCGAGCCACGTCCGGGCCGTGGGGGCCCGCTCGGCAACGGCGCCGAAGGAGACGTCGTCGTTGGTGAACTTCTCGTCGATGAGCGGGAAGAGGATCTCCTGGTCGCCGTCCGGGAAGCAGCCGACGCTCAGCGCCCCCAGGGCCATCTCCGCCGCCGTCCGCAGGACCAGTCCGGAAGGGGCCTCCTCCTGGACCGGGTGCTCGACCGTACGGGCGGCGACGTGGTCGAGGAGCTCGTCGCGCAGCGCCAGCATCCGCTCCGGGGACGGGCCCTCGCGCCACATCTCGTACTGCCGGTGGTTGGTCCGCCTGACGATGCCGTCCAGCGCTTCGGCAACCCGCTGCCCGTCGACCGCGTGACGCGTGATCTCCCGCACCGCTGCCGCCCCTCCTGTTGATCTTCACTGCCGAACGGCACGCTACCAGCGGGGACTGACACCGCCCCCGGGCCGGAGTGCGGGGCCGGCTCGATCGCTCCGGCCCCGCGGACGCCGGTCACGCGCGTTCGTACGTGACCCAGACGGTGGGGTCGTCGCCCTTGCCCAGGACGGTGCTGGTGTAGCTGTCGAGGGAGGTGCCGGGCGGGGTGGTGCGGGTGTTCTGATCCTGGTCGTTCACGGTGACCTTGATGCCCTGACCGGTGCTGACCGCGTAGTTGTTCGCGCTGAACTCCGGGCTGCGGTAGGTGAATCCGCCCTGGCCGGCGCCCGGCAGCGTGTAGCCGGCGGTGCCGTCGATGCCCCCGCTGGTGGTCACCCGCAGCACGGCGGTCCGACCGTTGGGGATCCGCTCCGCCGGTGTCCGGGCCCAGGTGCCGTCGCGGAGGTCGAGCGACGACCGGTTCAGGGCCGTGCCGGTGCGGTTGGTGAAGCGGACGATCTCGGTGCGGGTGTCCTTCTTCCCCGTGAACGCGGCGACGGTGCTCGGGTCGGTGGCGGGCTTGGGGAGGCCGAGTGCGGCCAGGGCGGCCAGGGTCTCCCGGCTCAGCGGCAGGCCCCACCGGTCGGCGAAGTGGTCGCTCAGGTCTGCTCCGGCGATCCGGGAGGCGGTGACGGTGAACCAGCGCATCTGCCGGTCGGTGTCGGCCAGGTCCGGCCGCTCGGCCCGCATCCGCCGGTGCAGCGCCGGGTAGAAGTCCGGGCCGAACGCCTTGTCCAGCTGGGCGAACATGTCGAACTGCGCCTTGTTCGGGGCGGTGGCGAAGTCGCGGGCCGACTGGGCGAGGTAGTCCCGGCCCGGGGCCCAGGTGGTCTCGTCCGCCCATCCGTTGGTGGTGTGCCCGAACTGCCGGTCCGCGGCCATGGAGTAGAGGTTGACCGTGACCTCGCCCATGTTGTTGGTGTCCTGGCCGGCGCCCCAGGTCCACCGCTGCTGGTGCTGGTGCCCGAACTCGTGGAACAGGCCCCAGCTGTTCGCCGCCTCGGTCGCGGAGTAGAGGACGCCGTCGCGGTTGCCGGGCATCGCGATCCGGTAGTAGGTCGCGTTGGGGTTCGTGCCTGACGGGCTCTCGACCGCGAGGAAGCGCAGCGGCGAGCGCGTGTCGCGGGCGGTGGAGCCGTCCAGGCCCGCGAGGTCGTCCTCCGCGCGGAGGATCTGCTCGTAGGTGTCCAGGAGCTCGTCCTGGCTCTCGCCCGCGTAGCGCAGGGCGGACTCCTGCATCCCCGCGATGACGACGTGGTCGCCGACCAGTTCGACCGGACCGGTCGCCGTGGTGGCGCCCAGCATGCGCTGCCACTGGGTGTTGGTGGTGCCCTGCCGGTCGAAGTGCGGGATCGGCTGGACGGCCGTGCCGTCGTCGAGCGTCACCGTGACGGAGGGGGCGTTCGCGGGCGAGTCGGCCGTGTGGCGCACGTAGAGGATCCCGCCCGAGGGGTCGGTGATCCGGTTCTCGCCGGGCTGCAGCCGGTAGGAGCGCGGTGGGGACTGGCTCGCCGTGTAGGTGCCGTATCCGGTGCGGCTGTACGGGTCCACCAGGGCCCAGGTCCCGACCTGCAGCTCCACGGTCGCGTCCGGGGATCCGCCGGTGACCGTCACCTGGACCGGCCGGTTCGCGCGCAGGCAGAACCCGGTGGGCTGCACGTCCGCCAGCGCCTGACGGATCTGCAGCCGGTCCCGTTCGGCGGCGGAGGTCGGCAGGGCGGGGAAGGCCTGCGTACGCGGCTGCGGGAAGAGCCCGGCGTCCTGCACCATCGGGCACGTCAGACCACCCGGGACCGCCTCGGTGACCACGCTCGCCTCCCCGCCGTCGTAGCGCGTGCCGCCCAGGCGGTAGCTCGTGGTGAAGCGGGCGGTGATCCGGGTGCCGACCGCGACGGAGTCCTTGATCCGCACCGTGATGTCCGGCTGCCCGAACGTGCCGCCCTGCCGCACCCCGTAGGCGCACACCACGCCGCGCCGGTCGGCGGTGGCCGCGCACGACCGTCCGTCCACCGACACGAAGTCCACCTCGTCGGGCAGACGGAACGTCAGCGTGGTGTCCTCGGTGCGGACGCCGCTGCCCGTCACCTTGACGCCGTAGGTGATCGACTCCCCGACGGCGGCCTTGGCCGGCCCGCTCGCCGTGACGGTCACGTCGGTCCCCGTCTGCGCCCGCGCCGGGGCGAGCGGAGCCGCGCCGACCACCGCCAGCAGGGCGCCGAGCGCGGCACACGCGCCCCTCCCGCCCCAGCGTCCGACTCCTGCCAGCACGGCGTCCACCTCTCTGTCGTCCGGGTGCGCGATCGCGCGGTCCGGCTCCGCGCAGCACGGCCGGAACTCTCTGCGAGCAGAGAAGCATGATCGGTTACGGTCGGCGACCGATGGCCGGTCATTCGTAGGACGCAGGGGGCCGTACCGGTGATCGGGCGGGCGGTTCGGCGGCCGGCGACGGGCGAGGGTCTAGATCCGGACCTGCACCGGGACGGCGAACCAGAAGTGGACGGCGCCCCCGAGCCGACACCGGATCAGGCCGGGTGTGCCAATCCCCGGAGGAGCAGGTCGACCAGGCGGCGGGGGTCGTAGCGCGGGTCGCCGTCGTGGCCGATGCAGAGGTTCCCGACACCGCGCATCAGCTCGTAGGCCTCCGTGCCGGGCCGGATCTCCCCCGCGGCGGCCGCGGCGTCGAGCAGCTGCGTGCAGACGGGCAGCAGGCGGTCGAGGAAGTACTCGTGCAGCGCCGCGAAGCCGCCGCTGTCCGACTGCAACGCGCCCGCGAGCCCGTGCTTCGTGACCAGGAAGTCGACGAAGAGGTCGATCCACCGGCGCAGCGCCGCGAAGGGCGAGCCGGCCGAGGCCAGCAGGCTCGGGCCGGCCTCGGCGCAGGCCTCCACCTGGTGGCGGTAGACGGCGACGACGAGGTCCGCCCGGGTCGGGAAGTGGCGGTAGACCGTGCCCGTCCCGACGCCCGCCCTGGCCGCGATCTCGCGGATCGGCGCGTCGACGCCGGACGCGACGAACACCTCGGCGGCGGCGTCGAGCAGCGTCTGCCGGTTGCGCAGCGCGTCGGCGCGCCTGCCGCGGGCGGGCGGCTCCCCGGACGGGCTTGCGATGGGTTCCACGTCTTCCTCCCGACGGCCGTTGACAAAACGGAACCACGTTCCGCATCCTGAATCGGAACCGCGTTCCGGTTTCAGTCTAGTGCCAAGGCACCAGTCTGAGCCGAACGCTCCCGACCGCTTCCGCGCCGTCTCGCGCTGTCTCGTGCTGTCTCCTGCTGTCTCGACGGGACCGGCTGCGGGAGGCCATCGAAGGGACCTCATCATGAGTTCACCGTCCACCCCCGCTCTCTCGGCCGCTCCCGGCCTCTCGGCCAGCCCTGTTCTGTCGGTCAGCCCCGTCACGCTGCCGGTTCCCGGCCGCGCCGTCGACCTGGAGGTACGCGTCTCCGCGCCCACCACCGGCACCGACCTCCCGATCATCCTCGTCTCGCACGGCCACGGCCCCTCGAACCACCTCTCCTCCCTGCACGGCTACGCCCCGCTCGCCGACTACTGGGCGGCCCACGGCTTCGCCGTCATCCAGCCGACCCACCTCAGCTCCCGGACCCTCAGCGGCACCCTCGACCCCGACACCCCCGGGGCACCGCTCCACTGGCGATCCCGGGCCGAGGACATGTCGCGCATCCTCGACCGGCTCGACGCGATCGAGGCCGCCGTCCCGCAGCTCGCCGGGCGCCTGGACCACACCAAGATCGCCGTCGCCGGCCACTCCATGGGCGGGCACACCGCGAGTCTGCTGTTGGGCGCCCGGCTCACCGACCCGGACACCGGAGCGGAGGTGAACCTCGCCGACCCCCGGATCACGGCAGGCGTGCTGCTCGCCGCACCCGGCCGCGGCGGCGACGCGATCACCGAGTCCTTCGCCCGCACCGCCCCGTTCTTCCTGACCACCGACTTCTCCACGATGACGACACCCGCGCTCGTCGTCGCCGGCGACAAGGACGCCTCCACCCACCTGACCGTCCGCGGCCCCGAGTGGCACACCGACCCGTACACCCTCTCCCCCGGTCCCAAGTCGCTGCTTACCCTGTTCGACGCGGAACACGGCCTCGGCGGCATCTCGGGCTACGACGTCGCCGAGACCACCGACGAGAACCCCGAGCGGGTCGCCGCCGTCCGGCACCTCACGTGGGCCTACCTCCGCACCGCACTCGACCCCGGCGACACCGCCTGGCCAGACGCCCTCGACGCGCTGGGCGCCGACCCCGCCGCGCTCGGGAGCGTCGAGTCCAAGGAGGCCGTACCGTGCGGGTAGTGCGGATGATCTTCCGTTGAGTACTCTGAATCATCGGATCGTGGACGGCCGTTCGCGCGTGCGACGCGTGCGCGGTCCACGCCGCAGAGGACCTGAAAGTGAGTCACCAGCAGATGCAACCGACGTTCGTACTGGTTCACGGAGCCTTCTCGAACTCCTTCGCCTTCGCCCCGCTCCAGGCCGAACTCGGCCTCCTCGGACACCGTTCGGTCGCCGTCGACCTTCCGGGCCACGGGTTCGCCGCGACGTACCCGCGCGCCTACCAGGCACCGCAGGACCTCGCAGCGCTCGCCACCGAGCCCGGAGCCATCAAAGGCGTGACGCTCGCCGACAACGCCGCACACCTCATCGGGATACTGGAGCGGGCCAAGCGGAACGGGCCCGTCATCCTCGTCTCGCACAGCCGCGGAGGCATGACGGCCACCGTCGCGGCCAACCAGCGGCCCGACCTGATCGACCGCATCGTCTACGTCTCCTCGTGGGCCCCCGTCGACCTCACCGTCGGGGCCTACTACGCCGAGCCCGAGATGGCCACGGTCGACCTCGCGGCGATGGGCGCGGCGATGGTCGCGAACCCGGCCGAACTGGGCCTGCTGCGCTCCAACTTCCGCACCGCCGACCCGGGCGCCCTCGCGGGCTTCAAGGCGGCCTTCCTCGCCGACGGCACGGACGACGAGTTCATGGCCCTCCTCAACACCTTCCAGCCCGACGAGAACCTCGACGCCGGCACCGAGGACGACCGGGCCCGGCGCGACACGTGGGGCCGGATCCCGAGGACGTACGTCCGGCTGACCGAGGACACCAGCCTGCCGCTCGCCGTCCAGGACCGGATGATCCGCGAGGCCGACGCACTCACGCCGGACAACCCGTACGACGTCCGCACGCTCACCAGCAGCCACCTCAAGTGGCTGGTCGACCCGGCCCCGGCGGCCCGCGTCCTGGGCGAGCTCGTCGCACTCCTTCCCGCCGGTTCGTGACGGGGGCAGCGGGTCTCCGAACTCCCCGCTGACGAAACCCGGAGGCCGTCCACCGCGCGAACCCCCGCGCGGACGGGCGGCCTCCGGCGTCTATCGTCTCGTCCATGAGCCGCACCACTCCGCCGCGCCCGGTCGATGTCACAGTGCATTTCCCCGAGCTCACGCCGCTGGCCCGTACGACCGTACGGCTCCACCCCCGCGCGGGCCGGCCGACCGCCGCGGACAGTTCGATCGGCGGCCCGTTGCTGTGGCCCGCGCGAGAGCCGTGGCCGACCTGCCCGGAGCACACCGGCCCCTCGTACGTCGGCTCCTCGCCCGAGGACGTGCGGCTGCGGCGGCGCATCCTCGCCGAGGCGTGGCGCCGCCCCCGGGAGGACGGCGCCGACCTGCTCACCCCGGACGAGCGCGCGACGGTCGACCGCATCGGCGACCGGGAGCGGATTCCCCAGGACGGCCCGGTCCCGATGGTCCCGGTGGCCCAGCTCGACGCGGCGGACGTACCCGGCCTTCCGCGCCCGGAGGGCACCGACCTGCTGCAGGTGCTCTGGTGCCCGTTCGACCACGACGACTACCTGCCCCGCACCGAACTGCGCTGGCGGAGCGCCGCCGACGTGACCGACCCGCTCACCGCGGCCCCGCAGCCGTCCGTGATCGGCAACGACCACTACCTGCCCGAGGCGTGCGTCCTGCACCCCGAGACGGTCACCGAGTACCCGGCACCGCACGAGCTCCCGGACGAGCTGGCGGAGCGGCTCGTCGCCTGGGAGGACCGGCACGGCCTCGTCTACCAGTACGACCTCGGCGTCGCTCCGGGCTGCAAGGTCGGCGGCCACGCACCGTGGAGCTTCTCCGACCCGTTCCCCATGGCCTGCACCGAGTGCGGCTCGGACGTCCGGCCGCTGCTGACCATCGACGGGAGCGAGTGGGACGGCGGCAGCGGAAGCTGGCAGCCGCTGGAGGACGCGGGCTACACCGGCCTGCACTCCCTCGGCCCCGCCAACGCGACGCAGCTCGACATCGGCCGCAGCGGCGCCCTGCAGCTGTACGTGTGCACGGCCTCGTACGACCACCCGCACGTGCAGAACTGCCAGTGACCCGAGCGGCACGACTTCCCCTTCCGGATCTGCACGTCGGGGCACTATGCGAGGTCCCCCGGATCCGGGGGCTCGCCGCCGGCGATCAGCAGGCGGTAGCCGTAGTCGACGCTGTCGCGGGCGAGCAGGTGGCCGTAGCGGCGGGACCAGGCGCCGGAGGCGAGGTCGGCGCGCAGTCTGGCGATCGCCGGTTCGACGACGTCGGCGGGGAGTTGGGCGAAGGTGGAGCTGGCCCGCCGGACGACGGGGTCCAGGAAGCGTTCGGGGCGGCGCCAGTGGGCGATCTGGAAGCCGTCGGTGAAGTCGTGCGGGATCGGGAACGGGAGCACCGTGTGTGCGCCGAGCGTCTCGGCGACCGTCGACAGCGGTGTGAACCGGGCGTGCTCCAGCTCGCGGATCTGCGGCAGGTAGTCGCTGATCATCCACAGTTCCGGGCGGTGCTCCGGGTCCCAGGTGAAGACCACCTGGCGTCGGGACACGCGGCGCAGTTCCCGCAGCCCGCCTTCCAGGTCGGGCCAGTGGTGCACGGTCATGACCGCCATCGCCGCGTCGAACCGCCCGTCGGCGAACGGGAGGCGCTCGGCGGCGGCCCGCACCTTCGTCGCGCCGGGGTGCTGGTCGAGCATGACCCGGGACGGGTCGACCGCCGTGACGTCGGCGTCCGCCGGTTCGTAGGAGCCGGTTCCGGCGCCCACGTTGACCACGGTGCGGGCTCCGGCGAGGGCCCGGCCGATGAGTGCGGCCAGCCTCGGGTCGGGACGGCGGGTGTCGCGGTAGCCGGCCCCGATCGAGTCGTAGAGCGGCGGAGTGGTGCTGGAAGGGTTCTTCATCGGTCCCCCATCGGTGGATGCGTGGATGCTCAGCCGCCGTAGCGCCGCTGCCTGGCGGCGAAGCTGCGGACGGCGCGCAGGAAGTCGACCTCGCGGAAGGCGGGCCAGTAGGCCTCGCAGAAGTACAGCTCCGAGTAAGCGCTCTGCCAGAGCAGGAAGTTGGAGAGCCGCTGTTCGCCGCTGGTCCGGATGACGAGATCGGGGTCCGGCTGTCCGGCGGTGTACAGGTGCGGGGCGATGTCGTCGACCGTCAGCGCGTCGGCGACCTCGGTCAGCGAGGCGCCGCCTTCGGCCCGCGCGTACATGAGGTCGCGCACGGCGTCGACGACCTCCTGGCGGCCGCCGTAGCCGACGGCCAGGGTGACATGGGCGCCGGTGGTGCACGTGCTGGTGGCCTCGACGGCCCCCTTGAGGGCGTGGGCCGTGCTGTCGGGCAGCGCGTCGGTCAGGCCGGCGAGGTGCACCTGCCAGCGGGCGTCCGGTCGGGTGAGGCGGTCGGTGACCACCTGTTCGATCAGCCCCATCAGGTAGGCGACTTCGGCGTCGCCGCGGCGCTGGAGGTTCTCGGTCGAGCACACGAAGACCGTGACGTGGTCGATCCCCAGGGCCTCGCACCAGGCGAGCACCTCCTCGACGTGGTCGGCGCCGGCCTTGTGCCCGAGGCTCGGGTCGGCCATGCCCATCTGCCGGGCCCAGCGGCGGTTGCCGTCCATGATCAGCCCGACGTGCCGGGGCAGTGGGCCCGCCATGACCTCGCGGCGCAGCCGGCGGGTGTAGAGGGAGCGGAGCAGGTCGGGCATGGGCACCGTCCGAGTGGGTTGGAGTGGAGCGCGGTCGAGGCCGGACGCGGCACCGGATCACGACGCCGGTGGCAGGTCCCGCAGATCGCGCAGGGTGCCGGCGCACACCCCCGTCAGGAGCAGCAGGCCCGCGCCGATGCCGACGCCGAGCAGGTGGAGGCCGGTGAGCGAGACGCCGAGGATGGTGGCGCCACCGGTGGCGCTGGCGCCGGCGAGGGTCCACACGCCGGCCCGGAGGCGGCCGGTGCCGGGTGGCACGACGGCGTCCGCGCCGACACCCGTGAAGATCCGCGGGATCTGGACGGCGCCGAGGCCGAGGGCGATCCACCAGGCGGCGAGCACGGCGGTGCGCAGGGTGGGCGGCGAGGCGTCCGCGTCGACACCGCTGTGCACCAGGATGACGACGGCGGTGCCGAGCAGTGTCGGTGCGGCGAGGCGGCGGACCGCCCAGCCCAGCAGCGTGATCGCGGCGCCCGGCGTGGGCCGGGGGCGGGGTGCGACCAGGGCGATGCCGAGCAGCAGCAGCGTGGTGCAGCCCTGCATGACCGCCTCCCGGACGCCGACGGCGGGCAGCGAGTCGGCCTGTTCGGCGGCCAGGTGACCGAGGAACCAGGCGGCGAGGGCGACCGTGATGCCCATCGTGGCCACCCGCCGCTGGCGCTGCGCGGGTGAGTCGGCGGGCCAGACCGCCGGGTGCAGCCACATGTCGGCGATGCCCACGGCAAGGTTGGGCCAGGACTTCCAGCCCGCGCCGCGGGCCTCGTCCTCCACCATCGAACCCCAGCGTTCGCGGAACGCGTCCGGGTAGAGCCTGACCAGGCCTCGGGCGACGACGCTCACGCGGGGTTCACCCCCAGTCGCCGGAGTCCCGCGTCCGCGACCCGGGCCATGGCGCGCAGTTCGCGCTCCAGCACCTCGCGGCCGAGGGCCGTCAACTGCACCGGCCGCTGGCGCCCCTGCCCGTCGAGCGGCTCGACCAGCCGCTTCGACTCCAGCCTGGCCAGCGCCCCGTACAGGCTGCCGGGCCCCAGCCGCTCCCCCGTCAGCTCCTCGATCGCCGCGTTGACGGCGTACCCGTGCAGCGGCCCGTCGGCCAGCGCGCAGAGCACGAGCGTCTGGGCGTCGTTGGCTTGCATGTCGTCGCTCCTTTCGATCCGACGGAGGACCATACTACGCGCTGCGAACTACGCGCCACGTAGTAAGCGATGCGCATCATCGCGTCGCCCGCGGTGATTTGACGATCAGCCAGTGCGGACGACCGCGCCCGAGCGTCGAGGTTCCCGGGCCGCCCCACCCGCCCGTGGGACACGGCCGAGCGGGGGAAGCCCGGTCACACCGTTTCCCGCCGACGGCGCGTATGCGCACCCGCGGCCGGTCGACGGCCCTACCGTGCGGCCATGGCCCCAACGCTCACCGCCGCCGCCTGGCAGGGAGTCCTCGCACCCCTCGGCCACCGCGCCACGACGCCGGAGCGGCCGATGATCGCGCCCGTCCCGATCAGCCGGCCGCTCACGCGCTCCACCATGCCCCTGCCCCTCGCCCTCCCGGACGGCCGCGTGATCGGCACCGTCGAGGAACTGTGGCTCGCCAGCCGCGCCCTCATGGGGCGCGGCCTCGTCCTCGACTCCGGCTGCGCCCGGGGTCTGGCCGACGGCGGCCTGCCGGTCGACGTCGCCTTCGACCACTGCCGCGAGGTCCTGCGCTACGGCCGCCGCCCGTTCTGCTGGGCGCGGGAGTGGCTCGGCATGCGTCCCGCGGGGCGCGACATCGCGGACTGGTCCGTCCACTCCGTCACCGTCGTGGACCGTCCGCTGTTCACCACCGCCCGGATCTACCCCAAGCCGGTCGCCCGAGAGACGTGAGCACAAGGGCCGCGGGCCGATCGTCGGTCGATCGGCCCGCGGCCCCGTGGCCGGGCGGAGCGGCTCAGGCCTTCTTCACCACGCTGGACTTGAGCTGCATCGCGCCGAAGCCCTCGATGCGGCAGTCGATGTCGTGGCCGTCGACGCCGTCGACGAGGCGGATGTTGCGGACCTTGGTGCCCGCCTTGATGCCGGAGACGCTGCCCTTGACCTTGAGGGCCTTGACGACGGTCACGGTGTCGCCGTCGGCCAGCACGTTGCCGACGGCGTCCTTGATCACGCGCTCGCCGACCGCGGCCGCAGCGCCCTCGCCGGCGCCGGCGGGGACCCACTCGTGGCCGCACTCCGGGCAGACCATGAGGGCGTTCATCTCATAGGTGTACTCGCTGGAGCACTGCGGGCACGGGGGAAGGTTGTCGCTCATGTGATCAGGATATCCAGTCGTTCTCAGGGGTGTTTTCCGAGGTCAGCGGGTGTCTGACGGCGGTTCTTCGAGGCGCGGTTGCGGAGCGCCGCAGCGCCGGGCGTATGTGCAGGCGCCGGCCCGTGGTGGCGGCTTCGGCGAGGACGGTCCGGAGCGCCGGCAGGTCGACGGTCCGCGGGCCGGCGGGAGCGCCGTGGTCGTCGTATTCGGTGATGGTGAAGTGCAAGGGCGGCCTTACTGCGGGATCGCGGTCGACGGGCTGAGCGGCAGGCGGACGTAGACGGTCTTGCCACCGTCCGGCGCGGGCTGGATCTTCAGGCCGCCGCCGAGGTGACGGACGAGGCCGGCCACGTCCGCCAGGCCGCCCGTGTCACCCGCGCGCGGGATGTCGGGCAAGCCCGGGTGCCCGTCGCGCACACCGGCTTCGAGGTGGGTGTCGGTCATGGCCAGCAGCAGGTCGAAGAACGGCGAGCGCGAACCGGCGTGCCGGACCACGTTGGTGACCAACTCGGTGATGGCGAAGACGGCGGCGTCGTGCACGACCGTCTTCGGCGGCACGCCCCACCCCGTGAGCACGGTGACCGTGATCCGACGGCTCGTCCGGGCGGCCGACCAGGTGCCGGCCAGGCTCATCCGGTAGCTGCGGTGGTGGTCGGCGGGCTCTGCCGGCTCGGCGGAGCGGTGGTCGCGGTACCGCCGATCGCGCCAGCGGCGGATCACCGTACACCCTCGGCGAGTTCGGTCAACGGGACGCTCCGGAGGGGCGGCCGGACACGGCCCGGCTGAGCAGGTGGGTACGGGCGAAGGCGATGGCCTCCGGCGTGCTGCCGAATATGTGCCCGTCGACGCGGAGCCGGTCGAGCACCCCGAGCGCGTCGAGGGGCCGATGGTGCTCGTCGCGGATGCCGGAGACGAGGACGAGCGTGCCGCGCCCCCGGAGTCGGGCGACGGCGTCGCCGAGGACGGTGGCACCGCTCGCATCGATCGCACTGACCCGCGACATGCGGAGGATCACGACCTTCGCCTCGGCGCCCTCGGTCAGCTCCAGCAGGAAGCGGTGCGCGGCCGCGAACAGCAGCGGGCCGTCGATGCGGTAGGCGACGATGTGCTCGGCGAGCAGCGCCCGCTCCTCGTCGTGGTGGTCGGCCGGGGGAAGGCCCGCGTGCAGCGGGACCCGCTCGACCCGGGCCGCCTTCGCCACCGCGGCGAGCGCCAGGGCACCGGAGACCAGCAGGCCGATCGCGACGGCGGTGACCAGGTCGAAGGCGAGCGTGGCGGCGGCGGTGAGGACGAGGACGGCGGCCTCGCCGCGCCCCGAGCGGGCGAGCGCGCGCAGCGAGCCGACCTGGACCATCCGTACCGCGGTCGCGATCAGCACCCCGGCGAGCGCGGCCAGCGGGATCCCGGCGACGAGCGGTGCGGCGGCGAAGACGATCACCGCGAGGACGGCGGCGTGGACGAGGGCCGCGAGCCTGGAGACGGCGCCGGAGCGGACGTTCACGGCGGTGCGGGCGATCGCGCCGGTGGCGGCGACGCCGCCGAACAGCGGGGCCGCGAGGTTGGCCAGGCCCTGGCCGAACAGTTCGCGGTCGCCGTCGTGGCGCTCGGAGACGGTCATCGCGTCGGCGGCGGTGGCGGACATCAGGGATTCCAGCGCGGCCAGCGCGGCGACGGCCAGGGCGGAGGGCAGCAGGGCCGGGACGGCCGAGAGGTCGAGGAAGTCGAGCGAGGGCGCCGGGAGGCCGGCGGGCACGTGCCCGATGGTGGCGACGGGGAGGCCGGCGAGCCCGGCGGTCACGGTCGCGGTGACGACGGCGATCAGCGAGAACGGCAGCGCGGGCCGCAACCGTCCGCCGACGAGCATCACGGCCGAGACCGCGAGGGTCACGCCGATCGCGGCCCAGTGCGGCGCGGCGGCGAAGTCGCGGGCCGCCTGCGCGGCGACGACGGCCGGGTTGTCACCCCCGGGCTTCCTCACGCCGAGCGCGCCGGGCACCTGCTGGAGGGCGATGACGCCGGCGATGCCGAGGGTGAAGCCCTCGACGACGGGCACGGGGACGTAGGCCATCCAGCGACCGGCGCGCAGCAGGGCGAGCGCGATGAGGACCGCCCCGGCGAGCAGCCCGACGGTGAGCACGCCGCCGGTGCCGTAGCGCGCGACGATCGGGACCAGGACGACGGTCATGGCGCCCGTCGGGCCGGAGACCTGGACGTCGGAACCACCGAAGACGGCGGCGAGTGCGCCCGCGACGACGGCGGTGGCCAGTCCGGCCTCGGCGCCGGCGCCGGAGGAGATGCCGAAGCCGAGCGCGAGCGGCAGCGCGACCACGGCCACCGTGAGCCCGGCGACCAGGTCCTTGCGGGGCGAGCGGCCCATGGTCGCGAGGAGCCGCCGGGTGGGCAGCACGGATCCGGCCCGGTCACGGACGGCGTCGAGGACCGCGCGGACGGCCATCGTTCAGCCCTCTCCTTGCTCTTCTTCGGCGGTGTGCGGCAGGTCGATCCCATGGGCGGACGCGATCCACAGCAGGGTGGCGACGCGCCCGGCGTAGGCCTGGGCTCCTTCGTCGTCCCGGTCGGCGCGGGCCTGCCGCAGCGCCTCGCGCGCCCGGGCCAGTTGTTCGCGCAGTTCCTCGTCGAACGCTGCGGTCACAGCCGTCCGCTCCTCTCCCCCGCCGTTTCCGGTCCAACGTCACGACAGCATGTATGGATATGAAGAATTTTTCAAGTCGCTGCTTTCGCATGTGATGGATTCCGACAGTAGCGATCTGTTGTGATCAGTAACGGTCAAAACGACGACCACGAAGCGCCCGGTGCCTACGCTCGGTGCACGGTCGGCAGACGGCCGGCCACGACGCGAGACGGTCGGGAGGACTTGTTCGGATGGCAGGCATCGAGGGCGCACTCAAGGACGCGATGGCGATCGACGGGGCGGTGGGCGTGGCCCTGGTCGACGCCACCAGCGGGATGGCGCTCGGCACGCTGGGCGAGGCCTCCGGCCTGGACCTCCAGGTCGCCGCGGCCGGCGCCACCGACGTCGTACGGGCGCAGCAGCGGGCGGCGGACGCGCTCGGGCTGCTCGGGGAGAAGCTGGAGGACAGCCTGACGACGCTCACCCGCCAGTACCACCTCGTGCGCCCGCTGACGTCGCCGGGAGGGAAGGGGCTGTTCCTGTACCTGGTGCTGGAGCGGACCCGGGCGAACCTGGCGATGGCGCGGCATCAGGTGCGGCGCATCGACGAGGAGCTGGTGGTCTGAGCCGGAGGGCGGGCCTTACGGCCGGGCGGGTCCCTCGGGCTGGGCGAGCAGGCCGTTGAGGAGCTCGGCCTGCTCGCTGATGACGCCGCCCAGGATGGCGCGGGCGACCCGCAGGAGCTCGGCGACCTGGGGGTTGGTGAGGCGGTAGTAGACGGTCGAGCCCTCGCGACGGGCGATCACCAGGTTGGAGCGGCGCAGCACGGCGAGCTGCTGGGACAGGTGGGAGGCTTCGACCCCGACCTCGGGCAGCATCTCGGCGACGGCGTGCTCGCGCTCGCTCAGCAGCTCCAGGACGCGGATGCGCACGGGGTGGCCGAGGGTTTTGAAGAACTCCGCCTTCAGCTGGTACAGCGGGGTGCCGACCACGGGAGGCGGGGTGGGCGTTTCGGCGTTCACGTCGTCACCGTCTCCGTCCGGGCCGATCGTCGTCGATCTCGATCGATCTTCGTCAAGGACTTGACCTTAGCAACCGACGGGACGGACGCGCAGGTCAGCCCCGTACCGGGCGGACGGCCCGGCCGCGCACCCGCCGCCGCCCCCAGGCACAACTCCAGGAGCGGCGGCGAGCCTGCATGCGCCCCCGCGACCATCGGGACGGATCGGACGTCGGAAGCGCCCGCGGCACCACACCGGCCACGCCCGCCCGGCGCGGGCCGAGAGACACCAACCACTGCCCGCGCCGGACACGGAGCGGACGGCACGGCCGTGCGGCACCACGGTGAGATACGCGTTTCCGCACCCGACCCCGCATGCAGTTGACGATATTAGCAACTGCTAAGGTCGTCATGCGCCAGCCCTCCGGAAGCGGGCCGGCGCCGCCAGGCCGCCCCGGAACCGACGCCGGGGCGGCCTCTCGCGTGCGCACCTCGGGGCCGGTGGTCAAGTCCGCGTGTCCGATGGTCATTTGAGCGGCTTTCCGCACTATCGAGTCGGCGGTGGTCCACCGCTGCTGCTCCGGTGGCGGATCTGGCATGATCGCCCCGTTGATTCGCATCGGCACCATGTGCCCGGATTTGGGACGGGCCAAGGGAGCGACCGGACCGGTCCGGCTCCTTGGCCGACCTCCCGGGCGGAAGGCGAGGAAGCCCGTGACACCGGCCGGCACCCGTTCGAGCGAAGTCGGGGCTCCCGCCTACCCGATGGCGCGGGAATGTCCGTTCCGCATGCCCGACGGCTACGACCGGTTGCGGGCGGAGGGGCCCTTGTCGCGGGTGACCCTCTACGACGGCCGGGAGGTCTGGCTGGCCTCCGGAAGTGCCGAGGGGCGGGCCCTGCTCCTCGATGCCCGGCTGTCCGTCAGCGTCCTGCACCCGGCTTTCCCCGCTCTGGCCCCGCAGTTCGCCGAGCAGTCGGCGGGCGGGTTCACGCCGCCGTTGAGCGGTGTGGACGATCCCGAGCACGCGCGCCAGCGGCGGCTCGTCATCCCCGCCTTCGGCGTCCGGCGGATCGCCGCGCTGCTCCCGGGGATCGAGCGGACCGCGGAGGCGCTCGTCGACGCGATGCTCGCCGGCGGGGACCGGGCCGACCTCGTCCCCGCCTTCTCCCTGCCGCTCGCGTGCGCGGCCAACCTCGCGCTGCTGGGCGTGTCCGAGGAGGACGGGCACGACATCGGGACGCGCAGCCGGCGCCTGCTCTCCCCCGCCGTCGGGGACGAGGCGGGGGCGGCGCAGCGGATCCTCGGCGAGATCCTCGACCGCCTGCGGGCCGTGGTCGCCCGCAAGGAGCAGCGGCCCGGCACCGGGCTGATCGACGAGCTGATCGCGGGACCGGTGGCGGAGGGCGGCATGGATCGGGATCAGCTCGTCGCGCTCTGCATGGTGCTCATGGCCAGCGGGGACGACAGCACGTCCAGCACCGTCGCCGCCTCGGTGTTCGCGCTGCTGGCGCACCCGGAGCAACTCGAACGGCTGCGCGGTGAACCGGGGTCGATCCCCGGCGCGGTCGACGAGCTCACCCGCCTCACGTCGGTGATCGACGTCCTGCCCCGCGTGGCCACGGCGGACATCGAAATCGCCGGGCACACGATCGAGGCGGGCGAGGGCGTCCTGGTCTCGCTCATGCTGATGAACCGCGACCCCGGCGCCTGGGAGGACCCCGATGCCC
Source organism: Kitasatospora sp. NPDC057904 (assembly GCF_042887925.1). Lineage (NCBI taxonomy): Bacteria > Bacillati > Actinomycetota > Actinomycetes > Kitasatosporales > Streptomycetaceae > Kitasatospora > Kitasatospora sp. NPDC057904. The sequence goes on from NZ_JBHVOL010000001.1 coordinate 152,210, forward strand.
TGGACGTCGGCCGCCGGGCCGGGCGGCACGTCGCCTTCGGGTTCGGGGTCCACCAGTGCGTGGGCCAGAACCTGGCGAGGGCGGTGACCGGGACGGCGCTGAGCGTCCTGCTCCGCCGGGTTCCGACGCTCCGGCTGGCGGTGCCGGTCGAGCAGGTGAAGGCCGATCCCCCGTACGTGCTCCAGGGCGGCGTGTCCGAGCTGCCCGTCGCCTGGTAGGAGGCCCCATGGACGTCAACGGCAGCATCGAGATCGATGCCGGCCGCTGCATCGGCGCGGCGACGTGCACGCGGCTCGCGCCCGACGTGTTCACCCAGGACGACGACGGTGTCGCCGAGTTGCTCCCCGGCGGCGCGACGCGGGCTGACGACGCGCTGCTGCGGGAGGCGGTGCTCGGGTGCCCCGTCCAGGCGATCACCGTCCGCGCGAGCTGAACCGGCCCGACGCGAAGGGGTGAGCGGCCCCGCCGTGCAGCGCCGCGGCGGGGCCGCTCCGGCAGCCGGTCAGGCCGCCGCGCGGGCGGCCTTGGTGCGGGCGGCGTCGAAGACGGCGGCCGGGTTCCCGTAGTAGATCCACGGGCCCGCGATCTCCCGGCCCATCCCGCGGAACAGCTCCAGGGCCTGCGCCGGGCGGCCGTTCTCGATCAGGCCGTGGGCGATCCAGCCGCGGGACGGGACGGTGCCGGGGTGGGCCGGGTCGGCGGCCGCGAGGTCGGCCAGGGCCGCGTCCAGGGCGGCCGTGAACTCGGCGGACCGGTAGAGCGTGGCCGCGGACTTGTCGCGCAGCACCTGCTCCCAGTACGCCCGCAGCTTCAGCACCGTCAGCAGACTGCCGGCCGGCGCGCCGGCGATCGCCTCGTCGGCGAACCCGTGCATCAACTCGTCGCTGCCGCGCCACTTCGCGCACCAGTACTGCAGCGCGGCGGTGTGCGCGCCGAAGTGGTGGGGCTCGCGGGCCACGATCTCCGCCCACAGCTCGCGGTAGCGCTCGCGCGACCAGCCCTGGCCCATCGCGATCGCCTGCTGCGCCGCCCACGGGTTCGGGTCGTCGGCCGGGGCCAGCCGGATCGCCTCGTGCGACGCCTCCGCAGCCTCCTGCAGCACCTGGTGGAAGCCCGTGGCCTGTTCCCGGGTCACCTCGGAGGCGTACTGCCCGGTGCGGATCTCCCACGCCCGCTTGACCAGGGCATCGGTGTGCACCAGGGCGGCCTCGGGGCTGTCGGGCTGCTCCTTGCGCCACTGCCAGAGCCACAGGTCGTCGGTGGCCGCGAGCTCGCCGAACGGGTTCATCCGGGCGTAGCGGGCACTCCAGTCACCTTCATCGCCCGAGAGGTACGCGGCGGCGGGACGCCAGTCGCCCGCACGGGCCGCGTCCAGCGCGGCACGCGCCGCCGGGTCGGCGGGCTCGCTGCCCACCTCGACCAGCTCGGAGCGCGGCACCAGACCCGCCGCGGGCGCTTCTCGGCCCGCGTCGGCCTTGCGCTGCTTGTTCAGCCAGAGGCCCAGCCGGATGACGAGGACGAGGAGGGTGACGATGACGAACGGGTGGGGCATGAACCTGCTTCTCTACGAACTCCGTCGCACAGGTGTGCGTTCGGTGAAGATCGTAGCGTTCGGTCACCGGGCCCGGGTACGGGTTTTCCAGGCCGGCCGGCGCTCCCGGCACCCTGCTCACGGGCGCCTCATGGACGACTCCTAGGATCGGTCCGGATTCTTCGGCGGACGCCGTGCCTGACCGGCCGCGCCCGTCGTCCAAGGCCATGCACAACACGGCAGCACGGCTCCGCCGACGGCGATGGGGCCGCGCATCGAGGAGGAACGTCCATGCACGCCCGGAAGATCGGCGCGGCCGCCGCGACAGCGGTGGCGCTCCTGGCCGCCCGCGACCTCATGCAGAAGAAGCACGCGCTGCTCCGGAACTTCCCGGTGCTCGGCCACGCGCGGTACCTGCTGGAGACGATCGGGCCCGAGCTGCGGCAGTACATCGTGACCTCCAACGAGGAGGAGCGTCCCTTCAGCCGTGACCAGCGCACCTGGATCTACGCGTCGGCGAAGGAGGAGAACAACTACTTCGGGTTCGGCACCGAGGTCGACGTCGCGCACGTGCAGGGCCACGCCTACCTGAAGCAGCGCACGTTCGCCGGCGCCCTGCCCGACGCCCACGACCCGCAGGCCCCGCTGCCCTCGGCCAAGGTGCTGGGCGGGCCGCGCGGACGGGCGAAGGCCTTCCGGCCGGCGAGCGTCGTGAACATATCCGCGATGAGCTTCGGGTCGCTCTCCGGCGCGGCCATCACCGCGCTCAACAAGGGCGCGGCACTCGCGGGCACGATGCACAACACGGGCGAGGGCGGCCTGTCGCCGTACCACCGCAACGGCGGCGACCTCATGCTCCAGATCGGCACGTCGTACTTCGGCTGCCGCAACGAGGACGGCACCTTCAACCTCGACAAGCTCAAGGAGGTCGTCGCGAGCGCCCCGGTCAAGGCGATCGAGATCAAGCTCTCGCAGGGCGCCAAGCCGGGCCTGGGCGGCATGCTGCCGGGCTCGAAGGTGACCGAGGAGATCGCCGCGATCCGCGGCATCCCGGCCGGCCGGGACTGCGCCTCCCCGTCGCGGCACACCGCGTTCGGCGACGTCGACTCGATGCTCGACTTCGTCGAGCTGCTGGCCGCCGAGACCGGCCTGCCGGTCGGGATCAAGAGCGCCGTCGGCGAGCTGGAGTTCTGGCAGGAGCTGGCCACGCTGATGGCCCGCGGAGACCGCGGCGTCGACTTCGTCACCGTCGACGGCGGCGAGGGCGGCACCGGCGCGGCGCCGCGGATCTTCGCCGACTCGGTGGCGCTCCCGTTCCGGATGGGCTTCTCCCGCGTGTACGGGACCTTCGCCGAACTCGGGCTGACCGACGAGCTCACGTTCATCGGCTCCGGCAAGCTCGGCCTGCCCGAGAACGCCGCGGTCGCGTTCGCCCTGGGCGCCGACATGATCAACGTGGCCCGCGAGGCCATGCTGTCGATCGGCTGCATCCAGGCGCAGAAGTGCCACACCGACAAGTGCCCCACCGGCATCGCCACCCAGAACCAGTGGCTGGCCCGCGGCCTGGACCCGGCCTCGAAGTCCACCCGCGCCGCCGTCTACCTGCGCACGCTGCGCCGGGAGCTGCTCAAGGTCTCGGGCGCCCTCGGCGTCGCGCACCCGGGCCTCATCACGGCCAACGACATCGAGATCATGAACGGCGACTACGAGGCCCGCTCGCTGGCCGGCGTCTACGGCTACAAGGAGGGCTGGGGCGAGCTCGGCCCGCACCTCGCCAAGGAGATCACCGAGCTGCTCACCGCCAAGCCCGCCGTCTGACGCTCCGGCGCCGGCACCTACCGAGCCCTGCCACCGGGTCGACCCGGTGGCAGGGCTCGTGGCGTTCTCCGGGCGGAAGTTCCGTTGCCGGCCTGCGGGTTCGCGGGTTCTTCCGGTCGTCCTTCCGGTGAACCGTCCGGTGCTTCTTCCTGGTCCACCCGGCCGCCGCGATGTTCTGCTGAACGCGGTCAAGTGACCATCCCCCTCACCGAGGACAGGAAGGTGCCGCGTATGAACGACCCCAGTGCCCGAACCCCCCAGGAGATCTTCCGCAGCCACGGCAAGGCGCTCCTCGCCCAGGACCTCGACGGGATCGCCGCCAACTACGCCCCCGACGCGGCCTTCATCACCCCCGCCGGCGTCCGGCACGGCCGCGACGGCGTGCGCGAGGGCTTCGCCCGGCTGTTCGCCGACCTCCCGAAGGCCGAGTGGGACCTGGTGACCCAGACCTTCGAGGGCGACGTCCTCTTCCTGGACTGGTACGCCGACTCCGACACCAACCGGGCGCACGGCGTGGACACGTTCGTCTTCCGCGACGGGCTCATCCAGACCCAGACCGTCCACTACGCGCTGACCCCGAAGAGCTGAGGAGACCGACCATGAGTGGATTCCTGCGCACCCCCGGCTCCGTCGCGCGGCGCCTGCGGACCGCCGCCGTCGCCGCCGGCCTGGCCGCGGTCGGCGTGGCCGGCCTGCCCGCGACGCCGGCCTCGGCGGCCACCTGGACGCAGTCGGTGACCGGGCCGATGTACCTCACCAGCGGTGCCTGGCCCGATCACGACCTGTGCGCCAGTGCCACGGACGACAGCGTCCAGCTCCGGCAGTTCGACGCCTCCGACCCGTACTGCCAGTGGATCCGGATCGGGGACCGCGGCCACTTCGTGCTCTTCAACCCGAAGAAGCAGAAGGTCGCGAGCTATGTGGGCGGCAACGAGGGCGCGATCACGATGCAGACCCTCAACTACCCGACGCCTTACCTCCAGTTGTTCGCCTGGGGCGGCGCCGAGGACTGGGGCGCCTACGCCCTGCAGTCCTTCGAGGACAACGGACAGAACGTCGACGCCAAGGACCCGAACAGCGACACCCCGCGCACCGACGGGGTGCACACCCGGGGCTGGCGGCACGGCTACCAGCGCGAGTTGACCTGGAACGAACTTCCGGTCGCCGCGCCCGGTATCGACCGGTCCGTCGCGGCGCTCCAGGCGTACCAGACCTACCTGAACGGCACACTGGGGAACGGCGCACCGGACGAGACCGCCTGCGTGACGGAGGGCGCCCCCGTGCGGTCGGCCGCCAACAACCTGTTCGTGTCGGCCGAACTCGCCCGCGGCGGCGACGCCTACGCCGGGCTGCGCGCCCGCGCCGGCGGTGTCGGCCCGTGGGAGCAGTACAACCTGTGCCGCAACAACCGCAACGGCCTGTACGCGATCCGGTCGGCCGCCAACGGGAAGTTCGTCTCGACCGAGCTCGCCTACGGCGGCACCGACTACGCCGAACTGCGCGCCCGCGCCGACGTCCTCGGCCCGTGGGAGCAGTACACCGTCGAGGCCGTGGGCGGCGGCACCTACGCCGTCAAGTCGGCGGCCAACGGGAAGTACGTGTCCGCCGAGCTCGCCTACGGCGGGGACAGCTACGGCGAGCTGCGCGCCCGGGCCGACGGCATCGGGCCGTGGGAGCAGTTCCGGTAAGGAGACCCGCTGAACGGGCTCGGACCTCCCCGGAGCGGGAGGTCCGAGCCCGCACGTCGCCTACCGCGCGTACGCTCCCAGGGCCGCCCGGTCGGTCACGCCCAGCGTGCGGCCGATGCGTTCCAGCATGCCGCTCACGTCCTGCGGGGTCAGCAGCAGCGCCTGGGCGGCCTGGCGGTCGCTGTGACCGGCGCCGACCAGCTCCAGCAGCCGGTGCTCGGTCAACGACAGGGCCGGGGCCGGGGCCCGTTCGGCCGCCGGCCGCACCCCCACGGCGGCCAGCGCCCGGCGGACCCGGCCGGCCAGCAGGACGCTGCCGCAGGTGTCGGCGAGGTCCAGCGCCTCGGTGAGGACGTGGCGGGCCTCGCCGGTCTCACCGGCACGGGCCAGGACGACGCCCAACTCGTGCCGAGCCCGGGCAAGTTCGAGCCGGGCCGGGGAGCGCTCCAGCACGGTGACCGCCTCGCGCAGCAGGGCCTCCCCCTCGGGGCCGCCCACGACGACACCCAGGCAGCGCGACGCCACGCCGATCACCCGATCCGTTCCCCACCGGTGAGCCAACTCCAGCTCTTCGGTCGCGAGTTGGAACGCCTCTTCCCGCTGCCCGAGCGCCAGGTGCAGCAGCGCGGCACGCGAACGCCAGGGCGTCATGGCCAGGTTGGACACCCGCGCCCGCTTCTCCTGCGCGCCGTACTCCAGCAGGAGGGCCAGCGCGGCCGCCGGATTGCGCCGCGCCGCGTGCAGGCGGCTGCGGGCGAGGACCATCGGGCCCTGCCACGTCCAGCCCACCCGCTCGGTGTCGGCGTCCGGCACCAGGACGCCCGCCGCCGCGGCGAGCTCGCCGCGCTCGATCAGCGCCTCCCCCGTCTGGGCCATCAGCGCCAGCCGCACCCGGGGCTCCAGGCCCTCCCCCGCCGTCGTGGCGGGATGACCGAAGTCCGGCGTGAGGGCGGGAACGTGCCCCCGGCGAAGCCGGACCGTCAGCTGCCACACCATCGCCGCCGACACCATCAGGAACGAGCCCCAGCGCCCGCCCACCTCGGCGATGTGGTCGAAGCGGGCCGCCGCGTCGTCGAGCCGGTCGGTGGTGACGAAGGACAGGCCGACCAGGCTCACGAGCATCTGCGCCTGGTCGACGCCCGCCAGGCCGCCGCGAAGGGCCCGGTCGAGGAGGTCGTCGGTGACCGCCGCGCTGGCGTCGCCGGTGACGCCCGAGGCGGACAGCGCGGCCAGGACCGCGCACTCACCCGGCGTGTCACCGGCCAGCTTCTCCTCCCACAGCCGGGCCGCCTGCTCACGGGCCGCCGGGAGGGTGGCGAGCTGCTCGTAGCCGATCACCAGCATCTGGGCCTGGAGGTACCGGGACACCTCGCGGGCGAGCCCGGTGCCGTCCTCGGCCTGCCGCAGGTCCTCCACCGCGCGGGTGACGACCTCGACCGCCTCCGCGTGCCGGTGGTCGAGGAACAGGGCGTTGGCGAGCAGGTAGGCCGCCTCCGTCCGGGCGTACGGGTCCGTCAACGCGGCTGATGCCTGGGCCAGTTGGTGCCTGGCCGCGGTGACGTCGACCTGGAGCTCGGCCGCACCCAGCTCCAGGAGCAGCGGGCCGCGCCGGTCGGCGGGCATCGGCTCCCGCAGGGCGCGGCGCAGGTAGGTCGCGGTGACCTCGGGCGCGCCTCGGCCGCGCGTGACCCGTGCCGCCTCGCGCAGCGCATCCACGCGCCAGGCCTCGCCGCTCGGTTCGGCCAGCAGCAGGTGGGTGGCCACCGCGTCCTCGCCCGCGCCCTCGCGCCGTAACAGGTCGGCCGCCTGCGCGTGTGCGGCGGCCGATTCCACCGGGGTCATGACGGCCTCGGCGATCGCGGCCCGGACCAGGGGGTGGTCGAAACGTGCCGCCTCGCCGGTCGCCAGCACGCCGATCCGCCGCAGTCGGCGGCCGTGTTCCCGGGCCTGCGCCTCGCCCAGGCCGGCCAGTTCGGCCGCGAGGTGCCAGGCGGCCCCGTCCCCCAGGACGACCAGGGAGCGGGCCAGACGACGGGTCGGCTCCGGCTGGTCCGCCAGCCGCTTGACGACGGTGGCCGCCAGGATCCGGCCCCGGAACTCCTCGACGAGTGGCGCCCGGCCGTCCCCGGGCTCGACCCCGTTGTCGGCCAGGGTGCGCAGCAACTCCCGCAGGAGCAGCGGGTTTCCCTGGCACGCCTCGGCGCAGGCGGCGACGAACCGTGACCCGGCGCGGCGTCCCAGGCTCGCCTCCACCAGCTCGGCGATGCCGTCGGCGTCCAGCGCGGGCAGGTCGACGGGCCGGCAGTCCGGCTGTCCGGCGATCCGCTCCAGGAACGGCTCGGCCTCGGTCCCGCTGTGCGGCCGGGCTGCGAGGACCAGCAGCAGCGGCAGGCCGCTCAGGCGCCGTGCCAGGTAGTCCAGCCAGCGGACGGACGGGCCGTCCGCCCAGTGGGCGTCGTCGACCACGAGGGCGACCGGCCCGTCGTCCGTGACGTGCACCATCAGCCAGTACAGGCTGTGCAGGACGCCCAGGGACGCCTCGGGCGACAGGCCTCCGCCCTCGCCGTCCACGCGCAGCGCGTGTGCGGCCGGCGCCGCGGGGCCCGAGAGCAGCCGCTCCCGCCCGTCCGCTCCGGCTCGGGCCAGCAGCGGCTCGGCCAGCTGCCGCAGCACCGCGAAGGCGAAGTCCCGCTCCAGCTCTCCCCCGGCGGCCCGGACCACCCGGAATCCGCGCGCCTGCTCGGTGGCGGCCCACGCGTTCAGCAGCGTGGTCTTCCCCATGCCCGCGCTCGCGAGGACCAGCACGGCTCCGCCCCGGCCGGCCCGGGCATCGTCGGCCGCGCGTTCCAGGGCCGCCAACTGGGCTTGTCGGCTGAGCAGTTCGGGTACCGTCGCGCACTGGTCAACGGGTGGACCGGCCTGCCCGCCGGAGCGGCCGGCGGCGAACAGCGCGGCGGCCTCCGCCTCCGCCAGGCCCAGCGCCGACACCAGCACCTCCAGGGTGCGGCGCTGCGGCCGCTCCCGGCGGCCCCGCTCCAGATCCCTGATCGATCTGGCCGCCAACCCCGCGGCCTCGGCAAGTTCCTCCTGAGTCAGTCCCGCAGCACGCCGCAGCTCCCGCAGCAGCCGGCCCAACGTCGTCACCCACACACCCCCACACCCGGGTCACCCCAGTGGCTACTCCCCGGTAACAAGTCGGGACCCTACCGGGCGAGGTGATCTTCCGGGGCGGCTTGACGAGAACTTGCCAGAAGAGACCGCGTGGCTACCCGCGAGCGATGCGGGCGAGGAGCGGAGCGGCGCCGTCCTCCGCGGCGATCCCACGGGCGAGCTCGGCCGCACCGCGGCCGTGGGACGGGTCGGCGGGCAGGCCAAAGAGGGCGCGTAGCCGGGTCGCTGCACCTGCGAAGGCACGTTCGGCGCGCTGCAGCACGTCCCGGCCCGCGGCGAGGTTACCTGCGCCGGTGTCCCGAGCGTTGGGCAGCGGGAATTCGGCGGTGGCGATCGCCGGCACGAGATAGGTACCGATGACGGGGACGCCGAGCGCCTCGCCCGCCGTCCGGCCGAGCGGTGCCGGGCCGAAGGCGGTGAGCAGCAGGTCGGTCCCGTCGGCCACCGCGTCCGCGACCCCGTCGGCGAGTCCGTCCGCGTACGCCCTCGTCAGCACCCGGACCTCCTCGCGCGACGCGGCCCGGGCGCGGTCCCGGATCAGCCCGTGCGGGTCACCCGGCACGGGCCGGAAGCCGAGGCCGCACCCGCCGACGAGCGCGGCGAAGGACGGGTGGGCGGCCACGGCCACCTGGTGGCCCGCTTCCAGCAGGCGGCGCCCCAGGCCCGTGTACGGCGCGACGTCTCCCCGGGAACCGGCGGTGATGATCAGAATGCGCATGCGGCGATTCCGGCAGGCTCAGAACGCGTCGTCGGGCATCTCGACCGTGGTGCGGTCCAGGCTTTCCAGGAGCTTGAACTGCGCCTCGGTCTTGGGCAGTTCGTAGCGGAAGAAGAACCGGCAGGCGTGGCGCTTCCCCTCGTAGAACGGCCCGCTGCCGGCGTCGGCGGCGAGGAGCTGCTCCAGCCACAGCCACGCGACGACGGTGTGGCCCACCGCTTCGAGGTAGATGCTCGCGTTGGCCAGGGCCGTCTCCGGGTCACCGGTCGACCACAGCCGCCGGGTGACCGAGACGACGCGCTGGGCGGCCTCGTCGAGCCGCGCCGCGTACTCGGCCGCGTCGCCGCCGACGCCCTTGGCGCGGGCGATCGTCGCATGCACCGTCTCCACGAGCAGGCGCAACCCGGCGCCGCCGTCCATGACGACCTTGCGGCCGAGCAGGTCCAGGCCGTGGATGCCGTGGGTGCCCTCGTGGATGGGGTTGAGCCGGTTGTCGCGGTAGAACTGCTCGACGTCGTACTCGCGGGTGTAGCCGTAGCCGCCGTGCACCTGGATGGCGAGGCTGTTGGCCTCCAGGCACCACTGGGAGGGCCAGCTCTTGGCGACGGGCGTGAGGACGTCCAGCAGGAGCTTGGCGCGGGCCCGGTCCTCGGGGGACGCGCCGGTGCGCTCCTCGTCGAGGAGGCGGCCGCAGTACAGGACGAGCGCCAACGCGCCCTCCGCGTAGGACTTCTGGGCGAGCAGCATGCGGCGCACGTCGGCGTGGGCGATGATCGGCACCTGGGGCGCGTCCGGGTCCCTGCCGGTGAGCGGACGGCCCTGGGGGCGGGTGCGGGCGTAGTCCAGGGCGTGCAGGTAGCCGGTGTAGCCGAGCGCGGTGGCACCGAGTCCGACGCCGATCCGGGCCTCGTTCATCATGTGGAACATGTAGGCCAGTCCGCGGTGCGGCTCGCCGACGAGGTGCCCCACGGCGCCGGGCCCGCCGCCCGGCCGGTGGACGCCCTCGCCGAAGTTGAGCAGGGTGTTGGTGGTCCCCCGGAAGCCCATCTTGTGGTTGAGCCCGGCGAGCACGACGTCGTTGCGCTCGCCGGCCGAGCCGTCGGCGGCGACCAGCACCTTGGGCACGATGAACAGCGACAGGCCCTTCACGCCGGGCGGCCCGCCGGGGATCCTGGCCAGCACCAGGTGGACGATGTTCTCGCCGAGCTCGTGGTCACCGCCCGAGATCCACATCTTGTTCCCGAACAGCCGGTACGTGCCGTCGCCCTGCGGCTCGGCCCGGGTGCGGATGTCGGCGAGCGAGGAGCCGGCCTGCGGCTCCGACAGGCACATGGTGCCGAAGAACCGTCCCTCCAGCATGGGCCGGACGTAGGTGTCGACCTGCTCCCGGCTGCCGTGCGCCAGCAGCAGGTTGGCGTTGCCCGCCGTGAGGAACGGGTAGCCGGACGTCCCCGGATTCGCGGCCTGGAACCACGCGAAGCAGGCGCTGGCCACGACGGAGGGCAGCTGCGCGCCGCCGACCTCGTAGTCCATCGCGCTGCCGAGCAGGCCCGTGCCGGCGAAGACGGCCAGCGCCTCCTTGACCTCCGGGATCAGGTGGACCCGCTCGCCGTCGAAGCGCGGCTCCTCGGCGTCGTTCCGCTTGTTGTGCGGCGCGAAGTGCCGGGTGGCGACCTGCTCGCTGAGGTCCAGGGCCGCGTCGAAGGTCTCGCGCGAGTGGTCGGCGTAGCGCGGCCGCCCGGTGAGCGACGGGACGTCCAGCCATTCGTACAGCAGGAAGTCGAGGTCGCGGCGGGAGAGGAGCAGAGAGGTCATGGCATCGTGCCTTTCAACTCGACGAGCTCCGCCCGAGGCTACCCGAGCCCGAATCCGGTGTCGGGGCCCGCGTCCGGGACTGAAGGGGGCAGGCTGGGGGAAGGGCTCGGTCACACCCGGCACCCATCAGAGTCAGGAGTTCGGCATGAGTGAACCGCTCGACTTCAACGCGAGGACCATCGCGGAGTTCCGAGCGAACGGCGGCTTGGTCGGCGGGCCCTTCGAGGGGGCTCCGCTCGTCCTGGTGCACCACCGCGGACGCACGAGCGGCAAGGAGTACGTCGCCCCGATGATGTGCCTGCCGCACGACGACGACCCGGACGTCGTCTACGTCTTCGCCAGCAAGGGCGGAGCACCCACCGATCCGGACTGGTACCGCAACCTCACCGCCGCCGGCGAGGGCACCGTCGAACGCGGGACGGAGACGTACCGGGTGTCCGTGCGCGAGCTGACCGGCGACGAACGCGACCGCGTGTACGCCGAGCAGGCCCGGCGCTACCCGGGCTTCGCCGAGTACGCCCGCCAGACCGCCGGCATCCGCGTCATCCCGGTGCTCGAACTGACCCGCGCCTGATCCGGGGCCCCGGACCTCCGCCGGGGCCGCGCGGTCGTACCGGGGCGCACGCCCGACTCCCCACCGGATCGGCTCCGGCGTTCCGGTGGGGCGTCGCGTGCCGGGCCGGCCCGTCAGGCGGTGGGCTCCTCGGCCGGCGGGGTGCCGCGCAGGCACAGGTTGCGGTTGTTGTACTCGCTGCGTCCGGTGACGTCGGTGCCGAACCAGTCCGGGGGCTCGAATGCCGTCGCCTCGGCGGTGCTGTCGAATTCGACCTCGACGGTGAGCAGGCCCGCAAGGGCGCCCTCGTAGGTGTCGAGTTGGGCGGTGCGGCCGTCCTCCAGCGGGACCTCGGTGCGGACCTTGGTCAGCCGGGCGCCCTCGGTGGCGGGCCACAGGGCCGCGACCTGCTCCTCGTCCAGGGCGGTCTCGTACTCGGCGCGCTCCAGGCCGCCGCCGTGCTTGACCGTCAGCATGGAGCCCTCCGGCGTCCGGCGGATCCGCACCTCGGAGTCGCCGCCGCGGGTGAGGTAGCCCTGGCTGATGGCCGTCGAGGCGGCACCGGCCGTCCCGGGGACGCGGTCGACCAGGAACTTGCGCTCGATCTCGCTCGGCATCCGGTTTCCTTTCCTCGTGCTCAAGACCGGTCGTCAGGCGGCCGACGTCGTATGCCGAGCTTGTGGGGCGCCGGTCGGTCTCCGGGCCCGGCTCATCCCGGGAGCGAGGACGCCCCGCCGATCGCGGCGAGCAGTTGGAACGGCAGCTCCCGGTCCCCCTGGCCGATGGCCAGGGCGAGCCACCGGTCGGAGGAGGGTGGCTGCCACAGCTGCATGCTGCCGGCGAGGTTGCACAGGAAACCGAGCGGCTCCGGGGCCACGAACTCGGGGTCCGGATGGTCGAACCCGAGATACGGCCACAGGTCGACCGTCGCGGGGCTGCCCCAACGGGCGGTCAGAGCGGCGGCAAGCGCGTCGAGATCGGCTTCCAGCTCCTTCTCGGCCGCCTCGACGACCTCCTCGCTGCGGTCGTCCCAGAAGTCCCGGCTCTCCCGGAGCACGGCCACGTGGAATCCGGGCCCACTCCACCCGTCACCTTTCTCCGGCTTGCCCTCCTGCTCGGGGAACGGCAGGGCACTCAGTTCATCGATGATCGACAGCTGGGCTTCGGTGAAGCCCGTCGACCGGTGCTGGCTCGCCATGGACGAAGCCTAACGTGCACCCGGCCCCGGCGGCCCGTCCATCTCGGAACAACAGTGGCCTCACCATGACCAACTGAGACAGATTCATCAACGGTCCCCTTATATGGACATAAGAGACACTCAATGAACAAACTTTGCCGATTCGATATGCAATTTGGTCATCCAGCCCGAACACTTCTGCGATCTTGGAAAGGCAAAACCCTTTACCATTGCTATTCACGGAGTAAACTCTCTTGCCATCGAGGAAGCAGGCCTCGTCCCGGTTCGGGGGCGGGGCCTTCACCACGCGCGGGCTGCGGCGGACAGCCGTCGTAGCCGCGCTCGCGATGCTGGTCGAGACGGGGGTCGCGCTCGACGCGATCACCGCCGAGGCCCAAGCCGCGCCCGCGAACGCCAAGGCGCCGGCCACCGCGCCGGTCAACGAGGCACCGGACGCCGCGTCCGCGCTGCTGGCCGCGCGGCTCAACGGACGCCGGATCGAGGTCACCGGCGCCAGGACCGCCACCACCACCCTCTGGGCCGACCCCGAGGGCACGCTGACCCAGGACACCGCGACCGGACCGGTCAGGGTGAAGGTCGGCGACGCCTGGGTCCCCGTCGACACGACGCTCGTGGAGACGGCGGACGGCAAGGTCGCGCCGAAGGTCCACCCGGAGGGCCTCGTGTTCGCCGGCGGCGACGCCACGGTGAAGACCGGAGACCCGGTCGCCCCCACGACCCCCGCCTCCACGGCCCCGGCCGCCGCCGACACCACCCGGGCCAGCCGCAGCGAAGCCCGCGCGCAGGACGGTCCGTTCACCACACCCGCAAAGCCCGCCGACGCCGCAAAGCCCGCCGAGCGCGAGCTGGTGACGATCGGCACCGGGGAGCAGCAGGTGCAGTTCGGCTGGCTCGGCCGGCTGCCCAAGCCCAGGCTGGAGGGCAGCAAGGCGACCTACGCCGACGCCCGCCCGGGTGTGGACCTCGTCCTGGAGGCCACCCGGACCGGCTTCGAGCAGTTCCTGATCGTCAAGGACCGCTCGGCCGTCTCGCAGGCCGGCACGATCACGCTCCCGGTCGACACCAGCGGTCTGGACGTGATCCGCAAGGACGACGGCTCGATCGAGCTGACGGAGCGTCCCTCCGGCAAGGTCCAGGCGAGGATCCCCGCCCCGGTGATGTGGGACGCGACGGTCGACCCGAACTCGCAGGAGCACACCCGGCGCGCGCCGGTGGCGATGGAACTGCGCGGCTCCGGTGCCGACGCCGAGCTGGTGTTCACCCCGGAGGCGGGCTTCCTCGCCGACCCGGCGACCAGCTTCCCGGTGACGATCGACCCCGCGCTCACCGTCGGGCCGTCCTTCGACACCTTCGTCCAGCAGGGCTACGCGACCGACCAGTCGTCGGCCGTCGAGCTGAAGCTGGGCAACAACGGCAGCGGCCAGGTCGCCCGTTCGTTCCTGCACTTCCCCGAGGGGCCGTACCACGGCAAGCACATCCTCTCGGCGAAGCTGAACCTCTACAACTGGCACTCGTGGTCGTGCGAGCCCTGGTCCTGGGAGGTCTGGGACACCGGCCTCGCGTCCACCGCCACCCGGTGGACCAACCAGCCGGGCTGGAACAAGATGTGGGCGGTCAGCAACAAGACGGCCGGCAACGAGACGGCCGGCTGCGGCAACGCCTGGGTCAGCCAGGACGTGACGAGCCTGGTCGCCGCGTGGTCCGACAACGGCTACACCAACAACGCGCTCGGCCTGCGCGCCTCCACCGAGACGAGCCCGTACTCGTGGAAGCGCTTCGACTCCGCCGAGGGCTCCAACCCGCCGTACCTGTCGGTCACGTACAACACGGTCCCGACGGCCCCGCCGGCGGTGGACGTGTTCCCCGCGCACCAGGGGAACCCGCGCTACACCTCCTCGGCCACGCCCACCTTCCAGGTGCTGGCCAGTGACCCCGACGGCGGCGGCCGGGTCGGCGCCGACTTCGACCTGTACCGTGCGGGCGTGTTCGTCAAGCGCGTCTACAAGGAGGTCCCGAACGGCAGTTACGCCCAGGTGAAGCCGGCCGACTTCGGGATCGCGAAGCTCGACGAGGGCGTCACCTACTCGATGGGCGCCCGCCTCTGGGACGGCACCGACAACTCGCCGTGGGCGCCGCAGGACGTGGTCGTCGTCGCCGACACCACCAAGCCCGGCGCGCCCTTCGTCACCTCGCCCGACTACCCCTCGGACGAGGCCTGGCACGGCGCCGCGGGCCAGGCCGGGCGCTTCACGCTGACCCCGCCGGCCGGCACCGGTGACGTGATCGGCTACGTCTACACCCTGGACGGCAAGTCGCCGACGACGGTGGACGCGACCGGGGCGACCACCGCCTCGATCACCCCGCCCACCGACGGCACGCACGTCCTGAAGGTGCAGACGAAGGACCGCGCCGACAACCTCTCGGACCCGGCCGTCCACACCTTCAGGGTCGGCAAGGCGGGCGTCGTCTCGCCCGTGGACGGCACTCAGGCCGCGAAGCGCGTCAAGCTCGCGGTCGACGCCCAGACCCAGTTCACCCGGGTGACCTGGCAGTACCGCCGCGGCCCCGGCGCCGCCGAGTTCGACGTCCCGGCGGCCCACCTCGCCAAGGCCGACAACACGCCCGTGACCGGCACCCGGCCGCGGCTGGCCGAGCTCGGTGGCCACGCCAACTGGTCGGTGCTGGAGTCGCTCGGCCGGGTCGGCGGCGTCGTGCAGGTGCGCGCGCTGCTCTACACCGACAAGGACACCGACGCCGCGTACCCGACCGCCTGGTCGACCTTCACCGCCGACCCCAACGCCGACGGCGCGGCCGGCACCGAGGTCGGTCCGGGCTCGGTCAACCTGCTCACCGGCGACTACTCGGTCGACGTCACGGACACCGACGAGTTCGGCATGGCCACCAAGCGCTCCTCCTCCTCGCGCGGCACCGACCGCGGCTGGCAGGAGCAGGGCGAGCGGCTGACGGCCAACCAGCAGCAGGTGTCCACCGACACCACCGGCTTCCTGGCCACCCCGGGCACCGCCCTGCGGGCCACCGACCGGGGCCAGGGCTCCTCGACCGACTCGCTCAAGGTGCTGCCGGACGCCAACAAGTCCGGTGACACGTACGCGCTGCTCGGCGGCTCGGGCGGCCTGCAGCTGGGCATGAAGCCCGGCCGCACCTACCGGGTCAAGGCCTGGGTCTACGTGCCGTCCACGACCGGCCTGACCGCCGGGTACGACGACCGCGGCATGCGGATCGTCGTCGTCCACGGCAAGACCGGGGCGCTCACCACCACCGTCTCCCGCAAGGCGCCGTACACCGACGCCTGGGCGGAGCTCACCACCGACGTCACACTCGCCGCGGACGCCACCGAGGCGCAGGTCCGGCTCTACAACGGGCACTCGGACAACGCCGACCGGCCCGTGTACTTCGACAACATGTCGGTGCGCGAGCTCGTCGCGCCGTTCGGCCCGCAGTGGGCCGGCGGGGCGCAGGGCGAGGCGGCCGAGTACGTCTCGCTCGCCTTCCCGGGCGCGGACGCCGCGGTGCTCAAGGCCACCGACGACACGTCGGTCACCTTCGCGCGGGCGCAGGACGGCACGCTCTACCCCGAGCCGGGTGCCGAGCACCTCGGCCTGAAGGCGACCGGCGCCACCTACACGCTGACCGAACTGGACGGCTCCACCACGGTGTTCGCCCGCCAGGGCGAGTCCGACGTGTACGCCGTGCAGTCCTCCACCGGCCCGGACGCCGCGTCCACGACCCGGTACGTCTACGACTCCACCGACCGGCGCGCGGTGGTCAAGCGGGTGATCGCGCCCGTGGAGCCGGGCGTGGACGACGCCAACGGCTGCGCCGTCGACCCGCTGCCGCGCGGCTGCGAGGTCACCGACTACGACTACGCGACCGCCACCACGGCCGTCGCCGGCACCCCCGGCGACTTCACCGACCGGGTGCGGGCCGTCAAGGTCTGGTCGTGGAACCCGGTGACCGCCAAGCAGGAGGCCGTCGAGGTCGCACACTACGCGTACGACGAGCGCGGCCGCCTCGCCCGGGTGTGGGACCCGCGCCTGGCCCAGCCGCTGAAGACGGCGTACGGCTACGACGACGCCGGCCGGGTCACCCGGATATCCCCGGCCGGGGACCTGCCGTGGGACTTCGACTACGGCAAGGCCGCGGCCGACCAGGACCCGGGCCGGCTGCTGAAGGTCCGCCGGGCCTCGCTGGCACCGGGCAGCAAGGACCGGGTGGACGGCGAGATCGCCACCACGGTGGTCTACGACGTGCCGCTGACCCGCGGCGCGGGCGGCCCGTACGCGATGTCGGGTCCGGACGTCGCGGCCTGGGCCCAGACCGACGCGCCGACCGACGCCACCGCGGTGTTCGGCCCCGAGGACGACCCGGGCACCGGCACCGCTTCGGCCGCCAGGCCGGGCCCCGACGGCTACCGGGCCGCCACCGTGCACTACCTCGACGCCTCCGGCAGCGAGGTCAACACCGCGACCCCGTCCGTCACCCCCGGCGGTGACATCGACACCAAGGAGTACGACCGCTACGGCCACGCGGTCCGCGCCCTGGACGCGACCGACCGGTCCATCGCCATCGGCACGCACCCCGACACCGAGCGGTTCGTCGCGGAACTCGGCCTGCCGGCCGACTCCGCCTCCCGCGCCCGGCTGCTGGACCACCGGACGGTCTACTCCCCGGACGGCCTCGACGTCGTCGAGACGCTCGGCCCGGTCTACCGCGCCTCGCTCGCCGAGCAGGTCGAGGGCCAGAGCGCGCCGGTGTCCGTCGCGGCCGAGGGCGAGAGCCTCGTCCAGCTCGGCGCGACCGACCCGCTGCGGGTGCAGACCCTCGCGCAGTGCTGCGCCGGGGCCGGCTGGTCCGGCGGCGCGCACGTGTTCTTCGGCGCGAACGAGGTCGGTGACAACGCGTCCTTCCGGGTCTCCGTGCCGGAGGAGGGCGAGTACCAGCTGACCGCGCTGCTGACCAGGGCCGCGGACTACGGCGTGGTCCAACTGTCGATCGACGGCCAGAACGTCGGCGGCACCTTCGACGGGTACAACCCGACCGTCACCACCAGCTCCTACACGGCGGGTTCGACGGTCCGGCTCGCCCGCGGTGACCACGAGCTGCGGCTCACCGTCACCGGGAAGAACCCGGCCGCGGTCACGCCGTACTACCAGGCGGGCCTGGACCGGGTCACCCTGACCAAGACCACGCTCAACCCGACCCTGCCGGCCGGCACCCCGGTGCTCGCCCGGGACCACAACACCAACACCTACGACGAGGGCAGGCCGGACGGCAGGACGTACCACCTGGTCACCAGCTCCACCGACGGCGCCCGCATCGACGGCTACGCCGCCGACGTCGAACTGCGCGTCACGAAGCACGGCTACGACGCGCCGATCGGCGGTGTCCCCGGGTGGCAGCTGCGGGTGGCCACCTCGGTCACCACCGACGCGCTCGGTGCCAAGCCGACCGCCTACCTGAAGTACGACGCGGCCGGCCGCGCGCTGGAGTCCCGCAAGCCCGACGGCACCGGCGCCGACGCGAGCACCGTGAAGTCGGTGTTCTACACGGCCGGTGCCAACCCGGACGACGCCCTGTGCGGCAACCGGCCCGAGTGGGCGGGCAGCCCCTGCGCCACCCTGCCCGGCGGTCCGGTCACGGGCGCGGACGGCTCCCGGATGCCGACCACCCTGCCGGTCAAGCGGATCACCCGGTACTCGCCGTTCGGCGAGCCGGAGGAGACGACGGAGACCAACGCCGGCAAGACCCGCAAGACCGTCACCACCTACGACGGGGCGGACCGGGTCACCTCCACCGAGATCACCTCGGACGAGGGCCAGGCACTGTCCAAGGTCACCACCGAGTACGACCCGGCGACGGGCGACGCGGTCAGGACCACCACCGACGGCAAGTCGCTGACCCGCGTCATGGACGCGCTCGGCCGGCTGATCTCGTACACGGACGCCGACGGCGGCACCACCACCACGGAGTTCGACCGGTTCGGCAAGCCGGTCAAGGTCACCGACCCGACCGGGTCCACCACGTACGCCTACGACCGCGCGAAGGAGCCGCGCGGGCTCGTCACCTCGGTCAGCGACAGCGTGGCGGGCGAGTTCACCGCCGCGTACGGTCCGGACGGCCAGCTGGTCGAGCAGACCTACCCCGGCGGCATCGTCCGCCGCGACACCTTCAACGCGGTGGGCGAAGCCACCGGCCGCACCTACACCCGCACCTCCGACAACACGGTCGTCTGGGCGCAGACCAGCGACGTCTCCACCCAGGGCCAGGTGGCCCGCAACACCAGCTCCACCGCCACCCGCACCTACCAGTACGACCGGCTCGGCCGGCTGGTGAAGGCCCAGCAGTCCAGCACCACCAGCGGCTGCGTCACCCGGCAGTACGCCTTCGACGCCCACTCCAACCGGCTCTCGAAGACCACCACGCCGGCCGCGGCGGACGGCTCCTGCGCCACCACCGGCGCGGTCGCCGAGAACCACGCCTACGACAGCGCCGACCGGCTCACCGACGCCGGCTACGCCTACGACGCCTTCGGGCGCACCGTGAAGACCGCCACCGGCGCGACCGACACCTACTGGGCCAACGACAAGGTCGCCGCCCAGGAGAAGGGGGACACCCGGCAGCAGTGGGCGCAGGACGCCGCACACCGGCCGACCGCCTACACCACCGCCAGGAAGCAGGCCGGCGGCAGCTGGTCCAACCTCACGTCGAAGCTGAACCACTACGGCGACGACTCCGACGAGGTCCGCTGGACCGTAGAGGACACCACCCAGGGCACCGTCACCCGCAACGTCTCGGGCCCGGACACCGACCTCGTCGCGACCACCGGCAGGACCGGTGACGTCCAGCTCCAGCTGACCGACCTCTTCGGCTCGGTGGTCGTCACCACCGACACCGCCCTCACCAGGCCGGTCGTGCTGGACTTCGACGAGTTCGGCGTCCCGCAGGACGGCCAGGCCGCCGTGCGGTTCGGCTGGCTGGGCGGCAAGGAGCGCTCCGCCGAGGCGCAGGACGGCGTCATCCTGATGGGCGCCCGCCTCTACAGCCCGGCCCTGGGACGCTTCCTGCAGGTCGACCCGGTGCCGGGCGGCAACGCCGGCCCGTACGACTACTGCACCGGCGACCCGGTCAACTGCACCGACCTCGACGGCAACTGGGGCATGCCCAAGTGGCTGAAGAAGACGGTCCACGTGGTGGCCAGGGTCTCCGAGGTCGCCTCGTACATCCCCGGCCCGATCGGTGCGGCGGCCGCGGCCGTCTCGTCGATCTCCTACGCCGCGACGGGCAACTGGCGCAAGGCGGCGGAGATGGGCGTCACCGCGCTGTCCGGACTGGTCGGTGCCAACACCGCGGTGAAGGGCGCCTTCACGGCCGTCCGCGCGAGCCGGGCGGCCGGGCGGGCCGGGCGGTTCGCCTCCCGGGCGCGCTCGGTGTTCCGCAGCTCCGGCTGCAACTCCTTCGCCCCGGACACCCCGGTGCTGATGGGCGACGGCTCGCAGCTGCCGATCGGTCAGGTCCAGGTCGGCGACTACGTGATGTCCACGGACCCGGGGACCGGCGGGTCCCGGCCCGAGCCGGTGCTCAACGTCATCGTCGGCTACGGCACCAAGCACCTGGTCGACATCCAGGCCGGCCCGGACGGCGGCCAGCCGCTGCGGGCGACCGCCGAGCACCCGCTCTGGGTCACCGGCAAGGGCTGGACGGACGCGGCCGCAGTCGAGGCCGGCGACGCCCTGATCGCCCCGGACGGCACGGTCAGCGACGTGACCCGGGTCAACGACCTCGGCTTCGTCGTCGACCAGCTGGTCTTCAACCTCACCATCGGTGACCAGCACACCTTCTCCGTCCAGGTGGGTGACAGCTGGGCGCTCTCCCACAACAAGTCCGCCGCGTGCCAGATCTCGATGCAGAAGCAGGCCCGGCACGTGCGGGGGACTCCGGAGTACCACCGGGAGGTGAAGAAGCGCGGCGGCCTCTCGACCTTCCACGGTTGGAAGTCCGCCCGCCGGTTCGTCGAGCACGCGTGGCGGCATGGGAAGGTGATCGAGAAGAAAAAGGGCAAGGAGGTTCGTGAGCTCGAGTTCGGTTTCGGCGTCGGCACCAACGCCAAGGGGCGGACGCAGACGAAGGTCCGCGTCCACCGGG
Source organism: Kitasatospora sp. NPDC057904 (assembly GCF_042887925.1). Classification (NCBI taxonomy): domain Bacteria; kingdom Bacillati; phylum Actinomycetota; class Actinomycetes; order Kitasatosporales; family Streptomycetaceae; genus Kitasatospora; species Kitasatospora sp. NPDC057904. Next base: position 172,865 of record NZ_JBHVOL010000001.1, read on the forward strand.
ACGCGAAGGGCAAGATCCACGGACACCCGTCAGGCCGGGGGTACTGACCCCTTCTGACACCTTGATCGACCGGGCCCGGCGCCTCGCGGAAACTTCCCGAGGCGCCGGGCCCGCACCGCACCACACCATCGCGCTGACGAGAGGAGACCCGTGATGACCGCGGCCTTCGAAGAGTTCGCCCGCCGCGCCTACGGCAGCCTCGACCACCCGACCTACCACCGGATCGGCAAGCTGCTCGAACAGGACCCGTACCGCCCGTTCCGGGCGTCCCTCCCGTCGTCCTGGCAGGTCGAGGACATCACCGACGACAACTGCGACGTCGGCTCGGTCTGGCGGATCGGCTGGGCCGGCGGCGGAGCCGTCCTGCGCCTGTCCGTCATCGGGCCGTACGCCACGGCCTTCGCCCTGCACCCCGACGGGTACGAGACCGACCGGTGCCTCTTCCCCGCCCCCGGTGCCCCGGCCCCCCGGGCGTCCGCCGCGGAGCCCGGCACCGAGGTGCACCGGCTCGCCGCACTCACCCGCGCAGCCGGCTTCGCCCTGCTCTCCGCACCGGAGCTGGCCCGTACCGTCCCGCTCCGGCTCCCCGACGCGGACGGCCCCGTCACCCTCTACGAGGCGCTGTTCTGCTTCGCCTGACGGGCGGCCGTCCTGCTTCAGCGTTCCGCGTCGGCCCGCACCGCGTACGGGACGAACGTGCTCGTGTGCTCGTCGACGGCCAGCGGCCGGCCGATGGCCGGGGCGGAGCGCTGGGGGCAGGCGGGGCGCTCGCAGACCTTGCAGCCGAGGCCGATGGGGGTCGCGGCGGCCTCGTCGGCCAGGTCCAGGCCGGTGGAGTAGACGAGGCGGGCCGCGTGCCGGAGCTCGCAGCCGAGGCCGATCGCGAAGGTCTTGCCCGGCCGGCCCCAGCCGCCGGGTGAGCGCGTGACGGCGCGGGCGGTCCAGAGGTAGCGGCGGCCGTCGGGCATCGCGGCGACCTGGACGTGGACGCGGCCTGGGGAGGCGAAGGCGTCGTAGACGTTCCACAGCGGGCAGGTGCCGCCGGTGCGGGAGAAGTGGAAGGCCGTGGCGGACTGCCGCTTGGAGACGTTCCCGGCGCGGTCGACCCGCACGAACGAGAACGGCACCCCGCGCAGGCCGGAGCGCTGCAGGGTGCTGAGGCGGTGGCAGACCGTCTCGTAGCCGACGCCGAAGTGGTCGGCGAGGTGCTCGATGTCGTAGCGGGCGGACTCGGCCTCGGCGTGGAAGGCGGCGTAGGGCAGGACGAGGGCGGCGGCGAAGTAGTTGGCCAGGCCGATCCGGGTGAGCGAGTGGGCCGCCGAGCCCCCGGGGCAGTCCTGGGCGGCGAGTTCGGTGAGCAGCGCGTCGTGCTCCAGGTACGCGAGCTGGGTGGCGAGGCGGAAGGCCTGCTGACCGGGGCGCAGCCGGTCGGAGAGCCGCAGGATCCGTCGGCCCGGGTCGTACCGGTGCAGCTGGTCCCCGCCGGCGGCGATCCGGACGCCGTGTACGGAGGTCAGCCGGTCGGCCAGCACCGCCCTCACCTCGCCGCGCCTGAGTCGGATGACGCTCGCCAACTCCTCGGCCGCGGTGTCGAGTTCATGGATGTAGTTCTGACGGCGGTAGAAGAACTCGCGGACCTCCTCGTGCGGGGTGCGGGCGTCCGCACCCGGTCCCCGGTCGCCCGCGAGCACGGCGAGCTGCTCGGCCATCGTGCTGCGCCCGCGGCCCAGGTCCGTCAACAGCCGGGCCACGGCGGGCAGTCGGGCGGCGAGCTCGTCGAGGTCACCCGGGGTGATGCGGCCGGCCGCGAGGTCGTCGCCGAGGGCGTCGCGCAGCTCGGCGGTGAGCCGGGCGCTGTCCGGCGGGGCGAAGTACCCGGCCTCGACGCCGAACGCCTCGGTGAGGCGCAGCAGGACGGGGACGGTCAACGGGCGGGCGTCGTGCTCCAGTTGGTTGAGGTAGCTGGGCGAGAGGTCGACGAGCCGCGCCATGCCGGCCTGACTCAGTCCGCGTTCCTCCCTGAGCCGGCGGAGTCTCGCACCCGCGAAGGTCTTTCCCATCGTCCTGGCTTCCCCTCGGTGTCGACGATCGGCGTGGCTCGGGCAGCCTAGCCGCGATGAGGCGCGGAGGGCCTTCGCAACCTTCGCGGATCTGCCGGCGACGCTTCGCAGAAATTGGCCCGGCTCCATCGGTGACGGCGGCGGCACCGGGTGCCAGAGTCGGTGCTGCGGCCGGGAGGCGTACAGGACGGCACCGAAAGGGGCAGGTCAACTGCTCTGCTCTGCCGTCCGGGCGACCACGTCCCGCGGTGTTCCATCGCTGCCCGGCGCCGCCCGGCCGCCCTCTCACCCGTGCGGAGAGAGGTACCTCACATCCTTCGCAAGACACCCCCGGGAGCGGATCACCATGACCCAGTCGGTTCGGCAGCAGCAGGAGCAGCAGGCGGCGGAGCTGGCCGCGCGGTGGGCGTCCGACCCCCGCTGGGCCGGCGTCGAGCGCACGTACACCGCGGCCGACGTCGTCCGCCTCTCGGGCACGGTGCGCGAGGAGCACACCCTGGCCCGGCGCGGCGCGGAGCGCCTGTGGCGCCAACTGCACGAGCGGGACTACGTCCACGCGCTCGGCGCGCTCACCGGCGGCCAGGCCGTCCAGATGGTGAAGGCCGGGCTGCAGGCGATCTACCTGTCCGGCTGGCAGGTCGCCGCGGACGCCAACCAGGCCGGCCAGACGTACCCGGACCAGAGCCTCTACCCCGCCAACTCCGTGCCCCAGGTGGTGCGTCGGATCAACAACGCCCTGCTGCGCGCCGACGAGATCGACGCCGCCGAGGGCACCGACGGGCCGGACTGGCTGGTGCCGATCGTCGCCGACGCCGAGGCCGGCTTCGGCGGCCCGCTGAACGCCTTCGAGCTCACCAAGGGCATGATCGCGGCCGGCGCGGCGGGCATCCACTACGAGGACCAGCTCGCCTCGGAGAAGAAGTGCGGGCACCTCGGCGGCAAGGTCCTCGTGCCCACCGCCCAGCACATCCGCACCCTCAACTCCGCCCGCCTGGCGGCCGATCTGGCCGACGTGCCGACCCTGATCATCGCCCGCACCGACGCGCTCGCCGCCAACCTCCTCACCACCGACGTCGACGAGCGCGACGCCCGCTTCTGCACCGGCGAGCGCACCGCCGAGGGCTTCTACCGGGTCGAGCCCGGCATGGCGCCGGTGATCTCCCGCGCCCTGGCCTTCGCCCCGTACGCGGACCTCATCTGGGTGGAGACCGGCACCCCGGACCTCGCCCAGGCGCGCGAGTTCGCCGAGGCGCTCAAGGCCGAGTACCCGGACAAGATGCTCGCGTACAACTGCTCGCCGTCCTTCAACTGGAAGGCCGCGCTGGACGACGACCGGATCGCCAAGTTCCAGCGGGAGCTGGGCGCGATGGGCTACCGCTTCCAGTTCATCACGCTGGCCGGCTTCCACGCGCTCAACCACTCGATGTTCCATCTCGCCCGCGGCTACGCCGAGCACGGCATGACGGCGTACGTCGACCTCCAGGAGGCCGAGTTCGCCGCGGTGCCGGACGGCTACACCGCCGTCAAGCACCAGCGCGAGGTCGGCACCGGGTACTTCGACCTGGTGTCCACCGCGCTCAACCCGCACGCCGAGACCCTCGCCCTGACCGGCTCCACGGAGGCCGAGCAGTTCCACTGATCCACCCCGGCGGCCTCTTCGGGGAGAGGACGCCCTTCACCCCGCAGCCCGGGGCCTCGTTGAGGGACGAGGCCCCGGGCCCCACCCACCCCGCCTCCTGGAGGACCGGATGAGCCAGCCCACCCGTACCGAGGTCCTCGGCGAGCACGAGGACCGCTTCGACGAGATGCTCACGCCCGAGGCACTCGCCTTCCTCGCGCGCCTGCACGACGAGTTCGCCGTCCGACGCGCCGGCCTGCTCGCCGAGCGCCACCGCCGCGCCGCCGCGCTCGCGGCCGGCGGCACGCTCGACTTCCTCCCGCAGACGCGCGCCGTCCGCGAGGACACCACCTGGCGCGTGGCCGGCGCCGGACCCGGCCTCGCCGACCGCCGGGTGGAGATCACCGGCCCGCCCGAGCGCCGGATGACGGTCAACGCGCTCAATTCCGGTGCGAAGGTGTGGCTCGCCGACTTCGAGGACGCCACCGCGCCCACCTGGCACAACCTCGTCTCCGGCCAGCTCAACCTGATCGACGCGATCGAGCGCCGGATCGACGACACGACGCCCGGGGGCAAGCGCTACCGGATCGGCGACGACCCGGCCACCATCGTCGTCCGCCCCCGCGGCTGGCACCTCGACGAGGCCCACCTGCTGATCGACGGCCGCCCGGCCATCGGCGCGCTGGTCGACTTCGGCCTCTACCTCTTCCACTGCGGCCGCCGCCAGATCGAGCGCGGCAGCGGCCCGTACTTCTACCTGCCCAAGCTGGAGAACCACCTCGAAGCCCGCCTCTGGAACGACGTCTTCACCTTCGCCCAGCGCGAGTTGGGCATCCCGTACGGCACCGTCCGCGCGACCGTCCTGATCGAGACCATCACCGCCGCCTTCGAGATGGACGAGATCCTCCACGAACTGCGCGACCACGCGGCCGGGTTGAACGCCGGCCGCTGGGACTACCTGTTCAGCCTCATCAAGAACTTCGCCCACCACGGCCCGCGGTACGTCCTGCCCGACCGCGCGACCCTCACCATGACGCAGCCCTTCATGCGCGCCTACACCGACCTCCTCGTCCGCACCTGCCACCGCCGCGGCGCCCACGCCATCGGCGGCATGGCCGCCGCCGTCCCGCAGCGCGACCCGGCCGCCAACGAGGCCGCCCTCACCAAGGTCCGCGCGGACAAGGAACGCGAGGCCGGCGACGGCTTCGACGGCTCCTGGGTCGCCCACCCCGGCCTCGTCGCCACCTGCCGCACCGCCTTCGACGCCGTCCTCGGCGACCGCCCCCACCAGCTCGACCGCACCCGCGAGGACGTCGACGTCACCGCCGCCGACCTGCTCGCCGTCCACCGCCTCTCCCCCGGCCTGCCGACCGACCACGGGCTGCGGTCCAACGTCGCCGTCGCCCTGCGCTACCTCACGGCGTGGCTCGGCGGCGCCGGGGCCGTCGCCGTGTTCGGCCTGATGGAGGACGTCGCCACCGCCGAGATCGCCCGCTGCCAGATCTGGCAGTGGCAGCACCACTGCACCCGGCTCACCGGCGGCTCCCTCGCCACCCCGGACCTGGTGCGCCGCCTGATCGACCGCGAGCGGGCCGCGCTCCTCGGCGAGGGCGTCGAACCCGAACTGCTCGACCACGCGGTGCGGATCCTCGAAGAGACCGCCCTCGGCGACGAACTCCCCGCCTTCCTCACCACCGAGGCGTACGCCCGCCACCTCGTCCGCGTCCGCGCCGCGGCCTGACCCGCCCACCCGTACGGAGGCAGCCTTGAACGAGATCCGCCGTCACGAGACCAGTCATGACGAAGCCAGCCGTGGCGAAGCCGGCCGTCACAAGACCGGCCGTGACAAGACCAACCGTGACGCGATCCGCCGCGTCGCCGTCGTCGGCGCCGGCCAGATGGGCTCCGGCATCGCCGAGGTCTTCGCCCGCGCCGGCCTGGACACCATCGTCTGCGAGAGGGACCCGGCCGCACTCCGGGCCGCCCGCGGCCGCATCGACCGCTCCCTGCACCGCGCCGTCGACCGCGGCCGGATCAGCCCGACCGACCGCGAGGACACCTGGGCCCACCTGCTGTTCGCCGACAACCTCGAAGCGCTCGCCGACCGCCAGCTCGTCGTCGAGGCCGTCATCGAGGACGAACGCGTCAAAACGGACGTGCTCACCGCGCTCGACAAGGTCCTCGCCGACGACGACGCGGTCCTCGCCCCCAACACCTCGTCCATCCCGGTCACCCGCCTCGGCAACACCACCGGCCGCGCCTCGCACGTCCTCGGGCTGCACTTCTTCAACCCGGCCCCGGTGATGCCCCTCGTCGAGCTCGTCTCCTCCCTGCACACCTCCCCACCCGTCCTGGCCCGCGCCGAGGCCTTCGCGCGCGACGTCCTCGGCAAACACGTCGTCCACTCCCGCGACCGCGCCGGCTTCGTCGTCAACGCCCTGCTCGTGCCCTACCTGCTGTCCGCGATCCGGATGGCCGAAGCCGGCCACGCCACCCCCGAGGACATCGACGCCGGCATGGTCCACGGCTGCGCCCACCCGATGGGTCCGCTCCGACTCGCCGACCTCATCGGCCTCGACACCGTCGAGGCGATCGCTCGGTCGATGTACGACGAGTACAAGGAGCCGCTCTTCGCACCCCCGCCCCTGCTCTCCCGCATGGTCGAGGCGGGCCTGCTCGGCCGCAAGACCGGGCAGGGGTTCCACCCGCACCGCGGGGTGTGACCGAGCCGGCCCCGCCGGTGTCCAGGCCTCTGTCGCGGAGGGCCGGACACCGGCGGGGCCTTGTGCTGTCCCCGGGGAAGGGGGTCGGATCAGCCCGCCAGTTCCTCGCGCAGGTGGCGGGCGGCGGCGACGAGGCTGTCGAGGGAGGCGCGGGTCTCCGCCCAGCCGCGGGTCTTCAGGCCGCAGTCGGGGTTGACCCACAGGCGCTCGGCCGGGATCGCCGCGAGGCCCGCGCGCAGCAGCGCCACGGCCTCCTCGGTGCTCGGCACGCGCGGGGAGTGGATGTCCCACACCCCCGGACCGACCTCGCGCGGGTAGCCCGCCCCGGCCAGTTCCCCGGCCACCTCCATGTGCGAGCGCGTCGCCTCCAGGGAGATGACGTCCGCGTCGAGCTCGTCGATCGCCGTCATGATCGCACCGAACTCGGCGTAGCACATGTGCGTGTGGATCTGGGTGTCGGCGCGGACGCCGGAGGTGGCGACGCGGAAGGCCTCCGTCGCCCAGTCCAGGTAGGCCAGGCGGCCGGCGGCCCGCAGCGGGAGGGTCTCGCGCAGGGCCGGCTCGTCGACCTGGACGACGGCCGCGCCGGCGGCCTCCAGGTCGGTGACCTCGTCGCGCAGGGCGAGGGCGACCTGGCGGGCGGTCTCGGCGAGCGGCTGGTCGTCGCGCACGAAGGACCAGGCGAGCATGGTGACCGGGCCCGTCAGCATGCCCTTGACCGGGCGGTCCGTCAGGCCTTGCGCGTAGCGGAACCAGTCGACGGTCATCGGGTACGGGCGGGAGATGTCCCCGGCCAGGACCGGCGGGCGGACGTAGCGCGTGCCGTAGGACTGCACCCAGCCGTGCCGGGTGGCGAGGTAGCCAGTGAGCTGCTCGGCGAAGTACTGGACCATGTCGTTGCGCTCGGGCTCGCCGTGGACGAGGACGTCGAGGCCCGCCTTCTCCTGGTAGGCGATGACCTCGCGGACCTCCGCCTCCATGCGCTCCCGGTAGGCGGCGGCGTCGATCCGTCCCGCGTTCAGGTCGGCGCGCGCGAGGCGCAGTTCGGTGGTCTGCGGGAAGGAGCCGATGGTGGTGGTCGGCAGCAGGGGGAGGCCGAGGCGGGCGCGCTGGGCCTCGGCGCGCTGCGGGTAGGCCTGGGCGCGGCGGGTGTCGTCGAGGGTGACGGCGGCGGAGCGGGCGCGGACGGCCGGGTCCCGGGTGATCGGCGAGCCGGCCCGGGAGGCGAGGTCGGCGCGGTTGGCGGCGAGGTCGGCGGTGATCGCCCCGGTGCCCTCGCGCAGGCCGCGGGCCAGCAGCGCCGCCTCCGCGGCCTTCTGCTTGGCGAAGGCGAGCCAGCGCAGGATCTGCGGGTCGACGTCGCGTTCGGCGGAGGCGTCGATCGGCACGTGCAGGAGGGAGCAGGACGGCGCGACGTCGACCCGGTCGGCGAGCCCGAGCAGGGTGGCCAGGGTGGCGAGCGACTGCTCCAGGTCGTTGATCCAGATGTTGCGCCCGTCGACCACGCCGGCCACCAGCCGCTTGCCCGGCAGCCCGCCGGCGGCGGCGAGGTCGTCCAGGTTGGCGGCGGCAGGTCCTGTGAAGTCCAGCGCCAGACCCTCGACCGGGGCCTTGGCGAGGACCGGGAGCGCCTCGCCCAGGCGGTCGAAGTAGCTCGCGACCAGCAGCTTCGGACGGTCGGTCAGCGTGCCCAGCTCGCGGTAGGCGCGGGCGGCGGCGTTGAGCTCGGCGGGGGTGCGGTCCTGGACGAGCGCGGGCTCGTCCAGCTGCACCCACTCGGCGCCGGCGGCCTGCAGAGCGGCGAGCAGCTCCGCGTACACGGGCAGCAGCCGGTCGAGCAGGGTGATCGGCCGGAAGTCGTCGTCGACGCCGGGGGCGGGCTTGGCCAGCAGCAGGTAGGTGACCGGCCCGACCAGCACCGGGCGGGCGGCGTGACCGAGCGCGAGGGCCTCCCGCAGTTCGCCGACCGCCTTGGCCGGATCGGCGGCGAAGGCCGTGCCCGGCCCCAACTCGGGTACCAGGTAGTGGTAGTTGGTGTCGAACCACTTGGTCATCTCCAGCGGCGCGACGTCCTGGGTGCCGCGCGCCATGGCGAAGTACCCGTCCAGCGGGTCGGCATCGACGGCGTCCCGGTGGCGGGACGGGATGGCGCCGACCGCGACGGTGGTGTCCAGCACGTGGTCGTAGAGCGAGAAGTCCCCGGTCGGGATCTCCTCGATGCCGGAGTCGGCGAGCTGCTGCCAGTTCCCCCGGCGCAGGTCGGCGGCGGTGGCGAGCAGCGTCTCGGCGGTGACGGCGCCCTTCCAGTACCCCTCGATCGCCTTCTTGAGCTCCCGGCCCCGGCCCTGGCGGGGGTAGCCGTACGCGGTGGCGAGGGTCGCCGCGGCTGCGGACTTCATGGTCAAGGGACTCTCCTTCGCGAGTCTGTCTCTCAAGTACCCGGCGACGGGACGAGGACGCGAAGGGATGACGCACCGGGCGAACCGCTGCACGGGCAGCTCCGCCTGGTGTGGTCGCCGACCCGCCCTCGAGGTCACCGGATGGCCGCGCGCGAACGGTCGCACGCGGGCAGCGGGCAGGTCTTCGGACTCGTGGGCACGGCCGGCCCTTGAAGGGCGGTCACCTACTGGCCGTCGCTTCCCAGACCCGGCCCGGGCCCAGTGCGTATGACGGCGGTCGTTCCCACTCACCGCTGCGGGGCAGTCCCGGACTGGCCAGTTGAAAGGCGTCACCGGGTTCCCTCTTGCGACGCCCCGCCTGGCGGACGGGGCGAACCAGCTGCACGGCCAGCCTACGGCCTATCCGCGGTCGCTTCGTCGGGGATTCGGCCATTCGTCCGGATGCTGAGACGACGTCAGGAGACGACGTCGGGATTCGGCGCCACCGCGGACGTGCCGGTGGGGCCGCAGTCGGCTGCGGCCCCACCTGTCGTACCTGTCGTACCTGTCGTACCTGTGGTGCTCGGTCGGTCAGGAGGCGTTGAGGGCCGTGTCGTCGATCACGAAGCTGGTCTGGAGCGAGGCGTCCTCGGTGCCGGTGAACTTGATGGTGACGCTCTGCCCGGCGAAGGAGGAGAGGTCGTAGGTGTGCAGGGTGTAGCCGTTGGCCGCGTTGACGTTGGAGAAGGTGGCCAGGGTGGTGGAGTTGGCCTGGACGGTGAGCTTGTCGTAGGCCGTGGTGCCGGTCTCGGCGGTGTCGATGTGCAGCCAGAAGCCGAGCGACGCCTTGCAGCCGGCCGGGATCGTGACGGTCTGGCTCAGGGTGTCGGTGTGGCTGCTGCCGTAGCCGTCGAGCCACGCCTTCCAGGAGCCGGAGCGGGCGGCCTCGCTCGCGGAGTTGTCGATCACGCCGGCGGTCGCGGTCCAGGGCGAGGCGCTACCCGTCTCGAAGCCCGGGTTGCCGAGCAGTTGGCCCGCACCGGTGCAGCCGCCGCCCTGGGCTGACACGGCCCAGGTGAAGCTCGTCGAACCGGAGGCGTTGGTGGCGTCCTTCGCCGTCACCGTCACGTTGTACGTGCCCGCCGTCGACGCCGTGCCGCTGATCAGGCCGCTGGAGGCGTCGATGGACAGCCCGGTCGGCAGGCCGCTCGCGCTGTACGTCAGGCTCTGGCCGGAGGCGGAGTCCGTCGCGCGGATCTGCAGGGAGGCGGCGCTGCCCGTGGTGGTGCTCTGGTTGCCCGGGTTGGTGACCGTCACGGTGTTGCCCGTGCTGGTGCCGGCCCGGAAGGCGGTCGGGCCGTTCGGCGTGCCGAGGCCGGTCGGGCCGTCGTAGCCGGAGCCCGCGGTGCACAGGTAGGACGGGGAGCAGGTGCCGTTGGCGCCGCTGGTCACGTCGTTGAGCGCACTCGTGTGCTGGTACGGGTACTGGGACGGGTAGTCGCTCGCGCCCGGGGTGCCGGCGTCGGCGTAGACGGCGGCGATGATCGGCGACGAGGCGCTGGTGCCGCCGTAGACGGCCCAGCCGCTGCCGCCGTAGGTCTGGTAGACGGCGACGCCGGTGGCCGGGTCGGCGACCGCGGACACGTCGGCGACGGTCCGGTTGGAGCAGCCGCTGTCGCTCTGCCAGCTCGGCTTGGGGTCGTAGGCCGAGCAGCCGGAGCCGGCGCCGTTGCCGCCCGAGCTGGAGCCCCAGACGGTCTCGTGCCAGCCGCGCGCGCTGGAGTCGCGGGTCAGCGAGGTGCCGCCGACGGCGGTGACGTACTGGGAGGCCGCCGGGTACTCGGTGCCGTAGCCGGAGTCGCCCGAGGACACGGTGATGGCGACGCCGGGGTGGTTGAAGTACTGGCTGTCCGAGGAGGTGTCGGTGGAGTCCTCGGGGCCGCCGTAGCTGTTGGACACGAACTTCGCGCCCTGGGCGACGGCCTGGTTGACGGCGGCGCCGAGGTCGGCCATGTTCGCCGAGCTCGCCTCGACCAGCAGGATGTGGGCGTTCGGGGCGGCGGCGGAGACCATGTCGACGTCGAGGGAGATCTCGCCCGCCCAACCGGTGTCGCCGGCCGGGTAGTTGGTGCCGCCGTTCTGGTCGATCTTCTTGAAGCAGCCGTTGGCGGTGGTGCACGCAGGCAGCCCGTACTGCGCGCGGTAGGTCGCCAGGTCGGACTCGGCGTTGGGGTCGTCGTTGGCGTCGACGATGGCGACGGTCTGCCCGGCGCCGCCGTTGGTCGACAGGCCGTAGGCGCTCTGCAGGTCGGTCGGCCCGAGGCCGGACGGGTTCACGTCGGGCGAGACCGCGCTGAGGGAGAACGCGTGCGGCTGCACCACGTCGGTGCGCACCAGGGCGTCGCAGGACTTCTGGTGACGCTGGGCCGGCTGGGCGCAGGAGTGCCTGACGTTCGCGCCGGAGGTGGCGGCCGTGGCGCCGGCCGGCGCCGCGACGGCGAGGCCGGCGGCCACCACGGCACCGACGGCGAGCGTCGCGGTGGTGGCGCGGAGTCCGCCGTGCCGCAGGGCGGTGTGGATGAGCTTGTGCAACGGAGCCCTCCCGGATGGGGGTCGGCCCCGGGCGTGCGGACACGCCGATGTGAGGCGGCGGGGTCGCGTGCAGGCCCGGGATGAGGGGGAAACGCGCACGTGCAAACGGCTGCCCGGGAGTTCGGTACGGCCGTGGGGCGTCGGCCCGACGGGGTGACGGAGGCCGTTCCGAGCTGAGGATGTCCAGGACATGCCAGGGGATGAGTTGCGGGAGCCGTCATGGCTCCGGCGCCTGAAAGGTAGCGAAGCCCGGACCTGTGGACAAGGTCGGCGTCCATGCCATGACCGAGGCTTTGACCGCCATGACCTGGTCTTGACCAGGCGTCATGCCGCCACTGGCGGTCGCCCGCCAACGCGCCGGACCGGCCTGGGGTTTGCCACGCACACGGATCGCCCGAGGTCCGCGCGGGTTGCGGGAGCCGCGCCGGGCCCCCGCCGCACCGTCAGCGCACCGCCACCGGGCGCACCGGGTGCTTGCTCAGGATCGACACCCGGTTGAAGGCGTTGATGGCGATGGCCACCCAGATCACCGCGGAGATCTGCTCGTCCGTCAGCGCCTCGCGCGCTGCGGTGTAGGCCTCCTCCTGGAGCGCCGCGTCCGCCGGGGTGGTGGTCGCCTCGGCGAGGGCGAGTGCGGCGCGCTCCTGCGGGCTGAACAGCTGGGTGTCGCGCCAGGCCGGGAGGGTGCCCAGGCGCTGTGTGGTCTCGCCGACCTGCAGGGCCGCCGCGGTGTGCACGTTGAGGCAGTAGGCGCAGCCGTTGATCTGGGACACGCGCAGGTTGACCAGTTCCACCAGCCGCCGGTCCAGCCCGGCCCTCGCGGCGGCCTCGCCCGCCGCGTCGGCCGTGGCGCGCATGGCGCGGAAGGCCGCCGGGCTCTCCTTGTCGACGAACACCCGGCGGCGTGCGGGGGCGGCGGTCACGGTCGTAGTCACATCGCTCACGGGAACTCCCTGGACGTTTTCGCTGTCGGGCGGCACTGCGCCATGGCATGATAGTCGAAGATAGTTGAAAGTAGAACTTCTTAGGAAGCGAGCACACCGTGACCACCACCGGCACCAATCCTGCCGAGCCGCACGCCGGAACCGGGGAGACCCGCCCCCGGGTGGAGATCCTGCCCGCCCGGGACGTGCCGCTGGGCGGGCCGCGGGCGATGACGGTGCGCCGGACCCTGCCCCAGCGCGCCCGCACGCTCATCGGTGCCTGGTGCTTCGTCGACCACTACGGCCCCGACGACGTCTCCGACACCGGCGGGATGGACGTCGCCCCGCACCCCCACACCGGCCTCCAGACGGTCAGCTGGCTGTTCAGCGGCGAGATCGAGCACCGGGACAGCCTCGGCGTCCACGCCTACGTGCGCCCCGGCGAGCTCAACCTGATGACGGGCGGGCACGGCATCAGCCACTCCGAGGTCTCGACCGCCGCGACCACCGTCCTGCACGGCGTCCAGCTGTGGGTGGCGCTTCCGGAGCAACACCGCCACACCGCACGGGACTTCCACCACCACGCACCGCGGCCCGTCACCCTGGACGGCGGCGAGGTCCGCGTGTTCCTCGGCACCCTCGCCGGCGACGCCTCCCCCGTCCCCACCTTCACCCCGCTGCTCGGCGCCGAGCTCACGATCCACCCGCACGCGACCCTCACCCTCGCCGTCGACCCCGCCTTCGAGCACGCCCTGCTCGTCGACCGCGGCGACATCACGCTCGCGGACACGCCGGTGCGCCCGGCCGAACTCGGCTACCTGGCCCCCGGAGCCACCACCATCACCCTCGCCAACACCGGCGACGAGCCGGCCCGGACGGTCCTGATCGGCGGCACGCCGTTCGAGGAGGAGATCGTCATGTGGTGGAACTTCATCGGACGGTCTCACGAAGACATTACCCGAGCGCGCGAGGAGTGGATGAGCTCCGCGAACCCCGACCGCTTCGGCGCCGTCGAGGGCTACCCGGGCGACCGCCTGCCCGCCCCAGAGCTCCCGGGAATCCCCCTCAAGCCCCGGGGAAACGTGCGCCGACCTGCGTAGTTACCGGTCGGGGGTGTGGCGGCCAGGTCCGCCGCACCCCCGAGCTGGAGTCCCCCTACGTCCACCTTGAAGCGCTCCTGTCGACACTCGGCTCGGCACTCGACGCGTGACACCGTTCGACCATCCGCGACAGCGCCTGACAGGACCAATGCTGACTCAATGCTGGCTTTGCTGACGGTCTATCAGGAATGACCGGGGCACTCACGGAGCCCGGGGAAGTCATCGCCGGGTGCCACCGCGAGAATCGGCGGAGGCCCTGCCGCGGCCCCCTCGCCGGTTGCCGAAGGACGGCCACCACGGGAGCGGCGCGGGCCGGAGAAGACAGCAACCATGCCGTCCGTTGCCCTCACCGACGATCTTGCTTCAAGCCAGTTATCAGACCCGGCCCCTGCGGGACATTCCCAGCCCCCTCTGTCGGCAAGAGCCCGCCCACCCACCCCGACCCGGCGCTAGGGTGACCTCATGGCGGACGCCCCGACGACAGCAGCACCCTCGGTCGAGGCGCTGGACGGCCTCGTCGAGCGTGCCTGCGAACCGCCGACCGGCAGGTCGCGGGCGAAGCAACTGCGCTGGGTCGCCGGTGAACTGCGCACCGCCCTGGAGCGGGGAGCGATCGTGCCCACGACCGTCGGCTCACTCGCCCTGCTCCTCTCGCCGAACACCCTCGCCGCCTACCTCACAGCCGCCGAGCGGGGCCTGCTGCGGCGCAAGCCCGGCGCACGACCGGGCCAAGCCTCACCCGCGTCCATGCGCGTCCGGGAGGACTGCCTCCGCATCCTCGGCGCCCTGGCCGGCATCACCGTCACGCTCCCGGACCGCAACCCGCCACCGGTCGAGCTCCGCCCCGTGGTCGCCGCCCGCCCGCGCAGCATCCTGCTCGGGCACCTGGAACACTCAGCCCGCCCTGGCCGGTCCGATGCCCGTAGTCGGATCCTCGCGATCATCGGCACGGTGCTGGACACCGGGTGCCGCGCCGGCGAACTCTGCGCCCTGCGCACTGACGCCGACAGCGCGCTGACGGTCCACTCCGATCTCGAATCGGCGCTCAAGGCGCCCGACCAGCCGGGCCCGGCACCCTGCGCGCAGGCCGACCCGGCGTAGGGGTCCGCGATGAGTGAGGGCCCTGCGATGAGACAGCCCGGAGGAGGCGCTTCGCGGGAACCGGCCGGGGCACAAGTCTCCGGGCGGACCAGGCGGCTCGTGCTGACCGGCAGCGAGGGCGCCGTACACCGTGGCCGCGAATTCAGCCGAGAGGCCCTGTTCTCCTGGCACTGGCTCCCCGCAGCCGACGAGGAGCAGCGCGCCGTTGCCGAGGACGTCCTGCTCATGGTGTCCGAACTGATCACCAACGCCTGCCTGCACGCCCCCGGCGGGCCACGCGAGCTGCGCCTGGACTGGGACGGCGCCCGGCTGCGTGTGGAGGTCACCGACACCAGCCCGGTTCCGCCCCGGCTGCGCCCGCGCGTCGATCCGGGTCGGCCGGGCGGACACGGCCTGCGGGTCGTGAACCAGCTGGCCAGGTCCTGGGGCTGCCTGCCCGAGGGGCCCGGCAAGGTGGTGTGGCTGGAGGTGCCGTCCCCGCTCGACCGTCCCGCCCGCCGGGCCTGACTACTGGCCGGGGTGCGGTTCCGGAAGCGGTGCCGGATCGGGGTCCGGGTAGGGCTCGGGCTTCGGGAAGGGGGGAATCGGCGGGGGCACGGGATCGTGGTCCTCGCCCGGTCGCGGCGCAGGATTGGGATGGGGAATCGGCTCGGTGTCCGGGTCCGGGGGTGTCGGGATCGTCATGGTGGCACCTTCGTCGAAGTCGGAAGCGGCGGCAGGGTCAACGGCCGAGCGCGTGCGCCAGCTCGCGCTTGTTCATCTTCGAACGGCCCTTGATGTTGCGGTGCTTGGCCTCGTTGTACAGCTGGTCGTACGTGGGGCCCTGGGCTCCTTCGTGCGAGCGCTGTCCGCCGCGCCGGCCGGAGGAGATGTCGTGGGTCGAGCTGCGGCTCCTAGGCCGCCTCCCCCGGCCCGAGGAGATCGCCGACGACCTTCACCTCACCGTCGAGCAAGCGACCGAGGGCTTGGTCGCCGGCCGCGTCTACCGACCCAACTCCCTGGACGCCCTGCGCGACAAGGACACCGACGAGACCGGCAGCGCACTGCTCGACCGCCTCGGCACCTGCGACCCCGGCATCGAACTCGCCGACTTCCGCACCGCCGTCCGCCCGCTGCTCGCCCACCTGCCCGAGCGCGAGCAGACCATCCTCAAACTCCGTTTCTGGGACGGCTGCACGCAATCCCAGATCGCCGACCGGATCGGCGTCTCCCAGATGCACGTCTCCCGCCTGCTCACCGCCGTCCTCACCCGCCTGCGCGAGCAGTTGGACGACCGGGACGCCCCCGGCTGGACCGACGAACCGGAGGAACCGGCCTGACTTTCCCCTCCCCCGGGCGTTTCCCCGCCCCCCGCAGCGGATAGCCGCGCTGCGCGGGGGGTCGTCAGCGTGGAGGAGGAGCACGGTGTCCCCGAAGGTTTCCGACTACATCCTGGAACGGCTGCGCGACGGGGACGTCGAGTACGTCTTCGGCTACCCGGGCGACGGCATCAACGGGCTGCTCGCGGCCTGGGGCCGGGCCGCGATCCACCTGCTCAACGGGCTGTACGACGCCAAGCTCGACCACGTGCCGGTGGTCGCGATCGTCGGGCAGACGGACCCTCGTTCCCGCCCGGGCCGCCGAGTACCGCACCGCGTGAACCCGCCCACCGGACACGACGACCCTCGACGATAGGAGTCCGGAATCATGACCCGCCGACCACCGAACGAGCAGGGGTTCACCGTTGATGTCCAGCCGTGGGCCGAAGGAACCGTCCTGGTGCCGTACGGGGAGCTCGACCTCGACACCGTCGCCGACCTGGAGGCGGCCCTCACCCCGGCCCTGGCCCGGCCCGGCACCGTCATCGTGGTCGACTGCGCCAGCCTGGAGTTCTGCGACTCCACCGGGCTCAACGTCCTGCTCCGTGCCCAGGCCCGCGCGACGGCGGACGGCAGCCGGATCGACCTGGCCCGCCCCCGGCCGCTGATCCGGCGCATGCTCGAACTCACCGGCGCCACCCACGCGCTCCCGATCCGCGACAGCGTCCCCGGCTGATGACGGGAGGCGCCTGGCGGACCGGAGCGACCGGGAGCGTCGAGTACCCAGTCGACCCGAAGGCCCGCGTTTTCGCCCGCATCCTGCGGCCCGACACCTGTCACGGCTGTCACCCTTCGGCCTCCGGTGGCACAGTGGGATCAGGCGACGGCGCTGCCGTCGCCGGGCCGGGCGCAGTGCGCGGCGCCCCGGCCGCAGGGCGATCCGGACGGTGGGACGGATGGACGAGCAACTGGCGGCAGGGGGAGAGCAAGCGCTCCGGCAGCTCCTGGCCGGGCTGACGGCCGTCCGCGACGGCGATTTCCGCATCCGGCTCACCCCGGGGAAGCCCGGAGTGCTGTCAGAGATCGCGGAGGTCTTCAACGGCATGGCAGATCAGCTGGCCCGGGTGACCTCCGAAGTAACCCGGGTGGCCCGCGAGGTCGGCACGGAAGGCCGGCTCGGCGGCCAGGCCCAGGTGCCGGGCTCATCGGGCACCTGGTCGGACCTCACCGACTCGGTGAACGCGATGGCGGGCAACCTGACCGGGCAGGTGCGCAACATCGCCCAGGTGACGACGGCGGTGGCCCGCGGCGACCTCACCCAAAAGATCGACGTGGACGCCCGCGGCGAGATACTGGAGCTCAAGAACACCGTCAACACGATGGTCGACCAACTGTCCGCCTTCGCCGACGAAGTCACCCGGGTCGCCCGCGAGGTCGGCACCGAGGGGCAGCTCGGCGGCCAGGCCCGGGTCGAGGGCGTGGCGGGGACCTGGCGCGACCTGACCGACTCGGTGAACTTCATGGCCGGGAACCTCACCGCCCAGGTCCGCAACATCGCCCAGGTCGCCACGGCGGTCGCCGAGGGCGACCTCACCCGCAAGATCGACGTGGACGCCCGCGGCGAGATACTGGAACTCAAGACGACCCTCAACACGATGGTCGACCAGCTGTCCGCCTTCGCCGCCGAGGTGACCCGGGTAGCCCGCGAGGTCGGCACCGAGGGCCGCCTGGGAGGCCAGGCGGACGTGCGGGACGTCTCCGGCACGTGGCGCGACCTCACCGAGTCCGTGAACGTGATGGCGGACAACCTGACCGCCCAGGTCCGCTCGATCGCGCAGGTGACGACGGCCGTCGCCGAGGGCGACCTCACCCAGAAGATCCGGGTGGACGCGCGCGGGGAGATCCTGGAGTTGAAGGAGACCATCAACACGATGGTCGACCAGCTGTCCGCCTTCGCCGACGAAGTCACCCGGGTCGCCCGCGAGGTCGGCACCGCCGGTAACCTGGGCGGGCAGGCCACCGTCCGGGGCGTCTCCGGGACGTGGAAGGACCTCACCGAGAACGTCAACGTGATGGCGTCCAACCTCACGGGCCAGGTCCGCTCGATGTCGGAGGTGGCGACCGCCGTCGCGCGGGGCGACCTGTCGAAGAAGATCACCGTGGAGGCGAAGGGCGAGGTCGCGGCGCTCGCGGGCGCGATCAACACCATGGTGGACACGCTGTCGGTCTTCGCCGACGAGGTGACCCGGGTGGCCCGCGAGGTCGGCACCGAGGGAGTCCTCGGCGGCCAGGCGCGGGTGCCGAACGTCGCTGGGACGTGGAAGGACCTCACCGACAACGTCAACTCGATGGCGCACAACCTGACCAGCCAGGTCCGCAACATCGCCCAGGTCACCACGGCCGTCGCCGAGGGCGACCTCACCCGCAAGATCGACGTGGACGCCCGCGGCGAGATCCTGCAGCTGAAGACGACCATCAACACGATGGTCGACCAACTGGGCTCCTTCGCCGCCGAGGTGACCCGGGTGGCTCGCGAGGTCGGCAGCGAAGGCCGGCTCGGCGGCCAGGCCGAGGTCGAAGGCGTCTCCGGCACCTGGAAGCGGCTCACCGAGAACGTCAACGAACTGGCCGGCAACCTCACCCGGCAGGTCAGGGCGATCGCCGAGGTCACCAGTGCCGTCGCGGCCGGCGACCTGACCCGCTCGATCACCGTGGACGCCTCCGGCGAGGTCGCCGACCTCAAGGACAACATCAATGCCATGGTGGAGTCCCTGCGCGACACCACCCTGGCCTACCAGGGGCAGGACTGGCTCAAGACCAACCTGGCCCGGTTCTCCGCCGCCATCCAGGGTCGACGGGACGTCCGGGCTGTCGCTGACATGATCACCGACGAGCTGACCGCCCTGGTCGGCGCGCAGTTCGGTGCGTTCTACCTCTTCGAGGCAACCGAGGACGACCCCGAACTGGTCCTCATCAGCGCTTACGGCCGCTCCCTCACGGGCCTCCCGGAACAGCGCCTGCGGCTCGGGGACTCCCTGGTCGGCCAGGCCGCCCGCAGCCGGCGGATCATCGCCGTCGACGACCTGCCGCCCGGCTACGCCGTCATCGGGTCCGGAGCCGGGCGGGCGGACGCCCGGTCCCTGGTCGTGCTGCCCATCACCCTGGAGGAACGGCTCCTCGGTGTCCTGGAGTTCGCCTCCGTCCACCCGTTCACCCAGGTCCACCGCGACTTCCTGGAGCAGTTCACCGAGAACTGCGGGGTCAACATCGGCACCCTGCTCGCCAACGCCCGCACCGACGAACTGCTCGGCGAGTCCCGTCGCCTGACCGTCGAACTCCAAGCCCGGTCCGTCGAGTTGCAGGAGGGCCAGGAGGAGCTGCGGCGCTCCAATACCGAACTGGAGGAAAAGGCCGCCCTGCTCGCCCAGCGCAACCGCGACATCGAGGCCAAGAACCTGGAGATCGAGCAGGCCCGCCAGGAACTGGAGGAAAGGGCCAGGCAGTTGAGCCTCTCCTCGATGTACAAGTCCGAGTTCCTGGCCAACATGAGCCACGAGCTCCGCACCCCGCTCAACAGCCTGCTCATCCTCGCCCAGTTGCTCGCCCAGAACGCCGGCGGCAACCTCACCCCCAAACAGGTCGAGTACGCGGGCGTCATCCACTCGGCCGGCACCGACCTGCTCCAGCTCATCAACGACATCCTCGACCTGTCCAAGGTCGAGGCCGGAAAGATGGAGCTCACCCCCGAGCCCTTCCCCGTACGCGAGCTCCTGGAGTACGTGGAGTCCACCTTCAAGCCCCTGGCGGACCAGAAGGGACTCGCGTTCGATGTCGCTCTGGACCGCAGCGTGCCGGGCGAGATCGTCGCCGACCAGCCGAGACTGCGCCAGGTCTTGCGCAACCTGCTGTCCAACGCCGTCAAGTTCACCGACAGCGGCCGGGTCGAGCTGCGGATCAAGCACGTCGAGGGACCGGACGTGCCGGCCGAACTCGGCCGGACACCGGCCGCGGTGGCCTTCGACGTCACGGACACCGGCATCGGGATAGACCCCGCCCACCTGGAAACCATCTTCGGCGCCTTCCAGCAGGAGGACGGGACCACCAGTCGGCGCTTCGGCGGCACCGGGCTCGGTCTGTCGATCAGCCGCGAACTCGCCCGGCTGCTCGGCGGAACCCTCTCCGTCACCTCCGCGCCCGGACGGGGCAGCCGCTTCACCCTCTGCCTGCCGGTCACCGACCCGCGGCACGAGAGCGACGATCCGGCCGATCGGCTGATCCTGGTGGTCGAACCCGACCCTCCGGGCCTGCTCACCCTGCTCACCCGGGCTGCCGTCGGATCCTTGGGCGCGGCCGAGACGGTGGCACAGGTCGTGAGTGCCGGAGACGCGACAGGGCTTCGGGCGGCCCTGACCGCCCCCGGCCCGCGGTGCGTCGTCCTGGACCTCGCCCGCTCCGGCGAACTCGCACCGACCCTGCTCAAGGAGCTGACGGACGGCACCCCCGTCCTCGGCTACGCGGGCGACGGCAAGGGCCGGCACCTCGGTGACACGACCGGAGGCGTCGACCTGGTCCACGGGCTGGACGACCTGCGGGACCGCGTGGTCCAGCTGCTGGGCGGCCCTCGCCCCGCCGCACAGACACCCGAGCCGTCTGCCGCGGCCGCAGACGAGGCGCTCGCCGGGCGGACCGTCCTGATCGTCGACGACGACGTCCGCAACGTCTTCGCCCTGGCCGCCGCTCTCGAACAGGGTGGCCTGAACGTCCTGCACGCCCCGGACGGCGACACCGGACTCGACCTGCTGCGAGCCCACCCCGAAACCGCGCTCGTCCTGATGGACGTGATGATGCCCGGGCTGGACGGCTACGCCGCCATCGCCGCCATCCGCGCCGACGAACGCTTCGCCCACCTGCCGGTCGTCGCCGTCACCGCCAAGGCGATGCCCGGGGACCGGGAGAAGAGTTTCGCGGCGGGCGCCGACGACCACGTCACCAAGCCCGTCGACACCAGCGACCTACTCGACCGGATACGGCAGTGGACGAACCTGCCATGACCACCGAGGAGGAACCCGCGAAGACCACCGCCCGGGCCCTGGCCGCGACTGTCCGCCAACTCCAGGACGCCGCAGCGCGGACCCGGGAGCAGGCCCGACGCCGAGCGGTCGTCGACGTGGCCACCGGCATGCTCGCCGAACGCCTCGGCCTCCTTCCCGCCGAAGCCTCCGCACGCCTGGCCCGGCTCGCCCGTGAGGCGGGCGTGCCGGTCCCGGTCCTGGCCGCCGACATCGCCGGCCTGGACAGCACGCCCTCGGCGCCCGAGGGCGGCCCGGCCACCCCCCCGAACCTGACACCCGCCCTCGCCGCCGAAACCGACCTCCAAAGGGCCGCCGACACGATCCTGGAACAGACGGACACGCTCGGCGTCCAGACCGTCGCACTCTGGCAGGTGCTGCCCGGCGGCGCGCTCGCCCTCGCGGCGCACGCCGGGCTCACGGCCGACGAATCCGACTCCTGGAGCCGGGTCCCGCCCGGCGTCGGTACCCCTGCCCAGCACGTCGTCGAGGGCGGGGCGGACCTGTGGCCCGGTGACCCTGCCACAGCGCTCCCTTCGATCGGTTCCGGCAGGTCCCGGGCCGTACTCCCGCTGCTGGACGCGGGCCGCCGCCGCGGCGCGTTCGAGGTGCTGTGGTCCGGCGCCCCTCCCACCCTCGGCCCGCCCCAGCGCCGCCGGCTGCTCGCACTCGCCGACCTCTGCGCGACCCTCCTCTCCCCCGTACGGGAGCCCGAGCCGCCCAACGAACTCGCCGTCCTTCTGGAGGGGATGCTCACACCCGCACTGCTGCTGGAACCGGTGGTCCGGGGCGGGCAGGTCACCGACTTCACGCTCTTGCGGATCAACGCCCGCTTCGACGACCCACTGGGCCGCCCCCGGGAGGCGCTGGAGGGCACCTCGCTCCTGGAGACCTACCCGCTCGCCTGCGCCACCGGGCTCTTCGAACGGCTGCTGCGGGTCCACCGCACCGGCGCTCCGCTGCCCGGCGAGTCCGTGGAGCTCGTCTTCGGTACCGGCCGCCTCGCGCTTCCCGCCGACACCCAGCTGGCCATCGCCCCACTCGGCGGCCGGCTGGTCGTCGGATGGCGGCTGGAGACCACGCCGTCCGGCGACGACCAGCAGGTCACGCTGCTGCGCCAGGCACAGCGGCTGGCCCGCGTCGCCGGATTCGAGGAACTCCCCGACCAGGGCGCGATCCGCTGGAGCGACGGCCTGCGCGAACTCTTCGGCCTGCCGCCCGGGGCCGCACCCGTCCCACTGCGCCACCTGGCCGGTCACGTCCACCCGGACGACGAACCCGCCGTCCGCCGCCTGCTGGACACGGTCCGGCGGCGGCACCGCACCGCCTCGGGAATCTTCCGCATCGCCCTCCCGGACGGCACGCACCGCTACGCCCACGTGATCGCCGAGCCGGTCCTCGACAACAACGGCCGGCTCCTCGCCGTCCGCGGCGCCTACCACGACGTCTCCGCCCAGCACCGCACGGAGGTCGCGCTCGGCGCCACCCAGGAGCGCCTGATCGACAGCGAGCAGCAGACCGTCGAGGGCGAGCAGCTGGCGCTCAGGTTGCAGCAGGCCATCCTGCCGGCCGCCCCGCCGCCGCTCGGTCCATTCGGTCTGAGCGCCGCCGTGCGCTACAGGCCGGCCGCCCAGCGCGACCGGGTGGGCGGGGACTGGTACGACGTGCTGCCGCTGCCGGACAAGCGGGTGCTCCTCGCGGTCGGGGACGTGGCCGGCCACGGCGTCGGCGCGGCCACCGGCATGGTCACCCTGCGGCACGCGCTGCGCGGCCTCGCCGTCACCGGGGCCGGGCCGGGCCAGCTGCTGGAGTGGGCGAATACGGTCGCGCTGCGCGAGCCGGGGCAGGTGACCGCCACCGCCGTCTGTGTGCTCTTCGACCCGGCCGCGGACCGACTGCGCTGGGCCCGGGCGGGGCATCTGCCACCGATCCGGTTCAGCGGCGGGGACGCGGAGGTCCTGCCGCTTCCCCACGGCGTGCTGCTCGGCGCCCTGCATGAGGCCCGCTACGAGGAGCGGACCACCCAGCTCGGCACTGGCGACGTGCTGCTGCTCTACACCGACGGTCTGGTCGAACGGCGGGACCGCCCGGTCGAGGAGTCGGTGGACGAGCTGATCCGGAACGCAGGCTCCCCCGGCCCCGACCTGGAGCGCTACCTCGACCGGCTGCTGGCCCTCAGCCCGGCCGACACCCAGGACGACACCTGCCTGGTCGCCGTGCGGGTCGAATAGAGCGGGGCCGCCGTGTGCGCGCAGCGTTAGGACCGGACGGGTCCGGGTAGGCGCGGCCGAGTGCGGGGGCCGATACCGGGACCGGAAGGAACTCCCCCATGTTGCTGCTAGGACTACTGCTGATGGCGGCGTCCGGCACCTTCTCCGGACTGCTCATCGCGGACAACCTCTCCGGCGGACCTGACTACCAGGTCACGATCCTGGGCAACGACCTCGTGACGCTCAACAGCCTGGGCGTCTTCCTGTCCGGCGCCGCCCTCTCCCTGCTCTTCTGCCTCGGCCTCGCCCTGATCGGGCTGGCCAGGCGGGCCTCCCGACGCCCGCCGCAGCCGATCACGCACCGGGCGCCGCACCGCCGGGCCCGCCCGGCGCAACCCGCCTGGCCCGTCGAGCCGCTCGCCCCGCCGGTGGGAGTGGAAGCCCCTGCGGCGGAGCAGCGGGCCGCCGAACAGGGTGATCGGGCAGCCGGGATGCCGGAGGCCGAGCCCGTGCGGGGCGGCCGGATTCGGCACCTGTTCGAGCACTGATAACCCGGGAGCGGTGCGACCCGGGAGCGGTGCGACCCGGAAGGGTAGCCCAAGGAGCACGGGAGGTACTGACGGATGACCAGAGCCCGGCTGTCCACCGCTTCGCGCGCCCCCAGCGGGGCGCGGGCGCGATGGCTGCGGCTGTCGGCGAACGCGGGGGCCGCGGCCGAGGCCCGCGCCCTGACCGCCGCGTTTCTGGCCGACGTGGCCGATCCCATCGCGGTCGGCGACGCCGCGCTCCTGGTGTCCGAACTGGTGGGCAACGCCGTACGCCACACTGGCCGGCCGGGCTGGCTCCTCCTGGTCCGCTGCCCCGGCCTCCTGCGGATCGAGGTCAGCGACTCCAGCCCCCGCCCGCCGCTGCCGCGTCGCCCGAGCGGGCCCGGCACACCGGGGGGCCACGGCCTGTTCCTGCTGAACCGTCTCGCACTGCACTGGGGCTGGCACCGGCGGGGCGCAGGCAAGGTCGTCTGGTGCGAGCTACGAATTCCGGCCGGCTGACGGTCCGGCCAGCCGCGCCGAGCACTCCAGCATCATCGCGCGCACGAATGCCTGCGGCAGGTTGCCCCGCTGCTGACGCTGCCGCGATGTCGTACTCCTCCGAGAACAGCCCGGCCGACCCGCACAGGCCCGGGTCGCCTCGAACCAGCGGGCCGCCTCGACGGGGTCGCCCTCCTGCTGCTCGGCCAGGGCCATCAGCAAGCCGCAGAGCACGAAGGCTCCCTCGGCCTCGGCGAGCGGGCGGTCGTCGTCCCGGAACCGGTAGACGAAGTGCCCGTCCGTCAGCTCGTCCCGGCAGGCCCGCAGGGTCGCGGACGTGCGGGGATCGCCCGCCGTCAGGGCGCCGCGCAGCGAGGGCAGCAGGAGGGATCGGACACCTCCGGCACCAGGTCCAGCCGCTCGCCCGGGGCGAGGACGACCTCCGCCATGGGCCGCCCGCCCGGCCCGGGGCGGGCGCACCCCGCACCGGTCCAGCGCAACCACAGGCGGTCGGACCTCACCGTCCAGCCGTCTCCGAACCGGTGTGCGACGCCCGGACGGCCCTGGCCGAAGCCCGTGCCCGGCTCCAGGACGAGCCTCGGACGGGCCGGCCCGTCCGCGGCAGTGAGCCGCCGCAAGAGGACCAGCCGGTGCGGATCCGCGGGCAGGGCCAGCGCTTCGCGCCACTCCACCTCACCGTCCCTGGTGACCCAGCCGCTGCGCCTGATGAGTCCGCCGTCCTCGTAGTAGCCGCCGGGCACGAACCGCCCGAGCGGCGTGGCCGCGTACACCCCGGTGCCTCCGATCAGACCGGCGAAGACGGGTTCGGACTCCCAGCGAGGCGCGCAGAGCCAGGCGACCTCGCCGCGCGGGCCCACCAGCGCGGCGCGCTCCCCGTCCGCGAGGAGGGCGTACTCGCGCAGGTTGAAGGGCGGGAATGCCTTCACCGCGCACCAGCCGGGTCAGCCCACCAGCGGCAGGATCTGCTCGCGGTAGAAGTCGAAGAAGCCCTCCTGCTCCTGGCCGATCTGGCCGACGTACACCTCATCGAATCCGGCGCCCACGTACGAGCGGAGCCGGTCGGCGTGCACCTGCGGGTCGTCTCCGCAGGTCACCGCACGGGCGACCATGTCCTGGGAGACCAGTTCGGTGGCCTGCTCGAAGTGCTGGGGCGTGGGGAGGATCTGGGCGAGTTCGCCTGGCAGCAGCTCGCTCGGCCAGAGTTCGTGAGCGGTCTTGATCGCCCGCTCGCGGTCCTGGGACCAGCAGACCTTCACGCCGCCGACGACCGGCCCGCTGCCGCCGGCCGCACGGTAGCGCCCGATCAGGTCGGTGTCCGGGGTCATGGTGACCAGCCCGTCCGCGTACTGGGCCGCCAGATCGGCTGCCTTGGGACCGAACGCCGAGACGTACACCGGGATTCGGCCCTCCTTCGGTGACGTGTAGAGCCTCGCGTTCTCGACCGTGTAGTGCGAGCCCTGGTAGGAGATCTGCCGTCCGGTGAACAGCTCGCGCATCAGTGTCACGGCCTCCTCCAGCATCTCGGCCCGCACGTCGAACGGCGGCCAGCGGTCGCCCAGCACGTGCTCGTTGAGCGCCTCACCGGTGCCCACCCCCAGCCGCAGGCCACCGGCGAGCTGGACGTCCGCTGTGGCCGCCGCCTGGGCGGTGACCGCCGGGTGCAGCCGCACGGTCGGGCACGTGACCAGTGTGGTCACCGGCAGCCGGGTGACCTGCGACAATGCTCCGATCACGCCCCAGACGAAGGGGCTGCTGCCCTGGGGGTCGTTCCATGGGTGGAAGTGGTCGGAGATCGCCAGCCGGGTGAAGCCAGCCTGCTCGGCCGCACGGGCCTGGTCGACCAGTTGGGCGGGCGTGAACTCCTCGCAGGACAGGAAGTAGCCGAACGCGGTCATGGCACTCTCGGTTCCTCGGCGGGTTCTCGGTTCCCTCCACCCGGCGGCTTTCCGATCCGGACGCGGCGAAACCCCGCACCCGTTTTCGGGACGACGCATCGGGTAACCGCGCGGAGTCCAGCCCACTGGCCCGGAGGCCCCCATGAGCACCCGAGAATCCGGCGGCGCGACCGGCCGTGACGACCCATCCCCGCCGCCACCGTGGTACCCACCAAAGCCTGCGGCCCGGCGCCCCGTCCATCATCGCCCCGGCCGCCGCTGGCCAGGCCCTCCTTCGGCGGCACGGCGGCCCTGGTCCGGTCAGGTCGCCGCTGCCCACAGATAGTCCGAACGGCGTCGTTGGGGTGGCGTCAGGCCAGCCTATCGACGGTACCCGCCACGGCTGACCAGGAACGCGACCGTACAAGGAGCGATCACCATGGGCCGGAGAGAGAGCGCGGCGCTGCTCGGAATCGAGCAGGATCTGCGCAGCGGCGACCACACGCTGGACGTCATGCTGCGCCGGTTCGGCCAGGGACTGCGGGGTCGCGCGTGGAACATCATGTGCGGGGTACGCCCCCGCACGGTGCTGGCGCTGGCCGTGCTGTCGCTCGGTCTGCTGGCAGCCGGTCTGTGCACGTCGGCCGTGCCCGTGTTCTGGGCGTTCACCGGGTGCTGGGCGCTGACGCTCGCGATCGCGTTCGCCTTGCTGCGTGCGTGCGCGGAGGGCCGTCAAAGGGGTCGCTGACCTTCGGCGACCGCGTTGCTACTGCCGGTACTGCTGGTGTACACGCGCGCCGGGGCGGGGGAGAATCGGCCGCACAGGGCGGGGATGCCCCACGAGGAGGCCGCATCATGAGAAGCCTCAGCCGCCGCTACGCGGTGACCCTGCCCGGCCCGGTCGGAGCCCACGGCCCGCCGACCGTCGTCGTCGTGTACGAGACGGAGGAGGTCGGCCCGGACGGTGGCTCCGTCTGGGAGAGTACGGACGGTGACCTGCGCGTGGAGATCAGAGGAGAGGTCGCCGCCGTTGTCGGCACGC
This sequence comes from Kitasatospora sp. NPDC057904, assembly GCF_042887925.1. NCBI lineage: Bacteria > Bacillati > Actinomycetota > Actinomycetes > Kitasatosporales > Streptomycetaceae > Kitasatospora > Kitasatospora sp. NPDC057904. The sequence continues at coordinate 199,902 of NZ_JBHVOL010000001.1, forward strand.
CCCCGGACGGCGAGCCCCGGCAGGACTCCTGCCTGCACGCCGTCCTCCTTCCGTAACGCCTTCCGCCAGGCCGTCAGTTCCCCCGGTTCATGGAGGGCGTCGACTCGGTCACCCAGCTGGACGACCGGCACAACCACTGGCGCACGAGCATCGGCGGCGTCAGCCGTGAGTTCGACACCGAGATCGTCGACCAGCTGCCCGACGAGCGGATCGCCTGGCGCACCATGGACGGGGACGTGCAGCAGAAGGGCGTCGTGACCTTCGAGCGGGTCGACGACCGGCACACCCGGGTCAACATGGCCATCGACTTCCAGCCCGAGGGCATCGCCGAGCGGGCCGGCGACCTGCTCGGCGTCGTGGACCGCAGGGTGAAGGGCGACCTTCACCGGTTCAAGGAATTCATCGAGCAGCACGGCCGGGAGGAAGGCGGCTGGCGGGGCAGGATCACCCCCGCCTGAACCCCTGACAGCGCCCACGACGTCCGGTGGCGCCCGAGCGATCGCGCACCACCGGACGTGGCCTGTGCGGGGTCAGCGCTGCGGGAAGCGGTGCTGCTCGACGAGGCCGGCGAAGTCCTCCCAGAACGCCGGGCCGGCTGCCTCGTCCGCACGGCAGACCGCTACGCCCGCCGTCGCGTCCGGCACGTCGAGGCCGGCGGCGCGGGACAGGTCGGCGCCGGACCCCAGCAGCGCGACGGGTTTGCCATGCCTCCATGCCTCGGCGAGGAACCTGACGGCATCCGGGTCGGAGCACAGGGCGCGGTCGCCGCTGTCCGGGACGACCAGAGCGTCGTAGAGGACCGAGGCGACGGTCGGCAGCGGCCGGTCCACCGGCAACCGGGCACCGTCGCCCGCGAGTACGTCGCCGCCGTACGCGGCCAGCGTCTCCACCACGGCGCCCCGCGCACCCAACTGCTCGTGCGCATCACGGACCTGCTCCCCGTCCACCCCCGGTGCGGCCAGGACGGCGACCTTGCGGGTGCGGACGCCGGACCCGCGCTGGTGTTCCAGGCTCAGCGCAGGCGAGGTCCGGGGACCGGCCGTGTCGTTGCCCTCCGATGCCGTCGCGGCCTCGGGTTCGGGCTCGCCGACCCGCCGGGCGACCTCCGCAGCCAGGCCCGGGTCGACGTGGACCAGGTTGCCGACCATGCGCCGCCGGACCCCTTGGTCACCGACCTTGCCCAGCTCGAACGCGAACGCCGAGGCGATGTGCTCCTGCTCCCAGTCACTCATGCTGCGCCAGAACAGACCGGCCTGGCTGTAGTGGTCGGCGAAACTGGAACTGCGCCGACGGACCGCCGCGCCGTCGGCCCTCTCCTGGTAGTGCTCGAAGACGCCCTCGGGCAGCCGGCCACCCCCCAAGGTGAAGGGCAGCCCCCGCCGACCGAGTTGGGCTCGTAGCTGGTGCCCGGGTGGATCACCTGCTGCCCGTAGCCGTCGCGGTGGTTGGTGCGCACGTCGGCGAGCGGGCGATTGACGGGCAGCTGGGCGAAGTTGGGGCCGCCGAGCCGGATCAGCTGGGTGTCCAGGTAGGAGAAGTTGCGGCCCTGGAGCAGCGGGTCGTTGGTGAAGTCGATGCCGGGCACGATGTTTGCGGTGTGGAAGGCCACCTGCTCGGTCTCGGCGAAGAAGTTCCGCGGGTTGCGGTCGAGGACCATCCGCCCGACCGGCCGCACCGGCACCAGTTCTTCCGGGACCAGCTTGGTAGGGTCGAGCAGGTCGAACGGGAAGGCGAACTCGTCCTGCTCCGACACAAGTTGGACGCCGAGCTCATACTCGGGGAAGGCGCCGGCCGCGATCGTCTCCCACAGGTCACGGCGATGGAAGTCGGGGTCGCGCCCGGCGGTGAGCTGGGCCTCGCTCGGGGATGCGCTCGTGGTCGAAGTGGGTGAGCTTCTCGCGCAGGTGGAAGTCCTCCAGCAGGGTGGGTCCCCGGTCGCCGACGGCGAGCGAGTTGTCGGTGTCGTCGACGCGCACGCCCTGGTCGGTGGTGAGCGAGCCGTGCGGGTACGGCGCGCGGGCGGCGCCGAGAGCGGATTCCTTGCCGTCCCGCTCCGGTTCCTCGGGCTGCTCCTCGGGGGTCGGCTGTGCGCCCGGGCCGCAGGGCGGTCCGTGCGGGTTCTGCCAGAGCCGGATACACCATGCCCTGCGGGTTGCCGCCCTCGAAGGAGCCAAACGGTGACCAGCCGGTTGATCACGGCGGGCTGCCGCAGACCCTGAGGGTCGGCCGCCGCGCTGCGCGGCGGCCGAGCGCGGCGCTCTTCTGCCCCACCAACACCGGCGTTGGCCGCCCCGGCGGTCGTTCCGGAACCGGGACGTACCACGAGGGTGCCCAGAATCGGCACGACCAGTCCGCCCGACGACCGGCGTTTGACCCGGCACGGAGCGGGGACACGCGCGGGCGGGCGGGGAACCCGCTGAAGGGAGACCAGTGATGTCCCACGATGCCATCGTCCTGCTGCGGGAGGACCACAAGGAAGTCAAGCGCTTGTTCCGCGAGTACCGGGACATCGCCGAGGACGGCGACGACGGCGACCATGCACGCAAGGAAACGGTCCAGCGAATCGTCGAGGCGCTGACCGTCCACACCTATCTGGAGGACGAGCTCGTTTACCCCCGCATCCGCCAGGAGGTGCCCGGACTCGCCGAGGACATGGACCGCGCCAAGGAGGAACACCACGTGGCCGACCTCCTCTGCGAGGAACTGGCCAAGATGGATCCCGACGACGAGGGATACGACGCCAAGACCTCCGTCCTGATCGACGCCGTTGAACGGCACATCGAGCAGGAGGAGGGATCGTGGTTCCCGATGGTCCGCGCTGCCCTCGGCCGCAAGGAGCTCCAGGAGATCGGCGAGCGGATGCAGGCCGTACGCGAGACCGCGCCGCGCCGCCCGTCCGCCGGTGGCGTACTGCACCGCATCGCCGACGCCCTGGAGGGCTGACGACGGGCCACCGGGAAAGGAGGACACCGTGCACCACGACGAAGACCTGCTGGACCAGCTCACCGCCGACCACCACGCCGTGCTGATCCGCTTCAGCGAACTCAGCGGCATCCCCAGCGGGGACCCGCAGCGTAAGGAGTTGGTCGACCTAGTGACCGACAGGCTCGTACGCCACACCCGCGCCGAGGAACAGCACCTGTACCCGCTGGCCCGGGAGCGGCTGGCGGACGGGCCGGCCGTGGTGGCCCGCGAACTCGCCGACCACCACGCTGTGGAGGCGCTCCTGGAGGAACTCCGCCCGACCCCCGTCGACTCGCCGCGCTTCGACCGCCTGGTGGCCCGCCTGGCCGAGGAGGTCACCCGGCACGCCGGCGACGAGGAGGCGCGGCTCTTCCCGGCCGTTCGCGCCGTCGCCACCGGGGCCGAGCTGCGCGCCCTGGGCGCCCGAGCACGCGCGACCAAGGAGTCCGTCTCCGGACGGCCCCGCCACCAGCGTCCCGACGCCCGGCCGGCCGACCGCCTTCCCGAGCCCGAGCGCTCACTCGGCGAGCGGCTGCGGGCCTTCCTGACACCGGGGGAACCCGGTTGACCGGCCATCGGCTCACCGCCCCATGAGGGTCACCGACAGTGTGGCGGGACCCGTGTCCCCGGTGGCACCCGGGTCAGCGGTGGTGGCCACGATCCGGGCCGGGGAGCGGCTGTAGAGGTACGGGCGGACGGCTCCGTCCACCATTCGCCCGGCGAAGTTCCCTGTCAAGCGTTGCACGAATCCGGACGTGTGCTTCCGCACCCGGCGGACCAGCCGACAGGCCCGGGACGGTGGACCTTCCTCACCAACCACGCCCGCGTGCTGGTCCAGATCGCCCGGGACGCGGGAATCAGGGTGAGCGAGATCGCCGCGCGCTGCCTGCTCACCAAGCGCGCCGTCCAGCGGATCATCGTCGACCTCGAACAGGCCGGCTACCTGACCCACGAGCAGCAGGGCGGGAGCATCACTACCTCGTGATCGCGAGCAAGCAACTGCGGCACCCGGCCGACGCGGGCCCGACGCTGGCGGAACTGCTGGCCGTCCTGCTGCGCTGAAGCGGCCGCTGCCGTCCGGGTCAGCCCGGGAAAATGCTGGCGCCGACTGCGGCCTGCAGGCTCGCGCGCACCGTGAAGACCTGATCGGTTCCCGTGATCGCGAGAAGCCGCCTGATCTGCCGCCCGGGCCCGGCCAGAACCAACCAGACTCCTGCGGCCTCGGCGTTCTCACGGGCCCGGAGGAGCGCGTTCAGCCCAGGCGGAATCACAGAACGTGAGCGGCGCGACGTCGACCACCAACAGATCGGGCCCAGCGGCCACCGCCTCGGCCAGGGCTTCGTCGAGGGCGGGCCTCGTCTCGTGGTCCGCCTCGCCGGCGACCCGGCACACCGAGGCACGGACAGCCCGCTCGCTCGCGGTCACCCGTGTCGACGATCACGAAATTCCCCGCTTCGTGTGGTGTCGCGTCACGTAATGCGGCAGGTCGCCTCGCCGGCTGACGATGTCGGTCCGAGGTGAGACCGTTCATGCATGGCTGATATGGACGGCACAGGAGCGGAAACGGGCGTTGAGCACGCCGTCATCGCGCGCTATCGACTGGCGGAGGACGGCTACGGCGGGCAGAACCAACGGGCGGCTGTCCGCCATGCCCAAGCGCTCTTGACCGAGGCGATCGATCAAGCCGGCGTTGGCGAGTTCGACGGAAATGAGTTCGGGGGCGGCGAGGCCACGCTCTACGCATACGGCCCCGATGCCGATGCGCTCTTCACCGTCATGGCACCCGTCCTGCGTGACCTTCCGTTCCGCCCGGCGCATGTCATCCTGCGCTACGGATCAGCGTCCGATCCTTCGGCAACCCAACACCGCGTGGATCTCTGAGCCAGGCGAGAGTCTGGGGATTACGTGAACGCAGGCCTGGGGAATTACGTGATCGTCCACACACCCGCAATCGCGCGTCGGCCTGCCCAGGCGTGTCGTGCCGGTCCGGTTGGTCGGACATGAGCTCCGATCCCGTTCGTCGACGTCCGTCTACGATCATCTCCCCGGGAAGCTACGGACGCATCACCCGGGAAGCCGCGTACCCCGCCGGCTTCGGGCCGCGGGGTACGTCATCTATCGCGATGCGGCCTCCTGAAGCCCGGCCCGGGCGAAGTGCAGCAGGTCGGAGAGCGCGAGCGCGGACAGCCCAGAACTGACGAGCCGGGTCGCCTGCGGAGCGAGGACCTGTCCCGCCGTGAGGCCGGTGGAGATCCACAGGCCGGCACAGAACGGACAGGTGATCAGCTCGCCGATGGCACGTCGCACCCCCTCGCCCCGGACGTCCTCCGCGAGTTCGGCCGGACCTGCCTGGCCGCGGAAGCGGGCGAACGGCAGCCTGACCGGACTGGTCACGGAATCCTTCGCCACCAGCCGGGACAGCCGGTGCACAGCGCCGGCAGTGAGCATCACGTCCCACGGGCCGGGCGTCGGTAGCGGCCGTTCCGCCCGCCGGGCGAAGGCCGTGAGCACGCCGACGCAGCCCAGGTAGGCGCCCATGACAGTGAGGTAACCGCCGATCGGCTGTTCACCCTCCGGCTCGTACGCCGTGCGTTCGCGGCGGAGCGAGGAAGCAACGGCGTTGGCGGCGGACCTTCCGGAGCCGCTCACGGTCGGATCAGGGTACGCGTGGAGGCCGGTCACCATCGGTACCACCGGCGACCGCCAGCGGCTCCGCCGCCGGTGAGGACGAAACCGAGGACCCAGACGACGAGGACGGCCAGGGCGATCCACCACAGGATGTGGATCGCGAAGCCGGCGCCGCCCAGGATCAGTGCGAGCAGTAGGACGAGGACGAGGAGAAGCATGGGAGTCGACCTCTCACGGGTAGCGGGATGTTTCCGGACACCGCGCCTGCCCTATTCGGCCAGTCCTATGCCCCGATGCCCGTGCCGCGCGAGTCCAAGGCGGTGCCGTCATCGGCGGCTCGAAGAGGTGTAGCCCTGCGGCGGGCGGCCAACGGTCCCTCGTCACCACTCGATGCGTCTCGGCTCATCTGGGTGGTAGAGGTACTGGCGGCGCCCCGCACCGTCGGTGCCGACCGCCTGGATGTGGCCGCCCGGTTTCGGGCAGATCCACACCTGCGTCCATGCCGGCGGGATGGCGAGGGCCTTGAGCCTGGCCAGTACCTCGGGATCGCGCAAGGCCGCGCCGTGGGCGTCGCGGTACTCGAAGCCCCGGCCGCGGCGGACACGAGTCCAGCCGGGCCGGTGCGGATCACTGGTCGACAAGCGCGCCATAGCGCCTCCTGTTCTCGGCGCAGCGCCGGCTCCGGTTGCCACCGACCACAGCGCCGCAGAGCTTCGTGGGGCGGGTACCCGTTTCGGGCAGCGGCTCGCGGAACGTTGCCCGCAGGGTGGTGTCGGCGAACCGTGTGAAGGTGGTACTGAAGCCGATCTGACCTCCGCCCAGGCCGGGCAGTCCTGCGACTCCTGTGGGTGGTCGCCTTGCGCTGGGCGGGGACTCATTCCTGGGATCTTTCCTGTTGGCCGTCGTCGCTCTCAGCGTCAGGGGAGTTGGCGTCGTCCTCCTGCTGCCGGGCGCGCTCGATGAGTTCACTGTTCTTTTCGTCCACATCGTCCTTGAGATGCGACAGATCTTTGGACTTCCGGTGGGCTTGCTCGCGGTCGAAGGCGTTCGACGAACGCACCTTCCTTTGTCGACGGCAGGAGCGTCGGTGTGACCAGCACCGCCCCTGTCCGGCAGGGGCAGGTCGAGCGCACTGCGGGCCGTCATCCGCGTGAACGTGTGAGCGATGTATCGGCTGCGGTGCTCACCCGACCGGCCAGTCGCCACGGCTTCGGACGCCTACGGATCCGCTGCGACGACATCCCGCGAGACCTTCCTCAGACTGGCCTGCTGCGTGATCACCTACAGACGCATCCGAGCCTTGTGTCGGCTCCTCTTGCTCGGCGTTTGCCCGTGCCGAAAGCGGCTACACGCCCGGATGCGGGGCAGTCCGACTCCGTTCCGCCCTCATCTCCTGCGCCACCTCGACCCGGCGCGCTCCGCACACCAGCACGCCTACCACTACCACGGCCGCCTGACCACCGTCGTCGACCTGGTCGCCGCGCTCGTTCGCCGCGGCGTCCCGACCGGAAGGCCACCCTGCGATGGACCCTGCCGAAGCGCTCCGGCGCATCGCCTTCCTTCTGGAGTGGAACGCCTCCGAGCGGAACGGCCCAGAGCAGAAGGGTACTTCGTACCGGGTCCGCGCGTTCCACGCGGCCGCCGAGGCCGTCTACAGCCTGGCACCCGGGCCGGTGGAAGCAGCAAGAGCCCAGCTGCTCCCCGGCATCGGCCCCGTCACCGCCGAGGTGATCGCCGAGGCCTCCGCCGGCCGGACACCCGCCTACCTCGCCCGCCTGGAGGCAGCGGCCGGGCCTGCCGCACAGGCCGCTTGGCAGCTGGCATCAGCGGCGCAGGGCGACTGCCACCTGCACTCGGACTGGTCGGACGGCGGCCACCCGATCGAGGAGATGGCCGACGCGGCCCGCGCCCTCGGACACAGCTGGGCCGTGCTCACTGACCACTCCCCCCGTCTCACGATCGCCCACGGGCTGAGCCCTGAACGCCTCCGGTACCAGCTCGATGCTGTCGCCGCCTACAACGGCCCCGGCCGCAGCAACGGCTTCCGGCTCCTCAGCGGGATCGAGTGCGACATCCTGGATGACGGCGCCCTCGACCAGGAACCCGACCTGCTCCGGCAGCTCGACGTCGTGGTCGCCTCGGTGCACTCCAAGCTCCGCTCCGAACCGGAGCCGATGACCGCCCGGATGCTGGCGGCGGTCCGCAATCCCCGAACGAACGTCCTGGGGCACTGCACGGGCCGGATCGTCACCGGGCGCGGCAGACCGCGATCCCGCTTCGACGCCGACGCCGTCTTCGCTGCCTGCGCCGAGACCGGGACCGCCGTGGAGATCAACTGCCGCCCTGAGCGCCGCGATCCGCCCGACGACCTGCTGCACCTGGCTGCCGAGGCGGGTTGCTTGTTCGCCATCGACACCGACGCCCATGCGCCCAGCCAACTGCACTGGTACACCACCGGATACGCCCGCGCCGCACGCCTGGGCCTCCCCCCGGAGCGCCTGGTCACCACCTGGCCGTGCGAACGTCTCCTCTCGTGGACGGTCCGGGAACAGCCACCCGGGTGAGTGGACGTTCGACCGGCCCCGCACGACGGTCACCCATCTCGGGGACGGGCAACGCGTTTGCCAGCTCTGGCCGGTGTCCCGCCCAGGAGCAGCGGATAGCGAGGCGTGAACGCCGCCCGGATTCGACGCCGAGCACCCGTTCGCCGCAGCGCTGCACCGCTTCTCGAAGAGCTGGCTCCGCCTGCGGAGGGTGGCTTCGACCGCGGGGGTTCAGGGGCCACGGCCTTCTGGGCCAGACGCACCCGCCGGCCGAGATCTCGGCGTACGCCGTTGGAGTGCTCTGCCACTGCCCGACGGCAGAGCCGCAGCGCTCGGCCACCCCGCGCACCGCGGGTCGCACTAGGTTGCCTCGCGTGGAGCCAACCGAGTCACCCGAGGTCACGAGCAAGCCACCGGCAGCAGAGCGTGCCGCCACCGCCCTGGACGGGCGCCTACCGGTCATGGAGGCGGGCCGGGAGTTCCTGCGCAAGGTCTTCCCGGACCACTGGTCCTTCCTGCTGGGCGAACTCGCGCTGTACAGCTTCGTCATCCTGCTGCTGACGGGCGTCTACCTGACGCTCTTCTTCCAGCCGAGCATGAGCGAGTCCGTGTACGACGGCTCCTACCTGCCGCTACGCGGCGTACGATTGTCCGAGGCCTACACGTCGACGCTGCGCATCAGCTTCGACGTGCGCGGCGGCCTGCTGATCCGGCAGATCCACCACTGGTCGGCGCTGCTGTTCACCTCGGCGATCGGTGTCCACCTGCTGCGGGTGTTCTTCACCGGCGCCTTCCGCCGCCCGCGCGAGCTGAACTGGGTCATCGGCGTGACGCTGTTCACCCTCGCCCTGCTCGAAGGGTTCTCCGGCTACTCGCTGCCCGACGACACCCTCTCCGGCACCGGGCTGCGGATCGCCGAGGGCGTCCTGCTGTCGTTGCCCCTGGTCGGCACCTACCTCACGTTCTTCGCGTTCGGTGGCGAGTTCCCCGGGCAGGCGGTCATCCCCCGGCTGTTCACCGTGCACATCCTCCTCGTGCCCGGTCTGCTGCTGGCACTCATCGGGGCGCACCTGACCCTCGTCGTCGTGCTGAAGCACACGCACTGGGCCGGGCCCGGGCGCACCAACCGGAACGTGGTCGGCATGCCCTTCTTCCCGCAGTTCCTCACCCGGACCACGGGCCTGATGTTCGCGGTCGGCGGCGTCATGACGCTGTCGGCCTTCCTCGCGGAGATCAATCCGATCTGGCGCTACGGCGCCTACCGGCCGGACGTCGCCGGGTCCGGTGCCCAGCCCGACTGGTACATCGGCTTCATCGAGGGCGCGCTGCGGATGATGCCCGCGGTGGAGACGCGCGTGTTCGGCCACACGGTGTCCTGGAGTGTCCTGCTCCCCGCCGTGGTCCTGCCCGGCCTGATGTTCGCCCTGCTGTACGCGTACCCCTTCGCCGAGCGGTGGCTCGACCCCCACCCGGGCGAGCACCACCTGTGCGACCGGCCGCGCAACAAGCCCACCCGCACCGGGTTGGGGGTCGCCGGGATCACGTTCTATGCGGTGCTGCTCGTCGCCGGCGGCAACGACGTGATCGCGTTCGAGTTCGGCGTGTCCGTCAACGCGCTCACCAACGTGCTGCGCGGCTCCCTGATCGTCCTGCCCGTCCTGGCGTTCATGCTCACCCGGCGGCTGTGTCTGGCCCTCCAGGCCAGAGACCTCTCCCGGCTCCTGAACGGCGACGAGAGCGGCCGGATCGACCAGTCCATCGACGGCGGTTTCGAGGGCCACCACCGGCGCGTACGACCCGCCGAGCGCCAGGTCATCCTGGTGCGCGACGCGCCGGTCCCGCCGCCGGCCCCGGAAGGGGCACCGCGACGGGAGCGGGCGCGGGCCGCCGCGAGCTCCTGGTTCTACCGCGACCGGGTCGAACTGCCCGCCTCCGAGCGGGAATCGGAGCGGGTCGCCGCCATCCTCACCGCCCCGGAACACCCCCGCACCCCGGCCGAACGGGCGCCCCGGGCGGCCGCGGCCGGCCCCCTGCGCCGACTGCTGCGCCGGATCACGCTCCGTCGCGGTACTGGAAGATGAACCCGAACACGGCCACCGCGAGCAGCACGGCGCCGACGACGACCAGCCACAGGGCGAACACCACGCCCAGTGCGAAGACCGTCACGGCCACGGCCGCGAGCACCGGGTAGCCGCTGCGGGGCGGGAAGAACCCGATCGGGCCCGCGGTCTCCGCGATCTCGGCGTCCTTGCGGTCCTGCGGCCGGCCGTGGCCCCGCCGCTGGTGCTGGATGAACCAGAAGAGGGCGATCAGGGCCGACATCAGGAACCCGACCGTCAGGATCGCCTTGCCGGCTGGTTCCCGCGCCCAGAGTCCGTAGACGAGCCCGGTCACGGCGAAGAACGCCGCCATGATGGAGAACAGCCATCCTTCGGCCTTCATCGCGTGTTCCCCCTCTTCTCGGAGACCCCGGACGACCGGCTCTCGCACTCCTCCGTCGGGACCTCCGGATGGTGCAGGTCGAAGGCCGGGGATTCGGAGCGGATGCGCGGCAGCACGTGGAAGTTGTGCGCGGGCGGCGGACAGGACGTCGCCCACTCCAGCGACCGGCCCCAGCCCCACGGATCGTCCCGGTCGACCATGCGACCGTGCCGGGTGGTGATCCAGACGTTGTAGAAGAACGGCAGGTTGGAGATCCCGAGCATGAACGCGCCGCACGAGGCGAGCACGTTGAGGGCCGTGAAGCCGTCCACGTCCAGGTACGTCGCGTAGCGGCGCGGCATGCCCTGGGCACCCAGCCAGTGCATGACGAGGAAGGTGGTCTGGAACCCTACGAACAGGATCCAGAAGTGCACCTTCCCGATCCGCTCGTCGAGCATCTTCCCGGTCAGCTTCGGCCACCAGAAGTAGAAGCCGCCGAAGGTCGCGAACACGACGGTGCCGAACAGGACGTAGTGGAGGTGCGCCACGACGAAGTAGCTGTCGGTGACGTGGAAGTCGATCGGCGGCGCGGCCAGCAGCACCCCGCTGAGCCCTCCGAACAGGAACGTCACCAGGAACCCGATCGACCAGAGCATCGGCGTCTCGAAGGACAGCGAGCCGTGCCACATCGTGCCGACCCAGTTGAAGAACTTCACCCCGGTGGGCACCGCGATGAGGAACGACATCATGGAGAAGAACGGGAGCAGCACCTGACCGGTGGCGAACATGTGGTGCGCCCACACGGACATCGACAGCGAGGTGATGGCGATCGTCGCGCCGATCATCCCGTAGTAGCCGAACACCGGTTTCCGGCTGAAGACCGGGATGATCTCGGTGACGATGCCGAAGAACGGCACCGCGACGATGTAGACCTCCGGGTGCCCGAAGAACCAGAAGAGGTGCTGCCACAGGAGCGCACCGCCGTTGGCCGCATCGAAGACGTGCGCGCCGAACTTCCGGTCGGCCTCCAGGAGCAGAAGGGCCGCGGTCAGCACCGGGAAGGCCAGCAGCACCATGATCGACGTGAACAGCACGTTCCAGGTGAAGACGGGCATCCGGAACAGCGTCATGCCGGGGGCCCGCAGGCAGGTGATCGTGGTGATGAAGTTGACCGAGCCGAGGATCGTGCCGAGGCCCGCAACGACCAGCCCCAGCGCCCACAGGTCGCCGCCCGTGCCGGGCGAGAACACCGGACCGTTCAGCGGCGCGTACGCGAACCAGCCGAACGCCGGCGCCCCCGTCGAGGTGAGGAAGCCGCTCAGGACCAGCAGCCCGCCCAGCAGGAAGGCCCAGTAGGTGAAGGCGTTCAGCCGGGGGAACGCGACGTCGGGCGCCCCGATCTGCAGCGGCATGATCGCGTTGGCGAAGCCGGCGAACGTGGGAGTCGCGAACAGCAGCAGCATGATCGTGCCGTGCATGGTGAACATCTGGTTGTAGCGCTCATGCGACAGGAACCCCGTGTCCGGCCCCATCAACTGGACGCGCATCAGCAGCGCCATCACCCCGCCGACCAGGAAGAACCCGAAGGCCGTCACCAGGTAGAGGTTCCCGATGACCTTGTGGTCCGTGGTGAACAGCCACCGCAGCACGGTGCTGCCCTGGTGGAGCCGGGTCCGGACGCGGGGCGGCGCGGTGGCCGGAGCAGTCATGGAACCTCCGCAGCGGAACGGGCGGCATCCGCGAAGACGGGCGGGCTTTCGCACGCCACCGGCGACCCTAGCGGCGCCCGACGGCCCGCCCGGCCCGCCACGCTGCACGCCCTCCGACCAGCCCATTCACCGGGGGCGCGACCGGGCCCCCTCAGCTGCTGAGGACTCGGTCGAGGTGCAGCGCTGCTCGCTGCGGGTACGCGAGGCCCCCCGCCGACCCCGCCCCGGACCGTGTGGGGGATTCCGCCCGGCGCCGACGCGATCGCCGCCGTCCGGGACTACCTCACCGGGCACGTATCGCCGGAGCAGTGACGCTCGCCCTGACTGGAGAGAGCCCGTAGGCCGTTTGGCGGCGAGCCCCGCGGTAACCCGCAGGAGTATGGCCTACCTAGGAGAACCCGTACCCACCGTCCCGCAGCTCCGTCCGAGCACCGGCTGCCCGGACCTCACCGGCTCGTGGCTGTTCACCCGCCCCGGCCGCATCTCGGCTGACGAGCCGACGGGCGCCGTGCTGTTCGGCCGCGACGGCACGCTCCTCCAGGACGTCTCCTGCAACGGCGACCCCGCCCTCGTCCTTCCGATGGCGGGCGTCCGAACCGCGCTCACGGCCCTGCGCGGAGCCGGTCTCGCCATCGGCGTGCTGAGCAACCAGCCGGGCGTCGCGCGCGGGCTGATTGCGCGTCACCAGGTCGAGGCCGTCCAGGCGCGCGCCGAATTCCTGCTGGGCCCGTTCGACGTGTGGGCGGTCTGCCCGCACGGCCCGAAGGACGGCTGCCCATGCCGCATGCCCGCTCCCGGCCTGGTGGCCGCCACGTGCCAGGCCCTCAGCCTTCCGCCCGCCCGGGTCACCGTGATCGCCTCTGGCGGCGCCGTCGTCGCCGCCGCCCTGGCCGCCGGGGCGCACGCGATCCGCGTGCCCGAGGCGCCGTCCCGGGCGCGCGTGCCGTGCCCGCCCTGCCTGCTGACCACCTGCCGGGCCGCGGCCGGCCCGACCGAGGCCGCCGATCTCGTGCTGCGGCACTGACCTCTGAAATCCCCACCCACCGCGCCCACCACCAGGGCGGAGAACGCTATGAGCATCAATCCCCGCTCTCCCGAGCACCCGCCCGCCCACAGCCCCGGGATCCAAGGCCCGCATCCCCGGCCCGCCGGAGCGGCGGCTCGGGGACAGCGTGGAGGCCGCCCTGGAAGCGGACCGTGCACCCGCCCCGGACAGCCGGACCGCCCGGAGCGGCCGGAGCGGCCGGAGCCCCCGGCGGCCGGACACCGCCGCGGCGTGAGGACGGAACCGTAACAAAGCACCGGCTGGTGGAACCAACCGGACCGACGCGGTCAGGATCGGCCCCTACGGGGTCGCATCTACCCGGGCCGCCGCATACCTAACGGTCCGCTACGGAGGGCTTGTCCACGTCGCCGTGCAGCCGGTAGACCGCGAACGCCCGGCCGATGACCGGCTGCGCCACGTTCCGCACGCGCACGCCGCAGGCCGTGAAGCCGCGCTCGGTGCCCAGGTGCGCGTGGCCGTGGACGGCGAGGTCGGCCCCCGCCGCGTCGATCGCCTCGGCGAGCAGGTAGCTGCCCAGGAAGGGGTAGATCTCCGGCGGCTCCCCGGCCAGGGTGTCGGGCACGGGGGCGAAGTGCGTCAGCGCGATCCGCACGTGGCAGCCCTCGGCCGCCAGCTCGTCCAGCGCGCGGCGGAGACCGTCCGCGCACTCCCGCGAGTGCCGGATGAAAGCCTTCATCTCCGGCTCCCCGAACTCCCCGCCGCTGCGCCCGGCGAACCCGCCGCCGAAGCCCTTGGTGCCGGCCACGCCGACCCGCCGTCCGTCCACACGGACGACGGTCGCCTCGCGCTCCAGCACCCGGACGCCGTGGGCGGCCAGGATCCGGGTGACTTCCCCGGGGCCGCCGGCGTCGTAGTCGTGGTTACCGAGGACCGCGATCACCGGGACCGCCAGGCCGGCCACCTCCTCCCCCACGACCGTGGCCTCCTCAGGCCTCCCGTGCCGGGTCAAGTCCCCTGCCAACAGGAGCAGATCGGCCCGCTCCCCCAGCGTGGCGAAGGCCGGGCGCAGCAGGCCGCGGCTGTCCGGGCCGAGGTGGATGTCCCCGACGGCGGCGACCCGGATCACAGGAGGTCCTCCTCGCCCACCGGGGGGCTGCCGTCGGCCAGGGCGATGTCGGTGTGCACCACCAGGCCCGCCAGGGCCTCGGTGACGATGCGTTCGACGGCCGCTCTACGCTGCTCGGTCGGCACGGTGCCACGAACGGTGATGCGGGCGCCGTGGAGTTCGATCCGCAGGCCGAGTTCGCCGACCTCGTCGTCGGCGAGGCGGTCGCACAGGTGGGCGAGCCGGTACTCGGTGTCGTCGGTCGTCATCGGTCCGTCTCCTCGGATCCGTCGGGCCCGATCACCTGGAGCCGCTCCAGGAGGTACAGGAAGGCGTCCGGCATCGGCTTTCCGCTCCGCTCGGCGCGCACCCGGCCCCAGTCGACCTTCTCCCGCAGCGGCCGGACCACCGCCAGCACCGCCCCGAAGTCACAGTGGTGCTCGGAGAAGGCCGCCAGCAGGCTGCCGACCATGTCGGTGGCGGCGAGCACCGGCATGTGCACCGAGTCGACCGGCAGCACCTCGGCGCGGTCCAGCAGTTCCGAGGTGACCGGCCGTTTGGCGAGTTCGAGGATCAGGTCGACGTCCTGACCGAGGCAGCGGGCCTTGATCAGCCAGTCCTCCGGCGGCAGGAACACCTGGAGTCCGGCCTCGCGCAGCGTACGGGTCACGGCGGCGGCGTCCTCCCTGCGGATGCAGAAGTCGGCATCGTGCTGGAGCCGCACGGTCGCGCCGTGCGCGTAGGCGGCAACCCCGCCCGCGAGCGCGAACGGGTGCTCCTTGGCCTTCAGTAGCGAGCCGATCCGCTTGGCCGCCTCCAGGATCGCCTGAGCCCGGTCGGGCGGGAGTCCCCCGGCCTGGTCCGGGGACGGCCAGTCGTCTGTCCCCGGGCCCGCCGGCACGCCCGGTCCGAGACGTTCGATTCGCTGGTCCACTGGACCTCCCCGGGCCGTCGCGTTCCTCCCGGCCGGGCCGTCCGGCCGGAACGTGCCCCGGCGGGTACCCCACTGGCCCGTGCTCATGCCACGCAATCCCCAATGTCTCCCAGCGACCGTGCGGACGGCAGACGGCGGACGGCGGACGGGCGAGCAGTTCGGCGGCGTCGCGGTGGACCTCGGTAGCGCCGCGCAACGGAGCCCGTGGGCTCGCGAACCGCGGCTGCCGGGTGATGCTCACCGGCCGGAACGAGCTCGCACCGAAACGGGCCGACCGGCGGCTGCGCGGCCAGAACGGTCAGGCGCCCCGATCGACCGGACGGCAATCGGGGCCCGGGTGATGCCCACCGGTGTGGCCCGCGGGCTTCGCAGGGGCCGTGTGGGCCCGGAACACCGGATGTTCGGGGTCTGCCGGTGTGTGGTCGGGCTGGAGCACCCGAATATTGGCCGGTTTGTCGAGTTCCAGAACAAGAACGGTGTCCATCCGGCCAGCCTGGCCGTCGGCCCCTGGCGGCGCACACCCACGGCGGCGTTCGGAGCAGACGAAGGGGCTTGGCGGTGTGGGTGAGGGAGCTGGTACCCGTGGGCCACCGCTGCCATCGTGGTGCCGCCCTCGCCGAGGGCTGCTGCATCGCGCTCGTCCCGCATGCTGCCGTACTACGGCGGCATGACACAGCACGTGCATGGCCCAGCCATGCCGTCGCCACGGCGTGTTTCGCTGCCCCGAAGCAGGGCAGCCGCTTCACCGGGAACCGACTCCGCCGGGCACGGGCACACAATCGTGCTTGAGCGCACCCGCCGCTACGACGCCACCGACGTCGCCTCGTCCTGCCCGCGTACCACCCGACGGGGACGCCAGTGTCGTCCGGAGACTTCAACAGCTGGCAGGCGGGCATCCACCCGTTCACCACCTGGCCGGACGGCATACGCGCGGTGACCGTGGCAATGCCCCCGCCGGGGGCCGCATTGCCTTCCGCTATCTCGCCCACGGCGGCCACTGGTTCGACGACCCCGACGGGGCCAACGGCTGACAGCACAACTGACCGGCCCTCACACACCAACGACAGGAACGGACACGTCATGACGGACATCTGGGGCTACAGCGCCTCCTCGCAGTACACGCCCGGCACAGACCTGAACGGCTACAAGGTCGAGGCCACCGACGGAACCGTCGGCAAGGTCGACGACGCAACCGACGAGGTCGACGCCGCCTACATCGTCGTCAACTGCCGGCCGTGGTTGATAGGCAAGCACGTGATGCTGCCTGCCGGCACCGTCACCCGCGTGGACCACGAGAACGAGACGATCCACGTGGGCCGCACCAAGGACCAGATCAAGGAGGCCCCCGAGTACAACCCCGACATCCACAGGAACGACGCCGGCTACCGGACCACGCTCGGCAGCTACTACGGCAATCTCCCGCGCTGAACCGGCAGGTACGGGCCCGGGCCGCACGGGGGGCGGCTCGGGCCCGCACCGCGCTGCCCGGTGAGCGTCTCGACGAGGACGTCATCGACTACCTGCGCGCCGGGCACGACGCAGGGATGCTCATCCCCGACTCCGCCCGCCCCGACCTGCGCAGTGTGCGCGTCGCCGTCCAGGGCGGCACCGCGTGAGGCGATCAGTCGGCGGCGCGCAGGCGGGCGAGAACCGTGTCGACATCGAGGTGGTCGGCCTCCGATCCTGCCGGCACCAGCGTGAACGAGTCCGCGAGGAAGCCGGTCACGGCGTCCTGCGGGGCGCTGACCACCGCCTGGCCGTCCGAGCCCTTCAGGGTGATGAGGACTTCGCCGGCGCACCCGGGCCTGACCTTGACGTCTCCGTCGCCAACTGGGACGTGGCGGCCCTCGTTCAGCAGGTCGCGGCCGAAGTACCAGCACAGCCCCGTCCCGTTCGCGCAGCCGAAGGGAGCCGACGGGAACACGAGGCAGGCCGCGTAGGGAAGCGTGGCGTCGAAGCGGAGCTCGGCGTCGACCAGGACGTCGGGCAGCAGGCTTTCGGGAAACGTGACGGGCAGGGGGCGGACAGCGGACTTCTGCAAATCCGATCACCTTCCTGGTGGGCACCGAGCCGGACAGGCCGGTGCGTGCCAGCAGCGCCTACCCCAGCGTCCACTCGCCAGTCGGCAAGCCCGATATCTGCACAACTCCCCCTCCTTCAAGGCATGTTGGCCGCACGAAAGGCGGGCCGGCCCGGCTTGAGGTGCCCGCGCGTCTGCATCGGCGGCCTGACGCTCGGGGGCCGCCGACCGCCGGTGACGGTGAGCACTCGTCAGGCAGGTCGCGCAGGAACGGCCGTCGAGTGGATCGCACTCGTCGTCGGCTGCTGACATGCTCAGCTGATCGCACCTCGTGTACGGAGGGATTCCGCTGATGCTTGTGCTGTCCGTGCTGGAACGGCGTTCGGGCTGGTTGTGGTGAGGGGCTGGGTGATCGGGGCTGTCGGCGGGCCGGGTGGGCCACTGCGGTTGCTGGTGGCCCTCGTCGACGGTCGGCGGCTGGTGACCGGGGAGCTTTCCGAGCGGGAGCGGGCCGAGCTTTGGGCGCAGGTCGTCGGGCGGTTTCGGGAGCCGCATGCGGTCCGGTCGGTGGTGTGGTGGCTGCACCCGGTCCTTGCCGTCGTCGTCGAACTGGAGGCCGACCGAGTAGTGCGAACCGCCCTACCCGCAGCGGAAAGCTGAACGCCCCCTCCTCACATGGGAGCCGCGATGCCCGCGAAGTCGCAGGGGCGCTCACCTGCTCGGAACGGGACTCGCAACCGCACCGATTCCCCGGCGGGCGGTGAGGCGGGCGAGGCCGTCGCCCACATCGGTCAGCGACTGACCGTGGCCGCACACGGGGCGCCGCCCGCCGGCGCCAGCTCAGCCGTTCCAAAGCGGAGGCGCCGCTCGTGTGCAGGATGCCGCGTCCGGGGCAGACGCGGCCCATGGTGAGAATCGGATACACGATGATGACCGAGCAGCGCGGTCCGCGAGATCTGGTCGCGGACGTGGTGCGCGCGGAGCGGGCCGGCTTCGATTTCTCGGTGATCTCGGACCACTCCTTTCCCTGGCTGGACGAGCAGGGCCACGCCCCGTACGCCTGGGCGGTACTCGGCGCCGCCGCGCAGGCCACCTCCCGCATACCGCTGATGACCTACGTCACCTGCCCGACCTTCCGCTACCACCCCGTGGTGGTCGCGCAGAAGGCCGCCACGGTGCAGCTGCTCTCCGACGGCCGTTTCCGGCTCGGTCTGGGCAGCGGCGAGAACCTCAACGAGCACGTGGTCGGCCATGGCTGGCCCGCGGTGGCGGTGCGCCAGGCGATGCTCGACGAGGCCGTGCAGATCATCCGGGAGCTGTTCGCGGGTGGCTACGTCACCCGTCACGGCCGGTACTTCGACGTCGAGGGCGCCCGGTTGTGGGACCGTCCCGACCGGCCGCCACCCATCGGGATCGCCGTCTCGGGGCCGGACTCCTGCGAACTGGCGGGCCGGCTCGCGGACCTGGTGATCGCCGTGGAGCCCGACCCGGCCCTGGTCGCGGGCTTCGCGCAGCACGGCGGGGCCGGGAAACCGGCGGTGGGCCAGCTGCCGGTGTGCTGGGACACCGATCGGGACGCCGCCGTGCGACGGGCCCACGAGCAGTTCCGCTGGTTCGGCGGAGGCTGGAAGGTCAACGCCGAACTGCCCGGGACCGCGGGCTTCGCCGCCGCGAGTCGCTTCGTCCGCCCCAGCGACGTCGCCGAGGCCATCCCCTGCGGTGACCGGGTCGACGACTTCGTCGAAGCGATCCGGCCGTTCGCCGACGCCGGGTTCGGCGAGGTCGCCCTCGTCCAGGTCGGCGGTGACAGCCAGCCGGCCTTCCTCGACTGGGCCGAGAGCACCCTGCTGCCCGCCCTGCGAGCAGCGTTGTGAACCGCGCCCGACCCGGCGGGCGGTGCTGCTCCGCCACCGGCCGCGGCAGGAGCGTCGGCGGCCTTGGGGGCCCCTCCCGCCGGGTTCGGTTCACCCGATCGCCGACGCGCCACCAGGCGGTGGCCCGCAGGGCCGCCGTCGGGCCGGCCCGCCCGGCGGCGGGCTGACTCCCGCAGACGTAGGTTGCGGGCATGACCAGTGACGAGACGACGGTCCCGGCCGTGGGGGTGCGCCCGCTGGACGAGGTGTTCGACGCGATCGAGGCGGCGAACCGTCGCCCGCAGCCGTGGACCGGGTTCGACCACGCAGTCCTGGGGGCCTATCGGTGGGCCGCCGGCGCCCAGGTCGCGGCACCGGTCACGGCCGCCGCCGCACTCGGTGCCGCCGGGCCGTGTCGGGCGCAGTTGCTGGCCGAGTGCCAGGCCGCCGCGGTCCGCCTGCACGAGGCCCATGCCGCAGGTACGGACAGCGCGGGCGCCCTGGGCGCCTACCAGGCGCTGGCGTGGCTGTGCGGCCACCACGACGACCGTCCCTGACCGCCATCGCTCCCGGAAAGATGCCGACATCGTGCCCAGCCCGAACACACCACCCCAGTGGAGGAGCCCGCGCTCCCGACCTGACCCTCCGGTGGCCTTCGGGTCCGACCGCGTGGAGGACGCCAGCCGGCGCTTCCTCCTCTACGGGGTCCTGCCGCTGTGGTTCGCCCCGGCCGTCGCGGACCGATCGAGCAGCACATCCACAGCTTCCTCGAAGTCCTCCCGCTCACCGCCGTGGCCTTCACGGCCTGCCTGCACTGGGACCAGGTCCGTTCCCTCCTGCGCGGCGGCGACTCCCACCACAGCTGGCGTCTGTACCCCAAGTCCCGCCCGTTGTCCGCCGGCTATCTGGCCGGATTCACGGCAGCGGTCACCGCGTTCATCGCCCTGCCCTACGGCGAGGAACTCCTGCGCTGCGCACGCGCCCAGAGCCGCCGCAGCAAGAATCGCCCGTAACCGGAGGAGGATCCGTTGACGACGAATAAGGGCGCGCCGGGCCGGGACGAGACACCTGAGGAGCGGGCCGACCGCCTGTGGACCGACATGCTCCAGGAAGTGCGTGTCTGCCAGACCGGCGCACAGATCCTCTTCGGCTTCCTCATCGGCGTCGCCTTCACCCCCCGCTTCGTCACCCTGCCCGACTTCGACAAGAACCTCTACACCGCCACCGTCGTCCTCGGCGCCCTCGCCACCGGCGCCCTCATAGCCCCCGTGGCCTTCCACCGCCTCCTCGCCGGCCACGACATGAAACCCGAACTCATCCACGTCGCCGGCCACCTCATCGCCACCGGACTCATCACCCTCGCCCTGACCATCGCCGCCGCCCTGCTCCTCCTGCTGCGCACCGCGACCGGCAACCCGGCCGCTGCGTGGATCATCAGCGCCTCCGTCCTGGCGTGGTTCACCACCACCTGGCTCGTCCTGCCCCAGATCGTGCTGCGGCGTACAGCCGCACGCCAGGCCACCACAGGCGAGAACGGGGAGGCGGGCGGCGGCCGGCCCCCGCGATGACGGCCCGTGCTTTCGGGCAGGCAGTCCAGGACGGGAGGCCCGGCGGTCATCGTGCTGAGCGCCGCCGGATCGGGGCCGAACGGCCGTCGAGCACGCTGCGTTCCGTTGCGACCGGGCAAACGGTGACGTCGCGCAGGACGATGCAGGGCCGGTGCAGCGGGTACGCGCGGGTCCGCTTGATCGCGGCTGCGGCAACCTCCTGGTGTTGAGGTCGATCTCGCCGGTGAAATAGCAGACGGCGGTAAGGCCGATCCGGGCATGCCCTTCGGAGAAGGGCGAACCGCGCCAAGGCTTCCCGCGATCCTGCAGGAGCACCTTCACGCTGCTAGGGCAGGGGGGTGCCGCCGGTGGCGTTGAGGATCTCGCCGGTGATGTAGGACGCTTCGGGCGAGGCGAGGAACACGAAGGCGGGGGCCATCTCGGCAGGCTGGGCGGGGCGGCCGAGAGGGGACTGCTCGCCGAAGTGCGCGACCTTCTCCTTGTCCATGGTCGCGGGGATCAGCGGAGTCCACACGGGACCCGGTGCCACCGCGTTGACCCGGATCCCCTCGGGTGCGAGCTGTTGGGCCAGACCTTGGGTGAACGCGACGATCGCCGCCTTCGTCATGGCGTAGTCCAGCAGGTGCGGACTCGGCTTGTACGCCTGCACCGAGGCGGTGTTGATGATCGCCGCTCCTGGGCGCAGGTGGGGCAGGGCCGCCTTGGTGAGCCAGAACATGCCGTGCAGATTGGTGCGCATGACCCGGTCGAACTGGCCGGTGGTGATCGCGGTGAGCCCATCGGGCTGGGACATCTGGTAGGCAGCGTTGTTGACGAGGATGTCCACGCCACCGAGCTCGGTGAGGCACCGGTCGGGCAGGCGGGTGCAGAAGTCCTCGTCCCGCAGGTCTCCGGCGACGGGCAGGGCGCGCCGGCCGACCTGGGTGATCAGGGCTGCTGTGGTGTCGGCGTCGGCCTGCTCCTCCGGCAGGGGGGCCGCGCTGCCCCGCTCGTGACCGACCAGTGTAGATGGCTGCCTGCGGTCTGGGGCATGACCCGCATCACGCCTGCCCGAGCGGGCACCGGGGCCGGACCGGTGTGCGGGCCGGCCCCAGTCGTCGAGGCGCCTACCGCGACGTGCTCAGAACTACTTGCCGCGGCCGGTGACGAAGTCGCGCGCCCGGTCGACCAGCCCGACACCGGGGGCAAGCAGCTTGCTGGCCATCGGGGAGTCGGGGGCGGCGGGGTGCGGGCGGGTCGGGGCCATGGACTTGGCCCGGCGGATCTTGTCTCCGAGGTCGTTCAGCTGCTCGGGCGTACAGGCTCGGCGCAGCATCGGGAAGAGGTTGTTCTCCTCGTCCTGGACGTGGCCGGCGACCTCGTCCATGAGCCGCTGGAGCAGCGGGCTCATCTGCGGGTCGTCCGTTCTCGTGTTCTCCAGCTGCTTGAGGATCTCCTCGACCCGGCCGTGGTCGGCGATCTCCTTGTCCGCGAGCTTGTCGCCGCCCTGGACGTGCTCGCGCACCGCCGGGTAGAGGTACTGCTCCTCAGCCACCGAGTGGCGCACCAGCTCGATGGTGACCTCGTCGACCGCGTCGCGCAGCTGCTGGCCGCCGCTGGTCATGGCCTGGATCCTGGCGAACATCTCCTCCACCTCGCGGTGGTCGGTCATCAGTTCGTGGATTGCGTTTCCGCCGTGTCCCATTGTCGCCTCCACATAGGTTGCGGACGGGTGTGTCCCGCCCAGCCAGAAGGGGTCCCCGCAGACCGGGGTCGGGCTCCGGGACCGTGATCAGTCCTGGACGACCTGGTAGATGCCATAGATGACACCGGGTACGTGGCCGCAGAGCTGGAGCAGGAAGGCCCACAGCACCTTCATGCTCGGGCCGTCCTTGATGAGCACCGCCAGCCACGGCAGGACCAGGCACAGCAACACGAGCAGTACCTTCACCATGATCGCTCCTCGATCCTCGGGATTTCCGGTCGCCGGGATCAGTTCGGGCTGGTCCGGGCCACCGCCAAGCGATGCCAGCCGCTCTGCGGTGCTCGACATCCCTGCCTCGGCTGCCCGCCCGCACGCTGGGCAAACCCCTCGCTCCAACAAGACCCGGTTGAGGCCGATGGAGCGCCGGCGGCGGAGCAGGACGAAAGCAGTTACCGAGTGCGTCGGGTCGCGGAACGCGGGTACACGCTCGGGCGCGGCGCCCCTCGCTCGATCGCCGGGCACGTCCTGGGGCGCGGACACTGTCGAAAAGGAGCCTCCCATGCTCGCCCTTGTCCTGGTCCTACTGCTCGCACTGATCCTCGGCGGTCTCGGATTCGCCATCCACGTGCTGTGGTGGGTGGCGCTGGTGGTCTTGGCGCTGTGGCTGCTCGGGTTCGTCTTCCGCGGCGCTGCAGAGGGTGGACGCAGCCGCTGGTACCGCTGGTAGTAGCGGCAGGCCTCACCCGGGCCCGCCGTCGGAGCCGAAGGAGCCAACGGTCCGAGACGACGGAAGGAAGTGCCCGAGGTGAGCGTGTTCCTGGCGCTAACGGTGATCACCATTGTCCTCATCGTCCTGGGGCACTGGTGGGCGTTGTCGTCCACGGAATGCTGTACCTGCTGTTCATCGGCATCGTGGTGTTCGTGGCCGGCGTGACCGATCTCGCGCTCGCCGCCTCCTGGCGGTGCCCTATCCATTGACCGCCCGCCCGGCCCAGGTGGAGCAGTCCGGCAGGGCCGTCCGCCGCATCCGAGAGGCCTGCGAACGCGTCGCGCCCTACGTTCGGGGTACACGATCCGGCACCCCACAGAGGAGGAATCATGCCTGCGGGTTCGAGCAAGCCCACAGCGGTTTGCGCGAGCTTCGCGGTCGGGCCCGCAGCGGTACGCAGCGCGGCGAAGAGCCCGGCGCTGATCGGTCCACGCGGGCCGGGCAGAGCCGGCGCCGTACTCTCGGAGGCCCGCCCTGCGGCAGTACGGCTCGACGCAGTCATGTCCGCTCCTGGTGAGCGGAGTGCAGCTCCAGGACGCAGCACTTCGGCCCGCCGCCCGCTTTCAGCAGCTCGGGCAGACGCACCCCGATGGGGACGAAGCCGTCCGCGTGCAGCTGCGCCGCGAGGTCAGGGGCGGCGGCGGTCAGCAGGACATGGCGGCCGTCGCTGATCGCGTTGAGGCCGAGCACGGAGGCGTCCTCGTCGGTGGCCAGGATCGCCCGAGGGAAGAGCGCGTGCAGGGTGCGGTTGCTTTCGGGGGTGAAGGCCGCCGGGTAGTACATGATCTGGTCGTCGCTCAGGACGGCTAGTGCCGTGTCCAGGTGGTAGAAGCGCGGGTCGGTCAGAGCGAGGCTGATGACCGGTCGACCGAAGGCCGTCTCCGCCTCGCGGTGAGCGGCCTCGCTGGTCCGCAGACCCGAGCCAGCCAGGACCCGGCCGCCGACCGGCAGGAAGTCTCCCTGCCCCTCGTTCGACAGCCGAGCGACCGTGGGCCGGTACCCCGCCTGGCGGAACCACGTCCGGTGAGCTACCGCCTCCGGCGCCCGCTGGGGATGACGGAACCGGGCGATCAGGACCCGCCCGTCCACCATCGAGGCCCCGTTGGCGGCGAACACCATGTCGGGCAGCCGTGGCCGGGGCTCGATGGCCTCCACCCGGTGGCCCAGCTCGCGCAGCGTGTCGCGCAACGCGCGCCACTGCCGCAGGGCGGCGCCTGCATCCACCGGCCGGGTCGGGTCCATCCACGGGTTGATCGCGTAGTCGACTGCAAAGTAGGTCGGAGGGCACACCAGGTAGCGTCGAAACGCTGCTCTGCGGCGGGAAACGGCGGTACTCATCGAACCCTCCTCCGGGGTCAGGGGCGAGGCTGCCAGGTCGGTGACGAGCTGGGGGGACAGAATCGTGATCACGGCGTTGATCCAGCTCACCCTGGCTCACCGGCCGAAGCAGAGGCGGGTGCCTGCTCTGGAAGTGCCGCTGCGCGGCGGGCCTGTCCCGCAGGGCGTGTGCCCTGAGGCGAAAGCGGGAAACAGAGCTGCCCAACTTGCGGAGCGCACCGCTGCTTCGCTCCCCAAGGTGGCCGACACTGGTGTGGTGGGCACTGATTGCCACGGCGGAGTCACCATCGTGGATCTCCCGCCCTCGGCGTTCCCAATGCAGCCGACACCACGTCGGCTGCGGAGCCCGGGACTGAACCGTGCTCGGCGAACCCATGCGGAGGGTTCTCTGCATGCGCAATCCAGGAGGTGAGACACCGTCGAGGTATGGGTGTACTCGTGCTGTTGGAGGTTCTTGAGGGATTCGATCCTGATGAAGCGGATCCCGTCTTCGTCCCGTCGGTCCACGCCGCCGCAAGCGATCCTGAGATACCGGAGGCCCCGCTGCCGACGACGCTCTGCGGCATCCACGTGGTATGTGGTGGAACTTCATCGGGCGCTCGACCGAGGACATCGCCGAGGCCCGCGAGGAGTGGCAGCGCGGATCCGACCGCTTCGGCGCCGTCACCGGCTACCCCGGCGACCGCCTGCCCGCCCCCGAACTCCCCGCGATCCCCCTGAAGCCACGCGGACGCGTGCGCTGACCTGCTGTTTCGCCGGGCGGGGAAGGTCGGCGAGACCCCCCTCCCCGGTTCCTCCACCTGTGGGTGGACAAATGGCGGCCCCGTTCGTCCACCTGCGGGTGGTGGCGGGTGACTTCGCCGCCGGAGCAACCTTGCCCCATGGATTCCCTACGCTCGGTAACCACCTGGCTCACCGACACGTGCGTCGCGGTCTTCTTCGTCGCCTGGATCGCGGGCGTCCTCTACTTCGCCGTGGCGAGCGGTTCCGGCATCCGCGGCTGGCTGCACGGACTGCGCCGCTCGATGCTCCGCCGCGTCCTCCTGGCCGCCGCCGTCTACGCGCTGTTCGCCCTGCTCGACCGGACGCGGGGCTTCTGGCACCACCTCCGGTACTGGCAACCGGAACTCGCCGTCGTGGGCTCCCTGCTGGCCGTCGCCTCCACCGCGCTCCTCCTGTGGGCCCGTTGGGTCCTGGGCACGATGTGGGCCAGTGTTCCCGCCGTCCAGGAGCACCACGAGCTGCGCACCGACGGCCCCTACCGCATGGTCCGCCACCCCATCTACACCGGCCTGCTCGGCCTGCTCGCCGGAGGCAACCTGGCCATCGGCTTCGGCGTCTGGATCGCCTACCTCCTCGCCGCCGTCCCCTGGCTGCTGCTGAGAGTCCGTGCCGAAGACGGCATGATGGCCGAACAGTTCGGCACGGACCACGCGGCCTACCGCAGCCGCGTCCCGGCGCTGATCCCGCGCCGACGGCCACGCTCGGGTCCACCCGGCACCCGACTGCCTTGACACCCGGAGGCACTCGGCTCGGCCCACCCGGAACACGTGCGAGACGGGTTCGCGGACGGTAGGGACGGATGCAAGCGGGCGACCGGGCAAAGCGTCGCACGGCATGGTGACCCGTTGGTGATTCCTCTTCGTGATTTCCTCCTCATCCTCGATGATGGGCATGCCAATCCGCCTCGATGGATGGAGATTGACGATGCGTCAGGTATTGATCGTCCGGCGCGCCACCGCGTTCGCGGCCGCCCTGGCACTGGGCGTCGGGCTCGCCGCTCAGGCCGCGTTCGCCGGAGCGCTGCCCGCCCGCGATCCGGCGGCGGCCGAGCTCGGGGCGTACTGGACCGCCGCCCGGATGGCTGCCGCGCTGCCCGCCGACGCCGAAGGGGAGACACAGCTTTCGGCGGACGGGCCGCAACCCGGCGAGTACATTCCGCCGAGCCGGAGCTTCGACGGCATCACACAGGTGGGCGCGTTCTTCTGGACCGACGCCAACGGCACCGGCCGCACGTGCAGCGGCTCGGTGGTCCGCAGCCCCGGCCGCGATCTCGTGCTCGGGGCCGGACACTGCCTCAAGGGCTACTCCGGCACCTCACCGGCGCGCCGACTGGGGTTCGTGCCGCAGTACCACGACGGGCTGAAGCCGTTCGGAATCTTCCCGGTCGCGGAGGACGGCGTGTACGTCGCGCGGGAGTACTACGACCTCGGTGTCCACGCGGGCGCCGCGTACGACTTCGGCTTCGCGGTCACCGCGCCGAACCAGGACGGCGAGCGCCTGGAGGAGGTCACGGGCGGCGTCCAACTGCTGACCGACACCGGGTACTTCCACGCACCGGTACGGATGATCGGGTATCCGGCCGGCGCGGAGAAGCCGCTGGGGTGTTGGAGCTGGACCACCGAATGGGCCAGTGACGACCCGGCGGACCCCGGGACCTTCCCGCGCATCGCGTGCGACGGCTTCACGGGCGGGACCAGCGGCGGGCCCATGCTGGTGCCGTGGCCGGGCGGCTGGGCGGTGGTCGGGGTCATCGGCGGCTACCACACCGGTGGCAACACACCCCAGGTGTCCTACAGCGCCTACTTCGGCAGCGCCACCCTCGCCCTGTACCGCGCCGCGGTCACCGGCGCACCGCCCGCGGGCCCTGCCGCCTGACGTTTCGGCGGGCCGGTTGTCTCCCCGAGCCAGTGCGGCGGCGCGACGTTGGCGGTCGCGGCCATCGCCCGACCGTCCGGGTCGGATCACACTTGTCGCACTCCGGACGGCGACGAAGGGGAACGAGCCATGACTGCAAGGCGGTTGAGAGCACGCGCCGCGGGCGCCGCGATGGTGTTGCCGGCGCTGGCCTGCCCCGCAGCGGCACACGCCGCCGGCGGCCAGGGCCGGACGGCCTGCGGGACGTCGTCCTGGTCGGCAACAGCCAGTCCGGCACCGTGTCGTTCCGTCCACGCCGACCGGGCGTCCGGACCAGGAGGACCCCCATGACCGCCGGCTCATTTCTGGCACGGCTGCACGGCCGGACAGCGACGGGAGTGCCCCGTTGGGCGGTGCGGGTCGCCTACGCGATCTCGCTGACCGTGCTGCCCTCCGGACTCTGGCGGGTTCTGAGCGTTGACCTCCGGATCCCGCTGATGGATGCCCCGACCGACGGCCGCCCGCCGCCGGACTGGTTCGGCGGCGAGTGGTGGTACGTCATCGGGCTGAGCGCGGTCAGTGAGACCCTCGCGTAGAACAGGAAATCAGAGCCAACCACACCTGCGGACTACGGCAGGGTCCACCGCTTGGTTGTCCCCGCCGTTTGCAGTCCCACAGTTCTACGGGCGTGCCGTTCGCGGTGCCCTGGCCGGTGACGCGCGGTTGATCGCCCGGGCCACGGCGGCCAGGTGCCACAACCTGGGCACCGGGCCGCTGCCGGGCCGCCAGGCCACCTTGTGCGAGTCCAGGTTTCCAAGCCCCGGAAGATGGCCCGGCGGCCGGTCCGCCGGACTCGTGCTCGTTCCCTTCACGTTCCCGTCGGCGACCGGGCTCAGCCCAGGGGCTGGTCCGGCACCAGCAGGCGGGAGAGCTCCTCCGCGATGGTGGTGGTCAGGTTCTGCACCTGCTGGTCGGTGGTCGGCGAATACGTGGCGGAGACCGCGATCGACAGGTCCTCGGACGGCAGGTACGCCATGATCGCGGCGTAGCCGGACAGGGAGGGGTTCTGCACGACCCAGCCGTGCACGATGAGGGCGGACATCCCGAAGTGGATGTCCTGGGTCTGCGGCATGCAGACGTCCTTCGGGCAGGTCGGCGTCGCCTGGCCCAGCCCGACGGTGCCCGGGTCGAGCAGGGTCTGGTAGCCGTCGCGCGAGAGCGTCTGCCCCGAACCGATCCCTACGCCCGCCCGGGCGAGGTCACAGATGTTCATGTTGATGACCGCGCCCGGCGCCGTGGTCCAGGAGGGGTTCCAGAACGTCGACTCCTCGTACGTGCCGCGTTCGTGCGTGAAGGCGTGCAGCACGGGGGTGGGGAGGTCGGGGGTGTAGCTGTTCGATGTCGCGTGCAGGCCCAAGGGGCGGTAGATGCGCTGCTCCAGGAGGTGGTCCAGCCGGGTGTGGGTGATCCGCTCCAGCGCGAGGCCGAGCAGCTGGAAGTTGGCGTGCGAGTAGCTGAAGTTGGTTCCCGGCTTGTAGAGCTGGACGTCGAGGTCCGCGTAGTGGAAGACGTCCTGGGGCGTCCACTGCTTGAACGGATGGGCCTCCAGGTCCGTGAGGAAGCCCTGGTCGGTCACGTAGTCCCGGAAGCCGCTGGTGGTGTCGCCGAGCTCGCGCAGGGTGATCTCGTCCGCGTGGGGGATCTCGGGAAGCCAGCGTGAGATGGGATCGTCGAGGCTGACCTGCTTCTCGTCGACGAGCTGCAACAGGATCGTGCCCATGAACGCGATGCCGACCGAGCCCGCACGGAAGCGCATGTCCGGGCGGGCCGGTACCTCGGTCATCGACGGACCGACCGCGCCGGTCCACAGGTCGCGCCCGTGCTGGGTCACCCGGGCGATGACCGCCCGCAGGTTCAGATCGCGCCGCGCATTCTCGACGACGTCGCGGATGGCGCGGCCCTGGCCGTCGACCGACTCCGGGGAGGCCACGCACTCGGACCCCCGGTGCCTGGCGGAGTCGGCGGCGTCGGCGGCGTCGGCGGGTCCGGCCGCGCCCGCGATGAGAGGGACGGAGGACACCAGCAAGGCGGCGGCGCACAGCAGTGCGGTTCTCTTACGAGTCATGCTTCACCATGGCCGCGCCACTCACTGCAAACCGCACAGGACACCACGACAACCACTCCGATGGCGCATGAGGCGCTGGCCTTCACCAAGCTGTGAAGGCCGGCGCCGGGCCGCGCGCGCGGCCGCCGGAGCGTGCGCTACCTCGGTGCGGTGAAGCCGCCGATCCTCTCTTCCAGGAGCTCGGCCAGCTTCAGCGGGGTCCGGTCCTCGAACATCGGGCCGATGATCTGCACACCCACCGGGAGGCCCTCGGGGGAACGGCCCGCGGGTATGGCGGTGGCGGGGAGGCCGGGCATCGTGGCCATGCCGGCCCAGACCAGCTGGTCCATGTACGGGTGTGCGACGCCGTCGATGTCGAGGCTGCGCGCCCTCAGGTCGGGGGTGTGGTCGTGCGGGAACGCCGGGGTCGGGGTGATCGGGCACACCACGGCGTCGTACTCGGCGAAGAACTGACGCCAGGCGTGGCGGTGGAGCTCGCGGTGGTTGTTCGCCACGATCCAGTCGCGGTGGGTGAACACCATGGCGCGTAGCCGCACCGCGTCGAGGCTCTGGTCGTCGGGGCTCAACGCGGCGGCGAGGGACTGCAGTTCCTCGTACGCCTCGACGGGGAAGTGTGCGGTGGCGCCCGAGATCAGGAGCTGGGTGTAGAGCCTGGCGGCCTCCGCCGGATCGGGCAGCAGCGGGCTGTGCCGGTCGACGCGGGCGCCGCCTTCGAGGAGCGCGGCGGCCACCCGGTCGATTCCCGCCCGCACGGCGGCACCGGTCGCGATGTACGGGTGCTCGTCGAGGACCAGGACCCGGAAGTCGGCGAGCCGCTCGTGGCGCGCGGGCGGCAGCGCCAGGTCGTACGCCACACCGAAGGTCAGCGGATCCGGCCCGGCCATCACGTCAAGCAGGAGCGTCAGGTCGCGGGCCGTGCGCGCCATCGGGCCGACGACGGCGAGGTCCAGCTCGGCCGGCAGGACCGGCGCCGACGGCAGGGCCATGCCGCGGGCCGCCGCCAGCCCGAGCGTCGGCTTGTGGGCGTAGATGCCGCAGAAGTGCGCGGGGGTGCGCAGCGAGCCGGCGATGTCGGAGCCGATGGACAGCGCGCCGAACCCGGAGGCCAGGGCCGCCGCCGACCCGCCGGAGGAGCCGCCCGACGTACGGGTGTGGTCCCAGGGGTTGCCGGTGGTGCCGTAGATGCCGTTGAAGCTCTGGATGTCCTGCAGCCCGACGGGCACGTTGGTCTTGCCGAGCACGACCGCGCCCGCCGCCCGGAGCCGCGCGACCTGCACCGCGTCCTCGGCCGGCAGGTGGTCGCGGTGCTGCGGGAGGCCCCAGGTCGTGGGGAGTCCGGCGACGTCGTAGGACTCCTTGACCGTCACCGGGATGCCGAGCAGCGGCCGGTCCTCGCCCCGGGCGAGCGCCTCGTCGGCGCTGCGGGCGGCCGCGCGCGCCCGGTCGAAGTCCGGTACGCAGATCGCGTTGACCGCGCCGTCCTCGCGCTCGATGCGGGCGATCGCCGCGTCCGTCAGTTCCAGCGAGGTCACGTCGCCGGAGCGCAGGGCGGCCGCGAGGTTCTCGGCCGATTCGAAGTTCCAGTCCATGGATCGGACCGTACAGAGGGCCCGGAGGAGCCACGAAATCCCTTTTCGCGCAACGGGTTCGGGCAGCCGCACCATCGTCACCGGTCGCCGTACCCGGACCGGGGTGGCCTGGGCCGCCCCGATGCCCGGGAACGTGATCACACGCGGCTGCGTCGGAGGGAGCGACCCGTCCTCCGGGTCGGTCCCGCCGACCAGGACGGACACGTACACTTACCGCTCGTGGCGGACACCCAGTACGAAGACCTGTTGAAGCACGTGCTCACCACCGGGACGGCCAAGGCCGACCGGACGGGCACCGGCACCCGGAGCGTCTTCGGACACCAACTGCGCTACGACCTCTCGCAGGGGTTCCCGCTGATCACCACCAAGAAGGTGCACCTGAAGTCCGTGGTGTACGAGCTCCTGTGGTTCCTGCGCGGCGACTCCAACGTCGGCTGGCTCCGCGAGAACGGCGTCACCATCTGGGACGAATGGGCCGGCCCCGACGGCGACCTCGGCCCCGTCTACGGCGTCCAGTGGCGCAGCTGGCCCGGCCCCGACGGCCGGCACATCGACCAGATCGGCCAGGTCCTCGACACCCTGCGCACCGATCCCGACTCCCGCCGGATGATCGTCTCCGCGTGGAACGTCGCCGAACTGGACGCGATGGCGCTCGCCCCGTGCCACGCCCTGTTCCAGTTCCACGTCGCCGACGGCAGGCTCTCCTGCCAGCTCTACCAGCGCAGCGCCGACCTCTTCCTCGGCGTCCCGTTCAACATCGCCAGCTACGCCCTGCTGACCCACATGGTCGCGCAGCAGGTCGGCCTCGCGCCGGGCGACTTCATCTGGACCGGCGGTGACTGCCACATCTACGACAACCACGTGGAGCAGGTGACGGAACAGCTCGCGCGCACGCCGTTCGACTTCCCCGAGCTGCGCCTGCGGCAGGCCGACTCGCTCTTCGACTACGCCTACGCGGACGTGGAGGTGGTCGGCTACCAGCACCACCCGGCCATCAAGGCACCAGTCGCGGTATGAGCGGCGACACGAGCAGCGGTACGAGCAGCGGTACGAGCAGCGGCCTGAGGATCGGACTGATCTGGGCCCAGACCCCGGACGGTGTGATCGGCGCGGACGGCACGATGCCGTGGCACCTGCCCGAGGACCTGGGGCACTTCAAGGCGACCACCCTCGGACACCCCGTGGTGATGGGCCGCCGCACCTGGGAGTCGCTCCCGGCACGCTTCCGCCCGCTTCCGGGCCGCCGCAACATCGTGGTCACCCGCAACCCGCAGTGGGCCGCGGACGGCGCGGACCGCGCCGGCTCCCTCGACGAGGCCCTCCACCTCGCGGCCGCGAGACCCCGGGCCGACGCCGTCGCCGAGACCTGGGTGATCGGCGGTGGGCAGCTCTACCGCGCGGCCATCGACCGCGCCGACGCCCTGTCCGTGACCGAGATCGACCTGTCGGTCGACGGCGACACCCATGCCCCGGCCATCGGCCCCGCCTGGACCGTCGCCGAGGACCACGGCCCGCAGGTCTCGGTGTCCGGCCTGCGCTACCGCATCCGCACGTACACGCGCTGCGACACCCCGGCCTGACCCGCGCCCCTGAGCCGCTTCCCCGGTCGTTGAGGGCGCGCCCGTTCCGCGCGGGCGCATGGCCCTCGAACGCCCGGCCCTCAAACACCCGGCCCTCGAACGCCCGAAAACGTGGACGACCGCGAAATGTGGCGGGGCCGGGCAACCCGGCGCGTCGGGAGTGCGGTCTGGAGGGCTGAGGGGGTGCTGATGCACACAGAAGAAGAGGCCGACTTCCAGGCCTTCACCCGGACCAGGTGGGCACACCTGGTCCGAACCGCCTACCTGCTCACCGGCGACTGGCACCACGCCGAGGACCTGACGCAGACCGCGCTGGCCAAGGCCTACCGGTCCTGGCGGCGGGTCAGCCGGGCCGACAGCCCGGACGCCTACGTGCGCCGGATGCTGGTGTCCTGCAACAGCGACCGGTTCCGCAAGCGGCGGGTCGCCGAGCGGCTCACCGAGGCGCTGCCGGAGGTCGCCGCGCCGGGCGACACCGCGGGCCAGGTCGACCAGCGGCGGACCTTGCTGGACGCCCTGGCCACGCTGCCGACGCGGCAGCGTGCCGTCGTGGTGCTGCGCTACTGGGACGACCGGACCGAGGCGGAGGTCGCCCAGGCGATGGGCTGCTCGCTCGGCACGGTCAAGAGCCAGGCCGCCAAGGGACTGGCCAAACTGCGGGCTCACCCGGGGCTGGCCGTCGTACCCGCCGACCCGGGCCCCGGGGTGCCTCGCGGCCGTTCCGCACCAGGCCGGACGCCGTCCGGACTCGACGCTCGCATCACCACCACGGCTGGAGGACGACGATGACCCAACCGGATTTCGAGGCGGCGCTCCGCGAGCAGCTCGTCGCCACGGTCGCGGACCGGACGCCGGGCGAGGCGCCCTACGAGGCCATCCGGCGCCAGGGCCGCGCGGCCCTCCGACGCCGGACCGCCGCACTCTCGGCCGGGGTGGTCGTCCTGGCCGTGCTGTCGGGCGCGACGCTCCTCACGGCCCGCGGCCACTCGGACACCCGCCCGGCCACGGGGCTCGCCGCGACGGCGGACGGCGCGGCCGCCCCCTCCCCCGGCTCGACGCCCAGCGCCACGCCCACGGCCAGCGCCACGCCCACGCCGGCCGGGCCGCAGCCTCCGGCGACGGCCGCGCAGCTGGCCGACGGCATCACCTTCGAGCAGGCCGCCACCGCGCTCGGT
Organism: Kitasatospora sp. NPDC057904; assembly: GCF_042887925.1. NCBI lineage: Bacteria > Bacillati > Actinomycetota > Actinomycetes > Kitasatosporales > Streptomycetaceae > Kitasatospora > Kitasatospora sp. NPDC057904. The sequence continues at coordinate 233,550 of NZ_JBHVOL010000001.1, forward strand.
CAGTGCCTGGACTACGACAAGGAGATGCAGGCCCGGTGGCAGAGCCCGCCGCCGTCGGCCGCGCAGGGCACGCAGGGCACGCAGGGCACGCAGGGCGCACACCCGAACCGGCCCGTCCACGACGACGGGACCCTCGCCGACTACCGCATCCTGCTCGCCGTGAAGAGCACCGGGGACGACAACTCCCCGGGCGACGGCATCTCGGTCGTCGGCGTCAGCCAGGGCGCACACCCGACCCGGCTCATCTGCCACCAGACCGACGGCAAGACCTCCGGTCTCCAGTCCGGCAGCGCCGACCCGCGCGCGGGCGGCCCGGAGGACCTGGTGAACCCGGACATCAACGGGGGCAAGCTGTACCGGCAGGCCATGCTCGACGGCCACGCCTGGAAGCTGCCGTACCGCTGGGGCAGCATCGGCACGTTCGCCCCCTCGGTCGCCCGGGTGAGCGTCTCGTACGGAGACGGACCGGCCGTGGACGCGGCGCTCGACCACGGCTGGTTCGCCGCCACCGGTCTCCTCACCGGCCCCGTGACCCGGACCCCGCACATCAAGGGCTACGACGGCACCGGGAAGCTGGTCTACGACTCCGACGACGACAAGGGCTACCAGAAGGACCTCTGACGGGTCGCCGCACAGCTCGGCCGACCCCGACCCCGCCCCGCGCCGCACTGCGCGGTCCTGTCCGATCGTCCAACACGTGGACGGCCGCGTGGTGTTGCACTCCAGTGGTCCGCACAGTGGAGTTCCGGTTGAATCGGATGCAGAAGGGCCGGGACGTTCCCACCTGGGACGGGCCGGCCCCCGCTTCCCGGCGCCGTCGTGCACGGTCCTGGGGCGCGGGACGTGTGCGGGCGCCCGGACCTCCTCAAGCGGGCCGTTCACCCACTCCCGCGTCTCCGGACGGTGCACGACGGCGCCGTTCGGGTTGCCGACAGGCACAGGGATGAGGGCCGGGAGCAGTCCCGGCCCTCACCCTTCTCCGTGCGTCAGCGGACGCCGCCCGTCCGCCTCCGGTGCTCGTCCAGCGCCTGCCACACCTTGTCCCGCAGGAACGGCGCCTCCGTGAACCGGATCCCCGTCGCGTCGCGCAGCGCGTTGGCGAAGGCGGGCGGCACCGGGTTGAACGGGCTCTCGGACATCGACTTGGCGCCGAGCGGCCCGATGGAGTCCGACGTGTCGGAGAAGTGCACCTCCGTGCGCGGCACGTCCGCGTACGCGGGCAGCCGGTAGCGCCGGAAGGCGGCCGTGGTGACCTCGCCCCGGTCGTCGACCAGGACCTGCTCGAACAGCGTCGCGCCGAGCGCCTGCGCCACGCCGCCCTCGACCTGGCCGCGGCACTGCAGGGGATTCATGACCTTGCCGGCGTCGGCGCCGTGGACGCTGCGCAGGATCCGCATCTCGCCGGTGTCCGGGTCGACGGCGATGCGGAACCACTGGGAGTTGAAGGCGATCGAGCGCGGCGAGCCGCCGAAGTGGCCGTCGGCGCTGAGCTCCACGCCCCGGCCGCGCGCCGCCTCGAACACCTCCTTGAGCGCGACCGCCCGCCCGTCGCACTCCACCGCGTCCGCGGTGAGCCGCAGCAGGCTGCGCGGCGTGCGGGCGTACTCGGCGGTGAAGCCGAGGATCCGTTCGGCGAGCGCGTTGGCCGCCTTCATCACCGCCTTGCCCGCGACGACGGTGCCGGCCGAGCCGAAGGCGCCGGTGTCGTGCTTGACGACGTCCGTGTCGGACTGCCGGATCGCGATCCGGTCCACGGTCGTGCCGAGCGCCCCGGCGGTGATCTGCTTGTGCACGGTGGTGGTGCCGTTGCCGAACTCCGCCGTGCCCACGGCGATGTCGTACGTGCCGTCCTCCAGGAGCTTGACCGTGGCGTCGGCGATGTGACCGCCGGGCGGGCCGCAGGCGATGGCCGCCATGGCGAAGCCCTGGCCCACCAGCCAGCCCTCGGGGGCGAGTTCGGCGCTGCTGTCGTTCGCGAGGGCGGTGCGGACGACGCCGAGGCACTGGTCGAGGCCGTAGCTGGCGATGTGGAGGTCCTCCTCCTCGCCGAGCGGGCCCCCCATGTGCTCGCCCGGGCCGATGATGTTGCGCTCCCGCAGCACCAGCGGGTCGATCTCCAGCCGCCGCGCGAGCTCGTCCATCGCCGACTCGACGGCGAAGGTGACCTGCCCGAGGCCGTAGCCGCGGAAGGCCCCGGCGGGCACGCCGTTCGTGTAGACCGAGTACGCGTCGACCTTCTTGTGCGGCGCGCGGTAGACGCCCATGGACTCGCCGACGCTGTGGAACATCACCGCCGGACCGTGGTTGCCGTACGCGCCGGTGTTGGACACCACGCGGAACCGGATGGCCGTCAGGGTCCCGTCCGCCTTCGCGCCGAGCTTGACGGTGATCGTGAACGGGTGCCGGGTGGTGGCGCCGTAGAACTGCTCGCCGCGCGTGAACTCCAGCTTCACGGGCCGGTGCAGCCGCATCGCCGCGAGCACCGCGATGTCCTCGGTGAGCATCTCCTGCTTGCCGCCGAACCCGCCGCCGACCCGGCCCGCGACCACCCGGACCTTCTCTATCGGCAGGTCGTACAGGTCGCACAGCGCCCGGCGGGTGAGGAACGGCACCTGGGTGGAGGACCGGACCACGATCCGCTCCTCCCCCGTCTCCCTGGTCTCCCCCGTCTCCCCCGTCTCCCCGGCCTCCTCGAAGTAGACGACGCAGCCGTGCGTCTCCAGGCTGGCGTGCTGTACCCGCTGGGTGCGGAAGGTCTCCTCGTAGACCACGTCCGCCGCGGCGAAGCCCTGCTCGACGTCGCCCATCTCGCCGTGGGCCTCGCCGCAGACGTTGTTCTCCGCGCGGGCGATCCGCGACTCCGGCCCCTTGGGGTGGATCACCGGCGCACCGGGTGCCATCGCCTCCTCCGGATCGAGGACGTACGGGAGCTGCTCGTACCCGACGACGATCCGCCGGCAGCCCTCCTCGGCCGCGCCCTCGCTCTCGGCGACCACGGCGGCGACCCGCTGACCGACGAAGCGGACCACGTCGTCGAGCACCCGGGTGTCGTCCGGGTCCTCGGTGGGGTGCTCGTGCCGGGCGGAGGAGTAGAGCTTGTCGGGGGCGTCCTCGTGGGTGAACACCGCGACGACCCCGGGCACCCGCAGGGCCGCCGAGGTGTCGATGGAGACGATCCGCGCGTGCGGGTGCGGGGAGCGCAGCAGCTTCATGTGCAGCAGGCCCTCGACGTCGAGGTCGAAGGTGTAGCGGGCGGTGCCGGTGACCACCTGCGGCCCGGCGGGCGCGCCGAGGCTGCGGCCGACGGCCTGGCCGGCGCACGGCGCCTCGGTGTGCTTGACGCCCCGGATGGAGTCCTCGATCGCCCGGTAGCCGGTGCAGCGGCACAGGTTGCCCTTGAGGGCGCGCGGCAGGTCGGCGCGCTTGTCGTCGTCGAAGCCCTCGGCGGAGGTGGTCATCAGCATGCCGGCCGTGCAGAAGCCGCACTGGAAGCCCTGGGCGTCCAGGAAGCGCTGCTGCATCGGGTGGAGTTCGCCGTCCTTGGCGAGCCCCTCCACGGTGGTGACGGAACGGCCCTCGGCGCGCAGCGCCGGGTAGAGGCAGCTGTGCACCGGGTCGCCGTCGACCTGCACGGTGCAGGCGCCGCAGTCCCCGGCGTCGCAGCCCTTCTTCACCCCGAACCAGCCGCGCTCGCGCAGGTAGGTGCGCAGGCACTGGCCCGCCCGGGGCTCGGCGTCGAAGTCCTCGCCGTTGACGCGGATGGTGTAACTCATCGCCCGGCCTCCTCGACCAGTTCGCGGCGGATCTCCTCGGCGAAGCGGTGGGTCATGTGCCGCCGCCAGGCCGGGAGCCCGTGGATGTCGTCGAAGTACTCGTCGGGCCGGACGCCGTAGCCGACCGCCTCCCGGACGGCCTCGGCGTTCGGCGGGACGGCGAAGCGCAGCTGGATCGGACGGACGGTCGAGGCCGTGATCGTCAGTGCGAGTTCGCCGTCGACCGGGTCGACGGTGCCGATCAGCAGGGCGCCGGAGCGGCCGAGCCCGTACAGCGAGGCCTGGCGGAACACCGTCCGGCTCGCCAGCGCGCGGGCGGGGACGGTGATCGAGCGCAGCAGCTCGCCGGGCCGCAGGACCTTGACGCCGGCGCCGGTCACGAAGTCCTTCACCGGCACCCGGCGCACCTCGCCCGTCTGGGACAGCAGGGTGCACACGCCGTCCAGGGCGGCGGTCAGCGAGATCATCGGCCCGGCCGGGAGCCCGTTGCACAGGTTGCCGCCGACGGTGGCCATGTTCCAGATCTTCCAGGAGGCGAGGAACGCGCGGCAGCACTGCTCGACGAGCGGCGCGGCCCGCCAGCGCGCCGCCCGGGCGAAGCGGGAGAGCTGGGCGATCGTGCAGGTCGCGGCGATCTCCAGGTCCCCCGAGGCGGTCATCCGGAGCGGCTCCCAGCCCATCCGGCCGAGGTCGATGAGCCGGCGGATGTGCGGCTGCGGCTCGGAGAACAGGTACGTGCCCCCGCCGAGCCAGGCGTCCCCCGGGCGCCAGGTATCGCGACGCCGCGCGTCACGCAGCTCCACCACTGTGTTCAGGTCCACGTCCAACCACCGTCCTCGACCGTTCAGTAGGGCGATTGAAGCAACGGCGGGAGCCGGGAACGAGTGGGCTGGGATACCAGGGCCGTGAGGCCGGATTGGATGATCAACCAAGCCGTGCACCTCGCAGTTGCGAGGTTGCTACGAGCAGTAGCCTCGCGAATGCGAGGAGCAGCGGCCCGGGAGGGTGTCCCGGGCCGCCGCTGTCGTGTCTGTCCGCGAGGGGTCAGTACCGCGTGGTGACGGTCACCCCGCTGAACGCCGTCCGGGCGTAGAGGCTGATGTAGCGGTAGCCGGCCGTCGTGTTGGTGACGGTGAGGCTCTGGGTGGAGCCGTCGTTGAACGAAGCGCTCGTGTAGGCGTTGAGCGTGGCCCACGAGGTGGGGTTGTAGAGCAGGTAGGCCGTGCCGGTGCCGCCCTTGGTGGTGGCGGTCAGCGTGGAGGTGCCGGCCGGCAGCCAGATGTAGAGGTAGTCGAGGTTGCCCGCGGACGCGGACTGGTCGGTGCGGTAGCAGTTGCGGTCCATCACCCGTGTGTCGGCCGCGGTGCACGCCGTCGTGCCGTCGGTGACGGTGAGCGACTTGCTCGCGGTGGCGGTGTGGCCGCTGTCGTCGGTGACGGTCAGGGTGACGGTGTAGGTGCCGGGCGCGGTGTACGTCTTCGCCGGGCTGGCCGTGGTGGCGGTGGTGCCGTCGCCGAAGTCCCAGGCCCAGGAGGCGATCCGGCCGCCGCCGGTCTCGGTGGAGCGGTCGGTGAGCCGCACGGTCAGGCCGTCGGCGGTGCTGTCGAACGCGGCGGTCGGGGTGCCGCCCGTGGTGGCGCACGCACCGGCGGCGCAGGCGGTCAGCCAGGCGTCGAAGTCGGCGTCGTACGAGGTGCCGAGGGAGTTGTAGACGGCGTAGCCGCCGGGGTAGTCGCCGGTCCGGAAGTGGCCGAGCATCGCCTGGACGACGTCCGGGTGCTTCTCGACCATGTAGCGCACGGCGAGGTAGCCCCACGGGTAGGTGCGGGTGGTGTCACTGTTGTCGTAGGTGTTCTGGAAGAGCGTGCTGAGCTTGTAGGTGTGCTTGGCGGCCTCGGACACCGCCTGGGTGTCGGTGACGCCACGGTAGGTGTAGGAGACGTACTCGGCCACGCCCTCGATCCACCACACGTCGGGCACGGCGATCTGCTGCGAGAAGTTGCCCTTCATGTCGTAGCGGGCGTCGAGGGCGTGCGTGTACTCGTGGTTGAGGTTCCAGACGCGGGCGGTGAAGCCGTTGTCGGTCGGGTGGCGGTAGGTGATCGAGAGCGGCTGGTTGGCGGGGCTGGTCGGATCGCCCGTCAGCGTCATGCCGCCGTTGTTGGTGTCGATGCCGTAGATCGGCCCGGCGTAGGTCTGGTAGTCCGCCGGGCTGGCGAAGTTGACCAGTTGGAGCGTGGACTCGTACTGGCCGGGTATCGGGCCGTTGTCCTTGACGAGGTTGTGGACGAACGGGTCCTGGTTCTGCAGGCTCGCGCAGACGGCGTCGAGGTCGGCCGCGGTGAGGTCCTGCGCGCGGACGGTGTGCGTGGCGTCGCAGGTGCGGCTGACCGGCAGGGCGGCGGCGGTCAGCCGCTGGGGCAGGTCGCAGACGCCGTAGTACGAGCACTGGGCCTGGTCGTAGGCGGCGGCCAGCCCGGCGACGCCGACCCACAGCGGGGCGGTCGGGCCGGTGATGGACGAGGCGTCGAGCAGGCCCTTCATCAGCGGGCGCACCTTGGCCTGGAGGGCGGGGTGCTCGATGAAGCGGGCGGTCTCGATGCCGGCGTTGGAGTCGAGGAAGGAGTTGGTGCCGCCGAGCAGGCCGCGGTGGTCGAGCGCGAAGGCGTCGAGGGTGTCGATGAGGCTCGGGTCGGCGGTGACGGCGTCGACGTAGTCCTGGTTCTGGTGCCCGCGGAAGATCGGGGTGAAGACGTCGTTGACGAAGTTGACCATGTACCAGGAGGAGTCGTACGCGGCGGTGTAGCCGTTCAGCACCCGCTTGTACGTGCCGAGGTAGCGGGCCTGCAGGTTCGCGCTGTCGGTGAGGATGACGGCCTCGCCCGCGATCTGCCCGTTCGCGTCGCTGACGTCCGTGAAGTGCGGGCTCGCGGTGAACGCGTCGAGGCCGCCCGCCACCGCGGTGGTGAGGGCGGAGTCGTAGGAGCCGACGTCCGCGGGGTGGTTGAACTGCACGTAGTACCCGGCGCGCAGGTAGAGCACCAGTGGCAGGATCCCCGTCGAGTTGTCCCCGGGGTAGGCGGAGGCGACGCCCTGGAGGGCGTTGGCGATCGTCATCATCTGGCTCTCGCGGAACACCCCGGACGCGTCGGAGCCGGCGATCCCGAAGAGCGTGTTGACGCAGTCGGGCGTCGAGGCCTCGACGAAGGAGACCAGCGCGGACCCGGTGCGGCCGCCGAAGTCGGCCGGGGTGCAGGACGCCGCGGCGAGCCGCGTGGCCGCGGGGGCGTGCGGGGCGGTCGCGGGCGCGGTCAGGGGGCTGCGCGGCGGGAGTTGGGCGGCGGTGAGGGGGTGGTCCTGGACGGCCTCACGGCTCGCGGCGTCCCTGGCGGAGCTCCCGGTCGGCGGCAGGATGCGGGGGCCGTGCCCGGCGGACGCCGTGTGGCGTGCGGACGCGGGCGGGGCGCTGTCCGGGGCCGCGAAGCCCGGCACGGCACCCAGGCCGACGACGGCGGTACTCGCCACGGCGAGGACCGCCATAGCCCTTGGCAGCTTGAAGAACTGACTCATCAACACTCCTGTGTGGGGGTGGGTCGAGCTGCCTCCGTGCGCTGTCCGTTGGGGGGGTGCTCACCGAGGCATGTGAAATAACACATGTCACCGGTCACATGGGTCAAGACCCGGGCGTCAAGGTTCGCATCCGGACCGTTCCGAATCGCGACATTGAACGTTCAAATGCCCGTCACCGCGCCAACAGCAAGGCAGGCCAGGGCGGTTGGCGGCCCGTCACGCGACCGTCCGGGGCAACCGCGCCGACCGCCGGGGGCATTGACACCGGCACTGTCGGCCCCGGCCCCTACCCTCGGGGGCATGACGATTCAGCGCATGGACAACGTCGGCATCGTCGTCGACGACCTCGACGCCGCCATCGCGTTCTTCACCGCACTCGGCATGGAGCTGGAAGGCAGGATGCCGACGGACGGAGAGTGGGCGGGCAAGGTCGTCGGGCTCGACGACATGCGGTGCGAGATCGCGATGATGCGGATCCCGGGCGCCCCGGGCCGGCTCGAACTGGCGACTTACCACACCCCCGTGGCGATCACCCCCGCGCCGGAGGTCCCCCCGGCGAACACGCTCGGCCTGCACCGCGTCATGTTCGCCGTCGACGACATCGAGGACACCCTCGCCCGCCTCCGGCCCCACGGCGCCGTCCTCGTCGGCGAAGTGGCGCGCTACGAGGACAGCTACCTGCTCTGCTACCTCCGCGGGCCGGGCGGGATCATCCTCGGGCTGGCCCAGCAGCTGGGCTGAGCCGAACGGCACGCCCCGGGCCCGGCAGGCCGCGTCCGGGCCGAGGCGTCGTCCACGCGTTCACCTGCCCGGGTCAGGAGCCGGCCGCGGCCAGCGCGACGCTCTCCCAGGCGAACCCGTCCGGGTCCGTGAAGGACGCGGCGCCGGTGCTGCCGAGGACGATCCGGTGCGAACCGGTGCCCTCGACGGCCACGCCGACCTCCTTCGCCAGCGCGCGGCGCTTGTACAGCGCCAGCTTGACGGCGCCGGGCCCGCCAGCGGTGAACTCGGTGTACTTGCCGCCGAAGCTCCTGGCCACGGTCAGGCCCCGGCCGACGTAGAACTCCCTGGTGGCCTTGACGCCCTCGACGCCGAGCAGCAGGACGACGTCGTCGATCTCGCGGGTGGCCGGGCCGGTGTCCTTCTTCGCCGAGGTCGCGATCTTCCAGGCCGTCCCGTCCGGCGCCTGGACGACGCCGCCGTAGCCCCACAGCGACTTCGCCGCGGGCTTGAGCACCGTGGCCCCGGCGGCCACGGCGTCGGCGATGAAGCCGTCGACGGTGCCCGGCCCGGCCACCGTGAGCGCCATGGCGAAGCCCCGGAAACCGGTGGTCGGCGCCGCGGACTCCCGCAGGCGGACGTGCTGCTCCACGCCGAACGCGGCGTAGAAGCGGTGGGCTGCCCCGGCGTCGGCCACCTCAAGGGTGACGGAGGCGAGGGACACGGTGGACGCGGTGTTCTCGTTGTTTCCCATGCCCATGACGCTACGGGCGGCCCTGCGGCGGAGGCTTCTCGAATCCTGACCGGTCCCGTGGGTTTCCGGCACCTCCTACGAACCGGCCGCGGCCACCGATCGCGCGAGCTCCAGCATCGCGTCGTTGCCGGCCCTGACCGCGGTCAGCTCCGCTTGGTGCTGCCGGATGAGCTCGTCCTCGTAGGCCGTCTCGACGGTGAACCAGACCCCGACGACGTTCGCCCGGGCCTTGCAGTCGACGTCGGCGGTGGCCGTGGCGATCTCCTCCGCGGACGGCGTGGCGGCGGCCGCCCAGCGGGAGTCCTTGAGGGCGTCCCCGGGCGTGGCGTAGGAGTAGCCGCGGTCCCCCATGCAGCGCGACCAGTCCTGGAAGACGGTCCTGACCCTGGGGTCCGTCATCGAGCGTTCGAAGCCCTCGTAGTTGATCCCCACCGCGACGTCGGCGTCCCGCCCGGTGCCGCCGCGCGAGGTCAGCTCCTTCTGCGCGGCCCCGACGCACCCGCCCGGCGGCAGCCCCTTGCCCCGGAACTCGGTGGCCGATCCCGGGGCGGGCTTCCCGCCCGGTCCGAGGCCCGTACCGAGCACGGTGGTGAGCTCGGCGCCCATCGACGCTCCCCCGCTCGGCTTCCTCGCGCCGCCCGGGTCGGGCGCGTGGTAGCCGTGCACGGAGACGTCGGCGAGTTCGACCGGGTCGTACCGGTGGGCGGTCTGGCTCTGGGACGGCGCCGCCCCGGACCCGGGCGGCCGGGAGTACACCAGGCCGAACCCCCGTACGCAACGGGCGACCAGCACGGTCTGCGCCGCGTCGTACTGCCGGAACTGCTCCCCGCTGAGCAGGTAGGCCTCGATGGGCAGGGTCCGGTCGCCCGCCTCGGTCAACCGGGGGACGTCGCCGATCGGTGGCGGGTCCATCGGCGTCAGGGACGCGGACGGCCTGGCGGCGGGCGCGGCGGGGGCCGCGGGTCCGGAGGCGCAGCCGGCGGTGAGGACCAGGGGGACGAGCAGGAGGGCGGCCAGTGAACGGCCGCGGTGGGGGGACGTCATGGCGGGGCTCCTCGGGCGGCTCGGGCGGTACGGGCGGCTCGGGCGGTACGGGCGGTACGGGCGGTACGGGCGGCTCGGGCGGTGGAACGCCGACCGGGTGCCGGGTCCCCGACGAGCGGGGGCCCGGCACCCGGTCGGAGCCGGATCAGAGTTCCCAGGCCTGCGAGTGGTTGTTGTTGCGCATGTTGATGGAGCCGCCGTTCCACGGCACCGCGCCCAGGTTGGCCCACGAGTTGTGCGGGATGTACTGGTTCGGGCCGGTGTTGCGGATGCTGTACTCGCGGTAGTAGACGCGGACGTTCCAGTTCTGGTCCATGTTCCACACGGAGGCGGCGTTGTTCATGACGGCCTGGCCGTTGCCGGCCCCGCCGCCGCCGAAGTAGCCGTCGTAGTTGCCGTCCTCGCCCTTGCCGAAGAAGGCACCCTGCAGGTCGGGGCTGTAGTAGACGCACGCGTCGCCGCTGATGCAGCCGCCGGAGCTCGCGAGGGCCGGCGTGGCGGTGCCGAGGAGCACCGTACCGAGGGTGACCGCGGCCAGGGCGGCGGCCGCCATCTTCTTGTTCATCTCACTGCCTTCCGATCGGTGGAGTGGGATCCCCCGCACCCTCGTCCCGGGGCGGGTCGCATCCCTGATCGTGATCAGGCCGTGGTGCCCGGCCTGACAGGAACGACTCTGCGGCAGGAGCGGAGTCGACTTCGAGAGCGGACGGACTGTTTGGAACGTCCAACCCGTTCCCACAGCGCTGAGCTGGGGATTGGGAACGGCACGATCGGACTCCGGATCCCGTGGAACGGCCCTCCGGCAGCAGGCTTCGGTCAGACGCCGGGTGGGACGGGAATGGGAAGTCGGCCCGGCCGACTTCCCGTGCGCTCCGAGGTCCTGATCAACTTCCCTCACCGGGCAGGGCGGCTTGCCCTGTGTTCGGCCCTGCGGGCCGTTCCGGCGGGGCGTGCCCCGTGGGAGCCTGGGTGGTCAGGCTCTGCACGCGATCTCGGGCGAACGGATCTGTCATGCGGCACACCACCGAGTCCCAGCGGAAGGCCGCTCCGGACCGCGACCAGGTCAAGCCCCGCGACGCCGGACGGGCCGGCGGCTCGCCCGGTGCCCTCCAGCGGTCGATCGGGAACGCCGCCGTCGGGCGGATGATCGCGCGCGAGGCGGTACAGCGCGAGGCAGTACAGCGCGACGCGGACGGCGGCGCCGCGGTGCGGGACGCCGCCGCCGTCGCCGGGCGGGCGCACCGGCGGCTTCCGGGCGACGTGCAGCGGTCCATGGAGAGCGCCTTCGGCACCAGCCTGGACCACGTCCGGGTCTCGGTCGACGAGCGGGCCGCCGCGGGCATCGACGCCCGGGCGTACACCGTCGGCAGCAACATCGTCGTGCAGAACGCGGGCGTCCTGCGCGACGTCGAGACGATGGCCCACGAGATCCACCACACCACCCAGCACGACGCCCCGGCCGGCCTCAGCGACCCGGACGGCAGGTGGGAGCGCGAGGCCGCCGACGTCGGTGCCCGCGTCGCCCGCGGCGCGACCGTCCAGCGCCCGGTCCAGCGCCCGGTCCAGCGCCGAGCGGCCGACGGCCACGAAGGACACGTCCACGGCGCCGCGCTCCAGCGCCGGGTCGGCTTCGAGTTCGAGTCGCAGTGGCGGGTGCGCGACCACAACGACCTCACCGCGCAGGACGAGCAGGCCTACCAGGACGAGGTCACCCGGCGCGACGGCATCATCGGCCTGAAGATCCTCCGGAACATGGCCGCGAAGGTCGCCGTCGATCTCCTGGACGAGAACGAGCAGGCCAGGACGCCCAACGAGCTCACGACGGCGTGGATCGCCGAGCTGCCCCGGCAGGGCCCGGCCGACCCGCCGCGGTTCGAGGCGACCGACGCGGGCCGGGCCCGGCTGCAGCGGGCCCGGCAGGAGAGGCCCGACGAGTACGCACGGCACGCGGAGGGCGCCGCCTATCCGCTGATGGCAAACGGCGAGATCCGGGAGACCCCCATCCGCGGCCGGGACGTCCCGAAGATGGGCGTCGTCGGCCGGGGCACGGACTACAAGCTCACCTCGGACGTCAGCCCGACGGGCGGGTCGGCCCTGGAGTGGGTCACCGAGCCGCTCACCACGAAGGACGAACTCCTCGCCGTGATGGGCGAGATCACCCGGGTCTCGGCGGCCCTGGACGCCCGGAAGGACGAGGAGTCCTTCCCGCTCACGGACGTGCAGCTCGGGGGCTTCACGGCGGACGCCGGGATCATGGTCTTCCCGCTGGGCGGCGAGTTGGTCTACGCGCCGCAGATGACCGGCGGCTTCAAGCTGGACGAGCTGCCCCGGCTGGTGAAGTACCTCAACGTGCCGAACAAGAAGCCGTTCACCACCTCCGCTTCCGCCTTCGAGCAGCGGAAGGAGGCCAAGGACGACCTGCACACGGGCTCCCTCGGCGAGGTCGACCAGATCCGCAAGCAGGCGGAGGACCAGGCCAAGCGGCTCGGCAAGGACGTCACCGGCGGCGAGTCCACGGCCGCGCTGGTCGGCCTGGCCACCCTGGTCGGCAGCTACCTGGTGAACGGCGACAAGCTGCCGCCCAAGTCGAACTCGAAGTCGATCGCGGGCGGCCTGATGTCCCGCACGTCCTTCGCCCACAACTTCACCCTGCTGCCCCGCCCGTTCCGCGTCCACTTCCGCGAACACCCCGACCAGTTCGCCGCGTTCGTCCTCCGGGCGGCGGGCTTCGACCCGAGCGACACGCAGGCGCCGGTGTACTCCGACACCGTCGAACACGGCGACGCCGGCGACCGCCGGGAGCGGGCGATCCCCCTGACCCGTCACCAGTGGCTGATGGGCATGCCCACGGGCAAGGACCTCCTGCGGAAGTACACGAACCTGAACACGGCGGAGAAGGCGGACGTGACCCAGGACGACTGGGTGCACATCCACGGTTCCCTCGGCGCGCTCGGCAGCGTCGACGACCGGGTCGGCCCGCTCGGCAAGGAGGAGGTGGCCCTGGTCACCGAGCTGCGCCGGATGAAGGACGGCCTGCGGACCCCGAACCTCACGCCGCTCACGGTCGCCGCGTTCGACCTGGTCCAGCTGCTGAACGCGGGCATCTCACTCAAGTACAAGAAATAACAACACAGTTGAGCTGTGCGGGGACCCGCTCGATCGAGCGGGTCCCCGCACACGTGCCGCCGTCTACGGCACGGGCTGCTGCTGGGTGACGCAGTGGATGCCGCCGCCCTGGTTCCCGAGGTTGTCGATGTTGAGCTGGACGACGGTGCGGCCGGGGAAGAGGCCCTGGAGGACCCTCTTGGCGTTGGCGTCGGCGGTCGTGTCGCCGAACTGGGCCGAGATGACGGCACCGTTGCAGACGTAGTAGTTGGCGTAGGAGTCGACGAAGCTGCTGCTGACCGCGCGGATCAGGTTGTAGTCCGGCGACCGCAGCGCGGTGACCGCGATCGGCGTCCCCTGGGCGTCGGTGGACGAGGACAGGATCTGGTACTGCTGCTGCTCGTCGTTGGACCAGATGTCCGGCGGGTCGGCCGGGTTGGGGGTCTGGACGAGTCCGACGCCGGGGCCGAGGAAGCGCGAGGTGGCATCGACGTGGTCGTCGGTGATGTCCTGGCCGCTGATGCCGTCGAACCAGATGACCTTGCTCGCGCCGTAGGCGGCGCACATGGCCTGTTCGATCTGCGCCTGGGACAGGTTCGGGTTGCGGTCGGGGTTGATGATGCTGCTCCTCGTCGCCATCAGCGTCCCGGCGCCGTCGGTCTCGATGGCGCCGCCTTCACTGACCAGGCCGGCGGCAGTGAAGGGGAGGCCGAGGTAGGCGGCGACGCGCTGGGCGACGAGGGCGTCGTTGGCGTGCTGCTGGTGGTTGCCCCAGCCGTTGAAGTTGAGGCCGACGGCGTCCAGGCCGCCCGCGCCGTCGGTGCGGAAGACGGCGCCGGTGTCGCGCATCCAGCAGTCGTCGACCGGGATGGAGCCGATGACGGTGACGTTCGGGTTGGTGCAGGCGCGCCTGGCGGCGGCGACGCCGGCCGCGTTGGCGAGGAGGTGGACGGGCTCGTACTTCGCGACGGTGTTGGCGATGAGGGCGATGTTGGCCTGCACGCCGGAGAGCTTGCGCCCGTAGATGGTCGTGCTGTCGGGCCAGGCCATCCAGGTGCGGGTGTGCGGGACGCCGTCGGCCGGAACCGAGAACGCGCCCGCGAGAGCCGGGGCGGCCGGCGCACCGCCGCGCGGGGTCGTCGACCGTCCGGCGGCGCGGGCCCGGGGGCCGGTGGCCGCCGTGACGGCGGCGCCGGCGGCGGTCATGGCGGCCGCTGTCAGGAACCGCCGTCTGCTCGGGGTCCATTGGTCGGGGGTCTGATCGCTCATGGGGATCTCCCGTCAACTCGCCGTGGGGGTGGCGAGGTTGACCGGAAAGCTATAACTGGCCAAGCGCTCGGTCAATTCTTCGCGCAGAAGTCGGGACCGGTGGGGCGCCTGAGTCCGGACGGCCGGATCCGCCGATGTCCCGATGGCCGCTCCCCGGCGGTCGTTACAGTTGCGCCCATGGCGACGCGCGCGAACGACCAGACCCCCTCGGCCGCCGGGGACGCCGGGCGTCGACGTCCCTCGGCCAAGGGCGAGCAGACCAGGGCCCGCCTGATCGCGGCCGCCCGCACCCTCCTGGCCGGCGAGGCCGCCGGGCGCTTCACCACCCGCAACGTGGCCGCCCTGTGCGGGATTTCGCACGGGATGTGCCACTACCACTTCCAGGACAGGACCGACCTGATCGTGGCCGTGATCGAGGACATCCGGCCGGAGTGGATCACCCCGCTGGAGGAGGCGGTCGACCTCCCCGGGAGCTTCACCGAACGCGCCGAGCGCGTGATCGCCCTGCTGACCCGGCCCGAGAGCCCGGACCTCGCACACCTGCACTCGGCCCTGCACTGGCTCGCCCTCAACGACGACCGCATCAGGGAGCGCCTCGACGAGGACTACCGGCGCTGGCGCGCCTGCTTCGTGCGCCTGTTCCAGCTCCTGGCCGACGAACGACGGACCGGCCTCGACGCCAGGCTCCTGGGCGAGACCTTCGCGGCGGCCGTGGACGGCCTGGCCGCCGCCCAGTCGCTCGACGCCGGCACGGAGACGGGGACGGTGCTGCGCACCCTGATGACCGCGCTCACCGCCGCCTGACCCGGCTCGCCCGACCGGGCGCGGAGCCGTTCGGTTCCTTCCTCCGCCCTCCGGGTCAAAGACACCAGTCTCGGCGATCGGGCCTCCCCCGTCAGTCCGGATCGTTCCGGATTCCGCGCCGTGCGGCGGGTGACTACCGTCCCAACCGCTCGACCACCGGGCGGTCCGGACGGGCCGCCGTCACGCGCGTTCCCAGGAGGCCACGTTGACCGCCCAGCACCCCACCCGCAGGAGCATCCTCAGGACCGGCGGCGGGCTCGGCGCCGCGCTGGCGCTGGGCGCCGCCGGCTCGCTCGCCTCGGCGAGTCCCGCGGCAGCGGCCGGCGACGGCTTCGGCCTGAGCATCGTGGACCGCAACGAGAGCGACCCGCGGATGTGGTACTACCGCTTCCGCACCTCGGCGATCGGCTGGAACCCCGCCGTGAACGTGCTGCTGCCGGACGACTACCAGTGGAGCGGGCGCACCTACCCGGTGCTGTACCTGTTCCACGGCGGCGGCAACGACCAGGACTTCATCACCTTCGACCGGGCGGGCGTCCGCGACTGGACCGCCGGCAAGCCGATCATCGTGGTGATGCCGGACGGCGGGCACGCCGGCTGGTACTCCAACCCGGTCAGCTCCAACGCGGGCCCGCGCAACTGGGAGGAGTTCCACATCAACCAGCTGCTGCCCTGGGTCGAGGCCAACTTCCGCACCTACGCCGAGTACGACGGCCGCGCGGTGGCCGGCTTCTCGATGGGCGGCTTCGGCGCGCTGAAGTACGCCGCCAAGTACTACGGGCACTTCGCCTCGGTCAGCGCCCACTCCGGCCCGGCCAGCCTGCGCCGGGACGGCGGCCTGGTGGCGCACTGGGCGAACGCCTCCTCCGCCGCGCTGGACCTGAACGGCGGCACGGTCTACGGCGTGCCGCTCTGGGACCAGGCGCGGGTGAGCGCCGACAACCCGGTGGAGCGGATCGAGAGCTACCGCAACAAGCGGGTCTTCCTGGTGGCCGGCACCAGCCCCAACCCGGTCGACTGGTTCAGCACCGTCAACGAGACCCAGGTCCTGGCCGGGCAGCGCGAGTTCCGCTCCCTGCTCGACGGGGCGGGCATCCCGTACGACGCGCGTGAGGTGCCCGGCGGCCACGAGATCCGGCCGGACATGTTCCGGCAGGACCTGGACGGCATCATCGACCGCCTGCGCAAGGCGTGAGGGCCGCCCCGGTGTTCCCCTCCCTCCTCCGGCGCGCTTCGCGACCCGCACCGGCCCCGGCACCGGCCCCGGCACCGGCCCCGGCCACCCCGCTGCATCGGGTCCTGGTCTCCGCGCTCGCGCTGCTCGGTATGACGGCGGGCCTGACGGTCGGCGTCGGCGCCACGCCGGCGCCGGCCGCCACCGGCATCGACCTCTGCGCCGAGGTCGGCTACACCGCAGGCTTCCGGGGCGACGCCCTGGTGACCGCGATCGCCGTCGGCATGGCCGAGTCCAGCTGCAACCCGCTCGCGTCCAACGTCCAGAACAACACGCCGCCGTCCACCGACCGGGGCCTGTGGGAGATCAACAGCTACTGGCACCCCGAGGTCAGCGACGCCTGCGCCTACGACGCCCAGTGCAACGCCAACGCGGCCTACCGCATCTCCAACAAGGGCACCGACTGGGCGCAGTGGTCGACCTACAAGGAGGGCGCGCACCTGCGGTACCTGGACGCGGCCCGGGCCGCCGCCGACCGGCTCGGCCACCACGACCCCGGGCCGGCCCCGGTCGTCTACCCGACGCAACCCGGCCGGGTCGTCTCGGCGCGCTCGGCGGACGGCCGCCTGGAGGTGTTCGCAGCCGGGGCGAACGGCGTCTCGCACGCCTGGCAGAACAAGGTGAACGGCGACTGGTCCGAGTGGGAGTCCCTCGACGGCCCCGGCGGCGCCCGGCTGACGATCGGCGCGGACGCGGACGGCCGCCTGGAGCTGTTCGCCCTCAACGGCAGCACGCTCCAGCACCGCTACCAGCTCCAGCCCTCCGGCGCCTGGTCGGGCTGGGACACGTTCGGCACCGGCGGCCACAACCTCGCGGTCGGCGCCAACCAGGACGGCCGCCTGGAGGTCTTCGCCTCCGGCCCGGTCGGCGTCTTCCACCGCTACCAGACCGCGCCCAACAGCGGCTGGTCCGGCTGGGAGCCGGCCGGCGGCGGCCCCGCCGACAGCGAGATCGGACTCGGCAAGTCCCCCGACGGGCGCCTGGAGGTCTTCGCCCTCAACGGCTCCACCTTCCAGCACATGTGGCAGACCGCCGCCAGCGGCGCCTGGTCGGGCTGGGAGACCTTCGGTGACGGCGGCCACGACCTCACCGTCGACCACAACCAGGACGGCCGCCTCGAAGTCTTCGCGTCCGGCTCCGCCGGCGTCTACCACCGCTACCAGACCAACCCCACCACCTGGTCCGGCTGGGAACCCACGGGCGGGCCGGCCGACTCCCAGCTGACCAGCGAGCACGCGCCGGACGGCCGGGTGGAGGTCTTCGCCATCAACGGCACCACCGCCCAGCACCTGTGGCAGACCGGCGTGAACGCCCCGTACGACAAGTGGGTCGCCTTCGGCGGCCCCGGCACCGAGATCACCGCGGCGGCCAACGCCGACGGCCGCATCGAGGTCTTCGGCTCCAGCGGCGCCGGTGTCCACCACCGCTGGCAGACCGGCTTCTCCACCTGGTCCGAGTGGTCCTGGCTCAACACCACCTCCGGCCCCGCCGTCGGCTGAGGCCGACCTGCGTGTGGTCGCCCGGTCCCCGGCCGTTCCGGGGACCGGGCGTCTCGCGTCGCGGCGTCGGCCTCAGGCGTTAGACGTCAGGCGTCAGGCCTCAGGCCTCAGGCCTCAGGCCTCAGGCCTCAGGCCTCAGGCCTCAGGCGTGGCACCGCAGCATCGTCAGCGGCGGATTGGCGGCGAAATCGGCCCAGAAGTCCTCGCCGTACTCGCGCACGCCGGCCTCGGAGATCTCCAGGGGCACCCAGGTGATGTCCTTGAATCCGGCCGCGTGCAGCGACCGTTCGTAGGTCTCGCGGCTGGGCGGGTTCGCGACGAAGGAGATCGGCGGGTCGAGGAGCGCGGTGATCCTCACCCGCGGCCCGATCTCGGTCACCTCGCCGAGCGATTCGCACAGGAAGCCGTACTTGGCCAGGGACGGCCCGTCGAAACGGTAGTCCGGGTGCTGCACGAAGGCGAAGAACTCGGCCCCGCCCGCGAGGCTGCGGTGGATGTTGCGACACATCCGCTCGATGGTGGCGACGTCGTCGGCGTAGTTGAAGCACTGGACCGCGACCGCGAGGTCGAACCGCTCCTCGTAGACGGGCAGTTCGGCGACGTCGCCGACCTCGTACTCCACGCCCAGCGGCTCCTCGCCCTCCATGGCCCGGGCCGCGCCGACCATCTCGGAGGAGATGTCGACACCGAGGACGCGGGATGCGCCCCGGCGCTTGAACTCCCGGCTGTAGAAGCCGGTCCCGGAGGCCAGGTCCAGGACGGACCTGCCGGTCACGTCGCCCACCAGGGCGAGGAAGCCGGGCACCTCCCCGTAGCGCGTCAGCGGAAGGGTCTTGAAGCCCTCGAACGCCTCGCCGATCTCGTCGTACAGCTGACCGGTCATCATGCTCCCCGTTCGTCCACGGCATCGGCCCTCGTCCGGGCCGAAGCTCCTGCCGGGAAGTCTCGCTTCCGGCCACCGGAGCGCCGTACTGGCGGAAACCACAAATGTGCCGCAGCTACAGCCGCCGTTCTCGTCGCGTTCGCGCCGCGCGGCTGGTCGCCGCTACGGGCCCCGCTCCCGCCCGGCTCGCACTCCGGTCGACCGGCTCGGACTGCGGCGGAAGGTCGCGGCGGCGGCGGACCGGGGAGAGGTGGACCGGCAGGAAGGCCGTCGCGATCAGAGCGCCGCCCGCCCACAGCGCGAGGTGGACTCCGGCCAGTTGGCCGATCGCGCCGGCGACCGCGGCGCCGATGGCGAGGGCTCCCGTCAGCAGGAAGCGGAAGGTGGCGTTCATCCGGCCGAGGAGGGCGTCGGGGGTCATCCGCTGGCGCAGGCTCACGCCGAGCACGTTGTCCGTGCCGATCTTGAGCATGGCCAGGAACCAGCCGCACCCGGCGAGCCACAGCCAGGCTCCGTGGCCGACCAGGGGCACCAGGAGGCCGGTCGGCGACAGGCAGAGGCCGGCCACTGCGAGGGCGCGGCCGTGACCGAGCCGGGCGGCGAGCGGGCGGGCGCAGCGGGCGCCCAGCAGGAGGCCGGCCCCGCCCGTGGCCCAGAACAGGCCCAGGGTGCCCGCGGACAGGCCGAGTTCGCGGATGAAGAGGATCGGGAGCGTGGTGTTGACGATCTGCGAGCCCAGGTTTGCGAGGGTCGCGGTGAGCGCGAGCGCCCGGAGCTCCGGATTGCCGAAGACGTGGCGCAGGCCCTCCGTGATCTGCGCCCGCAGCCGGGCGGGCCGCCCGGGAGCCGGGGAGGCCGGGAACCGGCGCAGCGCGGTGAGTTGCACGGCGGAGGCGAGGTAGCAGACGGCCGTGGCCGCGACCGCCACCGGGGCCGTCAGCACCTGCACCAGTCCGCCGCCCGCGCCGCGCCCGGCGACGTTGCCGAGGGCGATGAGGCTCACCACGGCGGCGTTGGCCCGTACGAGTGCTTCCCGGCCGACGAGTTGGGGCAGCACGCTCTGCGCGCCGATGTCGAAGAAGACGGTGGCGGCGCCGTTCAGGAGCACGAGCGTGTACAACTGCCCGAGCGTGAGGGCGTGTTGCCACCATGCGAGCGGTACGGAGGCGAAGAGCAGGGCGCGGGCCAGATCTGCGGCGATCAGCACCCTGCGGTGCCGCAGGCGGTCGACCCAGGCTCCGGCGGGCAGTCCGATGAGGAGGAAGGCGGCGGTGCCCAGGGCCCCGAGCAGGCCGGCCTGGGCCGGGGTCGCGTCGAGGGCGGAGACGGCGATGAGCGGGACGGCGACGTAGCTCACGTTGGTAGCGAGCTGGCTGAGCGTGGTCGCGGCGAACAGGGTGCGGAAGTCCGGTACGGACCAGGGGGATCGGGATCGCGTGGTCACCTCGCCACCGCCGGTGCGGGTGTCCGGCGCAGCCGGGTCATCGCCACTCCGGCGAGGACGACGGCCATGCCCGTGAGGGTCCTCGGGCCGACGGGTTCGTCGAGGACGAGCGCGCCCAGCAGGATCGAGACGACGGGCAGCAGGTAGCCCACGGTGGCGGCGTCGGTGGCGCCTTCACTGGCGATGATGCGGTAGGTGAGGTGGAACGTCACCCCGGTGGAGAGGACCCCGAGCACGGCCGCCGCCATCAGCGACGTCGCGCCGAGGTGGGTCGGCAGCGCGCCGCCCGCGGGTAGCGTCAGCGCGGTCAGTCCGGTCGCCGCGAGCAGTTGGGCGGCGGAGAGCGAGAGGGTGGGCGTGCCCCGGCCGACCAGGTGGCGCCGCATGTAGGCGAAGGCGACGGCGTAGCTCAGCGAGGCACCGAGGATGGCGAGCGCGCCCCAGCCCACCGCATCGCCGTGCTGCCAGGGCGCGAAGATCAACAGTGTGCCGCCGAACCCGAGCAGGAGTCCGCCCAGCCGGAGCGCGCCCGGCCGGCGGTCGGTGCCGAGGGCGAGGCCGATCAGCAGCGACCACAGCGGAGTCGTCGCGTTCAGCACGCCCGCCAGGCCGGAGTCGACGGTCTGCTGACCGAAGCTGAACAGGGTGAACGGCAGGGCGTTGCAGAAGAACGCGGCCACCACGACGTGCCGCCACGTCGCGGCCGAGCGCGGCAGCCGCAGGCGCCGGGCGAGGCACATCACCACCAGGACGAGGGCCCCCAGGGCGCAGCGGACGACCGTCACCTGAGCCGGACGCAGGCCGTCCAGGGCCAGTCGGATCCACAGGAACGTGGATCCCCAGAGCAGCGCGAGGACTCCCACGCGTGACCAGTACAGACTTGCGGTTCTCATGGGAGGAACGCTGCCCGGACCGATTCGACAGCACAAGCGAAAAGATCTTCATCTCCTTTAAGCTGTGCTACATGCTCGATGTGAGGCGTATGCAGGTGCTCCGGGCCGTCGTGAGCAGCGGATCGGTCACCGCCGCCGCGGCCAACCTGGGGTACACCCCCTCGGCCGTGAGCCAGCAGATCGCGGCCCTGGAGCGGGAGGCCGGGACCGCCCTGCTGGAACGGGCCGGCCGGGGCGTGCGGCCGACGGAGGCCGGACGCCTGCTGACCGAACACGCCGCCACCATCAGCCGCAACGTCGCCGAGGCGGAGACGGCCCTGGCCGAACTGCGGGCCGGACGCACCGGACGGCTCGCCATCCGCTACTTCGCGACGGTCGGGGCCCGGCTGGTGGCGCCCGCCGTCGCCCGGGTGCGCCGGGAACACCCCGGCGTGCGGATCGACCTGCGGCTGAACGACCCCGAGGACCCGCTCGGCGAGGTGGCCGACGGCCGGGCCGACCTCGCCCTGGTGATCGGCGGCCCCGAGGCCTCCGTGCCGGGCGTCCGGCTGGTGCACCTGCTCGACGACGCCTACGTGGCGGTCCTTCCCGCGGACCACCCGCTGGCCGCCAAACGCGTCCTCGACCTCGCCGACCTCGCCGAGGAGCCGTGGATCGGCAGCGAGCCGCCCGGCCCCTGCCTGGAACCCGTGCTCCGGGCCTGCGCCGCCGCCGGCTTCAGCCCCGACGTCGTGGTGGACGGCCAGGACCACGCCACCGCCCGGGGTTTCGTCGCCGCCGGCCTCGGCGTGGCCGTGATGCCGAGGCTGGGGCTCACCGGCCGCCACCCCGACGTCGTGGTCCGCCGGGTGCGCCGCCCCGAACCGGTCCGCACCGTCCACGCCGCCGTCCGCGAGACCGCCCTGTCCCACCCGGCGGTGCAGGGCCTGCTCGACGCCCTCCGGGAGGCGGCCGCCCAGCGATGACGGCCCGGCACCCGACCGCCCCGCGTCCTCGCCGCCGCCCTCGCCACCACCACCGCCACCGCCACCGCCACCGCCCTTGACCAGCCGGAACACCCGCTGCGCCGACCGAAATCGGATGCCGTCGGCCGGCTGCTGCCCCTAGGATCCGCACCATGGCAACACGACTCGTGCAGATCAACATGAAGGCCCACGACGACGACGCGCTCGGCCGCTTCTGGGCGGAGGCGCTCGGCTGGGGTGTCCACCACGAGGCGCCCGGCGTGACCAACCTCGAACCCGTGGGCTTCGCCTACCCCGACCCCGCGGCCGTCTGCATCGACATCATCGCCCGCCCGGAGCCCAAGACGGCGAAGAACCGGGTCCACGTCGACCTGGCCACCACCTCGGCCGCCCACCAGGCCGAGCTGGTCGCGCGCCTGAAGGACCTCGGCGCGACGCTCGCCGACGTGGGCCAGGGCGAGGTCCCCTGGACCGTCATGGCCGACCCCGAGGGCAACGAGTTCTGCGTCCTGGAGCCCCGCGAGGTCTACCGGGACACCGGGCCGATCGCCGCGGTGGTGGTCGACTGCACCGACCCGCGCGAGATGGCGCGGTTCTGGGGCGGGGCGACGGACTGGACGCTGCACGAGGTCGCCGACGACCACGCGACCATGCGCTCCTCCCAGGGCATCGGCCCCTACCTGGAGTTCATCCGCACCCCCGACACCAAGAGCGGGTGGAACCGCGTCCACCTCGACGTCAGCCCCTACCGCGGTGACGACGTGGCGGCGGAGGAAGCCCGGCTGCGCGCCCTGGGCGCCACCGACCCCGGCATCGACCAGTCCGTCATCTCCTGGAGGATCCTGACCGACCCGGAAGGCAACGAATTCTGCCTCCTCAGCCCCCGCTGAGCTCGGCGAACTGCACTACGTCGCCAAGATCGTCCACGACGGTCAGGTCTACGGCACCCTGGAGGCGAACGGACACGACGCCGGGGTCGACGCCAACGACATGTTCGTCGTGCTCTCGATGGACGGCACGGTGCACGCCTGGATGGGCGGCTCCCACAAGGGCCCGGGCACCTTCAAGCTCGCGGGCGGCTGGACGGCCAAGGTCACCAAGCTCGGCGAGCTCCACTACCGCGCGGACATCCTCGGCCTGGACGGCGTGGTGAACGGCACGTTCGAGGCCGACCAGCACGACGCCGGGGTCGACGCCAACGGCGTGTACATCGTGCTCGGCATCGGCGGGGAGATCAGCGCCCACGAGTGAGCGGGGCAACCGCCGCCTCCACCGGCCCGCCCTCGCCGCTCCCGCCCTGAGACGGATGCGGACGGCAAGAGGCCGCCCCGTCTCACCGGCGGGGCGGCCTCTCCCTACATCGCCATCGGTCCCTCGGCGGGACGTGTCACCAGCTGAAGTAGCCGTGCGACATCCAGCCGGTGACGCCGCTGTCGACGTCGTAGACCAGGTCCCACTGGCCGTCACCGGACACGTCGCGGTGCGCCAGCCGCTGGCCGGTGTAGCAGAGGCCGAGGATCGCGCCCGAGGTGCTCGGGTCGGAGCGGAGGCGGACACCGTCCCCGGTGCAGTGGCCGTAGACGTCGTCGGCGTAGGCAGGCGTGGCCAGCGTGGCGCCGCCGATGGCGACCGCGACGGCGAGGCCGACCGCTGCCATGGTGCGCTTCCCCCGTGCTGCGAAAGACACAGTTTCTCCTCGATGAACCATGTGACGCCAAGTCAGATGATCTTGGCGCCAGAGAACATAACATGTTCATGATCTTCAAATGGCGCTGAGAAGGCTTTGATTGACGGATCATCACACTCCTTCACACCCCCTCCCCACCAAGGCGGTAGACGGTGATGCCGCCGCCGCGGACCGGGGCGCACCCGGCGGAGGCGAGCGCGCGAAGGGCGTCGGCCTCCTGCCGCGCGGGGAACGAAGTGCCCCAGTACGCGGGGTTGGTGGACCAGAACCGCCAGCCCAGCGTCGGCACCGCGAGCAGCAGGAGCGGGGACCGCAGCGCCAGGAAGGCCGTGGGAGCGAGCAGCACGGCCAGGGTGACCCACTTCTGGCCCGGCATCAGGAGTCTGGCGACCGGATCGCCGGACGGCCCGTCCACGCTGGACAGGTACGGGTACACGCCGTCGGGGTTGAGCCCGGGGACGACGACGAGCACCACCAGGGCGAGGGTGAGGGCCGCGAGTGCGGCGAGGAAGGCGCCGAGTGCGCGGCGGCCGTGGAGGAACAGGCAGCAGCCGACGGCCGCGAGCGTGGCCGCCACCCGCCTCGACGAGGCCCGCTCCGGCGGCGCCGGCCTCGGCCACACCCCGACCGCCCTGCGCCGTCTGCTGGCACTGGCGCAGGCGAGCCGGGTCGGGTGACGGCGCGGCAACCGGCCGGCCGCGCGGCCGGAGCGTGCGATCACCGCCCATACTCGGCCGAGGGGACGCCTCGGGAGAGCGGGAAGCCCATCCGGTTCACCACCGGCGTCATCGGCCCGCGCACCACCTGCGCGTAGCAGGTCGCCGACCGGGCCGGTTCGCCCCCGCTCCACGGCGCGTTGGGGGCCGGCGGCGGCGCGCGTTCGGTGCGGCGCGCCCCGGGCGGGCGGTGGCGGGGCGTCGGCGCGGCCCCGGCCGTCACCGCCCCGCCACGCGCGTGCGGCACCCCGCGCACGCGTGGACGCCGCGGGCGCCGTAGCGGTGGATCGGCGACCCGCACCCGGCACACGGACCGACCTGCCACGCCTCGCAGCCGTGCGCGACGGCGGCGGCTTCGCGCTGGGGCTCGGTCACGACGAGCCTGCGTTCCTGGCGGGGCACTCTGAATAGTCTCTCGGGGACCTCGTCGAGCGTGTGCAGGCCGGCGCCCGCGGAGTTCCCGCGCCGGGGGCGGGGGTCGTCGAACGTGAAGGTCTCCTCGCCGTAGCGGCAGGTCGGGTCGAGCTCCTGGCGGGTGTAGGTGATCCCGGCGTCGGGGGCCGGCTGATCGAGGGCGCCTTCCTCCTCGTCGTCCGGACCGAAGGCCGCGTGCCACCGGTCCCGGTCGGCCGCGGGCACCCACATCCGTGAGACGGAGCGCGGGTCGCTCTGGCTCGGCACCCGCATCGGCACGAACTCGCCGTCGGCGCTGGCCACGACAAGCTCGTCGACCTCGGTGGGCGGCTTGGCCGGCAGGCACAGCGCCGGCAGGTACCACCCGGTGTGGAAGCGGTTGCAGAAGCTCCCGTTGACCGGGCAGGGCCGCTCGCTGCTCGGCAGGCACTTCCACTGCTGCAGGTGCCGCACCCCCGCGCGGACCACCATCGCGAGCGAGGAGGCGATCTCCCGCCAGCCGAAATTGTCGACCCGGGCCCACGGCGCCCGCTCGACGGCGGCGGACCGATCGGTGTCGGTCACCCACAGCGGGACGATCCCGTGCTCCGTGGCCCTGCGGGAGCGCCGGCGCACCGTCTCGGCGCTGATGGGCGCGTACTGGGCCTCCCAGCCGATCCGCAGGCCCGACTCGCCGGTGACGAGGACGTCGGTGCGGATCCGGCCGTCGGCCGCCCGCGCCTCGACCTCCGCGCGCAGGCCGTGGCGCTCCGCCGCGCGCGCGATGCGTTCCTTCATCGCGTCCTGCTTCGCGCTCTCCTCGGCGGTGGGAATGTGACGCACCGGAAGGTGGGCGGCCACCCACACGGTGCGGCCGCCGACGGTTCTCCGGCGGATCGTCATCCAGGGAGCACGATCGTCCTCCTCGGCCTGGCAATAGCCGTCGCGGTGGTGCTCAAGGCACTCCAGCAACTCGCGCTCGCGCCGGTCGACCGGAGCGGTGATCTCCGCCAGCAGGCCGGGCCGGTCGGGATGTCCGAGGTCGGGCAGGGTCAGGTTGATCTCGATGCCGTACGCGGTGTGGAAAACGCCGTTCGCCATATCCGGAGAGTAGAAAGGGCGACCGGAAATTTGAATACCGCCGCGAATGTTTAAATCGGCGGAACAATCCCGCAAAATGCGCCGGGGCCGGCCGCGGTCACTCGTCGAGTGCTGCGGCCGGTGGCACGGCCGAGCTGGAGATCCGCGACCTTGTTCGGACGGTCCCCGGCGTCCACGCCGCGTACAGATCCCCCTCCTTCACCCACGCCGTACCGTCATTGAAGACCACCCCGATCCAGTTCCCCGACAAACGCAGCCGCTTCGCACCATTCGTCTCATCCATCCAACTCCCCGCCAGACCACCGTCCTTCACCACCGCATGCCCATCCGTGGACAGGACGCCGATCCAACTCGAAGTGATGACAACTCCGCAGACCTTCCGACGCGTGGTCCCGGACACTGCCAGGATCGGCGCACCGACCATGACAGCTCCTGCCCCGCACCACAGCCCACCGGCCCGAAGGAGTCCCGCCTTGACCCTGCCCGCCGACGCCGCCGACGCCCCCGGCACCGCCGACGCCCCCGTCCGCCTGCACGCCTGGTCGATCCCGGAGCGGGAGTACGCGCGCCAGGAGGAGCGCCGCGGCCGCCGGCACGCCTACACCCGGCTCGATCCGGCTCGCACCGCCCTGGTGGTGATCGACATGGTGCCGTTCTTCGACGGGCCGTACGCGCGCGGCGTCGTCCCGCAGATCCAGGCCCTGGCGGACGCCCTGCGGCACGCCGGCGGCCTCGTGGCCTGGGTGCTGCCGGGGGCAGGTGGGCCGACGGCGGCCCGCGAGGCGTTCTACGGGCCCCGCGTCGCCGAGCTCTACCGGGCCTCCGGGGGCAGCGGCCCGCTCGCCGGACGCCTGCGGCCCGAGTTCACGGTGGACGAGGAACGCGACCTGATCGTCGAGAAGGACGCGATCAGCGCTTTCTTCCCCGGCTTCTGCCCGCTGCCCGGCCTGCTGGCCGAGCGCGGCATCGACACCGTGCTGGTGTGCGGGGTCGTGACCGACGTGTGCGTGGCCGGGTCGGCGCGCGACGCCTTCACCCTCGGCCTGCGCGTGGTCGTGGTGGCCGACGGAACGGCGACCCGCAGCGATGAGGTCCACAACGCCACCTTGCTGACCCTGCACCGGTCCTTCGCCGACGTGCGCCCCACCGCGGAGGTCCTCGACCTGATCGGGGCGGGGCACCCTGGACCTTCCGTCGCCGCCGCACCGGAGGCCGGCATGACGCCGTGAAGCGGGTCGGGTTCGACGACCCGGGCGTACGCGCAGCGGCCCCGGGCCGGGCCGTGCTACACCTGCCGCATGCCGGCCGGGGACCCGGAGTTCCGGCACGGGGCCGTCCACCGCACCCACCGGCTGCGCACCGCCCCGGTCGTCACCCGCCCGGGTGACAACGGTGGTGCGCCCGGAGGTTGACCGCCGATCATCGGCTCGGTCGCGGCCCCGGCACCGGGCCGTCACACGGCGCCACGCGCTGCGGCGGCAGGAACGTCGGGCCGCTTGATGCCGCACCGGCCGCCAACACCCCCCGCGCCGCCACCAGGTTCGCCGCGGCACGACGCAGGTGCCAGGCGGACAGGGGGACGGACGCGGCGCACACCGGCCGGTCCCACCGCGCGGCCGCTTCCGCCGCGGCCGCCGCCACGCCGAGCAGCGCCCCGGCCTCGGTCATCGACCGGCTGACCTGCGAACTGCGGGCCTCCGCCGCAGTCCGGCGCAGCAGGATCGCGATGTCCTGCGCGTCGGGGATCCCCTCGGCCCAGTCGTATCCCCAAAGGGACAACTCGCGTGCGCAGCGGACGATGTGCCGTGCGTGGCGGTCGGGCCAGGTGGTGGGTGGGGGTGGCGTGGGCAGGGCGTCGTCGTTCGGCACTCCTGCATGATCGACCGCAGACGGCCGGTGGGGGAGGGGAACCGCGGATTCTGTTGACGACCCGTTGCACGACTGCCGGTGCGGAGCGCTACAGTGCGCCCTGTCGTGTGCCCCGTCCGGCCGTCGGGCGGGCGTCGGGCGGACGTCGATCCCCTGATCGGGCGGGCTGACCAGCGCAGTCGTACGTGAGCGCGAGGGCGGGGACGTAAGATCATCTCCGTTCGCGGGCCCCCGAGCGGTCGAGAACGAGCTTCCCGGGAAAGGGGACCCACCGATGGAAACCGGTACCAAGACCGAGGCCGAGGCCACGACCGAGACCCACGCCACCGAGACCGAGGCCACGACCGAGAACAGCACCGGCCCCGACAAGATGACCCGCGTCCTGCTGGTCATATGCGGCGTCGTCCTGCTGGCCACCGTCACCACGGCCGGTCTCTGGGCGACGGGCGTCCTCAAGCCGCACCGGACGCAGGCGGTCTGCAGCGGGCCCGGGCCCGCCGGCCCGCCCGAGTACGCGGCCCTGTGCGCCGCCCTCAACCGCCCCGACCTGCCGGCCCTGCTCGGCACCCCGAACGACCACGTGTCGAACGCCGCACCCGGACTCTCGGACGGACTCGCGATCGCGGAGGTGCGCCTGGAGCACTACGTCGTCGCCGTCAGCGACGCCCCGTGGGCCGTCTCGTCCCTGGGCGACAGTCCGAACACCGAGCGCGTCACCGTCCTCGGGCACCCCGCGGTGGCCTCCTCCGGCCACGCGCTCGCGCTCTTCGGCGGCAAGGACAAGCAAGGCCCCCTCACCCGGAACCTGACCGTCGCGACGAACCCCAAGGACTCCACCGGCAAGGCCTACCAGTTCTCCCTCTTCCGGCAGGACGGTGGGACCCCCGACGACGCCGACCTGCGCCGGGTCGCCGAGACGGTCCTGCCGGCCCTCCCGGGCTGGGTCCCCACGCAGTAGCGTCGCCCGGGGCACCGACGGAGAACGTCGTCACACAGGCACGGCACCGTCCGACGCGGGCTCGCACAAGCGCGTCAGCGCGGCGTGGTCCTCGCCCCCGGGTCGCCCGGCAGAACGCGGGTGTGGCGGCCGCCCCGCTGCCCCGCGCCGCCGACACCCGCCGCGGGGTGCGCACGGCTGTCGGCGGCGGACGGCCGGTCAGCCGTGCGAGGGCGGCCCGGGCCGTGAACTCACAGGTTCTTCTCCAGTGCCGCCAGGTAGTTGCGCATCAGGTGGTCGCGCACGCCCTCGCCCGTAGGCTCGAAGGCCGCGGCTGTCAGGCCCCTGGCACGGTTGGCGATGCCCGAAAGGAGGCTGCTGGCGCCCTCGTGAATGGTGCCGGTGGAATCGATGAAGCGCAGGGCGTCGGTGTGGGTGAAGGCCGGCTCGGGCGGAAGCTGGGGGACGATGTCGTTGTTGTTGACGAAGCGGTAACTGCGGCCCTTGAGCGCCTTGTTGTACGCCGCGGAGAGCATGCGGTCGCACGTGCGGGGCTGGCCGAAGGTGACCACGCCGTCGGCGGTCAGCCGCGGGTCCTCCAGGGTGAGGCGGGCGGCGGCGAGCATCGCCAGGGCGCCACCGAGGCTGTGACCGGTGAACCAGATGCTCTGGTCGTCGGTGCGCAGCTCGCCGATGGCCTTGCGGACGTCGGGGAAGACCGATTCGAGGGCCTCGGCGAAGCCGAAGTGGACGTAGCCGGTGCCGCCGGGCCCGGGCCAGGGTGGGGTGCTGGAGTCGGTGAGCCAGTCGCGGATCTCCTTGGGTTCGGTGCCGCGGAAGGCGATGACGATCATCCGGTCGCTCGCCATGGTGTACGCCTGGGTGTCCTGCAACGGGAACGGCGGGGTGAACCGGGTCTCGTGGTGGCGCACCGTGTCGAAGCCCCAGTCCCGGGCCTGCCGGTCGATGGCGGTGTCGTCCTGGTAGGCGAGGGCCGCGGCTCTGGCCAGGCAGTAGGCGTGGGCGAGGCTGTAACCGGTCGCGGTCCGGTCGAAGGTGGTGGGTACGGCCACGGTGGGAGCTTCCTCTCTCCGGTGGGACAGTGCCCCTCGTTCGTAGCGGAAGCGTCGGCCGCCGCCGGGACGGCAGCGCCCTGGAGTCACCCGGACAGGCTCGAAGCCCACAACGGACGGGCATGCCGCCTGCCGGAACACCCGCCCACAGCGGCATCACACCGGGACGGCCTCGACCACGGACAGCACCGTCGGCGTGGGGAGGATCCGGGACAGGCGCAGCCCGGCACGGTCGAAGAGCTCCGCGAAGTCCGCCTCGGTGCGCTCGCGGCCCGTGAGGGAGGTCATCATCATCAGGTCCAGGCTCTTCGCCTGGTGGGGCGCGTTGTCCCGGGGGACGACGGCGTCCAGGACGAGGAGCCGGCCGCCGGGGCGCAGGGCCCGGCGGCAGTGGCCGAGCAGGGTGACGCACTCGTCGTCGTCCCAGTCGTGGGTGATCCGCTTGAGGAGGAGGACGTCGCCGGTGGGCACTGCGCTGAAGAAGTCGCCCTCCGCCGTGGTCCAGCGGCCCGTGATCTCCTTGTCGCCGTCCAGCCGGTTTCCGGCCAGGACGTGCGCCCGGTCGTAGAGGACGCCCTCCAGGCCGGGGTTGCGGCGCAGCACCTCCAGCAGCAGGCCGCCGTGGCCGCCGCCGACGTCCACCACCGTTCCGCTGTCCGGGAGTTCGCAGGCGGCCGCGATGGCGGCGTTCTCCGGGTCGGACATCGCCGCCATGCCCACGTGGAAGACGGCGGCGGTCTCCGCGTCCCCGGCGAAGTGGTCGAAGAACGGCTTGCCGAAGACCGCGTCGAAGGCCGCGGTGCCCTCGGTGAGGCAGTGCACCATCCGCTCCGCGGGCAGCCAGAAGGTGCGGTCGGTGAGCATCCGCACCGCGCTGCGCGCGGAGTACGGGACGTCGCTGCGCAGCGCCTGCCCGGTTTCGGTCAGCGTGAAGCGGCCGTGCTCGTCCTCGGCGACGACGTCCCGGGTGGCGAGCAGGCGCAGCACCCGGTACAGGTTGCGGGCGTCGGTGCCGGTGGCGGCGGCGAGTTCGGCGGCGGTGGCCGGGCCGTCCGCGAGGGCGTCGGCCACCCCGGTCTCGGCGGCGGCGCGCAGGGCGGCGGGGAAGACGAAGCCGAGGGCCTCGTCGATCAGGAAGGCGGCCGAGCGGCGCAGGCTCTCCTCCGCCGCCGTCGGTGCCCCGTCCTCGGTCGTCCGGTCCTCGTCGTTCGGCATGCGTCCTCCGTCAGGTGGGCCTCCGGTGCGTGCGCCAGGATACTGCCCGGCGTCACGAGCGGTAAGCACACCGTGACGTCCCGTCAGTCGCGCATCAGGGCATTGAACTCGCCGTAGTCGACGGCGTCCGTCAGGCCCGTGTAGGTGCCGGTGGCGACCAGCTCCGCCGCCACGCGCCGGACGACCGCGTACGCCGCCTCGGCGACCGCGGAGCCGAGGCTGACCCGGGCGACGCCGAGCTTCGAGAGCTCCGCGACGGACGGCGCGCCGGGGCCGGCCAGGATGTTCAGCGGGGCCGGGATTCCGGCGGCGAGTGCGGCGACCACGTCGACGTCGGTGACGCCGGGTACGAAGATGCCGCTGGCCCCGGCGTCGAGGTAGGCGCGGGCGCGGTCGAGGGTCTCCTGGAGGCGGTTTTCCTCCGGGCCGGCGCCGAAGAGGTAGGTGTCGACCCGGGCGTTGACGTAGAGCCGGACGCCGGCCTCGTCGGCCGCGGCGCGCGTGGCGGCGAGCCGCTCGCACTGGTCGGCGACCGGCCGCAGCACCGAGCCGCCGACCGGGAATCCGTCCTCGATGTTGATCCCGACGGCCCCGGCGGCCACAACCCGGGCGACCGTGTCGGCGACCTCGGCGGGAGTGGCGCCGAACCCGCTCTCGATGTCGGCGGTGACCGGGACGGACACCGCGTCCACCACCCGGCCGATCAACGCGATGGCCTGGTCCCGGTCGAGCCGGTTGCCGTCCGCGGCCCCGAGCCCCCAGGCGACACCGGCACTCGTGGTGGCAACGGCCCGGGCCCCCGCCGCCTCGACCAGGCGCGCGCTGGCGGCGTCCCAGGCGTTGGCCAGGGCCAGCGGTGCGGCGGGGGCATGGAGGGCGTGGAACAGCTCTGCACTGTCGTGCTGTGAAGTCATGACCGGTATTCCACCAGCGGAAGTCGCCTGCCGGCTGGCGGATTTGCGACAGCATCGTCACGAGAGGCATCGAACACGGTCCCCATCGCCGCGAAGCACCCAGGCGAATTATCGTCAGATCGACGAGAATCGGCTATGCTCGGCGCGCCCGGCCGATATCGCGATCGGCGAGTCGGGAACGCGCCGGAGACGGCCCAGACTTCGCTCCGCCCCGGGCACGGGCGGCAGCGACACGGTGAGGACGATGACCACGGACAGGGCAGCACGGATGCGGCGGCACCTGGAGGCCGAGATCGCGCGACTCGGCGCCGCCATCGGGCTGAAGGACGGGCCGACGTTCGAGAACCATGACGGCGCCCGCCCGTTCATCCTCGTCTGCGGCGACGGCACGCTGCAGTACCTCGCCCTCGAACGAGGAGTGATCTGCTTCTCGCGGACCACCCGCGATCCCGACGAGCTGCTGTACTGGGCGTACGCCGATGCGACCGCGACCCTCGCCCTCCACTGGACGAATAAACGGGGCCTGACCGGGGAGAAGCATCTGGCGGCCAAGTGGAAGCGCCGGGCCACGCTGCTGCACTCTCTCAACCCCGAGTGGGCGAAGCGGTGGCGGGCGGAGCTGATCGAGACCCTCGGGCCCGAGGGTGAGCACCACCTCGTCCCCACGCTGCCCCCGCCGCCGGCCACAACCACATCCTGGCGCTGCGTCAGGCAGTCAACGGCACAAGGCTCGTGCGGTCGAAGGGGCCGCCGTGAGCGGCGGCGTACGCGATGGCGTCGTTGACCGCGTCGAGGGTGAACGACCGGACGCGCTCCGGGGCGAGGTCCAGGGTGCCCGAGGCGAGAAGCCGGATGATGCCGACGTTGGCCGTGCGCGGGTACATCCACTGCCCGCGTACGGTGATCGAGTTGCGCATGATCCACGGGTACGGGAGCGCGAGGTCCTCGCCGCCGAGCATGCCGACGCCGCCCATGAGAACGACGCGGCCGTACTCGCGCACGGTCATGGCCGCCGCTCGGGACGCCGAACTGGGGGCGCTCGGCGGGAGCAGGTCGAGCACCAGGTCGATCGGGCCGTCGGCCGCCGCCGACATCGCCGCGCGGTCGGCGGTCTCGTCCCCGGTCAGCGGGACCGGGCGCAGCCGCGGACCGAAGCGGTCGGCCAGCAGGGCGAGCACGGCCCGGTTGCGCCCCGGGGCGATCACGCGGCCCGCTCCCATCGCGAGCGCGACCGCGACCGCGCTGCTGCCGAGGTTGCCGGTGGCTCCGCTGACGAGCAGCGTCTCGCCGGCCGCGAGGCCGCCGGCGAGCAGCCCGCCGTACGGGATGACGTGCACGCCGAGCGCGGCCCAGCGGGCCGGGTCCTCCCCCGCCGCGGCGGGCAGCGGGTAGACGTTCTCCGTCGGCACCCGCATGAGCTCGGCGAACGAGCCGTCGTGCAGGTGGCGGGCGAGGCGCGCGCCGCCCTCGCCGCGTGAACTCCAGCCCTGGAGCGTGATGTCGGGCGTCAGGGCGTCGTCCCGCGAGCGCACCGTCGAGTCGCACCACACCAGGTCGCCGACGCGCAGCCGGGTGGCGTCCGGGCCGACGTGGACGATCCGCCCGATGCCGCCGATCCCGGGCACGACGGGCGGGACGAGGGGGTACTTCCGCCTTCCGTCGAAGACCTCGGCCGCGTAGGGCGCCACGGCGGCGGCGAGGACCTCGACCACCACCTCGCCGCCGCCGGCCTCGGGGTCGGGCACCTCCCGCACCTCCAGCGGCGCGCCGAAATTCGTCAGAACCGCTGCTCGCACGTCATGACCTCCGTGTTCGTCCCTGCTCTCGGGATCGACCCTAGGAGCCGGGCGGGCATGCCGGAAGCGAAGAATCGGCATCCGTGGTATGCGTAGGCCGCATGGACATCTCCAGCACGGGACTGCGGGTCCTGCGGCAGATCGCCGAGTCCGGCAGCTTCACCGCGGCGGCCACGCGGCTCGGCTACACGCAGTCGGCCGTCTCCCGCCAGGCCGCCGCCCTCGAACGCAGCGCGGGCACCACCCTGTTCGAACGCCGCCCGGACGGGGTGCGGCTCACCCCCGCCGGCCTGACCCTGCTGCGGCACGCCCACACGGTCCTGGCCTCGCTCGCGGCGGCCGAGCGCGAGCTCACCGACGCCGCCCCGCAGGCCGAGCTCGTACGGCTCGGGGTGTTCCTGAGCGCGGGCGCCGCGATCCTCCCCGCCGCCCTCGCCCGCCTCGCGGCGGCCGACCCGCGGATCACGGTCACCACGAGCGAGGGCACCACGCCCGCCCTGGTCCGGGCGTTGCGCGCCGGCTCGCTGGACCTCGCCGTGCTCACGTCCCGCCCACCCCACCGCCCCTTCGACGGGGAGTCGCCGCGCCTGCACGTCGAGACCGTCGCGGACACCGAACTCGTGGTGGCGGTGCCGTCGACCGGGGAGTTCGCCGGGCGCGGCACGGTCCACGTCGACGAACTGGTCCACGTCGGGTGGATCGCCACCCCGTCGTCGAGTTCCGAGCCGCTGCTCGGCGTCTGGCCCGGCCTGCCGGGACGGCCGCGTGTCGTCCACGCCGCCCGCGACTGGCTGACGAAGCTCCGCCTGGTCGCCGGCGGCTTCGGCGTGACGACGGTGCCGTCCGGGCTCGCGCCGCTGCTGCCGCCCGGGGTGAGCCTGCTGCGCGTCGACGGCGCGCCCGCCGAGGTCCGCCGGGTGCTCGTGGCCCGCCTGCCCGGGCGCCCCACCCCGGCGATCACGGCCGTCACCCGGGCGATCGCGTCGGCCGTCTGAATCAGGACCGAAGCGCGAGTAGCGTGGCCCGCGCTCCCTTACCCGTATCCGTACCCGTATCCGTACCGGAGGTTGACGATGCACTCGACGGTCCGCACGTTCCGCACGCCCGACGGCGTGACGCTCGGGGTCGAGCACTTCGGCGACGCGGCGGCGCCGCTCGTGCTGCTCGTGGGCGGCACGACCATGCTCTCCTGGCCCGACGCGCTCTGCCACGCGCTCGCCCGCGGCGGACGTCACGTCGTGCGCTACGACCTGCGCGACTCCGGCGCGTCCACGACCGTCGACCCCGAGGCGCCGGCGTACACGCTGCGCGACCTCGCCGCCGACGCCGCCGCGCTCGCCCGCGGCCTCGACGACCGGCCGGCGCACCTGGCGGGCATCGGCGTCGGCGGGATGGTCGCCCAGGTCGCCGCGCTCGACCACCCGAAGGCGTTCTCGGCGCTCACCCTCGTCGGGACCAGGCCCGTCGCCCCTGGCCCGGTCGACGACGACCTGCCCGACCACGACCCGGCGACGAGGGAGCGGCGGTTCGCGCTCGCCCTGCCCGACTGGTCCGACCGCGCCGCCGTGGCGCAGTACGCCGCCGCCGGCGCCGAGATCCGCGGCGACGACCCCGCCGCGGCACGCACGAGGGCCGAGCGCATCTTCGACCGCACCCCGGGCACGGCGCCCGCGGTCCAGATGGCCAACCAGCTGGGCATGGTGTTCGCCAGGCTCGACTGCACGCCGCGCTGGCGCGAGCGCCTCGGCGAGATCGCCGTCCCGGCGCTGGTGGTGCACGGCCGCCGCGACCCGTTCTTCCCGGTCGGCAACGGCGAGGCGCTCGCACGCGAGATCCCCGGCGCACGGCTGCTCGTGCTGGAGGAGGCCGCGACCGCGCTCCCCGACACGACCGCCGAGGAGGTCGCGGCGGCGATGCTCACGCTGTGAGGCTCATCGGCGAGCCGGACGGCGACACGCTGCTTTCCCTTGTGCAGGAAGTCGGGCCGGTCGATTTCCTGCGCGTGAGGACGAAACGCCGTGCCGACGTCGACGAGCTGTCGAGCCAGGGGTAAGAATCAACGGTAGAGCTTCAGTTGCGGGAGCTCGGGCACGCCGATGCCGATGCCGACACTGACACAAGGGGGAGCCATGGGGTGTGTCCGCGCGGCGGCCGTGATCGTCGGCACCTGGGTGGCGCTGCTCGTGCTGCTGATGACAATGGCATCGAACCTGCCGGACTCCCTGACCCACGGCTCGGTCTGGTCCACGATCATCGTGCTGTGGGTGCTCGCGCTGCTCCTCTGGCCGCCGGTCGCCTGCTTCGCGCTGCGCCGGTGGATCGCCACCGGCCGAACCGGGCGGCCGGGTGCAATGCCGCCCTTCGACCCGAGGATCTCCGCGCCCCCGCCCGAGTCGCCGGAGGCCGCGGCCCGTCGACGGGCCGCGGAAGAGGCCGAGCGTGCGCGCCAGGAGGTGCTTCGACGACGAGGGGGCCACGTCCATTGGCGCCAAAGGCGTCCGCCGCACTGACAAGACGCAGGCCGGTCGAAGGCGTAGGCGGCACAGGAACGGTGAAGCGCAGGACACCCCAGGAATAGAAGCGGCTGAGCCACCTCAAGGACCACCGGAACGACTACGGCGAGAACGACAAGACCTCACGCAGGAACGTCCGGCGGAACAAGCGGATCCCCAACAGCGCCAACCGGCGTCTCGCACAGACCGCGCTGACGGTGCTCCTGGGCTCACCCGACGATGTCCGCGCCGACGCGGTCGAGGAGCGCATGAACGGCCGACGCCCGAAGCGCCGGCGGAAGTCCCCCGACGCGCCGCTGGGTCCCCGGTCGTGCCCGAGGCGGTGGTTGTCAGCGGGTGCGTCTACGGTGCCGGTCATGAATGGTGATGCGTGTGAGGGTGGTTCGGGTGCCGGTCCGGTGGTGGCGGGTGCGTGGTGGACGGACCTGGGGTTGTTGGTGAACGGCGATCCGGCGCGGGTGTGGGGCCTGCTGGACTCGGGAGCGGGTCGGGAGGCTCGTTTGGTGGCGGCGGTGTACCGGGCGTCGGCGCATGTTCACCGGTATGAGACGGCGGGAGTGCGTCGGCAGTTGCTGGCGCTGGACGCGGCTCGGTACGGGGACATGGAGCTGGCTGCGCGGATCGGTGCCGTTCCGGTGGTGGGCGAGCCTGCGCCGCGGTGGCAGGTGGAGTGGTCGACCGGCAGCCAGGTTGATGCCCGGGCCCGGCAGGTCATGACCGCCAACGACCCCGGGTTCGGGGGAGGTGTGTGCGCGGTGGCGACGGCGGTGGCGGACGGCCGGCCGGTCGCCCTCGAGATCTGTGAGGGCGATGAGGTACACGTGTGGGACCTGATCACCGGTGACCAGATCGGCGACCCCCTGATAGACCACGACGGCGTGGTGTACGCGGTGGCAACGACGGTGGTGGACGGCCGGTCGGTCGCCGTCACCGGCGGGAACGCGGTACAGGTGTGGGATCTGGCCACCGGGGAGCAGGTCGGCGAGCCGCTGCACGGCCACGACGGCGTGGTGCGGGCGGTGGCCACCGGGGAGGTGGAAGGCCGGCCGGTCGCCGTCACCGTCGGCGACGACAAGACGGTGCGGGTATGGGATCTGGCCACCGGCGAGCAGACCCGCGCCCTCCTGCACGGCCACGACGGCGTGGTGCGGGCGGTGGCGACGGCGGTGGTGGAGGGCCGGCCGGTCGCCGTCACCGGCGGCCACGACGAGACAGTGCGGGTATGGGATCTGGCCACCGGCGAGCAGATCGGCGCCCTCCTGCACGGCCACGACCGCACAGTGTCCGCCGTAGCGACGAGCGTGGTGGACGGCCGGCCGGTCGCCGTCACCGGCAGCTACGACGAGACAGTGCGGGTATGGGATCTGGCCACCGGCGAGCAGATCGGCACCCTCCTGCACGGCCACGACCGCACAGTGTCCGCCGTAGCGACGAGCGTGGTGGACGGCCGGCCGGTCGCCGTCACCGGCGGCCACGACGGGACGGTGCGGATATGGGACCTGGCCACCTGTCAGGAGATCGGCGAGCCCTTGGAAGGTCCTCCCCTGGAGGTGTGGGCGGTGGCAACCGGGGTGGTGGAGGGCCGGCCGTTCACCGTCACCGGCAGCGAGGACGGGACGGTGCAGGTGTGGGACCTGGCCACCGGCGAGCAGATCGGCAACCCCCGGCGAGGCCACAGCGAAGACATCTCGGCGGTGGAAACCGGCGACGTGGAGGGCCGGCCGGTCGTCGTCACCGACGGCGAGGACGGGACCGTGCGGGTGTGGGACCTGGCCACCGGCGAGCAGATCGGCAACCCCCGGCGAGGCCACAGCGAAGACATCTCGGCGGTGGAAACCGGCGAGGTGGAGGGCCGGGCGGTCACCGTCACCGTCGGCGAGGACGGGACGGTAGAGGTATGGGACTCGGCCACCGGCGAGCAAGTGGGGACGGAACTGCGGTTCCCCGCACCAGTGTTTGCGGTGGCGGTGGCTCCAGGCGGGCGGCTCGCGGTCGGTTTCGGCCACGAGGTCGCGGTCCTGTCCCTCCGCTGACCGGGCAGACCATCCTCCCCATCAGGCCCCGCTAGCCGACGACTTCCACCCCCAGCCCTGGGTCACCCGCCACCTCGCGGTGGTCTGGCGCCCGTAGCGGCACTCCCCCTCCGGTACGACTGGCCGGGTCGTACCGGAGGGGGAGGTTTCGGCCGGAATTCCGGTCGACCTCCCGCCCGGCCGTTGACCACAAGTCGGCCGCAGCGCTTGGCTCTTGCCGAGCCGGGCCGCGGGGGTGTCGGAGCCCGGCACCGTCATCAGGGGAGGACGTTCCATGACCACCGCCCGCACCCGCCGCCGGTCGGCGCGCGCCGCCGCCGTCCTGGCGGTCGCCCTCGCGGTCGGCGCCGCGACGCCGTCCGCCGAGGCCCGCCCACCCAAGGGCGACACCGCCCGCGTCAGCGAAGGCGCCAAGGGCGAGCAGCTCGACGGCTACTCGACCGCGCTCGGGCTGAGCGACGACGGCCGCTCCGCGCTCTTCTCGTCCACGGCCACCAACCTGCTGCCCCAGGGCGGCACTCCGAACAACACCGAGATCTACGTGAAGGACCTGCGCAACGGCCACGTCGAGCGGGTCAGCGTCGCCGCCGACGGCGCCAAGCTCGACGCCATGACCTTCCAGGCCTCGATCAGCGGTGACGGCCGGTACGTCGCGTTCAGCACCACGGCCACCAACGTGCTGCCCGGCGGGTCGAAGCACCGCAGCGACGTCTACGTGCGCGACCGCTGGACCGGCCGCACGGAACTCGTCACCGCGGGCGGCCTGCCCACCACCGACGACCAGACCCCGTACGACGCCCAGAGCCCCTCGATCAGCCGCGACGGCCGCTACGTCGCCTACGTCTCCGATCGCGGCGACCTCGCCCCCGGCCCCGCCACCCGCGGCCGGAACAACGTCTACGTCACCGACCGCTGGACCCATACCAGCCGCCT
Source organism: Kitasatospora sp. NPDC057904 (assembly GCF_042887925.1). Taxonomy (NCBI): domain Bacteria; kingdom Bacillati; phylum Actinomycetota; class Actinomycetes; order Kitasatosporales; family Streptomycetaceae; genus Kitasatospora; species Kitasatospora sp. NPDC057904. The sequence goes on from NZ_JBHVOL010000001.1 coordinate 272,687, forward strand.
CGTCACCCTCGGCGCGAACGGCGCGGCCGCCGACAGCAACTCCTTCAACCCCACGATCAGCGCGGACGGCTCCACCATCGGCTTCGGCTCCCGGGCGGGCAACCTGCTCCCGGCCGCCCCTGCCCTCGCCGCGTCCCCAGGGCTTGCACGCGGGCCCCACTACTACCCCTACTACGTCTGGAAGGCCGACACCGGCAGGACCGCCGCCGGCAGCGTGGACGAGGCCGGGCACCTGGGCGGCGCCGCCTACGACGCCCGGGTCAGCCGGGACGGCCGCTACGCCGTCTACAGCCTCGCGACCTTCGGCCAGGGGCAACCCGGTCACGGCGGCACCCGGCTCGACGTGTACGTCCACGAGCTCGCCACCGGCAGGACCACCAAGGTCGACACCGGCCTGCCCGGCACCACCAGCCCCGACGCCGACTCCTCCGGCGGTGCCATGACCGTCGACGACCGCTGGGTCTACTTCGACTCCAGCGCCGACAACCTCGTCCCCGGCGACACCAACAACGCCACCGACGTCTTCCGCCGCGACCTGTGGACCGGGACGATCGAGCGGATCAGCCTGACCCGCGACGGCCGGCAGAGCGACACGGCCGCCTACAGCCCCTCCGTGGACGCCACCGGCGACACGGTGATCTTCGACGCCGACGACGGCAACCTGGTACCGGGAGACACCAACGCGCTCCAGGACGTCTTCCTGCGCCGCCCGTGAGGCACTGACTCCGCCGTCGGAGCCGGGGAGTGCCTCTCCGGCCGCCGGGAGCGTCGGCCACGTGGCCGGCGCCCAGGGAGAGGCACTCCTCACACCCCCCGCCATTCCAGGCGTCACCGCCGGACCTCGACCACCCCTCGCGGTCGCCGTGCCTGCGCGGCGGCCCGAAGGGGCAGGGCCGGTAACGGAGGTTGCGCCGGGGCGCCCTGGGGCGGCTGGGCCGGCCCACCGGACGGTTGGTCCTGCATGGGGCAGTTCGCCCACCGGATCGACCCTCAGTCGGCCCACACCCGCGCGAGGCAGCGCCCGGCCCGCGGCGGGGGCGGGTCGACGAAGGCGGTCCTGCCGTGCAGCACGGTCGTGTTGTCCACCAGCAACAGGTCACCGCGCCCCAGCTGCACGCGCAGGACCATCCTCGGGTCGGCGACGACCTCGTCGAAGGCATCCAGGGCCTCCACTTGACGATCGGTCAACGGCGAGCCGCACTCCTGCTGACCGCGAGTGATCCAGTACCGGTTGTACTGCACCTCCAGCCGGCCGGCACTGCGCCGGAACACGGGGTAGACACGCTCGTAGCCCGGCCCGTCGCCGAAGTCGAAGTCCCCGTAGAGGGCCGGCAGCACCTCCGGGCGGGAGCCGAGCAGGACGTCGTGCACGGCATGCCCGCTGACCAGCAGCGAGTCGCCGCCGGAGCCCGCCGGGCGTACACACAGCAGGGCCATCAGCCGCGCAGGCCGCGGGGACATCCCCCGGTCGGTGTGCGGCCCGAGCTCCGCCTCGTCCAGCTGCGCGCCCGCCGTCAGCAGGTTGTGCCCGGGCAGGGCCAGGTCCACCGGGCGCACCTCGCCCACCTGTGCCAGGATCCGGCGGCACACCTCGACGCAGTCCTCGTCGGCCGGCGCCTCCAGGTCGAGCCCGCGCACGACCGCGAATCCGGGCCCGTGACGCAGGTGCTCCGCGACCCGGTCCACCGGGACCACCCAGTCGCGCTCCTCCAGCTCCGCCCCCTGCCACGCCGAGGGCCCTCCGACCGCGACCGGTGCGTCCATCAACGGCCTCCTCCCGCCTCGACCCGGACACACCGCGAGCGTAAGGCCCTGCGCCGTGCAGGTCACCGTCCTGACGGAGCACCGGCCGGGCGCGCCGGAGCGCCACCGCGCCCCGCTGACGCGCACCCGGCGGTCAGAGGCGCACGATCGCCCAGTACAGCATTCCCACCGCTGCCGCCAGGGCCACGAAGGCGAACACGACCGCGCCGCCGATGCCCTGGTACGGGTCGTACGGCGCGTAGGGCGTCTTGGGCGAGACCACGACGGTCGTGAACGAACCCAGCGGCAGCGGATTGCTGCCGGACGCGTTTCCCACCGTGGCCTGGTAGGTGCGGTCGTTGAGGTAGTACCGCACGATGGGCCGCAGGTAGAACTCGTCGGCCCGGTCCCCCACCCGCTTGTCGTAGTCCACCACCTCGGCCTGCAGGCGGACACCCTCGCCGCGCACCCGCCGGAAGTCGGCGTTCAGGTCGAGTACGTACTTCACCATCCGCACCGTCATCACGAGAACGAACAGCGCGACCCCCAGAAACAGCATGGTGATTGTCTAGCACCCGCCACTCCCCGGCGGCCAGAGGTGCGCGCCACCCGCAGCGACGACTCCATCCCGACCGACCTCGGGAACCGCGTCAAGCGGTAGGGGAAGGGGAGTCCCCGCGGCGTGACCGCTCGCCGCGAGGACCCGGCCCTGCGCGTCACCGGCTCCCGGCGCGCAGGGCCTCCGTGAGCCACGCGAACACGGGGGCCAGGCTCGGCGGGACCGGCCAGCCGTTGATGACGGCCAGCAGGTGCCAGTAGCGCTCCGTCCGCGGGTCGCCCGCGACCTCCAGGCGGGTCAGCAGCCACCGGCGCAGGTCGGCGTCGTCGGGTCGGTCGAAGGTCTCCGCGTAGCGGGCACTCAGGGTGTCGAGGATGCGCCCGCCCTCGGGCGAGGCCGGGTCGGTGCCGGCGTCGAGCGCGCGGCCGACTTCGTCGCGCACGGTCTCCGTGAGCTGTTGATGGAGTCCGGTGATGTCGCCCTGGGCGCGTTCGGCCGCCTGGTACTGCGCCATGCGGCGGACGGCGGCACGGAAGTCCGGGTCCTGGGCGAGTTCGGCGAGTTCCACCCAGGCGTCCACCTGGTCGGGTTCGGGGTCGTCCGGCAGGTCGGGCATGGCCGAGCGCATCATGTCGACGAACTCGGCGTTGGCGTCCAGGCCGCCGAACGTGTCGTCGATGAAGTCGCCGATGAGACGCCGGCGTTCGGCGTCGGAGAGCTTTGCGAGCTTGTGCATGAGATCCATTTCCTCGGTGGTGGAGCCCCGCTTGGCCACCGCGCGCAGCACCGCCCGCCGCAGCCGGAGGGTGCGGATCTGCACCTCCAGGGCGTCGGCGTGCGCGGCCGCGATCTCGGGCACCGAGACCTCGTCGTCCAGCACCCGCCGGATGACGGCGAGGTCGAGTCCCAGGTCGCGAAGCGTGCGTACGAGGTCCAGGCGCGCGAGTGCGCCGACGTCGTACAGCCGGTAGCCGGCCGGGCTGCGGTCCGTCGGCGGCACGATCCCGGAGTCGGAGTAGAACCGGATGGTCTTGACCGTCAGCCCGGTGCGCCGGGCCAGGTCACCGATCGAGAAGAGCGTGTCGCCGTCCATGCCCCCACCTTCGCGTCTCCCCCTGCTGGAGACTCAAGCTCCTTCGCCCGCCGAACGGTAGTGGACCGGCTCCCGGCCGTTGACGTTCCATCACGGGATTCCGAACGGCGCCTTGGACGGACCCTGGACGGACTCTGGACGGAGGACACCTTGTGTCCTACTGTGAACGATGTGTTCTCAACCACGGCACCACCGAGGATCGAAGGAGAGCCGGGCCCCATGGCCGACACGTTCCAGGCGGGCAAGTCCGAACTGGTGGACCTCGCCCAGCGCCGCATGGCGACCGCGATACCCGACAACGGCTGGACGGTGCGCCAGAAGCTCGCGCTGACCTGCCGCATCCTGTTCGACGCCGGGCACGACTCCGGCCTCGCCGGGCAGATCACCGCCCGCGCCGAGCGCCCCGGCACCTACTACACGCAGCGCCTCGGGCTCGGCTTCGACGAGATCACCGAGGACAACCTCCTCCTCGTCGACGAGGACCTCGATGTCCTCGAAGGCGACGGGATGGCCAACCCGGCCAACCGGTTCCACAGTTGGGTCTACCGCGCCCGCCCGGACGTCAACTGCGTCATCCACACCCACCCGCTGCACATCTCCGCGCTGTCCATGCTGGAGACCCCGCTGATCGTCTCCCACATGGACGCGTGCCCGCTCTACGACGACTGCGCGTTCCTGGAGAAGTGGCCCGGCATCCCCGTCGGCAACGAGGAGGGCGAGATCATCTCCGCCGCCCTCGGCGACAAGCGCGCCCTGCTGCTCGCCCACCACGGCCAGCTCGTCGCCACCGGGACGGTCGAGGAGGCGTGCACGCTCGCCCTGCTCTTCGAACGGACCGCGAAACTCCAGCTGTTGGCGAGCGCCGCCGGGAAGATCCAGGAGATCCCCGAACTCCTCGCGCAGGAGGCCCACGACTGGACGTCCACCCCCAAGCGCGGCCAGGCGAACTTCGCCTACTACGCCCGCCGCGCCCTGCGCGCCGGCCACGGCGACGCGCTCACCGCCCGGGAGGGCTCCTGACATGGCGACCACCCTGGAAGGGATCATCGCCTACCCGGTGACCCCGTTCTCGCGCACCGACGACAGCCTCGACCTCGTCCGACTCGCAGCCCTCATCGAGCGGTTGATCGCCGGTGGCTGCCACGCCATCGCCCCGCTCGGCTCCACCGGCGAGAGCGCCTACCTCGACGACGCCGAGTGGTACGCCGCCGCCGAGGCGTCCGTCTCCGCCGTCGCCGGACGCGTCCCGACCGTCGTCGGCATCGCCGACCTCACCACCCGCAGCGCCGTCCGCCGCGCCCGGTTCGCCGAGAAGGCCGGCGCCGACGTGGTGATGGTGCTGCCGCTCTCGTACTGGCGCCTGGACGAGCGCGAGATCACCCGCCACTACACCACCATCGCCGACGCGGTCGGCATCCCGCTGATGGTCTACAACAACCCGGCGACGGCCGGCGTCGACCTCCCGCCGGAGCTCCTGCACCGGCTCGTCACCGAGGTCGACAACATCACCATGGTCAAGGAGAGCAGCGGCGACATCCAGCGGATGCACCGCCTCACCCAACTCTCCGACGGCGCCCTGCCGTTCTACAACGGCTCCAACCCGCTCGCCCTGGCGGCCTTCGCCGCCGGCGCGTCCGGCTGGTGCACGGCCGCACCCTGTGTCATCCCGGAGCTCACGCTGGAGCTGTACCGGGCGGTGCAGGCGGGCGACCTGGACAGGGCCCGTGAGGTGTACTACCGCCAGCTCCCGGTGCTCCGGTTCCTGCTCGACGGCGGCCTGCCGACGACCGTCAAGGCGGGGTTGGCCCTGCGGGGCCTGGACGTCGGCGAGCCCCGCAAGCCGCTGCTCCCGCTCGACGAGGCGGGGACGGCGGAGCTGGCCCGGCTGCTGGCCGCGGCCGCCTGAGTACCCGGCGAGTACCGTGCCCGGCCCCGTCGCGAACGGCGGAGCCGGGCACGGGGGTTCACCGGGCACGGGGGTTCACCGGGCACGGGGTTCACCGGGCAAGGGCGTTCACCGGCCCCGGCGGGCCGCCCCTTGCCGCGCGGCCATCGCCTGATCACGGACGTGCGGCTCCGCGTCCCGCTCCAGCCTGGCCAGGACGTCGGCCACCGCCTCGTCGCCGATCTCCGTCGCGGGAAAGCGCCGCAGGGCGATGGCCACCCAGGCCCGCACGCTCGGGCTGTCGTCGTTGACGAGGCGGCAGATGTCCGGCAGGGTGCGCGGCTGGCGGCGGTAGCCGAGCGAGCTGAGGGCGGAGATGCGCACCTGCTCGGCGGGATCGGCCAGGAGGCCCACCATCAGGTCCACGGCCGCCGGGTCCGTGCCGTGGCTGCCGAGGGCGCCGGCGACCACGCTGCGGATCCGCTCGTCCGGGTCGTGCGCCGCGCGGGCCAGGACGGCGACGTCGGCCGGGTCGGGGACGAAGCCGAGCAGCCAGAGCGCCGCCCGGCGCAGGTCGGCGTCGGCGCTCTCCGTCCAGGGCAGGAGGGTGCGGCGCGCGGCGGACGGATCGTCCTGGGCGAGGACGGTGATCATCGTCGTCAGGCTGTCCTGGTCGTCGCCCAGGTCGCGGGACCAGGCCCGCAGCAGCACGGGCAGGGACGAGCGGCCGGCCGTCTCGGCGAGGAGGCCGGCGAGGACGGAGCGGGCGTACTGGTTCCGGGCGGCGACGGCCGTTTCCAGGTGCGCCTCCAGGCGCGGGACGAGGTCGGCGCTGAGCGTGCCGGTGAGGTGGGCCCCGATCGCGGCCAGCTCGTCGAGATCGCCGTCGGGGTCGAGCAGTCCGGCCACGAGTTCATCGAGCAGCACGGTCTGGTCGTCCGCCGCCAGGTCCCTCACATCGTCCCCCTCGTCACTCCGGCCGCACCGAGCCGTCGGCCGTCAGTGCCCGACCTTTCGGGCTGCGGCACTCTACCAAGCCGTCCGAAACGGCCGGGAGGGCGTCAGGGCAGGCTCGGCACCCGGTCCGAGGGGCCGGCCGGGTCGTCGTGGATCACCACGAGGATGTGCGCGGGCTCCGGCCCGGTGCTCCGACAGCGGTGCGGGAGAGCGGAGTTGAAGTAGACGCTGTCCCCGGGCCCGAGGTGGACGGTCCGCTCGGGGAACTCCAGCTCCGCCGTGCCCGCGTGGACGAAGAAGAACTCCTCCCCCGCGTGCGACTTGAACGGCGATCCGGCGTTGTCGAGCGGCGGGTACATCACGAACGGCACCATCCGCTTGCCGCTGAGCCCGGTCGCGATGCCCTCGTAGTTCGGGGCGCCCGGGCCGGTCCCGCTCGCGATCGGCGTCCGCTCCCCGGCGCGGACGACGGTGACGAGCTCCGGCTCCACCTCGTCCGAGAAGAGCCGGCCGACGTCGACCTTGAGCGCGTGGGCGAGCTTGAGCGCCGTCGAGATCGACGGGTCGCCGAGCCCGCGCTCGATCTTGGAGAGGTAGCTCTTGGTGACCCCGACCTGTTCGGCCAGCGCTTCGAGGCTGAGCCGGTTCTGCTGCCTCAGCACCCGCAACCTGCCGGCCATGCCCCACCCCTCACCCGCGAACCGTCCGGCCCATCATCCCATCACCGCCCGCCGGACCGGCCCGCCGTTCGAGGCACGGCCGCGCCAAACCCGATGGACGCCTGTACGAACCTTCGGCCATAGTCGCTGGGTGCCGAGCCAACCCCCACCCCAGCCCCCGCCCCCGCCCGCCCGTCGCTTCGCCTGGGCGGGCCGCAACTTCCGGATCCAGACGGCCGCCACCGTGGTCAGCGGCCTCGGCAACGCCGGTGCGCCGATCGCCACCGCCTTCGCCGTGCTCGGCGACGGCGGGTCCGGCACCGAGGTCGGGTACGTCACGGCCGCCCGCCTGCTGCCGACCGTCCTGCTGCTGGTGATCGGCGGCGCCCTCGCCGACCGGCTGCCGCGCCATCACGTCATGGTCGCGGCCAACCTGTTCAGCGGCCTCTCCCAGGCCGTCCTGGCCGCGCTCGTGCTGAACGGCCACACCCAGCTCTGGCAGTTGCTCGTCCTCTCCGCGGCCGGTGGCGCCGGATTCGCGCTCTACGCCCCCGCGGCCGAGGGCATGATCCTCCAGAGCGTCCCGCCGGACCACGCCGCCCGGGCGTTCTCGGTCTTCCGGATGGGCCAGAACGCCAGCCAGATCGGCGGGGCCGCCCTCGGCGGCGCGCTCACCGCCGCCGTCGGGCCCGGCTGGGTGCTCGGCCTCGACGCCGTCTGCTTCCTGGTCGCCGCCGCCCTGCGCTTCTTCCTGGAGGCCGAGGCCGCACCCGCCACCTCCGGCACCACCATGCTGAGCGAACTGCGGGACGGCTGGCGGGAGTTCGCCTCCCGCCGGTGGCTCTGGGTGGTCGTCCTCCAGTTCTCCGTCCTGGTGGCCTGCGTCGGCGCGGTCGAGTCCGTGTACGGTCCGGTCGTCGCGGAGGAGCGGCTCGGCGGCGCCGCGGACTGGGGGCTGGCGATGGCCGCCTACGGGGTCGGGCTGGTCGTCACCGGCCTGCTGATGGTGCGCTGGCAGCCGCGCCGCATCCTGCTGGTCGGCAACTGGGGCGTGTTCCTGTTCGGCGTCCCAGCGCTCGCCCTGGCGCTCGCGGCACCGCTGCCGGTGCTGATCGCGGCGATGTTCCTCTCCGGCGTCGGCGTCACCGTCTTCGGCGTGAACTGGATGGTCGCGCTCCAGCAGGAGATCCCGGCCGAGATGTTCTCCCGCGTCTGCGCCTACGACCACCTCGGCTCGCTCTCCCTCGCCCCGCTCGGCATCGCCCTGGCCGGCCCGGTCTCGAACGCGCTCGGCATCTCCGGCGCGCTGTGGGCGTGCGCCGTGATCTGCACCCTCCTCAGCGCGGCGGTCCTCCTCGAACCCCAGATCCGCCGACTCACCCGCAGGACCGCCGACGACGTGCCCGCGGCTCCCGAGCCCGCACCCGTGTCCTGAGGCGTCCCCCTCAGCCCCGGCCGGGCTTCCCCGGCCGGGGCCGCCTGCCCAGGGCCGCCCGGAGCGACAGACCCCGTTCCCGCCAGACGATCCCGGTGACCGCCCCCAGGATGATCACCACGCCGAGGGCGATCAGCCAGGACATGAGGAAGAAGACCACCCCGATCGGCCCGTACTCCGCCGTGTTCGACGTGACGGTGTCCGAGGCGGTGAACGAGAACACCACCCGCATCCCCAGGTAGCAGACGGCGGTGATGACGGCGGACGGCAGCAGGTCACGCCACGGCACCCGGCCCGCCAGGAGGAGCCGCATCAGCACCCACCAGAGCAGGGCGGCCGCCACCAGTGCGACGGCCCCGAGGAGCACGGGCCCGCCCACCCGGTGCAGCGCCGGCCCGGTCCACGCCGCCAGGGCCGCCCCCGCGATCACCACGGCCAGCGACAGCACCTGGTGGAGCACGTCCCGCACGCCCCGCCCAGGGAGCTCGAAGATCCGCTGGTACAGCTGCTGCAGCGCCGACGCCGCGGCGAAGCCGCCCAGGACGAAGAACACCGACGCCGTGCCCGTGACGGCGCTGCTCGTGGTGGTCGACGGGGCGAACAGGTCGCTCACGTCGGCCGACGCCTGCCGGTCCAGGCCCAGGCGCCGCACCAGGGCGGTCACCGTCGACCGGCCTGCCAGCGCGTTCGTCACGATCATGAACGGGAAGAAGCAGAGCAGGAGCGTGGCGGCGAACTGGAGCCCCTGGCTCATGAAGTCGACCGCCTCCAGCCGCTTCCACAGCGCCTCGGCCCACGATCCCGCGTACCGCTCCCTCGCCGAACGCACCATCCGCGCCATCCGCGTCAGGCGGTTGTCGGCCCTCATGGCTGGCGGCTCCCCCTCGCTGCGGACCCGCAGGGACGTGACGGCGGACGACGCCGCTCGCCCGACGTCCTATCACGGAGCGCCCCGGAGCACCGGAACCGTCATCCGGTCGGACGGCGGTCGTCCGCGTCGGCGTCACGGCGTGCCGAGGGCGGCCTCCTCGCGGTCGAGGTCGTGCTGGAGGCGGCGGCGGGTGGTGTCGCTGATGCGGTGCTCGTCGTAGAGACGGCGCAGTTCGGTGCTCTGGACGGCGATGACCTCGCGGCGCAGCTGGCGGTAGGAGGCGTCGGCGGTGGTGCCGTCGGGGGTCTCGGGGGTGCGGTCGAGGCGGGCGGTCAGGGCGCGGCGGACGCGGTCGACGGCGGTGTCGGACAGGGCTTCCAGCTCGGCGAGGTTCTCGACGTGGTCGAGGGCGGTGCGGTTGAGGGCGTCGCGGGCGTCGTCCTCCTCGCGGACGGTGTGCTCGGGTTCGAGGGCGAGGCCGGAGCGGTTGACCACGGCGGCCAGGGTGAGGCCCTGGCCGACCAGCGTGAGGACGACGACGGCGGTGGTGAGGACCAGGACCAGCGGGCGTCCGGCGAGCTTCGTGCCGTCGTCGGTGACGAGCGGGATCGAGAGGGCGGCGGCCAGCGGCATGACCCCGCGGGTGCCGGCCCAGGTGACCACCCCGGCCACCCGCCAGGAGAGCCGGCCGCGGCCCTGCGTCGGCTTGACCGCCCGGGTCAGCGGCAGCGTGGAGAGCACGCGCACCGCGATCAGCACGGCGGCCAGGGCGAGCGCCTGGAGCGGCCACAGGCCGGTGCCCGCGGGCAGGTCCCGCACCAGGGTGGGCAGTTCGAGGCCGACGATGCTGAAGACGACGCTCTCCAGCAGGAACACGACCACCGCGTAGACGGCGTTCAGCTGGAGGCGGATGTGGGCGTCGGTGAGCCGGTGGCCGGAGCGGCCGAGCAACACGCCGGCGACGACGACCGAGGTGACGCCTGATGTGTGCACGGACTCGGCCAACACGTAGGCGGCGTACGGGGTGACCAGCGCTATGACGGTCTCCAGCACCGGGTCGACGGTGCGGCGCCGAACCAGCCACACCAGGCCCGCGACGGCGGCCCCCACCAGACTCCCGCCGCCGCCGAGCAGCAGGAACTCCCCGCCCGCCGCCGGCAGGCTCACCGCCGCGCCGACGGCCACCGCGATGCCGACGGCCACCTTGAACAGCACCAGTGAGGTCGCGTCGTTGAACAGGCTCTCCGCCTGCACCAGCACCTGGACCCGTCCCGGCAGCGCCAGCCGGCGCCCGAGGGCGGTGACCGCCACCGGGTCGGTGCTGGACAGCACGGCGCCGAGCACGAACGCCATCGCGGGCGGCAGGCCCGCGACGGCGACGGCCGCGAAGCCCACGGCGGCGGCGGAGGCGAAGACCAGGCCGAAGGAGAGGATCGTGACCGGGCGCCACACCGTGCGCAGGTCCCGCAGGGACAGCTCCTCGGCGGAGGCGTACAGCAGCGGCGGCAGGACCACCATGCCGATGATCTGCGGCGGAACGTGCAGCGCGGGGACGCCGGGCACCAGGGCCGCCCCGACACCGGCCAGGACGAGCAGCGACGGCGCGGGCACCCGCAGGCGCCCGGCGAAGGTGGCCACGGCCGTGCCCAGAACCACCAGGACGAGAACGATCCCGACTACGTGCATCGACGGAAACAACCCCACCACGACGAACGGGGTCACCGCCGCCCGAATGCCGCAGTAGTCCCCCGAGCCGACCAGGCTTCCCGGCACACCTACGGTCATCTTATCGGTGCATTAGCGGTGGTGACAGCGCATATCCGCCGGGGAGCAGCCGCCGGAAACAGGGTTCGTACCCCGAACCGAGCGACGTGCCCTGTCGGTCGAGGCCGACAGATACCGATCTTGACGTGACTGACGAGTGTGGAGTCAGATGCAGGAAGACGTCGTCGGCACGGAGACGCGGCACGGCCGCAGGGGGTTTGGCGTGTTTGTCGCGGAAGAAGCCACTTTCGATCCTGATGAGATGTTGGGCCTCTACGCCTCGGTCGGCTGGGAGGGCTACACCGCCGACGTCGACAAGCTCTGTCGCGGCCTGCGGAACTCTCATCTTGTCATCACCGCGCGAAACGCTTCAGGAACGCTCCTCGGACTGGCCCGGACCGTCTCCGACGACGAACACATCTGTTATGTCCAGGACGTCGTGGTCAACCCTGCGCATCACCGACAGGGTGTCGGCCGGGCCCTGGTCGAACACCTCATGCGACGCTACTCGCACTGCCGGTTCTTCCTCCTCTCCACGGACCACGAGTCGTCACCGGAAGGCGAGCGCAACCATGCGTTCTACCGGAGTCTCGGCTTCCTGTCCTACGAGGAGAAGCAGATGGCAGGCTTCGGACTGCCCAGGAACCGCCCCGACCTGCGTGACATGACGTCATAGAGATCCGCCCTTCCCGGCCGGCCGACCACCGCCCTGAGTGGAGCCACGCAAAGTCGCATGACAGCTGCGGCCGGCTCCGTGATCCTTGGCCGATGGCCACAGAACCGGACACTCTCAGCCTGAGCATCCTCTGCCCACCACCCGGCGAGGGCTACCTGGAGGTCCGCCCCATCGTTGGTGGCCGGGATCTCCTGGCCGACCTGTCCCTCCGCAGCGGGGGATCGGGCGGCCCCCGGTTCGTGGGCTCGGGCCCCCGGTACCTCCTGGGCCAGGGCAGGCCGTTGCAGGCCACGGCGACGGCTCACGAGGTTCGGCTCGGTCGATCCGGGTGCGGCTTGGAGCAGTGCTGCAGTGCTCTCTACGTGACGGTCGCGCGCGACGGCGACCATGTCGTCTGGGCGGGCTGGCGCGACCCGGCCGGACGGGGCTTCGACCTGCCGGAGTTTCGGTTCGCCGCGGATCGGTACGAGGCCGAGGTCCTGCGAGCCGAACGGGACCGCAGTTGGGAGTGGCCCGCCGCAGTGGTCGCGACCTTGCTCGAAGCGGGCCTCAGGGCACGCGAGGACTGGCTCGCCAGGTGGGATTGCGAGCTGGAAGCCGTCTGGGCCTCCCGCGGGGAGCCCGATCGGATCGACGTCGTCCTGAGGCATCCCCCTGGCCGGGAGGACACGGATCTGCCCTGGGCCCAGTTCCTGATGACCCTCCCGATCTCCGCGGACGACCCGTCGGACCAGGCCACGCGCCTCGAAGCGAAACTGACCGCCGGCGACCCCCGTGCCACGGCCGAACTCTGCGGAGGCTACGACCCCGGGCACCTGGGCTACCCGTGGCCGTAGCCGGCCGTTCCGTGAAGGCCCACCGCGTGCGCGGTCGCGGGCGGTCGGCGCACGGGCCTGGCCGACCTTTTCGATCATGAGTACCCTGTGCGGCATACACATCCTTGATGACCCCACAGTGTCGCCCCGGCTCCGCAGCTTCCTCTCACAGCGTGCTCGACGACATCCACCCACCCCTGCCGACCGATTCACGCACTACACGCCGACGGTCGACGACACCGGGTTCAAGCCTCCCACAGGCCCCGGGATCGTGGACGCGATGATCCGGTTCGAGGAGAGGTACGGCGGCCTGTCCTACTCACCGCGGGGCGGCAACGCCAGCGAGTACGGTCTCGATGGGGCTCCGTCCGCCCATTGGACGTCTCACGGCTGGGCCTTTCCCGGAATCCTCGATGGCCCCGGGACCTATCGGCTGGACGTCCTCGCGGACGGCCGCACCGCGATACCGGTACCGGGCTTGACGCACAGGCTGATCAACAGCAGCGTTGATCAGCGGTTGGAGGCCGACGCCCTATTGGCGGGTGTGTACCGGTGGCCGCACCTCGTCCTCCGGACTGCCACTCCCCTCGGAGTGGCCCCTTCCGTGGCCGAGGAGCACCTGCCGCCCCGCGTACGCGAGGCAACCGGGCCCGCCGACATGTGGTGGTCCGACGACAGGTCGGCGTTCCACCTGGAGCTCTACAGCTGGTGGACACCGCGGACGACCTGTGACACCTGGATCGTGCGGTGCTTCGCGGTGGACGGCGAGGCCCTTGGTCGAGCCGCCTCCGTCCTGCGGGCCGCAGTCCCCGGGCTCACCGGCGCCCACTTCGACTGGTGCTCGCTGTGCCGCCGGGGCGTAGACACCGGCGAACTCTGCCTACCCACCGTCCGCGGGGCCCGGCCGGGCCCCGCGGACGGCGCCTACGGGTAGGCCGTGACGGTCGACGGCGTGGTGGAGGTGCCGGTGGTCGCGGCGCCGGTGTCGTTGACGACGTGGTTGAACTGGCCCTTGCCGCCGAGCGAGACGACCAGGAGGTCGTGGAAGCGGACGTCGGGCCGCGTCGGCGTCTCGAAGGCGTGGTCCATGCGGATGGTCGGGTCGACGTTGAAGTAGCAGTAGCTCCCGAGGCCCCAGCCCTCGTGGACGGCGACCGCGTCGTCGACCTTGTAGGCGGCGAAGCCCAGGGTCGAACCGTTCTGGATGGCGGCCTGGTTGGGCGCGTCGTAGGCCTTCTCGTTCTGGAAGAAGATCGTGCGGCCGCGTTCGCCGGACCATTCGACGTCGTACTTCCTGAAGTGCTCCACGAACAGTCCGGTGCCGAGCACGTCGGAGCCGTGGACCACGAGGCCGTAGTCGGCGGGGTTGGTGTCCCAGCCGACGCCGGTGCCGTGGTCGGCCCGCCAGATCCAGGTGTGGTCGACGATCACGTTGGCGCTGTTGACGACGATGCCGCTCGTGGCCGCTCCGGCGCCGGCGCCGCCGACGCGGACGAACACGTCCTGGAGGGTGGTCGGGTCGGCGGCGTGGCCGGCGCCCGCGCCGTCAGGGCCGACCTGCACGAGGACGGGCGAGTTGACGGGCCCGGCGTCGACCAGGAGTCCGGCCAGCCGCACGCCGTCGACGTCCGCCACCTTGACGGCGGTCGCGCCGTTGTCGGGCACGAGGGTCGCCAGTCCGAGGCCGAGCACCACCGTGTCGGGCCGGGTGATCTCGATCGGCCGGTCCAGGTGGTACACGCCCGGAGTGAAGAGGAGGTCGAGCCCTTGGGCCAGGGCCGTGTTGACGGTCGCGGCGGTGGCTCCCGGCTTCACGACGTAGAAGTGGTTCAGCGGCCGCGACTCGCCCTGGAGGGCGCCGTCCCAGGAGACCCCGCGCGCATTGGTGCGCAGGGCCGGGACGAACACCTTGTAGTCCGCGCCGTCGAGGTAGAGGAAGGGCTTCTCGCGGGAGACGGGCGTGGTGTCCAGCGTGGTGTAGGGCGGGTTGGGGAAGCTCTGGGCCGGCGCGCCCTGGACGCCGGAGAAGACCTGGTTCCACACGCCGTTGGAGAAGCCGCCGATCGCGCTGTCACGGGTGTACCACTGCTGCTGCGAGTAGTTCCCGACGCTGCCGTCGATCCTGCTGTCCGCGATGTAGCCGCCGCTGGCCCACCCGTACCCGGCCGGGGAGAGGTTGAGGCCGCCGCGGACGTGCATGCGGCGGAACGGCGCGGCCTGGGCCACCGCCCAGCGGTCGGTGCCGTTGGCCGGGGTGAGGGCGAGGTTCTCGGCGGAGCGCCAGAAGTTCTGGGTGGCGTTGCCGTTGAACCAGCCGGCGTCGACCGTGACGTCGCCGTTGATCGCGGTGTCGTCGGGTTTCAGTCCCAGGCCGGCGACGGACGTGTAGAAGCCGAGCTGGAGGTTGAGGTTGCCGTAGGAGCCCGGTTTGAAGAGGAGGGCGTAGCGGTCGGTGCCGAACTGGTTGGACTCCTGCTGCTTGAAGACGCGGTCCGCGGTCGCCTGGATGTCGGGCGTCGAGGGGTCGAAGACCAGGACGTTGGGCCCGAGGTCGCCGCCGCCCTGGACGGGGGGCGCGTCGGAGGTGTTGACCTGGAACTCCCACAGCGAGTAGCCCCAGGCGGTGCCGCGGGCGAGCCCGTTCATGCGCACGTAGCGGCCGGTGCCGTTGACCGCGAGGGTCTCGGTGCCGCCCGTCCCGTGGTCGGTGGCGTACGCGGTGCGCCAGGTCGATCCGTCGTCCGAGACCTGGATCTGGTAGGAACGCCCGTACGCGGTCTCCCAGTCGAGGACGACGCGGCACACCTGGCGGACGCTGCCGAGGTCGACCTGGAGCCACTGGGGGTCGCTGAAGGCGGACGACCAGCGGGTGCCGGGGTCGCCGTCCACGGCCGCGGCCGCCGGTGTGCCCGCGTTCTCCGTGGAGGAGGCGGTGGCCGGCCGGCCCCGTGCGGCGTTGTCGGTCCCGCAGTCGGCGGCGGCCGTCGCCGCGGTCCTGGACGCGGCGGCCGCGGCCGGCGCCGATGGCGCGACGGCCGGTGCGAGTAACGCGAACAGGCCCAGTGCCATGGCCAGTCCCGTACGTCGGCGTGCTGAAGAACGCCTCATGGGCATGCCCCTCGGTGAGGTGGGTGGGGGCTCCGGCGGGGCGCGGCCGCGGCCCGTGGCCGGGCTCGCCGAGCCGCGCGATCGGGGGGTGCCGGAGAGCGGGGTCGGGGTGTCACCCGGTCGGCCGGCCGAGCCCGGCGACATCCCTGACGGGGAGTCTCCGGGCCGCCGCCGTACACTGTCAACCCTCCGACCGGACTTTCCTCACACCGTGAACTATGCGGTGGTGTCGGTCAGCTGAGCACCGGCCCGGGCCTGCCCGCCCGAATCCAGGAAGTCCGACAGCGGCAGTGTGGCGGCCCCCAGGGTGACCGCCTCCGGTCCCAGGGTGCCGAGGACGATCAGCGTGTGCTCCCAGGGGAACCGCAGGGCGTACTCGCCGGCGGCGGCACGGATGCCCGGCAGCAGCCGCGGGCCCAGCAGCAGGCCGGCCCAGCCGCCGATCACGATCCGCTCCGGATTGAACAGGTTGACGAGATCGGCGATCCCCGCCCCGAGGTACTCGGCGGCCTCGTCGAGCAGCCCCACCGCGCCCGGGTCCCCGGCCTCGGCGGCGGCCAACAACGCGGCCAGGCCCGACTTCTCGCCCCGGCAGGACGCCGCGGTGCTCCACCGCTCGACCAGCGCCCCGGCCCCGACGTAGGCCTCCAGGCAGCCGCGGGCACCGCAGCGGCAGCGGCGTCCGCCGACGTGGACCTTGGTGTGCCCCCACTCGCCCGCACTGCTCGTGGCCCCCCGGAAACGCGCGCCGTCGGCGATGACGCAGGCGCCCACGCCCGAACCGAGGAGTGCCACCACCGCGTGCCGGGCCCCGCGGCCCGCGCCGAACCACATCTCGGCCTGCCCGAGCGTCTTGGCGCCGTTGTCGACGAACAGCGGCAGGTCCGTGCCGGCCCGCAGCAGGCGGCCGAGGGGGACGGCGTCCCAGCCCAGGGTCTGGCTGTGCACGACGACGTGCGGCCCGTCCGTGCCGGGGGCGCCCTGCTCGACGATCCCGGGCACGCCGATCCCGACGCCGAGGACCTGCTCCGCGGCCGTGCCGGTGCGGTCGAGCACGTCGGCCAGCCCGGCGAGGATCAGCTCCGCCACCCGGCCGACGTCCCGGCCCCGGTCGGACAACGGCTGGTCGGCGGCGGCGAGTTCGGTGCGGGCCAGGTCGAACAGGGCGACCCGGACCTGGGTCTCGCCCACGTCGACGCCCACCAGCCGGGCGCGGCCCGGGGAGACCCGGAGCATGGTGCGCGGGCGGCCGCCGTCGGAGCCGACCGAACCGCACTCCTCGACCAGGCCGTCCGCCAGCAGTTCGCCGGTCACGTTGCTGACCGAGCCCGCGCTGAGGCCGGTGAGCGCGCCCAGTTCCTGACGGCTGAGCGGCCCGTCGAAGTACAGCCTCCGCAGCACCGCCGACCGGCTGCCCCGGCGCAGGTCCCGCACCGTGTTCCCGGCCCGCCCGGCCGCGGACACGCCCTTGTGTCCCGGTTCCATCATTCCTCGTCCCCTCGCTTGACGGACGGCTCCCCCGGTCGTTAAATCACGCCTTGAAGTAAGCCGCTGTACAGGGTACTTCGCCGCTCAAGGCAATCGACCGAGTCCGCCCGACCCTGTCCGAGAGGGGCACCACCATCATGCCCGCACGCCGCACCGCCGCGGTCACCTCGCTCGCCGCCGTCCTGGCCCTCGCCGCCACCGCCTGCGGAGGCGGCGAGGGCGCGGACACCGGCCCCGCCGCCCTCACCTACTGGGCGTCCAACCAGGGCACCAGCCTGGACAACGACCGCCAGGTGCTGGAGCCGGAGCTGAAGAGGTTCGAGCAGCAGACCGGGATCAAGGTGAAGCTCGAAGTCGTCCCGTGGTCGGACCTGCTCAACCGCATCCTCACGGCGACCACCTCCGGCCAGGGGCCGGACGTCCTCAACATCGGCAACACCTGGTCCGCCTCGCTCCAGGCCACCGGCGCCCTGCTGCCCTTCGACGCCGCCGCGATGGAGAAGACCGGCGGCAAGGACCGCTTCCTGCCCTCCGCCCTCGCCTCCACCGGAGCCGCGGGCAAGGACCCCGCCGCCCTCCCGCTCTACTCCATGGCCTACGGCCTGTACTGGAACAAGAAGCTGTTCGCCGAAGCCGGGATCGACCACCCCCCGACGACGTGGGAGGAATTGATCGCCGACGGGCACCGGCTCACCGCCGGCGACCGCCACGGCCTCGCCCTCGAAGGCGGCAGCCCCACCGAGGACGTCCACCACGCCTTCACCCTCGCCAAGCAGCAGGGCGCCGACTTCTTCGACGCCACCGGAAAGCCGACCTTCGACGGCCCCGGGACCGTGGCCGCCGTCAAACGGTACGTGGGGCTGCTCGGCACCGACCGGATCGCCGCGCCCGGCAACGCCGAGTACGCCAACAACCAGTCCGTGACCGACTTCGCCACCGGCAAGGCCGCGATGCTGATGTGGCAGTCCGCCGGCGCGAACCTCGCCTCGCACGGCATGAAACCCGAGGACTACGCCGTCGCCCCGCTGCCCGCGCCCGCCGGCGCCACCGGGGACCGCGCCACCGCCTCCATGGCCGCCGGCATCAACCTGGCCGTCCTCCGCAGCAGCCACAACACCGACGGCGCGCTGAAGTTCGTGACGTTCATGACCGGCACGGACGAACAGATCCGGCTCAACCGGGCCTACGGCTCCATCCCGCCGGTCAAGGACGCCCAGAACGACCCGGCCTTCGCCACCCCCGAACTCAAGACCCTCTCCGACGTGCTCAGGACCAGCGCCGCCCCGCTCCCCCAGGTCCCGGACGAGAGCCAGTTCGAGACGCTGGTCGGCACCGCCGTGAAGAACCTCATGGGCGCCGCCGCCGCGGGCAAACCCCCCACCGACGACACGGTCAGGGCCGAACTGGCCAAGGCCCAGCAGCAGATGCCGGCCCACTGACGTGACCACCACGCCACCGGCCCGTCCGGCCCCGCCCGACCGCAGCGCCCGCCGCCGCGCCGCCCTGCCCTACGTCCTCCTCCTGCCCGCCCTGCTCCTCGAACTGCTCGTCCATCTCACGCCGATGGTCGTCGGCGCGGCGATGAGCCTCAAGCAGCTCACGCAGTTCACCATCCGCGACTGGTCCGCCGCCCCCTGGACCGGCCTCGACAACTACCGCACGACCGTCGACATCAACGCGCCCGTCGGCCGTGCGCTGCTCCACTCCTTCGGGATCACCTGCGCCTTCACCGTCCTGACCGTCGGCCTGTCCTGGCTGATCGGCACCACCGCCGCGATCCTGCTCCAGGACGCCTTCCGGGGCCGCGGACTCCTGCGCGCCCTGTTCCTGCTCCCCTACGCGCTGCCGGTGTACGCGGCCGTCATCACCTGGTCGTTCGTGTTCCAGCGCGACACCGGCCTGCTCAACCACGTCCTCCACGACCAGCTCCACCTCGTCGACGACAAGCCCTTCTGGCTGCTCGGCGGCAACAGCTTCGCCGCCCTGGTCACCGTCGCCGTCTGGCGCAGCTGGCCGTTCGCGTTCCTGACCGTCACCGCCGGCCTCCAGAACATCCCGCGCGAGCTGTACGAGGCGGCCGCCCTGGACGGCGCCGGCATCCGGCAGCAGATCCGCCGGATCACCCTGCCGTCGCTGCGCCCGGTCAACCGCGTCCTGGTGCTCGTGCTGTTCCTGTGGACGTTCAACGACTTCAACACGCCCTACCTGCTGTTCGGCCGGTCCGCCCCCGAGGCCGCCGACCTCGTCTCCGTGCACGTCTACCAGTCCTCGTTCGTCACCTGGAACTTCGGCGCGGGCTCCGCCATGTCGGTGCTCCTGCTGCTCTTCCTCCTGCTGGTGACGGCCGCGTACCTGCTGCTCACCGCACGCCGAAGGAGCGCGCGATGATCGGGGCGTCCGCGTCGTTCCGGTGGCTGCGCCGGGTGCTGCTCGCCGCGCTGGCGGTCTTCGCGGCCACGCCGGTCCTGGTGATGGTCTCCAGCTCGCTCAAGCCCCTCCAGGACGTGCAGGGCCCGTTCCGCTGGATCCCCAGCACCGTGACGCTCCGGCCGTACGCGGACATCTGGCGCACCGTGCCGCTCGGCCGGTACCTCGTCAACTCGCTGATCGTCGCGGGTGGTTCGACCGTCTGCTCGGTCCTGGTCGCGATCCTCGCCGGGTACGCGGTGAGCCGCCACCGCTTCCGCGGCCGCCGCCTGTTCACCGTCACGGTGCTGTCCACCCAGATGTTCCCGGGCATCCTGTTCCTGCTGCCGCTGTTCCTGATCTTCGTGAACCTCGGCAACGCGACCGGGATCGCCCTGTACGGCAGCCGCGGCGGGCTGATCCTCACCTACCTCACCTTCTCGCTGCCGTTCTCGATCTGGATGCTGGCCGGGTACTTCGACTCCATCCCCCGCGACCTGGACGAGGCCGCCCTGGTCGACGGGTGCGGGCCGGTGCGGGCGCTGGTGCGGGTCGTCGTCCCGGCCGCGCTCCCCGGCATCGTGGCCGTCGCCGTGTACGCCTTCATGACGGCGTGGGGCGAAGTGCTCTTCGCCTCGGTGCTCACCGACGACCAGACCCGCACGCTGGCCGTCGGCCTCCAGGGCTACGCGACCCTCAGCGACGTCTACTGGAACCAGGTGATGGCCGCCTCCCTGGTGGTGAGCGTGCCCGTCGTCGCCGGATTCCTGCTACTCCAGCGCTTCCTGGTCGCCGGCCTGACCGCCGGCGCCGTCAAATGACCACACCTCCGGCCCGCCGGACACCCCCTCGCCGAAAGGCACACCCGTGACCGACCTCAGCGACCTGCCCGCCGACTTCCTGTTCGGTGCCGCCACCGCCGCCTACCAGATCGAGGGCTCGGTGGACGCGGACGGACGCGCACCGTCCATCTGGGACACCTTCTCGCACACCCCCGGCAGGATCGCCGCCGGCGACACCGGTGACACCGCCTGCGACCACTACCGCCGCTGGCCGCAGGACGTCGCCCTGATGCACCGCCTGGGCCTGGACGCCTACCGGTTCTCCATCGCCTGGCCGCGCGTCGTGCCGCTGGCGGACGGCACGGTCAACCAGGCCGGGCTGGACTTCTACGACCGCCTCGTCGACGGCCTCCTCGACGCCGGCATCGTCCCGTTCCCGACGCTCTACCACTGGGACCTGCCCCAGGCCCAGCAGGACCGCGGGGGCTGGCCGGCCCGCTCCACCGCCGAGCGCTTCGCCGAGTACGCGGCGGTGGTCGGCGCACGCCTCGGCGACCGCGTCACCCACTGGGCCACCCTCAACGAACCCCTCTGCTCCGCCTGGATCGGCCACCTGGACGGCACCATGGCGCCCGGTCTCACCGACCTCACCGCCGCCGTCCGCGCCTCCTACCACCTGCACCTGGGCCACGGCCTGGCCCTGGCGGCCCTGCGCTCGGCCGTGCCCGGCGCGCAGATCGGCATCGTCAACAACCTCAGCCCGATCGAGCCCGCCACCCGCTCCGCGGCCGACCGGGCCGCCGCCGCCCGCGCCGACGGCCACGTCAACCGCTGGTGGCTCGACCCCGTCCTCGGCCGCGGCTACCCGGCGGACATGCGGGCCGAGTACGGCGTCGACCTGCCCGTCCGCCCCGGGGACCTGGAGCTGATCGCCGCGCCCCTCGACTGGCTCGGCCTCAACTACTACTTCCGCCAGGTCGTCGCCGACGACCCGCACGGCCCCGCCCCCCGCTTCCGCCAGCTGCCCGGCCCCAACCCCCGCCACACGGCCATGCCCTGGGAGGTCCACGCCTCCGGCCTCGAACAGCTGCTGCTGCGGCTGACCCACGACTACGGCGTCCGGCGGATCTACGTCACCGAGAACGGCTCCGCCTACCCCGACACCGTCGCCCCCGACGGCAGCGTGCACGACCCCGAGCGCACCGCCTACCTCCGGGACCACCTCGCGGCCTGCGCCCGCGCCGCCGCCCGGGGAGCGGCACCGGCCGGGTACTTCGCCTGGTCGCTGCTCGACAACTTCGAGTGGGCGTACGGCTACGACAAGCGGTTCGGCCTGGTCCACGTCGACTACCCGAGCCAGCGGCGGACCGTGAAGACCAGCGGCCGCACCTACGCCGACCTCATCGCGGCCCACCGGACGCGCCGCCGGGAGGATTCCTGAAGCGTTCCGGCCAAAGGGACTTGACAGCGATTCACGTTCCTGGGAGCAGTGGCACTGCACCACCGCCACGAACAGCGCCACTCCGAAGGGGGACATCAGCAGATGACCGGAGCCGGAAGCACGGAACACGACTACACGGAACGCGACTACGACGTCGTCATCAGCGGAGCCGGCCTCGCCGGCAGCGCCGCGGCGATCCTGCTCGCCCGGCGCGGAGTCCGTGTCGCCCTGCTGGAACGCCGCTCGGACCCCGGGGCGTACAAGGTCCTGTGCACCCACTCCCTCACGGCCAACGCCTACCCGGTGCTGGACGAGCTCGGCCTCATACCCGCCCTGGAGGAGGCGGGTGCCGTTCGCAACGAGGCCCGCTGGTACACCCGCTGGGGCTGGATCGAACCGGGCGCCGCACCGGGCCCCGAGCTGCCGTACGGGTACAACGTGCGGCGCAGCACCCTCGACCCGATCATCAGGTCCCGCGCGGGGCAGACCCCCGGCGTCGATCTGCTCCTCGGCCACCAGGTGACCGGGCTGATCCAGGAAGGCGGACGGACGGTGGGGGTGCGCGCGTCGACGCCGCAGGGCGAACGTGAGCTCCGGGCCCGCCTGGTGATCGGCGCCGACGGGAAGGACTCGGCCGTGGCGAAGCACGCCGGGGTGCCCGCGCGGCTGCACGAGAACACGCGGTTCGCGTACTTCGCGCACTTCCGCGGCCTTCCGCTGCCCGGCGGGATCGCCCACACCTGGTTCCTCGAACCCGACATGGCGTACGCGTTCCCCAACGACGACGGGGTCACGGTCGTCGCGGTCGTCCCGGACAAGAAACGGCTGCCGGGCTTCCGCAAGGACCTGGAGGGCAGCTTCACCGCCTTCGTCCGCGCCCTGCCCGAGGCGCCGCCCATCGACTCCGCCGAGCGCGTCTCGAAGATCATCGGCGTGCTCGACTACCCGCTGGTCGACCGCACGCCGGCCGCACCGGGCATCGCGTTCATCGGCGACGCCGCCCTGACCAGCGACCCGCTGTGGGGCGTGGGCTGCGGATGGGCGCTGGAGTCCGCGACGTGGCTGACGGAGGCCGTGGCCCCGGCCGCCGCCGGGCGCGGCGACCTCGACCGGGCGCTGGCGGCGTACGCCCGCACGCACCAGCGCCGGATGCGCGGCCACCAGTTCCTGGCCGCCGACTTCGCCAAGGCCCGCCCGTTCAACCCGCTGGAGCGGCTGATGTTCTCGGCGGCGGCGCGCGACGGATCGCTGGCGCGGCACATGCACCGGTTCGGATCCCGCCTGATCGGCCCGATGCGCTTCCTGAACCCCGTGGCGATCGCCCAGGCGTCGGCCGTCAACATCAAGCACCGCGCGACGGCCGCTGGGAGCGCTCCGACGGATCGCTGAGCCGGCACGAACCCCGGTTCCGTCCCGGTGCCCCACCGGGCCCGGGCGTCAAGGCGGAATCCGGCGGGGAGGGTGTGACGGAACTCCGGCTCCGGGCGCTGAACAGATCACGACCAGTGCACCGTCGGCTCACCCGTGACCCGTAGGTGCGGCCCTGACAGCCCTGTGAACCGAGAAGACCTGGACCCGACACCGTGCCCGTCACACCGTACGAACCGTGGCCGACCGCCGAACACGTCCCGTTCACCGGGGACGGAGCGGGCGAGGCCACCGTCGAACTGCCCGCCGTCTCCGACGCCGAGCCGCCGCCCCCGCCCGTGTTCGTGGACTCCTCCGGCCGCCGCCAGCGCAGGATCCGCCGCCTCGGGGTGGCACTGGCCGTACCGGCCGGCGGGTACCTGGCCCTGCTGGCGAGCGCGCTGCTCGGCGGCCCGACGGTGAACGCGCCGTTCCTGCCGCTCCCCCAGCCGCCGGCACCGAGCGCGCCGGACCCGACGGCCGCGCCGTCCGACGCGCCCACCGCAGGGCCGGTGGCCGCGGCCGCACCCAGTGAGCACCCGAGCGCGGCGCCCACCCACCCGCGGGCCGTCACCCCGGTCAGCGTCCAGCACCCGTCGGCCACCAGCCCCGCGGCACCGAGCGCGCCCGCCGGCCCCACGGCCACCACGGCCACCACGGCGCCGGCCCCCACCGCCACGCCGTCGGAGCACCCGAGCCCCACCCCCGGGCACGGCCGCCCCAGCGCCCCGCCGGGGAACCCGAACGGCCACCCCAACAAGCAGTGACATCCGCCCACCCACCGAGAGCCGCACGATGAGCACCGCCCGCCGACGAAGAACACCCGCCCCCACCCGCGCGTCCGCCCGCCGAGGCCGGCGCGGCGTGGTCCGCCAGCGCCCGCTGCGCACCCACTGGCTCCTGCTGACCGCCCTGCTGCTGACGCTCACCGGCGCCCTCGCGCTCCAGGGCTACACCCAGCACAGCTTCGACGACCGACCCGACCAGGCCGCCACGCCCACGTCCGCCGACGCGGTCCCGGCAGCCGTCCGCGACGGCGGTCCGGTGATCGACACCGCGGGCCCGCAGCCGCGCAACGCCGCGCCCGGGCCCGGCACCGTCGCCCTCACCTTCGACGACGGCCCCGACCCGACGTGGACGCCGCAGATCCTCGACGTCCTGCGCAAGGAGGGGGTGCACGCGACGTTCTTCGTGGTCGGCACCCAGGCCGCCGCCCATCCCGACCTGATCCGGCGGATCGTCGCCGAGGGCCACCAGATCGGCGTGCACACCTTCACCCACACCGACCTCGGCCCGGCCCCCGCCTGGCGCCGCTCGCTGGAACTGCGCGAGACCCAGCTCGCCCTCGCCGGATCCGCCGGGGTGACGAGCTCGCTCCTGCGGCCGCCGTACTCCTCCAGCGCGGACGCCCTCGACGACCGCGAGTGGGACGCCGTCCAGCAGGCCGGGCGCTCCGGCTACCTGACCGTGCTCACCACCCAGGACAGCGAGGACTGGCAGCGGCCGGGAATCCCGCAGATCCTCAAGGCGCTCGACGACCGCCCGGGCGGCCCCGGGCAGGTCATGCTGATGCACGACGCGGGCGGGGACCGCTCACAGACCGTGGCCGCCCTGAAGACCCTGCTGCCCGAACTCAAGTCGCGCGGCCTGCGCTTCGCCACCGTCAGCCAGGCCGTCGGCCTGTCCGACCCCGTCCACCAGGCCGGAACCGCCGACCGTCTCCAGGGAACCGCCCTGATCTGGATCCTCCGGAGTGGGAACTGGGTGCTCACCGTCCTGGGCTGGCTGCTGTGGGCGGCCGGCGCGATCAGCGTGCTGCGGGCCGTCGCCGTCCTGGTGGCCGCCCGCCGGCACAAGCGGCTGCGCCGCCGCCCGTGGGGACCGCCCGTCACCGAACCGGTCAGCGTCATCGTGCCCGCGTACAACGAGTCCGCCGGGATCGAGGCCGCGCTGCGCTCGCTGCTCGCCTCCGACCACCCGGTGGAGCTGATCGTGGTCGACGACGGCTCGACCGACGGCACCGCCGACCTCGTCGAGTCGCTCGGCCTCCCCTACACGCGCGTGATCCGGCAGGAGAACGCGGGCAAGCCCGCCGCGCTCAACACCGGCATCGCGGCCGCCCGCGCGGAGCTCCTGGTGATGGTCGACGGCGACACGGTCTTCGAGCCCGACGCCGTCCGCCACCTCGTCCAGCCGTTCGCCGACCCCTCGGTCGGCGCCGTGTCCGGCAACGCCAAGGTGATCAACCGCGGCGGCCTGCTCGGCCGTTGGCAGCACATCGAGTACGTGGTCGGCTTCAACCTGGACCGCCGCCTGTTCGACCTCGCCGAGTGCATGCCCACCGTCCCGGGCGCCGTCGGCGCGTTCCGCCGCTCAGCCCTGCTGGCCGTCGGCGGCGTGGGCGAGGAGACCCTCGCCGAGGACACCGACCTCACCATGGCCTTCTGCCGCGCCGGCTGGCGGGTGGTCTACGAGGAGCGCGCCAAGGCCTGGACCGAGGCCCCCGCCTCCCTGGGCGCCCTGTGGCGTCAGCGCTACCGCTGGTGCTACGGCACGCTCCAGGCGATGTGGAAGCACCGCGGCGCCCTCGTCCAGCGCGGACAGGCGGGCAAGCTCGGCCGGCGCGGACTGCTCTACCTGCTGATGTTCCAGGTGCTGCTGCCCCTGCTCGCCCCCGTCGTCGACGTCTTCGCGCTGTACGGGGTCGTCTTCCTCGACCCCGTGCGGATCATCGGAACGTGGGCGGCGTTCCTGCTGGTCCAGATGCTGATGGGCGCGTACGCCTTCCGGCTCGACAAGGAGCGGCTGGGACCGCTGTGGAGCCTGCCGCTGCAGCAGTTCGTCTACCGGCAGCTGATGTACCTGGTGGTGATCCAGTCGGTCTTCACCGCGCTGGCCGGCTCCCGCCTCCGCTGGCAGCGGATGCAGCGCTACGGCACCCTCCGGGTCCCGGCGGGCGGCTGAAACCAGGGGCCCCTGAAGCCGGTGGGCCCCTGAAGCCGGTGGGTCCCTGAAGCCGGTGGGCCGCCGAAACCGGTGGTCCGCCGAAACCGGTGGGCGCGGCCGGGGAAACCGGCCGCGCCCACAGGTCGGAGCGGGAGGCGCCTTACTTCAGGGCCGACAGGGCCGCGTCGTAGTTCGGCTCGTCGGCGATCTCCGCCACGAGCTCGGTGTGCAGGACGTTGTCGTTCTCGTCCAGCACGACGACGGCGCGCGCGGTCAGGCCGGCCATGGCGCCCGCGGCGATGTCGACGCCGTAGGCGGCGTGGAAGTCGCGGTTGCGGAAGGTGGAGAGGGTCTTGACGTTCTCCAGGCCCTCGGCGCCGCAGAAGCGGGCCTGCGCGAACGGCAGGTCGGCCGAGATGCACAGCACGACGGTGTCGCTGAGCTCGTTGGCCTCGGCGTTGAACTTGCGGACGGAGGCCGCGCAGGTCGGAGTGTCGACGCTGGGGAAGATGTTGAGGACCTTGCGCTTGCCCGCGAAGTCCTTCAGCGACGCGTCGACGAGACCGGCACCGACGAGGGTGAACGAGGGCGCCTGGCTGCCCGACTGCGGCAGCTCGCCCGCGACCTGAACCGGGTTGCCCTTGAGGGTGACCTGAGCCATGAGGGTTTCTCCTCCAGATGGACCTGCTACGAAACGGCCACACCGCGAACCGTCTCGGGTGACCGGGGAACACGAAGATCCTACTGAGTGCGCCGAGGCGGTGGGAGTGCGTGCCCAGCCACCGGACACCCGCGCGGCCGACACGCCGGTGTACGGCCGCGCGACTGAACCTGTCCGCCCTTGGACCGAACGGCCGCAGGTGCCCGGCGCGCCTGTTGGTTGACGAAGTACCGCGGGGAGATCCTGACGGCGGCCGGAGGGCGCCACGCGTGTCCCCGGTCGGGCCGCCCGATCGAAGTCCGCCGCGCATTGTGCCGTCCCCCTGGGAGGTGTGGAGCTCATTCCCCGGTCCCCAGAGGTCGAGCGGCTGCTGCCGGCAGGCACAGGACGCGTCCGCCCCGGCCGGTGGGTGCGTACGGCGGGTGCGGTCGCGAGCGTGGTGGCCGTGGGCGTGCTGGTGGGCGGGGCGTCGGCGGCGGGCGCCGGGCACCACGGTGGTGGGCATCCGGCGGGCCCGGTGGCCGGTTTCTGCGTGTGCCTCCGGGTGGGCGGGACCGCTCCGGTCGAGGTCACCATCGCTCCGGAGCGTGACCACCACCGGCCTCCGCACCAGCATCACCGGCCGTGCCCCACCTCTGCGCCGACGCCGACGCCGACGCCATCGCCGACGCTTTCGGACAGCGCCGGCGCCGGGCGCCTGGACGGCGACGGCGACGGCGACGATGACGAGCGCGGTGGCCACCACCACGGTGGTCACCACCATCACCATCATCACCACCTGCGTCCGTGCCCGAGTCCGACACCCACGCCTTCCCCTACTCCGACGCCCTCTCCCACTCCGACGCCCACTCCGACACCCACCCCGCCGTCGAGCCCGTCCCCCACGCCGACACCCAGCCCCTCACCCACGCCGACTGCCTCACCAGTCCCCTCCACCACGCCGACGCAGACGCCCACCTCGCCCCCGCCCGTCGCCTCGCCGTCGCCCTCGCCGTCGCCGTCGCCCTCGCCGTCGCCGTCGCCCTCGCTTCCGAGTCCGTCACCTGTTCCGGCCCCGCCCTCCGCGCCGCCGCCAGCCCCGGCACCACCTCCGCCGGCAGCACCGGCACCGGCACCCGCACCCGCACCCGCACCCGCACCCGCAGCGCAGAATCCGGCCCAGGCCGCCGCTGCCCCCGCCGCCGGGCCCGCCCCCGCCGCAGCCAACCCGGCCGCCACCGGACCACAGCCGTCGCCCCGACCCACCGGGCCTGCGGCGGCCAGTCCGGTCGCACCGGACACCCCCCGCCCGAGCCCGGCGTGGCCGACCCAGGCCCCCACCCGGGCGCCCACGTTCCGCGCAGCGCCGGCCGGCCCGACCACCGCGCCTCCGTACCACCCGGGCGTCCCGATGGCGGCCACCATGCTGCTGATCCTCGTGCCCGCGGTCATCGCGGCGGCGGCGCTGCGCCCGGGGCGCGGCCGAGGCGGCGGCCATGAGCAGGGCCGGCGATGACGCCTCGTCACCGGACGCCCCGACGCCCGCGTCGCAAGGACCGGGCCGCCGACCGTAGAAGCCAGCCAGTGAGAGGGAGTTCCGATGGGTCCATGGGTGGCGCTGGTCGTCGCCGCGGCCGCAGCGTGCCTCGTCGCCGGGGCGGTGGTGCTCCTGCGGCGCCACCAGAGCACCGAGCCGAGACACGACGAGACTCCGGACGTCATCGAGTACATCACGATGATGATCGGGATCGTCTACGCGATCGTCCTCGGGCTGGCGATCGCCGGCGTCTGGCAGGCGCGCGTCGCCGCCGAGGACGACGTGCTCCGCGAGGCCCAGGCGCTCCACGAGGTCGGGGACCGTGCGGCGGTCTACCCGCCCGAGGTCCGCGACAAGATCAGGGCGGACGTGGACGCCTACGTGTCGTACGTCGTCCGGGTCGAGTGGACGTACATGGGCGATCACGGAACGATCTCCGACAAGGGCACCCAGCTGCTCGAACAGGTCCGTGCCGACGTCGCCACCAGGCCGCCCACGACCGAGCTGGAGGCGCAGTCCTACCTGCCCATCCTGGACCGGATCACCGTCGCCGACGACGCCCGGAGCGCCCGCGGTCAGTACGCCGGCGCCACCATGCCCGGCCTGGTCTGGATCGGGCTGATCGCGGGAGCCGCCATCACCGTCGGCATGCTCTTCGCCCTCCAGATCCGCCACACGCCGCGGGAGCTGGCGCTGGCCGGGTGCTTCAGCGCGCTGATCGCCTTCCTGCTGTTCATGATCTGGGACTTCGACAACCCCTTCGGCGGGAGCGTCCGTGTCACCGCCAGACCCTTCATCGACCTGTTCCCCTACCTGGATCTCCGCACGAACGGGTAGCACGGCACGGTTTCCACCCGTTCCACCCGTTCATCCCGTTCACACCTCGGTTCACTGATTGTCCGGAACCAGCCGACCGTCGGTAATGCCCGTTGTGCTCCCAATGCGCCCGGGACTACTGTCGGTCTTAGTGAACGAAACCGTTCCCTCCCGTCGTTCGCTCCCAAAGCCATTGGGGGACCTGCCATGGCCACCTCCCACGCCCTGGCCTCGGCTCCGCCGGCGTCCGCCCGCCGCGGCCAGCACCCGGGGATAGCGCTCACCGTCATCGCGGCCACGCAGCTCATGGTCGTCCTCGACATCACGATCGTGAACATCGCGCTGCCGCACATCCAGCGGGCGCTGAACTTCTCCACCACCAACCTGTCGTGGGTGATCAACGCCTACACCCTGACGTTCGGCGGGCTCCTGCTGCTCGGCGGGCGCACCGGCGACATCCTCGGGCGCCGGCGCGTGTTCATCGTCGGCGTGCTGGTCTTCTCCTTCGCCTCGCTGCTCGGCGGCGTCGCGCAGAACGCCGCGTGGCTGCTCGCGGCCCGGTCGCTCCAGGGCCTGGGCGGCGCGATCGCCTCGCCGACGGCGCTCGCGCTGATCGCGACCAACTTCAAGGAAGGGCCCGAGCGCAACCGCGCGTTCGGCGTCTACTCGGCCGTGGCCGGTGCGGGCGGCGCGGTCGGGCTGCTGCTCGGCGGCATGCTGACCTCCTGGCTGTCCTGGCGGTGGGTGCTGTTCGTCAACGTGCCGATCGGCATCGCGATCGCCCTGCTGGCGCCGCTCTACATCAACGAGTCCGAACGGCACCCCGGCCGCTTCGACCTCCTGGGCGCGTTCACGGCCACCACCGGCATGGTGTCCCTGGTGTACGGGTTCATCCGCGCCTCCGACCACGGCTGGACGGACGCGGTGACGCTCCTCGCGTTCAGCCTCGCCGTCGTCCTGCTCGCCGCGTTCCTGCTGAACGAACGGCGCGTGCCACAGCCGATCACCCCGCTGCACCTGCTGCGCAGCCGCAGCCGCGCGGGCGCGTTCGGGCTGATGCTGTGCCTCGCCGCGGCGATGTTCAGCATCTTCTTCTTCATCACCCTGTTCGTGCAGGAGATCCTCGGGTTCAGCCCGCTGCGGGCGGGCTTCGCGTTCCTGCCGATCAGTGTCGCCATCGTCGCCGCGGCGCAGTTCGCCGCCCGCAACCAGGTCCGGTTCGGGGCCAAGCCGTTCTTCGTCGTGGGCTCGCTGTTGGTGCTGGGCGGGGTCTTCTGGGCGACCCGGATCTCCCTCGACACGACATACGCCTCCGGCGTCCTCGGGCCGACGCTGCTGTTCGGCTTCGGCATGGGCTCGATATTCGTCCCGGTCATGCTGACGGTCGTGTCGCAGGTGGCCCCGCACGAGACGGGCGCGGCCACCGGCACGCTCAACGCGATGCAGCAGGTGGGCGGTTCGCTCGGGCTGTCCATCCTGGTGACGGTCTACGGCACGGCCAGCCGCAACGAGGCACAGCAGCAGGTCGCGAAGTTCCTCCACGCGGCGACGCCGCAGCAGGCCCTCCAGTTCAGAGCGACCGGGAAGCTGCCGGCACCGTACTCGTCGGCGGTGCTGGTGCACGGCATCTCCCGGGCGTTCGAGATGGGGCTGGTGTTCGCGGTGCTGGCGGTGGTGATGGCGGTGTTCGTCATCAAGGTCCCCAAGGTCCCGGCCCCCGTCGCCGACAAGGCACCCGAACCCGCGGGCTGAGGACCGGGGCCTGCGGCTGGACCTGGGGGCTACCCGGCGTACTCCACCGGCGGCGCGATCGCCCGGGCGTCCACCGGCGCCTGGGCTTTCCGGCACGGCGACGACGTCATGGCGGCGAGGGAGCGGGCGGGGGAGTGAAGCGGAGGGGGCGGCGCGCGGCGGGGGCGGTCGCTCCGCGCCGTACTTGACAGGACATCAGGGCGTCGAGGACAGTCCATGTAGCAATGGTTTTCATCTTCGTTAACCGTTGACGCCTTCGGCACCACCATCCCCACACACCCCCGGGAAAGGACACCCCCATGTCGCTCGACGTCTCCCCCGCCCTCCTCGCCCAGGCCGCGCACGGCGAGGTCGACGAGGCCGACTTCGTCGAAACGGTCCGCACGTCGCTCCCCTACGCCTACCAGGTGGTCGCCGGCCTCAGCACCGAACTCGCCGCCGGCGACGAGGAGTTCGTCAACGACAACACCACCCCCACCGACGAGGAGCGCGCCCAGCTGCTCCGCGCCCTCGCCAGCAACGCCATCCGCGGCAGCCTGGAGCGGCACTTCGACGTGACCCTCGCGTTCGTCAACTGCCACCGCGTCGCGGCCTTCCGGCCCGGCGCCGAGACCAGCGAGGCGTACCGGGAGTTCACGTCCCTGCACAACCAGATCCGCAACCAGAGCCCGGAGCTGCGCAGCTGCTGACCTCCGGGTGACGACGGGCCTCCGCACCGTGGGCGGGGGCCCGTCGTGTTGCGCCGTGTGGCGGGCGGGTTGCGACTGCGTTGACGGTCCGCCGGCGATCTTGTGGGGCGGTGGACGGCATGCGTAGGTTCGACCCGTACCCCTTGAACGTCCCGTCGCCCGCCCGGAGGCCGTCATGCCGTCGTCGACCACCCCACGACCGCTGCGCAAGCTCGGCTTCCTCACCATCGGCCTCTTCGACGAGGCCGACCCGCGCCGCGGCCACGAGACCACCCTCGAACTCATCGAACTCGGCGAACGCCTCGGCTTCGACAGCGCCTGGCTGCGCCACCGCCACCTCCAGTACGGCATCTCCTCCCCCGTCGCCGTCCTCGCCGCCGCCAGCCAGCGCACCCGCCGCATCGAGCTCGGCACCGCCGTCACGCCCCTCGGCTGGGAGAACCCGCTGCGCCTCGCCGAGGACCTCGCCACCGTCGACGTGCTCTCCGGCGGCCGGCTCAACGCGGGCGTCAGCGCCGGCCCGCCCGCCCACTACGACCGGGTGCGCGGCGCCCTCTACCCCGACACCGGCGACCACCAGGACTTCGGCCCGGCCCGCGCCCGGCGCCTGCTCGACCTCGTCCGGGGCGAATCCGCCTCCGACTTCGCCGGGACCGAGGGCATCGAGGTGTACTCGCGGCGCGTCCAGCCGCACTCCCCCGGGCTCGCCGACCGGATCTGGTACGGCGCCGGGAGCCTGCGCTCGGCGCGGTGGGCGGGCGAGAACGGGCTGAACCTGCTGATCAGCAGCGTCGTGAAGCCGGAGGAGGAGGCCGAGTCGTACGACTTCGCGGCGATCCAGCTCGCCCTCGTCCACGCCTTCCGCGCCGCCCACCCGGACGGCGACCGCGCCCGCGTCTCCCAGGGGCTCGTCGTGATCCCCACCGACAGCGCCACGCCCGCCCAGCGCGCCACGTACGAGGCCTACGCCGCCTCCCGGGCGCCCCGGACCGGGATACCGCAGGGCCCGGCCCGGCTGCTGTTCGAGCGCGACTTCGTCGGCACGACGGACGAGCTCGTCGAACAGCTCCACGCCCACGCCTCGTTCCGGGAGATCGACGAGGTCGCGTTCGCCCTGCCCTTCACCTTCGCCCCCGAGGACTACGTCCAGATCCTCACCGACCTCGCCACCCGCCTCGGCCCCGCCCTCGGCTGGAAGCCGGCCGACCGGGCCCACTGAAGGTTCGGCCCCCATAGCGGCCGGAACGGACAGCAACCCGGGCGAGCTGGGAATTGCGCGGCGCCGTGACTCTCAGAACTCGCCCGTAGCCAGCTCCACGTCGAGCGGCGCGGGCAGCCGGATGGGGAAGCCGAGGGGGTACGGGCCCTCGACGAGGGCGTAGTCGGGCTCGCCGGGCCGGGTGAAGAGGGTCCACGTGCGTTCCCCGCGGTCGACCAGGAGGTAGCCGGGGGCGCCGAATTGCGCGTGGCGGCGGCGCTTCGAGGTGGCGTGGTTCGTGTCGGTGCACCCCGGCGGGACGACCTCGACCACGAGGAGCGTCCGGCCGGCGGGCAGCGCGCCTTCCGTCCTGGCCAGTGCCGCCGGTATCACCGCCAAGTGCGGGACGTAGCGGTTCGCCGTGCCCGGGAAGTCGAGGTCGCCGGAGCCCGCGAACAGGCCGAGCTCGCGCAGGCGCGGGCGGAGCTGCTCGCGGATGGCGGAGGCGACGTTCGAGTCGGCCCACGAGCGGCGGACGGGCGCGACGACGCCCTCGATCAGTTCGGTGTGCACGCCCGGAGGCTACCGGGAGGGTCGGACACACCCCCTCTGGCCAGATGACTAAGCGCTTGCTTAGACTCACGCTCACGTGTCATCGCCGTACCGACTGGAGGCGCCCCCATGTCCGCTGTCAATCGCCAGGTCCGTCTTGCCCGCCGGCCCGTCGGGGAGGTGCGCGACGGGGACTGGGAGCTGGTCGACGGCGCGGTCGGCGAGGCCGGGGACGGGGAGTTCGTCGGGCGGACGCGCTTCGTGTCGCTCGACCCGGCGATGCGCGGGTGGCTGGACGACCGGCCGTCGTACCTGCCGCCGGTGGGGATCGGCGAGGTCATGCGGGCCGGGTCGGTGGTCGAGGTCGTCGCGTCGCGGCACCCGGGGTTCAAGGTCGGCGACCACGTCGTGGGCGCGTTCGGCGTGCAGGAGTACGCCGTGTCGGACGGCAAGGGCGCGCTGCGCGTCGACCCGGCGCTCGCGCCGCTCTCTACCTACCTGGGCGCCCTCGGCATGCCCGGCATGACGGCGTACTTCGGCCTGCTGGACGTCGGCGCGCTCAAGGAGGGCGAGACGGTCGTGGTGTCCGGCGCCGCCGGGGCCGTCGGGACGATGGTCGGCCAGATCGCCAAGGTCAAGGGCTGCCGGGTGATCGGGATCGCCGGCGGGCCGGAGAAGTGCGCCCTGCTCACCGACGAACTCGGCTTCGACGCCGCCGTCGACTACCGCGCCGAGGACGTCCGCAAGGCGCTGCGCACGCACGCCCCGGACGGCATCGACGTCTACTTCGACAACGTCGGCGGCGACATCCTCGACGCCGCCCTCAGCCGCCTCGCGATGCACGCCCGCGTCGTGATCTGCGGGGCGATCAGCCAGTACAACAACGAGACCGCCGTCCAGGGCCCCGCCAACTACCTGTCCCTGCTGGTACGCCGGGCCCGCATGGAGGGCTTCGTCGTCTTCGACTACGCGCGCCGCTACGCCGAGGCCGCGGCCGAGATCGCCGGCTGGATCGGCGAGGGCCGGATCAAGGTCAAGGAGCACGTGGTCGACGGCACGGTCGACGACTTCCCGCAGACGTTCCGGATGCTGTTCAGCGGCGAGAACACCGGGAAGCTCGTCCTGCGGCTGCCGTGAGCACCCGGCGGGGCGTTCGCCGTGATCATCATGGTGAGCGCCCCGCCGGACGAGTGCCGGTGCAAGGGACGCCCGGCCGGAAATCTTGCGGTGGCGGGCCTGGTGCGGCCGGACGAAAACCACCGATTTGGTACAGAGCGGTATCTCTCTGTGAGCATGGGCGGTCGCTCCACCGAGCGCAGCAGGACCAGGAAAGGCGCACCACCCCCATGCAGACCAGCCCGGCCGTGACCCGGCAGGCTCCCCGGCCGACCCCGCCCACCGACGCGGGCCCCGCCACCCCCTCCCCCTCCCGTTCGGGCGGGCGGTTCGGCCTGCCGACCGCGACCGCGCTCGTGATGGGGAACATCATCGGCGGCGGGATCTTCATGATCCCGGCCGCCGTGGCGCCGTTCGGGACGGTCAGCCTGGTCGCGTTCGCGGTGCTGACCGTGGGCGCGATCGCGCTCGCGCTCGTCTTCGGGCAGCTGGCCCGCCGCAACCCGCGCACCGGCGGTCCCTACGTCTACGCCCGTGAGGCGTTCGGCGACTTCGCCGGGTTCATCTCCGCCTGGTCGTACTGGATCACCACGTGGGTCAGCAACGCGGCGCTCGCCGTCGCGGCCGTCGGCTACCTCGACGTGCTGGTCCCCGTCCAGCACTCCACCGTGGTCACCATCGCCGCCGCGCTGACCGTGCAGTGGCTGCCCGCGCTGGCGAACCTGGCCGGCACCCGGTACGTCGGGGCCGTCCAACTCGTCTCCACCGTCCTCAAGTTCATCCCGCTGGCGCTGGTCGCGGTGGGCGGCCTCGGCTTCTTCGACCCGAAGAACCTCGGCCCGTTCGACGCCTCCGGCCAGGGCGTGGTCGGCGGCATGACGGCCGCCGCGGCGATCCTGCTCTTCAGCTACCTGGGCGTCGAGTCGGCCGCGATGAGCGCGGGCAAGGTCCGCGACCCCGAGCGCAACGTCGGCCGGGCGAGCGTCCTCGGCACGGCGGGCGCGGCCCTGGTCTACCTGCTCGGCACGCTGGCGGTGTTCGGCACCGTCGCACACGACGAGCTCGTCCACTCCTCCGCGCCGTTCTCGGACGCCGTGAACGCGATGTTCGGCGGCTCGTGGGGCGGGACGGTCATCGCCGTGGCCGCGCTGATCTCGATGACGGGCGCACTCAACGGCTGGACGCTGCTGGCCGCGCAGGCGCCGTACGCGGCCGCCAAGGACGGGCTGTTCCCGGCCGCGTTCGCCAAGGAGAAGCGCGGGGTTCCGGTGCTCGGCGTCGTGGTCAGCGTGGCGCTGGCCTCGGTGCTGACGGTGCTCAACTTCGCGTCCGGCGCGAAGGGCGCGTTCGACGCCCTCGTGCTGATCACCACCTTCACCGCGACCGTCCCCTACCTGCTCTCCACCGCCGCCCAGCTCTACTGGCTGGTGCGCGGCGGGCGCGAGGTGGCCGGCGCCCGTCTCGTCCGCGACGCGGTGCTGGGCCTGGGCGCGTTCGGCTTCTCGCTGTGGCTGGTCGCGGGCGCCGGGTACGCGGCCGTCTACCAGGGCGTGCTGTTCCTGTTCGCGGGCATCCTCGTTTTCGTCTGGATGTCCGGGCGCCGCAAGGACTGACGCCCTCGGGTCAGGAGAACCCCCTCAGGCCGGGAGCGCCCGGTGGTACTTGTCCGCCGCAAGTACCACCGGGCGCTTCCTCGTCGCCCCGGCCCGAAGGACACGCCCCACGGCACGCCCTACCGCAGGGGCAGGGTGAACCAGGTGGTCTTGCCCACCTGGGCGGGCCGGGTGCCCCAGCGGTGGGACAGGGCCTCGACGAGGGTGAGGCCGCGACCCGACTCCTCGTCCGTCTCGGCGAGCCGGGGGTGCGGCAAGTGGGGGCTGTGGTCGGTGACTTCGACCACCAGTTCGGCGGGATGGCAGCGCAGGTGCAGGCGGACGGGGCCCTTGCCGTGCTGGATGGCGTTGGTGAGCACCTCGGAGGTCAGGAGCTTGACGTCGTC
The DNA here is from genome assembly GCF_042887925.1 of Kitasatospora sp. NPDC057904. NCBI lineage: Bacteria > Bacillati > Actinomycetota > Actinomycetes > Kitasatosporales > Streptomycetaceae > Kitasatospora > Kitasatospora sp. NPDC057904. The sequence goes on from NZ_JBHVOL010000001.1 coordinate 309,021, forward strand.
GGTCAGGTGGCCGTGGTTCCAGGAGCCGAGGACCTTCTCGACGAAGGCCCGCGCCTCGGCGGAGGAGGTCGGGACGGCGGGCAGCTCGATCGCGGCCGTGGCGTCCGGGGCCGCGGGGACCTGGGCCAGCAGGAGCGTGACGTCGTCGTCGTAGCCGGGGACGGGCGGGAGCAGCGTGGTCAGGATGTGGTCGGCCACGGCTTCCAGGTCGCCGGGGTCGGGGGTCGTGTCGATGGCGGACATGAGGGTGTCGAGGCGGTCCTCGATGTCGCACCCGGGGGCCTCGATCAGGCCGTCGGTGAACAGCGCGAGCAGGGTGTGCGGCGGCAGGACGGCGGACGTCTGCCGGTGGGGGACGCCGCCCACGCCCAGCGGCGCGCTCACCGGCGCCGGCAGGATCCGGGCCGCGTGGCCGGGGGTGGCGGCCAGGATCGGGAGGTGGCCGGCCGAGCAGACGGACACCTCCCGGGTGTCGGGGGCGATGACCAGGTAGCAGCAGGTGACGAGCTGGTCGGGGACCGCGAGGTCGCCGACGACCGTCTCCAGGGACTGCATCAGGTCCCGCGGCTCCATGCCGGTGATGGCCAACGCGTGGGCGGCCGAGCGCAGTTGACCCATGACGGCGGCGGCTTCCAGGCCACGGCCCATGACGTCGCCGATGAGGATCCCGACCCGGCCGGCGCCCAGCGGGATGAGGTCGAACCAGTCGCCGCCGACGCCCGCTCCCTGGGTCGCCGGCCGGTAGCGGTGGGCGGCGGTGAGCCCGGGTATGGCGGGCGGGGTGCCCATCAGGCTGCGCTGGAGGGTGAGGGCGATGTGCCGCTGCTGCTCGTAGAGCACGGTGAGTTCGGCCTCCGCCGCCTTGCGGTCGCTGACGTCGCGGACGGCGGCGGAGAACAGGAGGCCGTCGCTGGTCTCCAGCGGGCTGAGGCTGATCTCGACGGGGAACTCGGTGCCGTCCTTGCGCAGCCCGCGCAGGTCCAGGCCCGCGCCCATGGGCCGCACCTGCCGGTTGGCCGCGTAGTCGTCGCGGTGCCGGGCGTGGTGGGCGCGGAAGCGGCCCGGGATCAGCAACTCCACCGGCCGTCCCAGGAGTTCCTTGCGACCGTAGCCGAACAGCGCCTCGGTCTGGGCATTCACGAGCGTGATCGTCCCGGTGTCGTCCACGATGACCATCGCGTCCGGCGCCGCTTCCAGCAGTCCGCGGAACCGCTCCTCGGCGGCCGGCGAGCCGCCCTTGCTCTCCCCCTGGGCCTTCGCTGATCTGTGCGCCTTGCCCATGTCGACCCCAGATGCGTTGTGCTGTACGAGTTTCGAAAGCCAATACCACCGCAACGGGACCGTGTCGCAGGACAGTTGACTCCATTTGCCGCATCACGAGCGAACCGGCTCCGAGTCCGACCGGAAGCAACCGTTCGCGACCTGCGCCCGGTCGGCGGCGCGCCGTCGGGCGCGGCGCAGCAATCCGGTACCGCCGGCCGACCGCCCTGAGGGAGACTCGCCTGGACGACGAGGAGAGGAAACCATGGCACGACCTGCAGTCGGGGCGGCCCCGAACCGCTGCGACGAGTGCGGCGGCTACGAGTACGGCGGCGCGCCCGTCTGCCCGGCCTGCCGGGCGCTCGTCGACGGCATCGTCGAGGACGAATGGTCCGTGTTCCTGGCCCGCATGGGAGCGGTCGGCGAGCGGGATGCGGCGGCCCTCGCCGAGATGGTCGCGGCCGAACCGGACCGGCACGACTGGCGCGTGGTCGACGCCGCCCTCGACCGCCTGACCTGCCCCGACTGCGGCGACCGGCTCGCCCGCGGCCCGCTCGGCTGCGCCGCCTGCGACCTCGCCCACGGCTTCCGCTACGCCGCGGTCGAGACGGACCGCCCGGGCGTGCCGTGGGGCAACGAGCACGGCGTCCGCGTCAACGTCTCCGTCGTCCGCCGCCCGCACGTGACCTCGGCCGACGAACTCCTCGCCCGCCGCCTGACGCTGCCCCTCCTCCTGGCGGGCCACCTGCCGACGACGGCGGAGGCGCAGCGGATGAGCGCACGGATCCGGCAGGCCCCGGCGGCGCGGCGGGCGGAGGTCATCGCGGAGGCGGTGGAGGAGGTCCTGCGGCGCACGGCGGGCCGAGGGTGATCGATTCAGATCGCCGGACCGATCCGCGGGAGGACGACGTTCCGGCCGAGTTCGAGGACGGGCGGTGGCTCGCCGCCCTGCCTCGGGAGTGACGGGGCCTATCGGAGGGTCTCGGGAACTCCCGGGGTGAGCCAGTGGAGGCGGTCGGCGAGGCCCGCGGCGGTGAAGTGGGCGGTCGTCTCCTCCGGGCCCTCGGTGAAGTGCTCCCACGACGCGTAGTGCAGCGGGACCACGCGGCGGGCGCCGAGGGAGCGGGTGAGGGCGGCGGCCTGGGCCGCGTCCATGGTGATGAGCTCGCCGCCGCCGAACGCCTCGATGCGCGCGGCGCCGAGGTGGAGGAAGGCGGTGCCGATGCGGAACCGCCGTCCGATCTCGTCGAGTTCGGGGATGTGGACGGTGTCGCCCGAGACGTAGACGGCCTCCTCCTCGCCGGGCGCCTCGATCACGAAGCCCGTCACGTCGCCGACCGGGCCGTGCAGGCAGGGCGTGCCCGTGACGCGCAGCGTGCGGCCGTCGGCGGTCAACTCGTGCGTGGCCCACGGCGCGAGGCCGACGGCTCCGCCGCCGAGGCGGCCCGCGCCGCTGACGGTGGTGAGCACCGGGCGGCCGTCCAGCAGCGTGCGGCCGGTGGCGTCGAGGTTGTCGGGGTGCTCGTCGTGGCTGAGCAGGACCGCGTCCGCCTCCGGCAGCCGGTCGGCGTCGACCGCCGGGCCGGCGGTGCTCTGCAGGGTGACGGGGCCGCGCCGGTACTCGGCGGGCGCGGGGTCGAAGGCCGGGTCGGTGAGCAGCCGCAGGCCGCCGATCTCCAGCAGGGCGGTGGCGGTGCCGATGTGGGTGACGGTGATGGTCACGTGTTCTCCGTGATTCAAGTGGCGGTGACGCGGAAGCGGCGTCGGTATGCGGTCGGGGTGGCGCCGAGGTGGTCGCGGAAGACGCGGTGGACGGTCTCGACGGAGCCGAAGCCGCAGGCGCGCGCGACGGCGGGCAGGGGCTGGTCGGTCCGTTCGAGGAGCCGGCACGCGGCCTCCAGGCGCAGCTGCTCGACGTAGGCGCCGGGCGTGGTGCCGGTCTCGGCGCGGAAGACCCGGGCGAAGTGCCGTTCGCTCATCGTGACGCGGGCGGCGAGCACGGGTACCGAGAGGTCGGCGTCGAGGTGGTCGGCGATCCAGCGGCGCAGGGTGCGCAGGTCGGCGCGGCCGCCGGTGCAGTGGGTCAGTGGGACGCTGAACTGGCTCTGGCCGCCGGATCGCTGGAGGTACATCACCATGACGCGGGCGATGTCGAGCGCGAGGTCGTCGCCGTGGTCCTCGGCGAGAGGGCGAGGGTCAGGTCCATGGAGGCGGTGAGGCCCGCGCTGGTCCAGATCCGCCCGGAGCGGACGAACACCGGGTCGGCGTCGACCACGACGGCGGGGTGGTCGGCCGCGAGGCGGTCGGCGGTGGCCCAGTGGGTCGTCGCCCGGTGCCCGTCGAGCAGCCCGGCCGCCGCCAGCACGTGCGCGCCGGCACACACGGAGGCGACGCGCCCCGCCTGCGGCCCGACCTCGCGCAACCACGCCACGACGGCGTCGTCCACGCGCGGCACGGGCCCGTCCGCCCCGATGTCCACCCGCCCGGGCACCAGCAGGGTGTCCGGGCGCACCGGGGGTTCGCGCAGCGTCTCTCCGACGTGCAGCGGGATGCCCGAGAACGTCTCGACCAGCCCCGCCCGCTCGGCGCGGAACCGGATGTCGTACCCGGCCGAGCCCGGTGGCAGCAGCCTGGTGGCGAGCGCGAGGACCTCGGCCGGTCCGGTGACGTCCAGCGCGTTGATCCCGGCGAAGACCGGGATCACGACGAGGTGCGGGAGAGGTGCGAGCTCGCTCATGCCCCAAGCCTCGCCCGCGGCCGGTGGTGGCGGCAATGACGGGAGTGTGCAGGATCCGGACACGGGGGCGGAGCGCCGGCGACGGGCCGGGCTGCTTCCAGGGCAGGGGCCGGGTGGGGGTCCGTCAGGCGGTCTTCAGCAGCGTCAACACCGCCGCCCGGACGCGGGTGTCCGTCGCTGCGGGGTCGGTGGGGCCGAGTTTGCCGTCGAGGTGGAGGAAGGCCAGGCCGTGGACCAGGGCCCACACGGCCGTCGACATCGCCTCGCAGTCGGCGGCGGGGAAGGTGTCGCGGACGATCGCGGCCACGTAGTCGTGCATCGCGGCGGTGGCCGCCGCGCGTTCCGTGTTCTCGGGGTCGCAGGGCTCGGCGAACATCGCCCGGAACAGGGCCGGGCGCTCGATCGCGAACCGGACGTAGGCGGCGGCGACGGCGGCCAGGTCCTCGGGGTCGCGCGGGGCGGGGTGTGCGGTGGTGAGCCGGGTGCCGAGCTCGCGGTAGCCCTGGGCGGCGACGGCGGAGAGCAGCGCGTCGCGGTCGGCGAAGTGGCGGTAGGGGGCCGTCGCCGAGACGCCGGCCCGGCGGGCGACGGCGCGCAGCGACAGTGCGGCGCTGCCGTCCTCCTCCAGGAGCTCGCGCGCGGCGTGCAGGCAGGCGGTGCGCAGGTCGCCGTGGTGGTAGGAGCCGGTCTGCTGTGGCATGCGTCACCCTCTCGATGTTTGCACTGCTTACATCCTCGGCCTAATGTGAGCAGTGCAAACATTGTAGCCGAGGGTGAGGAGACCCCGATGGCTCACGACCTCTTCGCACCGCTGGCCCTGGCCTCGGGCGCGGTCCTGCCCAACCGGATCGCCAAGGCGGCCATGGAGGAGAACCTCGCCGGCCACGGCCAGCTGCCGGACGAGCGGCTGCTCGCCCTCTACCGCGCCTGGTCCGCGGGCGGCAGCGGCCTGCTGATCACCGGCAACGTCATGGTCCACGCCGAGGCGCTCACGGGCCCCGGCGGCGTCGTGCTCGACGCCGACACGCCCCTCGAACCCTTCACCGCGTGGGCCGCGGCGGCCAAGTCCGGCGGCGCCCGGGTCTGGATGCAGATCAACCACCCGGGCCGCCAGGTGCCGTCCGGCCTGCCCGGCGTGGTCTGGGGCCCGACCGACCGCGGCGTCGACCTCGGCCGGCACAGCGGCCGCTTCGGCCGTCCCACCGCCATGACGCCCGAGCAGATCGCCACCACCGTGGAGCGCTTCGCCACCACCGCCCGCCGCGCCGCCGAGGCCGGCTTCGACGGCGTCGAGATCCACGCGGCCCACGGGTACCTGCTCTCGCAGTTCCTCTCACCCCTGGTCAACACCCGCACCGACGCCTGGGGCGGCCCGCTCGAACACCGCGCCCGGATGCTGCTCGACGTGGTCCTTGCCGTGCGCGCCGCCGTCCCGCCGCGGTTCGCCGTCGCCGTCAAGCTCAACTCCGCCGACTTCCAGCGCGGCGGCTTCGACCTCGACGACGCCCGCCAGGTCATCGCCATGCTCGCGCCCCTCGGCGTCGACCTCGTCGAACTCTCCGGCGGCAGCTACGAGAGCCCCGCGATGACCGGCCGCCCCGCCGACGACCGCACCCGGGCCCGCGAGGCGTACTTCCTGGACCTCGCCGCCGACCTCGTCCGCACCAGCCCCCTCCCGCTCATGCTCACCGGCGGCATCACCCGCCGCGACACCGCTGAGCAGGCCCTCGCGGACGGCATCGACGCCATCGGCATGGGCACCGCCCTCGCCGTCACCCCCGACCTGCCCCGCCGCTGGGCCGACCGTGCCGAAGCCGACCGCGCCCTGCGCCCGGTCACCTGGTCCGACAAGGCCCTCGCCTCCGCCGCGAGCATGGCCCTCGTCCGCCACCAGCTGCGCCGCCTCGCGCACGGCCGCACGCCCGCGCCGCGCACCCGCCCCGCGCTGGCACTGCTCGCCGAACAGCTCCAGCAGCGCACGGCACTGCGGCGGTACCGCACCTGACTGGCCGCCCGACAGCCGTCGGCCGGGTAGCCGCACATCCGGCGCGGCGCTCCGACCACCCCCCGGCGCGCCTTAGCGGGACCTGGCCCTTCGCCGGCTCCCGGATGACCGGCCTGTCCAACACCGAGGAGAAGCTCAACGGCTTCGGCCGCAAGGCCCCGTGGCTCCTCGAAGACCGCCTGCGCGCCAACGGCGCCGACTACGTCAAGGCCCGCCTGCCCCTCCTCCCGTTCACCGTCGCCGACCGCAACCTCCACACCGGGCAGAACCCCGCCTCGTCCGCACGACTGGCGAGGCAGCTCATCGAGGCCGTCGAGTCTCCTGCCCGGTAGTCCGCCCCGGCGCGGTGACGATCGACGCGAAGGCCGCCACGATCGCCTGAACGCACCGGATCGCTCTCGTTCGGGTGATCTTCCGGTCCTACGGCCGATGTGTCCTCGGACCGGCCCCTACCGTGCCGATCGTGAACGTCCGCGTCCGGCGCCGGCGCCGGGCCCTGACACACCGACGCCGACAGGAATGCGGAAGCCACCATGAAGATCGCCGAACCACAGCAGAACCCGGCCGACACCACGACCCCGAAGGCCCGCGTCTACGCGATGCTGGACACCGACGGGGACGGCGTCGCCTCCCGCCACGACTACTTCGTCCGCATCGAACGCGCCCAGCAGGCCAGCGGACGCGGCGACGACGACCCCCTCGTCATCGCCGCCCGCGCCACCGGCGAACGCGCCTGGGCCGCGATGGACTCCGACGGCGACGGCGTGATGACCTACCAGGAGTACGTCGCCTGGGTGGACGCCGACAAGTTCGACAACGTCTGCCAGTACGCCCTGGGTGCCCTGTTCGACCTCGCCGACGCCGACCGGGACGGCGCGCTGGACCGCGCACAGTTCACGTCGCTGCGCCAGGCCCTGGGCAACGCGGCCGACAACGCGGACGCCGCGTTCGACGCCCTCGACGCCGACGGTGACGGACGCGTCGGCCGCCAGGAGTACCTGGCGTCGATCCGGGCCTACATCACGGGTGACGCCTCAGCCATGGGCGACGCCCTGTACTGAGGGCAGCCGCACGTCGGGGGCCGGATCCGGCGAACGGGCCCGGCCCCGGTCGGCGCAGCGGGGCCGCCCGGCCTACCAGGCCGCTCCCGCGTACGGGCGGGACCACAGCGACACCTGCAGCGTGACGGCCTTGAACCACGCCTGGTGCATCGCCTCGACCTGCTCCTCCGGGTGGCCCTTGGCCGCGAGGAACGGCCGCATGGTCGCCGTGATCGGGTAGATGAACGCGATCATGTAGCGCAGCGGGATGTGCGGGACGGAGCGGGCGCCGTCGGTGGTGTTCTTCTTCGCCGACGTGTGGCGCAGCGCGATCTCCTCCTGCTGGGCGAGCCAGCGGGCGTCGTAGGGGCGGGTGCAGGTGTCGGCGATCCACTGGCCGAAGCGGCGGCGGACGGCGGCCAGGTATTCGGGGACGGGCGTGCCTTCGGGGGTGGAGAAGTAGGCGAGCAGGTGGGGCTGCGAGCCGACGAAGCCGTACCAGACGTCCAGGATCTGCTCGGTCTGGTCGGCCAGGACCTCGCCGGCGAGCTTGAGTGCGGCGACGTCCGCGTCGGAGAACAGGGTTGCCGCGGCGAGGCCTTCGAAGTCGCCGCCGGTGACCGGTGATCCGGGCAGCTCGGGGTCGTCGTAGCGGTAGCCGGGAATGGGCGCAGGCGTCATGGCCGTCCTCTGGTCCTTGAACCGGTGGACTCCAATTAGGAGTCCTAACTACCGCGAAGCTACCAATGCCCCGAGGCACGGCGCAAGGACCTGCCCGGCAGCCGTCCAGGGTGAGTTGACGAATGATCAGCGCGCTGCGGGCTCGTGCTCCGGGCAGTCGACCCGCAGGTCCGCCGCGCCGAGCGGGGCCTCCAGCAGCCCGCACCACTCCCCCGCCCGGCCGTCCGGGTGCTCGTCGCCCAGGAAGCGGCAGGTCAGGCAGGTACGGGCGACGGTGATCCGCCCGGTGCGGTTCAGCGAGGCGATCGCCTCCAGCAGGACACGCAGCGCGGTGGCCCGGTCCTCCGGCGCGCTCGCGGACAGCCCGGCGGTGAGCGGATCGCGCCAGCCGTGCAGCCGTTCGGCGACCTCCCGGCCGGGTCCCGTCGGTACCCAGGACGAGCGCCGGTTGTCGGCGACGTCCGGCACCGACTCCAGCAGCCCCTTGCGCACCAGGGCGGCGGCGGCATCGCTGACGGTCGGCGCGGACACCTCCAGCCAGCGCGCGAAACTCCCGGTGCTCTGCGGTCCCGCCGTCGGGGAGGTGACCCGCAGCAGCAGCTGCGCCTGGGTGACGGAGAGCCCCTCCCGCTTGGCGGCGTCCCGCAGCATCGCCCGCCCGGCGTCCCCGAGCCGCTCGACCGCGTCGATCAACCGAGCGTCGAGGGAGTCGGGTTCACGTTCCGCACCACCCACGGGGGATTCCTTTCCTACCGGCGGCCGGCCAGTCTATTCAGCCCGGACGGCCTGCGGGGCGGACGTGCGGGCAGAGCCCGCAGCAGCGGCACCGACGTGGCGAGGACGAACGCGCCGAACAGCGTGATCGGCAGCAGCCCGACCGGGCGCAGCAGCCACGCCGGGTCCTCCCGCAGCTGCGGCCAGTTGACGATCCAGTTGGCGACGACGTCCAGCGCCATCACCGCCCGGCCCAGCCGCACCCCGGCCGGGTGGACGAGTGCCACCAGCGCGGCGACCAGGGGGTCAAGCACCACCAGGGCGACGAAGTACACCTGGAGCGGCAGCGGGGCGAAGGAGGCGTAGACGTGGATCCCACCGTTGACCAGGTCGAGCGCGTGGGCGGCGGTGCCCTCCAGGAAGCCGGTCAGGTGGGCCGCGAGGACCCACCGCACCCAGCGCGGCTGCGCCCGCCACCGTTCCCGCGTACCCCGCAGTCCCCCTGTCACATGATCACCCTAACCGAGCCGCCGACCGTCGGAACGGCCGGTGGCCCGGCGGGTGCACGCCGTCACTCCCGCAGCTGCTCCGGGTCGGCCGCCAGGATGCGGCGGACCTGGTCGAGCAGGGCGCTGGGGTCGTGCTCGGGGCCGCGTTCGTCGATGCCGCTGCCGCGCAGGGCGTCGGCGATCTCCTTGAACTGGACGTCCCAGTCGTTCTGGTAGACCTGCTCGTGCTCCTCCGCCGCGTGCGACTGGCGCAGTCCGACGGTGCGGTCGACGACCTTGCCGATCAGCGCCGTCATCGCGAACGAGAACAGGCCGATCACCAGCACCGCCACCAGCTGCTTGCCGAGCAGGTCCCAGCCGCCGCCGTAGAACAGGCCCTTCTTGCCGGTCATCGCGCCGGTCGCCGCGAGGCCGGCCATCACCATGCCGAACAGGCCGCCCCAGCCGTGGATGCCGACCACGTCCAGGGTGTCGTCGACGCCGAAGCGGTACTTCCAGCTGATCGCGAAGGCGCAGGTGAGCCCGGCCAGGAAGCCGATCACCGACGCCCACAGCGGGGTGACGTCGCCGGCCGCCGGGGTCATCGCGACCATGCCGGTGACCGCACCCATGCTGATGTCGAGCAGCCCGACCTGGCGGGTGCGCCACCAACTGGTCACCGCCCAGCCCGCCATGGCCGCGCCGGCGGCGAACTGGGTGTTGACGAAGGCCATCGCCGCCGCGCCCGGCACGCCCAGCGAGGAGCCGGTGTTGAAGCCGAACCAGCCGAACCACAGCAGCGCGAGGCCGATCACCACGAGCGGCAGGTTGTGCGGGCGGATCGGCTGGCGCTCGAAGTCCTCGCGCCGTCCGGCGACCGCCGCCAGCGCCAGCCCGGCCGCGCCGGAGGCGAGTTCGACGACCGTGCCGCCGGAGAAGTCGACCGCACCGAGCCGTGCGGCGACCCAGCCGTCCGGGGCGAACACCCAGTGCGCCATCGGGACGTAGACCAGCAGGGTCCAGGCGGAGGCGAAGACCAGCCAGCCCTTCATCTTCGCCCGGCCCGCCACCGAGCCGCTGATCAGAGCGACCGTGACGATGGCGAAGGACATGTGGAAGACGGAGAAGGTCACCGTCGGGGTGTCGCCGGTGCGGCTGGTCAGGCCGACGCCGGACATGAAGACGTGGTCGAGGTCGCCGATCACCCCGAGCCCGCCCGCGTCGTGGCCGAAGGCCAGGCTGTAGCCGAGCGCGAACCAGATGATGCCGACCAGCACCACGCAGCCGAAGCACATCTTCAGCATCGCGATGACCTGGCCGGTCTTCACCATGCCGCCGTAGAAGAACGCCAGTCCGGGCGCCATGAGCAGCACCATGGCGGCGGCCATGATGAGCCAGGCGGCGTTGCCGGTGTCGAAGCTCTGGGGCATCACTTCTCCTGCTCACGCCGTTCGAGGACCTGCCGGAGCTCGGCCAGCAGCTCGGCGTCCACCGTGCTGGAACCGGCCTCAGCGCCACTCGCGCCCACGGTGACGGGCACCCGGGCAGCAGTCAGCCGCCGACGGATCTCGGCGATCGTCTCGTCGTCGTACGCCTGCTCCTCCTCCGCGCCGGGCACGTGCTCGTACTCCTCGGCGGCCCGGAAGCCGACGGTCTGCTCGATCACCTGGGCGATCAGCCACGTCACGCCGAACGAGAAGGCCGCGCAGACCACGACGCCGACGGCCTGACGCCACAGGAGGTCGACGCCGCCGCCGTACAACAGGCCCTTCTTGCCGCTCATCTGGAAGGTGGCGAACAGGCCGATGCCCAGCACGCCGACGATCCCGCCCCAGCCGTGCACGCCCACCACGTCGAGCGTGTCGTCGTAGCGCAGCTTGTACTTGAGGTTGATCGCGAAGGCGCAGACGACGCCCGCGACGAAGCCGATCACCAGCGCGCCGACCGGGGAGACCTCGCCGCAGGCCGGGGTGATGGCCACCATGCCGGCCACGGCGGCGGAGGCGACGCCGAGCATCTCGACGTGCCCGAGGCGCCACTTCTCGATCAGCGGCCAGCCGACCATCGCGCCGCACGCGGCGAGCTGGGTGTTGAGGAAGGCCATCGGCGCGGTGCCGCCGGTCTGGAGGGCGGACCCGGCGTTGAAGCCGAACCAGCCGAACCACAGCAGCGCGAGGCCGACCACGACCAGCGGCAGGTTGTGCGGGCGGATGGTCTCGCGCTCGAAGTCCTTGCGCTTGCGGACCACGATCGCGACGGCCAGGCCGGCCGCGCCGGAGTTGATCTCCACGGGCATGCCGCCGGCGAAGTCGAGCGCGCCGAGGTGCGCGGTGATCCAGCCGTCGGGCGCGAACACCCAGTGCGCCATGGGCACGTAGACGAACAGCGTCCAGGCGACGACGAACCACAGCCAGCCGCGCATCGTCGCCCGGCCCGCGATCGAACCGCTGATCAGGGCGACGGTGATGATCGCGAAGGCCATCTGGAAGGCCGAGAAGACGACGGTCGGGATGGAGCCGCTCAGGCTGTTCATCCCGATGTCGTGCATCATCCAGTGCGCGGGCGAGCCGATCAGGCCGAGGCCGCCGACGTCCTTGCCGAAGGCCAGGCTGTAGCCGATCGCCAGCCACAGCATGGTGACCAGGGCCAGGCAGACGAAGCTCATCTTGAGCATGACCAGCACGTGCTTGGTCTTGACCATGCCGCCGTAGAAGAAGGCGAGGCCGGGGGTCATCAGCAGCACCATGGCCGTACTGGCCATGAGCCAGGCCGTGTTGCCCGTATCGGGAGTGTTAGGCATCCGAGGTCTCTCCGGGTCGGGGAGGAGTGTGCGGGGCGCGCAGCATGATGGCCATCATTCCGCAATGCGGAAATACAATTCCGCCAGACGTCGAGGAAGGTAGAGGTGCCGCCGGGGTCCGTCAACAGCTTGTTGAGGGACTTGGCCGTTTCTTTGACAACCCGTGGCATCGGCCTTCCGTCCGGCCCGACTGTGCGGCCACCCGACCGGGAAGCCCGCGCACCGTGTGGATCACCAGTGGTCTACCGGCGGGTCGGCCACCAGGCTGTGCCCTCATGAACAGATCCACCCTGACGGCACTCGCCGGTGCGACCGGCCTGCTCGCCGCCGCCCTCGTCCCCGCCGCCGCGTCCCCCGCGTCCGCAGCCCCCGCCGGGTCGCCCTGCGGCACCGGCGGAGTCCTCACCACCGCCTCGCCCGCCTGCACGTACACCGCCGCGGGCACGGACACCTTCACCGTCCCGAACGGCGTCAGCGCCGTGACCGTCGACCTGTTCGGCGCCGAGGGCGGCAGCGCGGCCGGCTACGTCCTCCCCAACCCGGCGAACACCGGCGCACCCGGCGGCCTCGGCGGCGAGTCCCGCGCGACGCTGGCGGTGGTCCCCGGCCAGACCCTGCAGATCACCCTCGGCGCGGCCGGCGTCCCCGGCAGCTCCCGGCACGGTGAGTTCGCCCGCCCGGGCGGGTACGGCCACGGGACGGGCGGCGGCGGCGCGCACAGTGGCGGCGGCTCCGGCGGTGGTGGCTCCGACGTCCGCACCGGTGCCTTCGGCGCCGGCGACCGGGTGCTGGTCGCGGGCGGCGGTGGCGGCGCGGGCAACGGCGGGCCGCTGCTGCACGGCGGAAACGGCGGCGGCCCGGCCGGCGAGCCCGGCGGCCAGGGCGGCGGGCTCGATGGCTCGGGCGTCGCGGGCGGCGGCGGGAGCCGGACCGCCCCCGGCACGGGCAGCCCGAATTCGGCGCTCGGCGGCCCCGGCACGCCCGGCGGCGACTACGACCGGCCAGTGCAACCCTGACAGCGGGAGCGGCGGCAACGGCGCCCGCGGGGGCAACGGCGGCGGTGGCGGCGGAGGCGGCTACTTCGGCGGCGCCGGCGGCTCCGGCGGCGGCAACCCCGGCAACCTCTACGGCGCCGGCGGGGGCGGCGGCAGCAGCTACGCCGCCCCGGACGCCACGGGTGTCGCGCTGCTCCAGGGCGTCAACCACGGCGGCGGGCGGGCCGTCGTCTCGTACCGGTACGACACCGCCACGGCGGTGTCCGCCGACACCGCGACGCCGCTGTTCGGCCACCCGGTCACCGTCACGGCGTCCGTCGCCGCGGCCGACCCCGAGGCGCCCACGCCGACCGGGACGGTCACGTTCTCCGACGGCACGGTGCCGCTGGCCACCGTGCCGCTGACCGACGGCCGCGCGAGCTTCACCACCGCCGCCTTCCAGCCCGGCAGCCACCCGATCACCGCCACGTACGGCGGCGACCTGGGCCACGCGCCGAGCAGCGCACCGGCGGCGGACGTGACGGTCGGCTTCAGCACGCCGTGCCTGACGGCGGCGCACCACGGCCCGCTGACCGTCGCCTCCGGGGACGCACTGTGCCTGGCGGCGGACGCCACCCAGGACGGCCCGGTGACCGTCCGGCCGGGCGGCGCACTGGCCGTCTCCGGGGCGGAGATCCACGGGAAGCTGTCGGCGGACGGGGCCCTCGCGCTCACCATCTGCCGATCCACGCTGGCGGGCGCCGTCACCGTCCACGGGAGCAGCGGCCTCGTCCGCATCGGGTCGGCCGTCGAAGCCGACGGCTGCGCCGGCAACGAGATCCACGGCCGCCTGACGGTGGACGCCGGCACCGGAGGCGTCGACGTGGCCGGAAACACCGTCACAGGACCCGTGGAGATCACCGGCAACAGCGGCGCCGTCGCCGTCGCCGAGGCCAACACCGTCACCGGCCCGCTGCGCTGCGAGGGCAACACACCGGACCTCCGCCAGGCCGACAACACGACGACCGGCCCGCGCACCGGCCAGTGCCGATAGTGCCGTAGCCGCAGCCGTAGCCGTAGCCGTAGCCGTAGCCGTACACCGAACGACCCGCATGGCCCCGGACTCGCCCGGGCCCATGCGGCGGGCCCGGTGCCGAGCGTCGGAACCGCGGGACCTCAGAAGACGCAGGGGATCCCGCCGTCGGACTGGGCGTCGACCTTGGGGCCCTGCATCGGGAGGTTGGCGGCCGGGTCGCTCGGGGCGGTGGCGGGGGTGGCGGGCCGGTCGGAGGCGACGCCGTCGAAGGACGTGCCGAGCGTGACCACGACCCGGCCGGCGCCGGCCGAGGCCGACTCGGTGGCGGTGACGCCGTAGCGGGCGGCGATCTGGTCGGCGGCCTCCTTGGCGCCCTTGCCGTAGGTGACGGTGGTGGTCTTCGGCTTGGTGCGCGCCGGGCCGGTCGTCCCCTGCTTGAAGCCCATGCCGACCAGGACCTTGGCCTCGTTGGCGGAGGACACCCCGGCGGCGGAGGAGGCGTTGAACACGTCCACGGTCGCCGGGGCGGCCGCTTGGGTGGGGGTCGGGGGCGCGGCCGGGGTTTCCGTCGCGCTGCCGGTCGGGGTGTCGCTCGGGGCCGCCACGGGGGCGGCGGCGTCGGCGCCGCCGAAGACCTGCTTGACCACCTTCTGGATCTTCGCCGGGGTGACGAGGTTGACGTCCTGCGGCGGGTCGCCCTTCTTGCCGCCGGTGTCGTAGGTCAGGGTGTTGAACTCGACGTTGCCGCCGGTCAGCGCCGGGGCCTGCTGGGCGAAGTCGAGGATGTTCCACTCGTTGTCGATGACCAGGTCCTTCTGCACCACGCCGAACAGCTTCTGCATCGCCCCGAAGTCGCCGACGACGCCCTGCTGCTTGAGCTTGTGCATCACCGAGGAGATGAAGGCCTGCTGGCGGTGGGTGCGGGCGAAGTCGTCCGAATTGCCGTGCCCGTCGTTGAGGTTGTGGCGCTGGCGGACGAAGGAGAGGGCGTCGGCGGCGTTGAGGTGACTGACCCCGGCCGGGAGCTTGAGTCCGGTGCCGCCGCCCTCGTGGCCGGGCGTCCGGGAGATGATCGGGTCGTCCACCGGGTGGGTCAGACAGACGTCGATCGGCTCCAGCGCCTTGGCGATGTCGTAGAAGCCCATCAGGTTGACCTCGGCGATGTGGTCCACCGGCTGGTCGACGAACCGCTGGACGGTCCGGATGGTGGCCGCGCGCCCGGCGTCCCGGCCGGCCTTCTCCAGGTCCGCGCCCTTGAGCCCCTTGGCCCTGGAGCTCTTGTCGAACCGGTCCTTGGCGTTGCCGTAGGCCTCCTTGATCTTGGCCATGCCCGTCTCGGAGCCGTCGCCGTTGTAGGTCATCACCCAGTCGTCGCGCGGGATGGAGACCGCCTGCACCTTGCCGCCGCCGGCCGGTATGTGCAGCAGGATCAGCGAGTTGGTGTTGTAGCCGCCGATGCTGGAGTCGGCACCGGCGTGCAGCTCGTTCTGGACGATGGCCGGGTCGACGTCCGAACCGTCCATGTTCTTGCGGCTGTCCAGGCCGATCAGCAGCAGGTTCACCGAGTTGTCGAGGTGCTTGGGGGCGTCCTTCTTCGTCTCGGCGATCGCGTTGGACGTGGTCATCCCGTCGGTCAGGGACGCGTACTCGTACCAGACCACGCCGCTGGCGGCGAACACCGACAGCCCCACCGAACACGCCACCGTCCGGCCGACGATGAGCGCCGGCGACCGCCTCCCGGCCGCGCCGCGTTCCGCCGCGCCGCCGGTGACCCGTCCACCACTCCGCCTCTGGCCCACGCCGCCTACCCCGTCCTCGAACGACAACTCTCCTGGTCCTGAGAGTCACTGACGGACCAAGCATGTTGCACGATGTGGCGCGGATCACGCACGCCCGGCGGAGACCCCGGATGTCAAGGAGGCTGGATTTGGTTTCTGATAAACCGTCAATTACCTTGCGGGATAGTCTCTTCCCGAAGCAACGATAGAATCCACGGCGTGCTCTCGCCCTACCGGTCAGTCCTCGCAGAGCTGTTGAAACGGTCCGATCCGACCACCGACTGGCGCGTCCACCACCTCGAACCGTGGCTGATGGTGACCCCACCGCACCACCGTCCGCGCCGCCAGGGCTGGAAGCTCCACGTCTCAGCGACCCTGGCGTCGGCGCCGCAGGTGATCGAGCGCGCGGGGCGGGTGCTGATCACGCACGGCTGCGCCTTCAAGTTCGCGGCCTCCCCGCGCGTCACGGCCGAGCTGACCGGCACCCGGGCACCGCGGGCGCAGTCCGGCAAGTTCCTCACCGCCTACCCCGTCGACGACGGCCAACTCCTCGTCATCGCCCGCGAATTGCACGAAACGACCGCCGGGATGCCCGGCCCCGCCATCCTCTCCGACCGCCGCTACCGGCCGGACAGCGTGGTGCACTACCGCTACGGGTGCTTCGCCCGGCCCCGGGTGCTCAACGACGACGGCTTCTACCAGGGCCGCCTCACCGCCCCGGACGGCACCGTGAGCACGGACGAGCGCCACCCGTGGTTCTCGCCCCCGCCCTGGGCCGAGGACCCGTTCCGGACCCCGGCCACCACCACCTCGGCCCCTCCCCGCCGCCGCGGCAGCCCGGTCCTGCTCGCCGACCGCTACCTCGTCAAGGAGGCGGTCCGGCACTCCAACCGGGGCGGCGTCTACCGCGCCGAGGACACCCGCACCGGCGAGCGCGTCCTCCTCAAGGAGGCCCGCCCGCACGTCGCCGCCGACCAGGACGGCCGGGACGCCCGGGACCGGCTGCGCCACGAGGCGCACGTCCTGGCGGAACTCGCTCTCCGGGGCATCACGCCCCGGGTACTGGAGCTGTTCGAGTCCGGCGGCCACCTGTTCCTGGCCGAGGAACTCGTCCCGGGCCGCAACCTCCAGCAGTGGACCGCCGAGCACCTGGAACGGGGCGACGGCCACGTGCCCGCACCGGCGGCCCGGCGGCTCGCGCGCGACCTCGTGCGGCTGCTCGCCGAGGTGCACGCCGCCGGACTCGTGCTGCGCGACTTCAAGCCGGGCAACGTCGTGATGACCCCGGACGACCGGCCGGTCCTGGTCGACCTGGAGCTCGCCGTCCGCCCCGGCACCACCGTCCACCCCGCCGGTACACCGGGATTCACCGACCCCGAGCACCTCGGCTCCGCGGACGGACCGGCGCCGCGCCCGGCCCCCGGCCCCGAGGCGGACTGCTTCAGCCTCGGCGTGACCCTGCTCCACGCGACCACGGGCATCAGCCCGGTGCTCGCCGCCGACGGCGCACCGGCCCGACCGGCGGGCGAGCGGCTCGCGGCTCTCGTGGTCGCCGCCGCCGACCACGGCGCCCTGCGCGGCCTCGCCCCCGTGGTCACCGGCCTCACAGCGGCCCCCGCCACGCGCTGGACGCTCGCCCGGGCAGCCGAGTACCTCGCCCAGGAGCACCGCCCGTACGCACGGCCGTCGCCGGCCCCGTCGCCGACCTGGCCCATGGCCTCACCAACGCCCGAGCCAACGTCAGAGCCGACGCCCGAGCGCCTGATCGAGGACGGCCTCGCCCACCTCGCCGCCACCATGGACCGCTACGCCGAACACCTCTGGCCCGCCCCGAGGTCCCTGCCGCACGGCGACCCCTGCAACGTGCAGTTCGGCGCGGCCGGCGTGCTCGCCGTCCTCACCCGGGCCGTCCGCTGCGGCCACGAAGCCGCCCGCCCCGCACTGCGCGAGGCCGCCGACTGGCTGGACGAGCGGCTCAGCGAGCCCAGCCGGGTCCTGCCCGGCCTCTACTTCGGCCGCTCCGGCACCGCCTGGGCCCTCCACGACGCGGCCACCGCCCTGGACGACGGCCGCCTCGCCGACCGGGCCCTCGCCTACGCCCTGCGCATCCCGCTCGACTCCGCGACCACCGACGTCTGCCACGGCCTGGCCGGCGCCGGCCTCGCCCAGCTCCACCTGTGGCACCGCACCGGCGACCGGCACTTCGCCGACCGGACGGCCCGGTGCGCGGACGGACTGCTGCGCCTGCTGGCGGCCGCACCCGGCGTGGACTGGCCCCTCGGCCCGCCGGCCCGTGCCGAACTCGCCGGCTCCGCCACCTACGGCTTCGCCCACGGCGTCGCGGGCAACGCCGCCTTCCTGCTCGCCGCCGGCCGCGACCTCGGGCGGCCCGAGCTCACCGACATCGCCCTCGGCGGCGGCGAGGCCCTGTGCGCGCTCACCGAGTGGCGCGACGGCGCCGCGTACTGGCCCAAGGGCCCCGGCCGCACCGAACGCCCCGGCCTGAACTACTGGTGCCACGGCTCCTCGGGCATCGGCACGTTCCTGCTGCGCCTGTGGCAGGAGACCGGGGACCCGCGCCACCTCGCCCACGCCGAGGGCGCCGCGGTCGCCGTGCACCGCGACCGCCACCGCCTGGGGCCGGGCACCTGCCACGGCCTGGCGGGCAACGCCGAACTGCTCCTCGACCTGCACGCCGCCACCGGCGACGAGCACCACCTCGCCCGGGCCGACGCGCTCGTCCACGCCATCACCCCGCGCGCCGCGCGCCGTGACGGCCGGTACCTGGTCCCCGACGACACCCTGCGCGAGGTCACCGCCGCCTACAACGTGGGCCTCGGCGGCGTGCTCGACCTCCTGCTCCGCCGTCACCACGGCGGCCCCCGATCGTGGCTGGTCGACCGGCCGGCCACGGGCCCGCACCACCCGAGCCACGGAAAGGGGGAGTGAGAATGGAGAGCACCGTCCTGGAACTGCAGGAGCTGCCCGAGACCGAGGAGCAGCCGCTGGAGCCGATGATGTGCTGCGACACCGGCCACCGCAGCTTCGACCTGGTCGACCTCGCCGCGCACCCGGTCGACTGAGCGGTCGGGCCGCCCGGGGGGCATCCCGCCCCCGGGCGGTCGCCGGGCCCGGTGGGCATGCCGCTCGTCACCTGCTCCGCGGGTGGTAGGCGAGTTGACGCTCGACGGGAGCCGCGGCGAAGTCGCCGAGACCGTTGACGACGTCGCCGACCGCGAGCCGGATCCCCCGCGCGAGTCCCGACCCCTTGAGTACCGCACCGCGGCGGTCCGGGTCGGGGCCGGTGAAGTCGTCGCCCCCGGCCAGCCGGACGCTCTGCGCCGAGATGGCGCCGATGACCTGGGCGCCGTCGCCGATCATGCTGGAGCCGACGACCTCGGCGCCGTTGAGCAGCCGCGCGTGGTCGCCGACGGAGAGCAGCGAGCCGGGCTGGTTGGCCTTGATCTGCACCCCGCCGGGGCCGAGGGAGCACCCGTCGCCGACGACGATCCGTCCGCCGTCGGCCGCGAGCAGCAGCGTCGACGGGTGGAAGGTGCTGCCGCTGCCGATGGAGCACGTCCCGCCGTCGCACCGCACCACGACGCCGGGGAAGAAGGTGTTGCCCTCCCCGATCTCGGCGTCGCGTGCGATCAGCGTCGAGAACGGATCGAAGACGGTGTTGGTCTCGGCGAGGACGGCCATCTCGCCGAGCGTCCGGAACCCGTTCGTGCGGCGCTGCTCGTCCATCAGCTCGAACATCTTGTCGTGCACGCCGGCCCGCTCCCCTGTTTGATCATGTTGCACCGACTCTACGCACCCGAGAGCGCATACGGCGGTGGAGCCGCCCTGGTGCCGTGCCGTCAGGAGAGGGCGGCGGCCAGGCGCTGCGCCAGGGTGTCGTAGGGGCGGCAGGCGATCACCGGCAGGTGGTGGCTGCGGGCCCGGGCGGCGAGGTGGTGGGAGTAGCGGGCGCTGACGGCGGCGCGGGCAGGCTGGGGGCCGTCTTCGGGCTCGCGGTGGGCGTAGTTGGCGGCGATGGCGGCCGGGTCGTCCTCGTGGAGGAAGAGGGCGCGTACCCGGCGGCCGCGTGCCCGGGCTTCGGCCACCGCGCGGGCGGCGGCGGCCGGGGTGAGGTAGTCGCCTTCGACGATCGCGGGCACGTCGACGGTCAGGCGGTTGCGGACGACGCCGAGAAGCGCGTCGTCCAGGGCGTGCGCGGTGGCGATCTGCAGTTCCAGGACACGGTCGGCCGGCAGGTCCGCGTCGGGGTCGGCGAGGCCGTCGAAGTGGTGCAGGCCGGGGTGGGTCGCGGCGGAGGTCGCAGCCTGCAGGGCGGCCACGACGTCGTCGAACTCGACGACGAACGCGCCGTGCCGAGCGGCGAGTCGGGCGGCGGCGAGGCTCTTGCCGAGCCCGGAGGCCCCGCCGATCAGCAGGACGTCCCACGGGCTGTGGTTGGTGTGCATACGGCCACCGTAGGCGGCCGGTCAGGACGGCGGCTGTGCCGGGCCGGTCATGTGGCGCAGGTACGCCTCGGGGCGTTCCAGGTAGCGGCGCCAGTGGTCGACGATCGCGAGGTCCCGCCAGCGGGTGGGCCGGATGCCGTGGTCGCCGACCTCCAGGACGGCGGAGCCGGGGGTGGCGGCGAGGATCGGCGAGTGGGTGGCGCACACCACCTGGGCCCCGGTGCGGCCGAGTTCGTGCAGCAGGCCGACGAGTTGCAGGCTGGACGTGAAGGAGAGCGCCGCCTCCGGCTCGTCCAGGATGTAGAGGCCCGGCTCACGGAACATCGACTCGAAGACCGTGAGGAAGCCCTCGCCGTGGCTCATCAGGTCGGTGCGTTCGCTCCAGTATCGGCCCTGCCCCTGCTTCTCCTCCATCATCTGCAGCGCCGTCTCGGCTCGGAGGAAGAAGCCGTTGCGCCGCGAGCGCGGGCCGGAGGCCATCGCCCGGCCGCGCTCGGTGTAGTCGAGGCGCAGGTACTCGCCGAGCTCACCGCGCTCCCTGGGGCCGGCGTAGCGGGCACCGGCCCGCCCGCCGTAGTTGTCCACGCCGTAGGCCTCGGCGAGGGCCTCGACCAGGGTGGACTTGCCCGAGCCGTTCTCGCCGACCAGGAAGGTCACGGGCGCCGGGAAGGCGATGCCGCCGCCGAGCAGGCCCCGCACGCACGGGACCGTCCACGGCCACTGCGACAGCTGCCGCTCGGTGAGCATCTCCCGGTGGACGCGCATCCTCTCGACGATCACTCTTCTCGCCCTCCCTGGTTCGTGTACGGCTCGGCCCACCATAAGCAGCGGCACTGACAACGACCTCCGGGAGCCGATCAGCGCAGGCCGGGGAGGGCGCGCAGTTCGGTGATGCGGAGCAGGCGGGCGAGGAGGAGGAAGAGGAGCGCCATCGTGAGGCCGCCCGCCGTCAGGGAAAGAACCGGGGTGCGGAGAGCGGCCACGGCACCGTCCGTGCAGCCGAGGCCGACGAGCCAGCCGGCCGCGCCCGCGAGGGCCGCCGCCGCGGTGAGCTTGCCGTAGGTGCGGCAGATCCGGCGGCCGTCCAGCAGGCCCTCCGTACGGCGGCGCAGGCGGACCGCCGTCAGGAGCAGACCGACGCCGTACGCGAGCGCGTACGCGCCGGCCATCCCCGTGACGGCCCAGCGGGCCGGGAGCAGCAGGTGGCAGGCGGCGGCGAGCGCGACGTTGGTGACGCCGATCCACAGGGCGAGGCGGAACGGGGTGCGGGTGTCGTCGAAGGCGTAGAAGCCGCGCAGGAGGAGGTACTGCGCGGAGAACGGGACGAGGCCGAGCCCGAAGGCCTGGAGCATGTGGCCGAGCGGGACGGCCGTGGTGGGATCGGTGGCGCCGTGGGCGAAGAGGAGTTGCGCGATCTGCGGGCCGAAGGCGAGGAAGGCGAACGCGGCCGGGACGATGACGACGCCGCTGATCCGCAGCGAACGGGAGAGGTCGGCGCGGAGGTCGCCGATGCGGTGCTCGACGACCGCGCGGCTCATGCGCGGCAGCAGGGCGGTGACGAGGGTGACGGTGACGATCGACTGCGGCATCGTCCAGATCTGCTGTGCGTAGGTGTAGGCGGTGTACCCGACGCCGTCCTTCGGGAGGGTGGTGTCGGCGGCGGAGGCGAAGCGGGTGACGAGCGTGCTCGCGACGAGGTTGGTGAGGACGAACAACAGGGTCCAGCGGGCGGCGCTCACGCTCCTGCGCAGGCCGGTGCCGCGCCAGTCGAAGCGCGGGCGCGGCCGGAAGCCGGCGGCGAGGGCGTACGGGACGAGGGAGAGCGCCTGGAGGGCGAGCGCGACGGTGGTGCCGGTGCCGAGCAGGGCGACCTGTTCGGGGGTGATGCCGGAGACCTGGTCGGGGGCGTTCAACAGGCCGACGTACAGGCCGAACATCGCGATGAGGACGACGTTGTTGAGGACCGGGGTCCACATCATCGCGCCGAAGCGGTCCCGGGCGTTGAGGACCTGGCCGAAGATGCTGAAGACGCCGTAGAAGAAGATCTGCGGCAGCAGGTAGCGGGCGAACACAACGGTGAGCTCGAACGCGGCGTGCGTGTCGGGGGTGTCGCTCTGGTAGAGGGAGATGACGTCCGGCGCGGCCCACACCGCGAGGGCCGTCCCGGCGGCGAGGAGGCACAGCACGAGCGTGACGAGGCGCTGCTCGAACGCGGCGCCGCCGTCGGGGTGTTCGGCGCGGGCCCGGACGAGCTGCGGGACGAGCACGGAGTTGAGCGCGCCGCCGATCAGCAGGAAGTACAGGCTGGTGGGGACGGTGTTGGCCAGGTTGTACGTGGTGGCGAGCAGGCCGACGCCCAGGGCGTGGGCCTGGAGCACCTGGCGGATCAGGCCGGTGGCGCGCGAGACCACCGTGCCGGAGGCCATCAGCGCCGAGGAGCGCGGTAATCCGCTCGTCCGCCCCGGGGATGCGTGCCGTCCGCGCGTCTTCCATCCGATCATGGAATGAACTGACGCCCGGACGCCGGTTGGTGGTTCCCCGCTCAGTCCGTCCAGAGGGTGACCGTCGCGTTCAGCAGGTAGTCGGCCGGGGCGATCGAGTCGATCCTGATCAGGGCCGTGCGCCCGCCCGGGGTCCGGAGGCAGACGAGCGAGCCGATGCTCACGTGGGCGTCCTGGCCGGGGTGCGTCATGGCCCAGTCCCGGCACTGGGCGCCGGTCGGGGCCGACTGGCCGGACCAGATGCCGAACTGGTCGTGGTCCATCTGGATCTCGTCGCGCAGGTTGGCGGTCGTCGGCGTGAAGCCGGCGGCGTAGATGCCGTGCGCGAAGCCGGCGGCGCGGGACGGCGGGGTCAGGTCGAAGTCGATGCCGCCTTCCATGGGGACGGCGACCTGGCCGCTCCAGACCTGGACGGGTCCGGTGGCCGACGGGGACGGCGGCGCGGCAACAGAGGTGGCGGGCGCCGGAGTTGCGGAGGGCGTGGAGACCGATGACGCCACGGCGCCGGTCGGCGTGGGCAGTTGCTTCGGATCGTCGCTCTTGGGCCGCACCGCCGTCCCGAGGACCAGCGCCAGCACCCCGACCGCGACCACGCCGAACCGCGCCCCGGTCGTCTTGGGTCCGGGCAGGCTGATCCCGGCGCCGCTGGCGGCCTCGCGCGCGAAGGCCACGACGAAGCAGAGCAGTCCGAAGACCCACAGAGTGATCGTTCCGGCCATCGGTCCCCGTCCCCCGGCGCTTCCGATCCGACATCAGGCCCGCCGATGGTACCGGGTTCCGGGTGCGTGAGCGCCCCCAATTCCGCGCCGGGCGGCCTCAGTCGAGCGGCGCCGGCCGGCCTCAGTCGAGCGCCTCCCGGATCCGCCGGGAGGGCTGGAACTCGTAGAGGTTTGGGGCGTGTCTGTCGGGTCAGGTCGGAGGGCCGCGGCGTCAGGGTGCGTGCATCGCAAGGCGGAGGAGGGAGTCCATGCGGTGGGGGCACCTCCCGGCCGGAGGCTGGGGGACATCGGCGACCGACGACAACGCAGCGAGGCGCGTGCCCTGGCGTCGCGGCACCCGGCCTGACCCGACAGACACGCCCTAAGGACGCCCGGCGGGTCGGCCAGGCCCGGGCCGCCGCCGGCGACCCACGTGGCGATGTCGGCGACGGCGTCCGCGTCGTTGACGAGGGCGAGCCAGACCGGGCGGCCGCCCGCGCGGCGGCCCTCGGCGGAGGGCTGGACGACCATCACGTCGGCCTGCTCGCACGCGTCCAGGCAGGTGGTCGGGCGGACGGTCGCCACGCCGTCCAACGCGGTGCGCAGGTGGACGAGTTGGGCGGCGTGGTCCACACCGGGGACCTTCGGTGTGCCGCAGCAGCAGCCCCGGCAGACCGTCACCGTGCAGCGCGCCGCGGCGCTCTCCTTCTTCCGTCCCTCGCGGCGGCTCACCGGCCGGCCCGGGCGCGGGTCCAGGCGGCCTCGCGCAGCAGCCGCAGGCCGTTGAGGCCGACGATGACGGTCGAGCCCTCGTGGCCGAGGACGCCGAGCGGCAGCGGGAGGGTGGCGACGAGGTCCCACACGACCAGGGCGGAGATGAACACCGAGGCGATCACCAGGTTCTGCACGACGAGGCCGCGGGCCCGCCGGGAGAGCGCCACCACGGCCGGGACGGTGGCGAGTTCGTCGCGCACGACCACCGCGTCCGCGGTCTCCAGCGCGAGGTCCGAGCCCGCCCGGCCCATCGCGACGCCGGTGTGGGCGGCGGCCAGCGCGGGCGCGTCGTTGACGCCGTCGCCGATCACCAGCACCTTGCGGCCCGCCGCCTCGCGCTCGCGGACGGCGGCCACCTTGTCCTGCGGCAGCAGCGCGGCGCGCACGTCGGTGATGCCGACCTCGGCGGCCACGTGGGCGGCGGCGCGCGGGTTGTCGCCGGTGAGCAGCATCGGCGTCCCGCCGGTGAGCGCGGCGAGGGCGGTGACGGTGGCGGCGGCGTCGGGGCGCAGCCGGTCGGCGATGCCGAGCACGCCCAGCGGGACGCCGTCGGCCTCGACCAGGACGGCGGTGCGGCCGGCCGCCTCCAGCTCCCCCGCGTGCACGTTGGCCTGGTCGATCTCCGGGCCGCTGCGTCCTTCGAGCAGACGGGCGGGTGCGGCGACGGCGACGATGCGGCCGTCGATGGTGGCGCTGACGCCGATGCCGGGGGTGGAGGTGAAGTCCTCGGCGGCGGGGAGGGCGAGGCCCCGGGCGCGGGCGGCGTCGACGACGGCGCGGGCGAGCGGGTGCTCGCTGGGGTGCTCGGCCGCGGCGGCGAGGGTGAGCAGCCCGTCCTCGGTGAGGCCGGAGCCGGTGAGCGGGCGGAGGTCGGTGACGCGCGGGGTGCCTTCGGTGAGGGTGCCGGTCTTGTCGAGTGCGACGGTGTCGCTCTGGCCGAGGCGCTCCATGACGACGGCGGACTTGACGAGCACGCCGTGGCGTCCGGCGTTGGCGATCGCGGAGAGCAGCGGAGGCATGGTGGCCAGCACGACGGCGCACGGCGAGGCGACGATCATGAACGTCATCGCGCGCAGCAGCGAGTCGGTGAGGGCCGCGCCGACGGCGAGCGGGACGGCGAAGACGGCGAGGGTCGCGAGGACCATGCCGATCGAGTAGCGCTGCTCGACCTTCTCGATGAAGAGCTGGGTGGGCGCCTTGGTCTCGGAGGCCTCCTCGACCATCTGCACGATCCGCGCGATCACCGAGTCGGAGGCGTCCCGGTCGACGCGGATCCGCAGGGCGCCGGTGCCGTTGAGGGTGCCGGCGAAGACCTCGTCGCCGGCGGCCTTGGCGACGGGCAGCGGCTCGCCGGTGATGGTGGCCTGGTCGACCTCGCTCGCACCGTCCAGGACCCGACCGTCGGCGCCGATCCGCTCGCCGGGCCGCACGAGGACGGTGTCGCCGACGGCGAGCGCCTCGGTGGGGACGCTCTCCTCGGCGCCGCCCGCGAGGAGCCGGGTGGCGGTGGCCGGGGCCAGGTCGAGCAGGCCGCGCACGGAGTCGGCGGTGCGGGCGGTGGCCAGGGCCTCCAGGGCGCCGGAGGTGGCGAAGATGACGATCAGCAGCGCGCCGTCCATGACCTGCCCGACGGCGGCGGCACCGAGGGCGGCGACGATCATCAGCAGGTCGACGTCGAGGGTCTTCTCGCGCAGCGCCCGGAGGCCGGCCCACGCGGGCTCCCAGCCGCCGGTGGCGTACGCGAGGGCGTAGAGCGGGCCCCAGGCCCAGGCAGGGGCGCCGGTGAGCTGGAGCGGCAGCGCGGTCAGGAACAGCACCGTCGCCGCGGCGGCCCACCGGGCCTCGGGCAGGGCGAAGACCCGGGTGCGGCGGCGGGGGGCGGCGTCCGGACGCGGCGGCGCGGCGGGCGCCGGGCGCTCGATCAGGGTGGCGGGCATGGCAGGCGGGGACCCTTCGGGCACGACAGGACAAGGGCAGGGCTGGGCCCTGGGCGTTTCCACGATACATGAACATATGAACGCTCCTTCATTCATGGCCTGTACGATGGTCCTCATGGGTCATGGAGCCGCCACCACCCGAACCGTCGAAGCCGCCGCCGAAGCCGTCCCGCGCACCCGCCTTGACGCCGACGGCGCCGCCCGCGTGGCCACCACCCTCCAGGCCCTCGCCACCCCGTCCCGCCTGCTGATCCTGTCCCGCCTGCGCGAGGGCCCCTGCGCCGCCACCGAACTCGCCACCGAGGTCGGCATGGAACAGTCCGCCTGCTCCCACCAGCTGCGCCTGCTGCGCAACCTCGGCCTCGTCACCGGCACCCGCCGGGGCCGCTCGGTGGTGTACGCGCTGTACGACAACCACGTCGCCGAACTGCTCGACCAGGCCGTCTACCACATCGAGCACCTGCGCCTGGGGCTCAGCGACGCGACGGACTGACCGGGCCACGACGGACCCCTCTGGACGCCCGGCCAAGATCGCTGGGACGATGGCCCGATGCTCTCCCCCCTCGCCCCCGATGCGCTGCTCCGCGGCGTCGCCGCCAACCGCGCCGCACCCTCGGACGTCCTTCTGCGGCTGCTGGCGCCGGAGGCGAAGCCCGCGCGCGTATACCTGTGCGAGAAGCGTCCGCTGCCGGACGACGTCGTCGAGGCCGCGCTCGCGCACCCGGAGCCGGGAGTCCGGCGGGCGATCGCCCGGAACCGGTACGTCTCGGTGGAGATCCGCAGTCGGCTGGTGCACGACCCGCTCGCCTACGTGCGCGCCGCGCTGGCCGCCGGACCACGTCCGCGGTTCCCCCGCGTCGCGCCGCTGCCCGACGAGGCGCTGGCCGCCCTGCTCTCCGCGGAGGACGAGCCCGGCCGGGACGCGCTCCTCACCGCGGACGAGATCCGGCAGGAGCTGGAATTCTCCTTCCAGGTGCCGACGGCATTCTCCCTCCGTACGGTCGACCACCCCCACCCCCGGCTCAGGGCCCACGCCGCCCGCAGTTGGCAGCACCTCACCCCCGCCCAGCGCGAAGCCCTGCTCGCGGATCCGGACGAGACCGTCCGCGACCAGGCCCGGCGCGAGGCCCGCCGCCTCGACCCCGCCGCCCTCGAAGAGGTCTTCCACCGCCCGGGCCTGAGCGAGCGCGACCGCTACACCATGCTCTGGTTGTACGCGGTCACCGACGCCATCGCCGAACACTGCTTCACCGAGGAGCCCGGCTACCTGCCCGCGCTCGCGGCCAGCCCGTACACCCCTGCCCACGTCGTCGCCCGGCTCGCCCGCCACCCCGATCCGGCACTGCGCCGGCGCGTCGCCGGACGGGCCGACCTGGACGCCGGGTCGCTCGCGGAACTCGCGGCGGACCCGGACCCCTCCGTCCGCTCCCGGGCACTCGCGCACCCGCTCCCCCGCACTCGGGCGCAGGCCTCCGTCATCCACGGCGTCCTCGCCGACGACCCCGCGGACCTCGGCCCGATCGGCGCGGGATCCGAGGCCGAGCCGGACTGGTACCTCGCCGGCGCCGTCTCCGAACTCCCGTCGCTGCGCCGGGCCGCCGCCACCTGGCCCGGCCTGCCCGCGCACCTCGTCGACCGGCTCGCGGACGACCCCGACGCCGGGGTGCGGCACCTGCTGGCCTACCACCACCCGCTCGCCCCGCCCGGGACCGTCCTCGCCGCGTTCCTCGCGAGCCCAGAGCAGCGCGAGTACCTGCGGACGCTACCCACCCTGCCCCGCACGGGACTTCAGCACCTCCTCACCCACGAGGACCCCGAGGTCCGCGCCCTGGCCGCCGCCGACCCCACCCTCGACCACCCGCCCGTCGAGCTCCTCACCGACCCCGACGAGCGAGTCCGCCGGGCCGCCGCCACCAACCCGCTGCTCCCGCCCGACGTGGTCGACGCCCTCCTCGCCGACCCCGCGCTCGCCGAGGCCGCCGCGGCCAACCCGGCGCTGACCGGGGCCCGGCTGCACGGGCTCCTCGACCTCGCCGGGCTGCCGTAACCGGGCTGCCGCTGCCGGATTGCCGCAGCCGGGTTGTCAGAGGCGCGCTGTCAGAGGCGGATTGTCAGAGGCGGGGTGCATGATCGGGGCGTCCGACCACGACAGGGAGCACGCCATGCCGATCACCAACGACCAGGTCCTCCAGTACTCGTTCCTGCCCGGGTTGTACCGGGACGACTACTTCCCCGACGCCGTCGTCGACCAGGGGTGCGCCATCCTGCGGCGGCTGTGCGAGCGGATCGAGGCCGAGCGGCCGGGTGACCTCGACGCGCTGTACGGCCTCACCGCTGGCGCCACCGAGGAGTTCAACGTCCTCCAGGAGGCGTTCGAGGCCGCCGGCAGCGAGATCGAGACGGTCGCCCGCGAGGAGATCGCCGAGGACTTCTGGTTCATCGCGAACGCCTACGGGTTCCCGGAGGCCGACGCCGAGAAGCTGATCTCCGGGCGGGACTGGTAGGAGTCGAGGAAGCGCACCATGTGCAGCTTCGTCACGGCCCGGCCGCCGACCACGACGGCCCCCGGCTCCCGGCCCCACACCTCGAAGCCGCACGAGGTGTAGAGCCGGAGCGCCGCCTCGTTCCCCTCGGAGACCGTCAGCAGCACCTGCTGCAACCCCTCTCGAGCAGCGGCCAGTTCGAGCGTCCGCGCGACCAGCGCCCGGCCGACGCCCCGGCCGCCCGCCGCGGGGGCCACGGCCATGCCGAACAGCGTCGCCTTGTGCCGCTCCTGGCTCCGGGCGCGCAGCCTGAGGCCCGCCGTGCCGATCAGCCAGCCGTCCGCGGCGAACGCGCCGAGCACCGCGCCCTCCGCCAGCCGGCGGACGGACACCGCGAGCGGCTTCGCGCACTCCTCCGCGTGACTCGACGTGAAGGCCTCGGGCGTCTCCCGGAGAGCCTCCAGACGGAAGGTGCGGTACACCTCCGCGTCGCCCGCGCCCAGCCGGCGGATGGACACCCCGTCGGGGTCAGAGACGGACACGCGTGCACCTCGTCACGTACGGCATCGCGATCTCCTCGTGGCCCGCGAGGTCGGGGTGGGTGTCGAGGAGGTGCTCGACGTCCGCGAGGAGGCGGGTGCGCTCGGCCTCGGGGAGCGTGATGACGTAGCTGCGCGAGGCGACCATGTCGAGGATCCCGGCCCTCGTCGTCACGTGCTCCCAGCGGATCTCCAGCCGCTCGGGGGCGCCGAAGGGGGCGGGGACGACGGGCTTGGTGTCGATCGTCTGCTTCGCCGAGCGGTGCATCAGGGCGCCGAGTTCGGCGGCCCACGGCTCGGACTCGTCGCGGACGTTCCAGATCAGGGAGAGCGTGCCGCCGGGGGCGAGGACGCGGGCGATCTCCGGGACGGCGGTGCCCTGGTCGAACCAGTGCCAGGCCTGCGCGACCACCACCGCGTCCACGCTGCCGTCCGGCAGCGGGATCCGCTCGGCCGAGCCGCCCCGCACGGCCGCCTTCGGTACGGCCGCCGCGAGCTGGTCGCGCATCGCGCCGTCCGGCTCGACGGCGACGACGTCCAGGCCCGCGTCCACCAGCAGGCGGGTCAGCTTGCCGGTGCCCGCGCCGAGGTCGAGCACCCGGCGGGCCTCGCGCGGCACGGCCGAGCCGATCAGCGCCAGCGGGTAGCCGGGCCGCCCCTGCTGGTACGCGCCGGCCGCGGCGCCGAACGAGCGGGCCCGCAGCTTGCCGGACCAGCGACGGGTGGCGCCCTGGCGGGTCATCCCGCAGGCGCGACCGATCTCCTCCCAGGTCGCGTGGCGGCCGCGGCGCAGCTCGTCGATGACCGCCGTGCGGCGATCCTCCAGGACGGTGATCACTTCGGAGAGCCGGTGCAGGCCGGCGAGGCCGCCTTCGCCGGCGACGTCGGCGGCGATGCGGTGAGCAAGATCATCGATAGTCACGGCCCGCACTGTAGGGCCGCTCCACACCGGGCGTCAACACTCATTGCTCGTTACGCAACACATGTTGCCCGGGAGCCTCTCGCGCCCTGGAAACAAACAGTGGGGAAACTCGGCCCTCTCTTCACACTTCTCCCATAACCTGTCGCGCAGCAGCCCGACTTGAGGAGATGTGACATGAACTCACGTGCAAGGAAGGCCCGTTGGGCCACCGCCCTGGCCACGACCGTGGCGCTCCTGGCCGGCGGCGCCGGCACCGCGCTCGCGGACGGGACGGCCACGACCCCGGTGACCACCGTCCCCGTCGGCACGGTGGTGACCGGCGTCGTGGTCAGCCCGGACGGCAGCAGGGCGTACGTCACGGCCGACGGCAAGCTCAAGGTGGTCGACACCGCGGCCGGCGCCGTCACCGCCGAGATCCCCCTGGGCGGCCTCGACTACACCTCCGACAAATCGGCGATCAGCCCCGACGGCACCCGGGTGTACGCGGTCAGCGGCCTCGTCCTGTACGTCGTCGACACCACGACGAACACCGTCGTCACCACCGTCCCCCTGCCCCCGGAGATCCGGCCGGACACCTGGAAGGACGGCGGCGCCTACCAGGTCGCCATCGGCACGGACGGCGGCACGGTCCTCGTCGCCCAGGACGGGCCGAGCGGGTACCTGCGGCCGGGGCAGCCGCCGACCCGGACGCCCGGCCGGGTGCTCACCTTCGCCACCGCGCAGGGCGCGTTCACCGGCGAGGTGCCGATGCCCGACGGCTACGTGCGCCGGATCGCCGTCCGGCCCGGCGGCACCGACGCCTACGTCAGCTCCGGCACCGGCCTCGTGCACCTGGACCTCTCGACCGGCACCCCGACCGCCGTCGGCACCGTGGCGAACCTCCCGGCCCAGGTGATCTACGCGACCTACACCAAGGACGGCACCCACCTGATCGTCACCGACAGCGACCCCGGCGACCCCCGCCTGGCCCACCCCGTCGACACCGACAGCGACACCGCGACGGCCCCGGTCACGCTCACGCCCGACTTCTCCACCGGCGGCGCGCCGTCCACCGCCCCGGCCGGCGGCCTCCTGCGCCGCGCCGCGTACGACCAGACCACGAAGCGGCTCTCCCTGGTGGCCTTCGACTCCACCGCCGACTACGCCGCCGTGCCCGGCGAGACGGTCCCCACCGACGCCGACTTCAGCTACGGAATGACCGTCAGCTCCGATAACCACACCGTCTACCTGCTGGCCCACCGCCCCGGAGTGCAGGGCGTCTTCCTGGAGGTCCTCCCCCGCTGAACAACCCTCAGCCGAGAACCCGCACCACATCCGGCCGGACGCCGTCGCGAGGCACCTCCTCGCGGCGGCGTCTTCGCGTGCGCACGCGACACCTCACTCTTTCGAGTGGGACCGCTCCGGCACTTTTGACCCTCGATAGCACGAACTCCGGTCCCCCGGAAGCCACTTCGCGCAGAAACCCTCCGCATGGGCGAATCCCGGGCGGGTTGCCGGTGCGAGCGCCCCGGGGCGAGAAACCTGGTGCGGGCGCCGGCCCCGGCGGGACGGGGGCCGGACCGGGCACCAGCGGTCGCGCACCCGTGCGACATGTCTGACATGTCCGGCAAGATCGCACAAGTCAGCACTGCCACAGTAATTTTGAGTTTCATTCAGAAATGTCGAGACCCGGCTATGCTGCCTCGGACCACCGCCCCCGACCCCCTTCCGATGTCCCCTTCCGACCGTTTGAGGATGCTGATGCTTCGACCCGGATCGTCCCCCGGCAGACGGCCCACCGCGCCCCCGCCCGGGTGGCTGCTGCCCATGGCCGTGCTCGCCGCCGCCGCGGTGGCCGCCGTGGCGATCGCGGTCTCCGGCGCCCGCCCCGAGGTGATCTGGAGCGGCATCGCCGCCACGGCCGCGGTGGCCCTGGTGGCCGCCGAGGCGGGCCGCCGGGGCCGGGCGCTGTCCCTCCTGCGCCGCGAACACGCCCGCCAGACGGACGAGTTGCGCCAGAAGATGCTCCGGCAGGACGCCACCATGGTCGCCCTCTCCCGGCAGGAGCTGCCCGCCGCGCTGGCCCGCCTCCAGGCGACCAACTCGGTCGACACGGCGATGCACGCCTACGAGTCCAGGGACCCGATGCTCAGCCCCGAGTACCGGGCCGCCCGGGACGAGCTGCTGCACCGCGTCCTGCGGGCCGTCGACGAGGAGACCGCCCAGCGCGAGGCCTCCCAGCGCGCCTTCGTGAACATCGCCCGACGCGTCCAGGCGATCATCCACCGCCAGGCCCGCGACCTGCGCGAGATGGAGGACCGGCACGGCAACGACCCGGCCGTCTTCGACGACCTGCTGCGCCTGGACCACGGCAACGCCCTGACCGGCCGCCTCGCCGACTCCATCGCCGTCCTCGCCGGCGCCCGCCCCGGCCGCCAGTGGAGCCGCCCGGTCGCGCTCTACAGCGTGCTGCGCGGCGGCATGTCGCGCATCCTGGAGTACCAGCGCGTCTCGCTGCACCCCACCCCCGAGGTCGCCGTCATCGGCCCCGGCGTCGAACCGCTCATCCACGCGGTCGCCGAGCTCCTCGACAACGCGACCCGCTACTCCCCGCCGCACACCCACGTGCACCTCACCGCCTCCGAGGTGCAGACCGGGATAGCGGTCGAGATCGAGGACGGCGGCCTCGGCCTCAGCGAGGACGGCTACGCCCGCGCCGAGGAGGTCCTGCGGCACGCGCAGGGCGAGTTCGACCTCAACGACCTCGGCGAGACCCCGCGCCTCGGCCTGGCCGTCGTCGGGCGGCTGTGCCGCGCGTACGGCTTCCAGGTCACGCTGCGCCCGTCCGCGTACGGCGGCATCCGCGCGGTGCTGGTCGTGCCGCGCGAGCTGATCACCACCGCGCCGGCCACCGGTCGCGCGCACGGCATCGGCTCCATCTCCGGCCCGCGCCCGCTGCCGGCCAACCAGCCGCGGTCCAAGTCCTCGTCGCGGCCGTGGGGTCCGCCGCCGCTGTCGGTCAACAGCCCGGCCTTCGCCAACTCCCCGTGGGCCGGCACCGGTCCGATGCCCAACGGCCCGGTCCCGTCCGGTCCGGTGTCCTCCGCCCCGATGACATCGGGCCACGTGCCGGCCGGACCGATACGGGCGAACGGGCACGGGCCCGGACCGATGGCCGACCTGCCGGTGGTGACCGAACGCGGCGCCAACGGGCTGCCCCAGCGCCGGCGCCACCGCCAGACGCTCGGCCGCACCGGCTACCCGGCGCCCGCGCGGGACACCGCGGGACCGGCCCCGCAGCCCAAGGAGACGGCCAAGGAGCCGGTGCAGCCCGGCATCTGGCTCACCGCCTTCCTGGAGGGCATCAACGGCGAGGCGTCGCCCCCCGGTTCGGGCGAGCGCCCCGGCGGAGCCGACCAGACCAGAGACAACACGGCAGGGAAAGGCGAGCAGTGATTCAGCAGCGCACCAACATGGACTGGATGCTCAAGGACCTGGCGCTGAGCGTCCCGTACGCCCGGCACGTGATCGTCCTGTCCTCGGACGGCCTGCGGATGGCCCAGTACGGCACCGACCCGGACGCCGCCGACCGTCTCGCGGCGGCCTGCGCCGGCCTGCAGAGCCTGGCGACGGCGGTGGCGCACGAGTTCCCGCACGGGGACGGCGGGATGCGGATGGTCGTGATCGAGGTGAGCGGCGGCTTCTTCTACATGATGGCGGCGGGCTCGCGCGCGTACCTCGCCGTGCTCGCCGACGAGGGCGTCGACGCCGGGCTGGTGAGCTCGCAGATGCGCGACCTCGTCGCCCGGATCGGCGAGCACCTGACCACGCCGCCGCGCAAGGGCGAGCAGGTCGCATGAGCGAGCGAAAGGTGGACTCATGACTGACCCCGGCCCCGGCGGGCGCCGGGACGACGACGACCCGGAGCGCCTGTACGTCATCACGGGCGGGCGCAGCGGGCCGGCCGGGCCGACCCCGTTCGACCTGGTCACCCTGATCGTCACCCGCAGGGACCCGCGGCCCGGCATGCAGCCCGAGCACGCGGCGATCCTGCGGCTGTGCACCTCACCCCTGTCCGTCGCCGAGATCTCCGCCTACCTGCGGCTGCCGACGAGCGTGGTGACCGTGCTGCTGGCGGACCTGCTCGACGACGAGCTGATCGAGGCCCGCGCCGCCGTACCCCCGGCGGACTTCCCCGACCGTGCCCTCCTGGAGGCGGTGATCCATGGACTACAGCGACTCTGACACGCTGGTCGGGCCGGCGGCCTCGGACCTGCTGCCGGCCTCCGCGACCTCGGCGGTCAAGGTCGTGATCGTCGGAGGTTTCGGGGTCGGCAAGACGACCCTGGTCGGTTCGGTGAGCGAGATCCGTCCGCTCACCACCGAGGAGACGATGACCCAGGAGGGCGAGGGCGTCGACGACGTCGCCGGGGTCGAGCGCAAGACCGAGACGACCGTCGCGATGGACTTCGGCCGGATCAGCATCAGCGACGAACTGGTGCTGTACGTGTTCGGCACCCCCGGGCAGGAGCGGTTCTGGTTCCTGTGGAACGGCCTGTTCGAGGGCGCGCTCGGCGCGGTGGTGCTGGTCGACACCCGTCGGCTGGAGGTCAGCTTCGAGGTGATCGGGCGGCTGGAGGACCGGGGCGTGCCGTTCGTCGTCGCGATCAACGGCTTCCCGGACTCGCCCGCGCACCCGGTCGAGGAGCTGCGGGCCGCCCTCGACCTGCCGCGGGACGTGCCGATCGTCACCTGCGACGCCCGGCGGCGCGAATCCTGCCGGGACGTCCTCATGGCCCTGATGCGCTACCTGTACGACTGCGCCGCGAAGCGGGCGTGAGCCGCCGCCCCGTCCGGTCCGGCCCCTCCCCCGCCCGCCCGGCCGTTCCACCTTCCCTGTCCGTTCCGATCCCGTCCGATCCCGGAGACCCTGTGACAACTCCGCACTCCGACAGTGCACTTCCCGACGATCTCGCGGTGGCCCCGCCGCCCGGCTGCCCCGCGCACGGCCGCCCCGAGATCGGCCCGATCGGCCCGAACGGCGTGCGACGCCTGTACGGGCCCGAGGCCGAGGCCGACCCGTGGGCGGTGTACGAGAAGCTCCGCGCCGAGCACGGCGACGTGGCGCCGGTGCTGCTGTACGGCGACGTGCCGGCCTGGCTGATCCTCGGCCACGCGGCGAACCTCACGGCGATGCGCACGCCCTCGCTCTTCTCGCGCGACTCACGGCTGTGGACGAAGTTCAAGGACGGGACGGTCGGCGCGGACTCGCCGCTCATGCCGGTCGTCGCGTGGCAGCCGCTGTGCGTGTTCGCGGACGGCGAGGAGCACCGGCGCCTGCGCGGTGCCCTCAACGACGGGCTCGGCGGCTTCGACCACCGGGGCATCCGCCGGCACGTCATCGGCTTCGTCGACGCCATGGTGCGGGACTTCGGGCGCACCGGGCACGCCGAGCTGGTCAGCCAGTTCGCCGAACACCTGCCGATGCTGGTCCTGACGCAGCTGCTCGGCATGCCCCGCGAGTACGGTCCGCGCCTGGTCGACGCGGCGCGCGACCTCATGCGGGGCACCGCGACGGCGATCGAGAGCAACGAGTACGTCGTCGCGAGCCTGCGCCGGGCCATCGAGCGCAAGCGCGTCGAGCCGGGCGACGACCTGGTCACCTCGCTCATGCGGCACCCGGCCGGGCTCACCGACGACGAGGTCCTGGAGCACCTGCGGGTCGTGCTGCTGGCGGCCAACGAGACCACCGTCAACCTGATCGCCGACACGCTGAAGATGGTCCTCACCGACCCGCGCTTCCGCGCCAGCCTGTCCGGCGGACACATGACCCTCGCGGAGGCGCTCGACCAGGTGCTGTGGGACTCCCCGCCGATGATCCTGGTGGCCGGCCGGTGGGCCACCGGGGACACCGAGCTCGGCGGGCAGCAGATCGAGGCGGGCGACCTGCTCCTCCTCGGGCTCGCGGCGGGCAACTTCGACCCGGTCGTCCGGCCCGACCGGAACGCGCCGCTGCACGGCAACCGCTCCCACCTGTCCTTCGGCAGCGGCCCGCACGAGTGCCCCGGCCAGGACATCGGCCGCGCCATCGCCGAGACCAGCATCGACCACCTGCTCACCCGGCTGCCGGACCTGCGGCTCGCCGAGGAGGAGAAGGACCTGGACTACACGTCGGCGTGGCTGGCCCGCCACCTCGTCGAACTCCCGGTCGAGTTCACGCCGGTGATCCTGGAGGAGGCGCCGGCTCCCGAGCCGGAGCCGACGCCCGAGGTGGAGGTCGAGGCCCTCGCCCCTGAGCCGCCCGTCGCAGCGGAACCGGTGGCCGTCACCATCCCGCACCAGCGCGGCGGTTGGTGGAGCAGGCTGACGGCGTTCATCCGCCGCTGACCTCCGCCGCCGATGCCTCTGCCCCCGGCCCGCCACCGGGGGCAGAGGCATCGGCGGCGTCTCCCCCCACGGGCGACTTCGCGCCTGCGTGCCTGCGACCCCGACCGCGTGACGGGCCGGGGCGCGGACCGGGCGACCGGACAGCGCCCTCAGTCGTCCCAGGCGTCCGCGCGGGAGCGTTCCAGGGTGAACGTGTCGACCGGGGTGAGGTCGCCGTGCGGGCCGTCGAAGGTGTAGTAGGTGACCTTCATCCGGGTGCGGCCGCCGCGGCGGTCGCCCGGGTCGACGTCGAAGGCCGCGAAGCCGTGGGTGTGTTCGCGGTCCTGGACGGCGGCCCACGGGGCGTCCTCCGTCACCCAGACCGACTCGCGGTACGGGGCGCCCGGGGCCGGTTTGGGCTCCAGTGCGACGACGACGCGGCCCTGCTTCGTCTCGAACAGGTCGTCCTGGGTGGTCGCGGCGTTCCCGCCGGCGCCGATGACCATGTGGACGGTGCCGTGGTCGGTGTCGGCGAAGTCGGGGTCCGTCCCGGACGGGACCGGTGTGCGGACGTCGTTGGGGAGCGTCCCGCGGACGGGGTGGGAGCGCTCGTAGTAGTGCTCGTGGCCGCTCACCACCAGGTCCACGCCGTACTCGTCGAACAGCGGGCCCCAGGCCTCGCGGATGCCGAGGTCGCTGCCGCTGCCGTGCTTGGACGTCGAGATCATCGGGTGGTGCATGCAGACGACGATCCAGTCGATCGCCCGGCTGTTCCTGGCGGCCCGCAACTCGCGTTCCAGCCAGCGCTCCTGGGCGCCGCCCGAGTAGCCGCGCAGGTAGATCTCGCTGCTGTTCTGGATGGCGACGTCCTCGTTGGCGAGGCTGATGAAGCGCACCGCGCCGACCGTGAACGCGTACCACATGCCGGCCGTCTCCTCGTCGGCGGAGGCGGCGGACTCGGGCAGGTCGAAGTACGTCTGGTAGCCGAGGGCGCCGATCGGGCCGTTCCCGCTCTCCGTCTCGTGGTTCCCGGCGCACGGCATCCACGGGCGCAGCCGGGTGGAGCGGCTGTTGGAGATGAACCAGTCCGCCCACGTCCCGGTGCGGCTCTGGCCGTGCCGGCCGCTGTAGGAGGCGTAGCAGAGGTCGCCGTTGACGAGGTTGAACAGCGGGCCGACGCGTTCGACGGCGGCGACGATGTCGGCGGAGGCCGGGGATCCGATCTGGCTGCTGGTGTACACCGGGTACTTGCCGAGCGGGGAGGGGACGCCGTCGGGGAACTCGACCTTGCGGCGGAGGTTGGGCGTGCCCTGGTCGCCGAAGCTGGTGAAGGTGAAGGCGGCCCGGCCGCGCGGCGCGGTCGTGAAGGACCCCGTCTCGGGGTTGGCGCCGTCGTGTCCGGCGGCGTACAGGTACGTGGTCGCGGCCCGCAGCCCGGTGAGGCGGGCGTGGTGGACGTACACCTCGTCCTTGGAGAGCGCGTCCCGGTAGGTGCGCGTCTCGGCCTCGACGACGCGTCCGAGTCCGCCGTCCGGCGAGCCGACCCGCACGTGGGGGCGGCGGACGGACTGCGGGGTGATCCAGGAGACGGTCATCTCGCCGGAGGGGTCGTTGCCGAACTGGAGGTGGATCCCGCTCACGCTCGGCGCCCCGAGCCGGTGCGGGGTGGACTGCAGGAGCGGCGTGGGCGCCGCCGTGGCGGACGTCGGCGCGGCGAGGCCCGCGACGAGTGCGGCCCCGGCCGCCGACGATCCCTTGAGTAACTGTCTGCGTGCGATGCTCACGGACTCCCCCTGTGTCACCCGGGCCATTGGTGTCGCAGAACTTTACTCGCATGTTCATGTCATGGCGATGGTGTGAGCCCGCCCGATTCACGGCGGCCGGCCGGAGGGCCCCGCGGATCCGCCGGTAGCCTTGATCGCCTCATCAGGCACGGAGAGCGGGAGAACGAGTGGTCAGGTCGGCGCTGAAGTGGATCGACGGGACCGATTTCGGCTACTACGCCCTGTGCCCGGAGCCGTACGTCGCCTCGTGGGACGGCACCGAGGCCGTGAACGCTTTCGGCGACTACGTCTCGCGGGTCGACCTGCCGGGCCACGGCGACGTGTTGGTCCTGGGCGGGGAGCCGCTCCCCGCGACCTACTTCGCCGAGCACCTGACGTTCGCCCGCTGGTACACGGCCGAGGACGACCTCGGGCTGGCGCGCGCGGTGGAGCGGGCGATGGACTCGGACGGCTGGGAGGACGCCTGCGAGGTTTCGCTCGACGGGGACTACCGGCTCGTGGACTGCCTGGTGGCCGGCGAGGACGTCACCGAGGCCGACTCGATCCGGGTGCACCTTCCCGAGGGCCGCTACGTGGTCCGGTCGCTGTTCCTCGACGTCTCGCCCGAGGAGCAGTTCATGCTGGAGCGGCTGGTCAGGCTCTGACCCCGGCTCCGCCGGCGGCCTCCGCCAGGGCCTCGCGCAGCTGTAGGACCGTCGGGGCGCCGGTGACTCCGCCCTCCGGCGTGCGGTAGAGCCGGCCGGCGACGGACACCGGGGCGCCCGGCCGGCGTCACGGCTTGCGGGCCACGCCCGCGTAGGCCGACACCTCGTGGTCCGCGAGGGCGGGCTCGTCGTCGAGCTCGGGGCGCCAGCGGTTGATCAGGGTCACGCCGGGGTCGTCGAGCTCCAGGCCGTCGAAGAAGCGCTCCACGCCGGCGCGCGTGCGCAGGTGGTTCTCTATGCCGGCCTCGGAGTACCGCTTCGAACCGATGGCCACCAGCTCGGGGATCGTGTCGGCGGTGCCGGCGGTGAGGGCGAGGAAGCTGCCGGACGGGAGGGCGTCGAGGAGCTTGCGGACGGGCGGGTGCGCCGCCTCGTCGGAGAGGAAGTGCACGAGGTTGACGAGCATCAGGGCGATCGGCCGGTCGAAGTCGAGCGTGCCGGCGACCGCCGGGTCGGCCAGGAAGTGCTCCGGGTCGCGGAAGTCGCCCTCGACGTAGGCGGTGCGGCCCTCGGGCGCGCTGGTGAGCAGGGCCCGGGAGTGGGCGAGCACGATCGGGTCGTTGTCGACGTAGACGATGCGGCTGGTCGGGTCGACGGACTGGGCGACCTCGTGCAGGTTGGGCCCGGTGGGGATGCCGGTGCCGACGTCGAGGAACTGGCGCACGCCGTGGGTTTCGGCGAGGTGGCGGGTCATCCGGTGCATGACGGCCCGGGCCGCGCGGGTGGCGGTGCGCGAACCGGGCCACTCGGTGAGGATGCGGTCGCCGACCTCGCGGTCCACCGGGAAGTTGGTCTTGCCGCCGAGCAGGTAGTCGTAGACCCGGGCGGGGTGGGCGCGGTCGGTGCGCAGGTCCAACGAGGGCAGCGGCTCCGCCGGCTGCTCCGACGCCCGCAGGCCGAGCCAGTCGCCGGATTCGTCGCGCTGTGCCATGGTTCCTCCCGGGATGACCTCTTCGGCCGTTTCGGTTGCGGAAGATGACCGAACGTCAGCCGGCTTCGGACTGTACACGACCACCTGCGGTGCGGGGGCGGGAGTTCCGGATCGCGGCGGTGAACGCGGGAACGCGCAGGACGGTGAAGGTCGCGAGCAGCGGCCCGAGCGAGCAGAGCGTGACGTAGAAGGGGATCACGCCGAGGCGGTGGTGGCCGTTGAGCCACTCGGCGAGCAGCGGGAAGGTGCCGCCGAACGCCGCGATGGTGGCCGCGTTGACGACGCCGACGCCGACGGCCCGCACGGCGGTCGGGAACAGCATGCCGGTGAAGACGTTGAGCGTGCCGAGCTGGGTGGCGACGAGCATCCCCAGGACGACGGCCACGAGTTGGAAGGACAGCCAGCCGTGCCGCATGGCGGCGAGCAGCGGCAGCACGAGCACGACGGTGAGGGCGAAGGCGGTCCGCATGACCGGCAACAGGCCCACCCGGTCGGCGAGTACGCCCCCGAGCAGCATGGTGGCGAGGACGACGGCGAGGACGACCGTCATGAAGGAGGCCGCCTCCTCCTTGCCGATGACGCCGTAGGCCGCGGCGTACTGCGGCAGGTAGACCAGCGCGAAGTAGTAGCCGATCGTGCCGCCGAGGGTGTGCAGGAAGACGGTGAGCACGGCCCAACGGTGGCGGCTCACCGTGTCGAGGAACCCGGGGCGTCCGCTCTCCCCGCCGGCCCGGCCGCGGTGGAACTCCTCGCTCTCCGGCGCGGCCCGCCGCACCCACACGGCGGCGAGGCCGAGCACGGCCGCGACGACGAAGCCCCAGCGCCAACCGCCGTGCTTCAGCCCCTCCTTGCCGAGGGTGTGGAGCAGCACGGCCAGGACGCCGTACGAGATCAGCGAGCCGATGATGATGCCGCCGTACGACACCGAGCTGAACGCGAACCGGTGGCGCGGCGGCGCGGTCTCCGTCACGTACGCGGCGACGGTGGGCGTCTCGCCGCCGAAGGCGAGCCCCTGGACGACGCGCGCGGCGACGGCGAGGACGGCCGCCCATACACCGATGGTCTGCTGTCCGGGCAGGAGCGCGATCCCGAGGCTGGCGGCGGCGATCACCGACATGCTGAGCGTGAGGCCGAAGCGCCGCCCGCGGCCGTCGCTCAGCCGGCCGATGAGGAACGAGCCGACCGGCCGCGCCACGAAGCCGACCGCGAAACCGACGTACGCCGCGAGCAGCCCGCTCACGCCGCCCTTGCCGTGGCCGAAGAGGTCCGCCGCGAAGTACGGCGCGAGGACGGCGTACACGTTCCAGTCGAAGGACTCGACCACCGATCCGACGGTGGCGGCGGCCAGTTGACGCCGCCGTCCGCCCGCGGCCGGTGCGGGGTCGCGCAGCGGCAGGGCTGCGGTCTGATCTGTCATGGCCACAGCGTCCCACTGATCGACAAGGCTGTGAATGGAGTTCGCGACAACCGGCGCGGCGCCCTCCCGGCCGCATGCGAACGGTGGCGGGCCGCACTTCGTCGCCCTTTGTCCGGCTTCTGCCGCGGACCCGGGGGCGGGAAGGACCCTCCCCGTACGATCGATGTCGCAGGCGAATGATATGTGTGTGCGCGTGAAGAACCTCCGTCCCTCGCGACGCGCCACCCTGCCCGTGGCCGTCACCGCCGCCCTCGGTGCGGCACTCCTCGCCGGCTGCACGAGCTCGGGCGGCGGCACCACCGCCGCCTCCGGCACGCCCTCACCCAGCGCCACCACCGCGGCGACGCCGACCGCCACGCCGACCCCGACGCCCAGGCCCACCGGCGCCGCCGACCCGGCGCTCAAGGCGTTCTACGGCCAGCAACTCGCCTGGGCGGCCTGCCCGCCGGACCCGAAAACCGGCACGACGGACGACTCCGCCCTGCAGTGCACCACCCTCAAGGTGCCGCTCGACTACGCCAACCCGGCCACCGGCACGCTCGACGTCGCCGTCGTCCGCGACCCCGCCGGCAAGCCCGACCAGCGCGTCGGCTCGCTGCTCCTCAACCCCGGCGGCCCGGGCGGCTCCGGGGTGAACATGGTCAAGGCCGGTGCCAAGCAGTCCAAGGGCACCACGCTGCACGACCGCTTCGACATGGTCGGCTTCGACCCCCGCGGCGCCGGCGCCACCAGCCCGATCAACTGCCTGGACGACCACGCCCGCGACGGCTGGCTCACCACCGACCAGCCCGGCGACGACCACGGCAAGGCGCTCGCCGACGCCTGCCAGGCGAAGTACGCGAGCGTCCTGCCGTACGTCGGCACCCGCAACACCGCCCGCGACATGGACGTCCTGCGCGCGGCCCTCGGCGACCAGAAGCTCAACTACCTGGGCATGTCCTACGGCACCTACCTCGGCTCGCTCTACGCCGAGGAGTTCCCGGACCGCGTCGGCCACCTGGTGCTCGACGGCGCCACCTCGCCGTCCACCAGCCTCGTGCAGCACAACGTCGAGCAGCAGGCCGGCTTCGAGCGCGCCCTCAAGGCCTTCGCCGCCGACTGCGCCGGCAAGGACGGCTGCCCGCTCGGCCAGGACCCCGACCGGGCCCCGCAGAAGCTCGCCGACTTCCTCGACGGCCTCAAGGACAAGCCGCTCACCACCTCCGACGGCCGCACCCTCACCGCCACGGCCGCCTGGAACGGCGTGCTCGACAACCTGTACGGCGGCGAGCGGGACTGGAAGCCGCTGCGCGAGATCATCAAGGCCGCGATGCGCGGCAAGGGCGACTACCTCTACCAGCTCGCCGACGGCGCCTCCGGCCGCGACAAGGACGGGCACTACAAGGCCTCGGCCGACGCGTACACCGCGATCCACTGCGCCGACGGCGCGACGAACACCCCGCCCGCCGACCAGCTCCAGGCCGCGCTCGCCGACCTCGCGACCAAGGCGCCGCTGGTCAGCAAGCACAACCCGGCGGCCGCCCTGTTCGACCCGGACTGCCGCACCTGGCCGGCCGCCTCCGCCGAGAAGCCGCACGCGGTCAAGTCGGCCGCCACCAACCCGATCGTCGTCGTCGGCTCCACCGGCGACCCGGCCACGCCGTACGCGTGGGCGGAGAAGCTCACCTCCGAGCTGGGCAACGCCGTCCTGCTGACCCGCGAGGGCGAGGGGCACACCGGGTACGGCGCGAGCAGCTGCATCCGGACCGCCGTCGACGCCTTCCTGGTGGACGGCACCGTCCCGGCCGCCGGGACGCGCTGCCCGACGGACGCATCGGCCGGCTGACCGGCCGGCCGACCGGCTGACGGACTGACGGGTTGACCGGCTGACGGACTGACACCCCACGACCTGGGAGGTGCCGCGCATCGCGGCACCTCCCAGGCTTTTCTCATCCCCGCCCCCGGGAACGATCTGTCATGTGCACGCTATTGTGGGCCGATCCAACAACTTTCAACGACCCAGGTGACACCTGATATTCCACCAGAGAAGGCCGGGGGGCCATGCCAGCTGACTTCGATCCCGGCCCGCACGCCGACGACGCCCGTGCGGGCCTGCTCTACCAGGGCGGAGACGTCGAAGAACTCCACGCCCTGGTCAGCGCCCACTTCTCGCCCCACCGCCTGCGCGTCGTCGACCACGACCGGCGCGCCGACGGCCAGTTCCGCCGGATCTGGGCCGGGCCCGTCTCGGTCTACGACCTCGGGTACGGCACCGCCGTGGAGATCGACCCGGGCGAACTGGCCAGGTTCTACAACGTCCACATCCCGCTCGCCGGCCACGGCACCGTCACCGTCGACGGCACCGAACTGCCCACGACGCTCAGCATCGCCGGGCCCGGCCAGCGGCTCGCCATGGCCTGGAACGGCGAC
Organism: Kitasatospora sp. NPDC057904; assembly: GCF_042887925.1. Classification (NCBI taxonomy): domain Bacteria; kingdom Bacillati; phylum Actinomycetota; class Actinomycetes; order Kitasatosporales; family Streptomycetaceae; genus Kitasatospora; species Kitasatospora sp. NPDC057904. The sequence continues at coordinate 352,444 of NZ_JBHVOL010000001.1, forward strand.
AGCCTCAACCGCGTCGTCCTGATCACCCGCCAGGCCCTCGACGACGCCCTGGCCGTCCGGCTCGGCGACACGCCATCGGGCATCACCCGCTTCGACCCGGTGCTCGACACCGGCTCGGGCACCGTCGCCGCGTGGCTGAGCACCGTGCAGAGCTTCACCCGCTCCGCCGAGTCCGGCCTGCTCGACGCCTCACCGCTCGCGCGCGGACACTTCGAACAGCTGCTGGTCCACGGCCTCCTGGACGCCCAGCCGCACCGGATCAGCCCCTGGTCGGGCCCGGACCGCGCGGCACCCGCCGGAGCCGTCGGCCGCGCCCTCGCCTACTGCAGCGACCACGCGCACGAACCGATCTCGGTCGCCGACATGGCCGTGGCCGCCCGGGTCAGCGTGCGCAGCCTGCGGGCCGGCTTCCGCAGCCGGCTCGGCACGACCCCGCTCGCCCACCTGCGGAACGTCCGGCTGGAGGCGGCCCACCGCGACCTGCTCGCGATGGCCCGTGGGGAGGCCACCGCGAGCACCGTGACCGAGGTCGCCCTGCGCTGGGGCTTCACACACCTGGGCCGCTTCGCCGAGACGTACCGCAAGACGTACGGACGGACGCCGTCGGCGGTCCTGCGCGAGAACCGGCCCCCGCGAGAACGCATCCATTAGACCGTCCGCGCCCGGCGGGGCACTATCCATCCACGGCAGCGGCGGAGCGGCCGCGGATGGATAGCCCGCCCGGACCCGGCCAGGTAAGCCTTGCCTCACGGGAAAGGCCGCAGTGCGCCGTCGGTCGTTCGTGCGCAACTCCTCGGCGCGGCACGGCCCGTCGTCCGGCACGACCCGTCGTCCGGCACAGCCCGTTGTCCAGCAAGGCCCGCTGTCCAGAAAGGGATGCCCCATGCCGATGAGTCGTAAGGTCCCCGGCGCTCTCGCCGTCCTCGTCCTCACCGCCGGCCTCGTCGCCACCGCCCCGAGCGCCGGCGCGGCGCCCGGCATGCGGGAGGCCTCCGCCAGGCCGGCCGTCACCGCCGACTGCAGCGTGCACGGCGACGGCAGGCTGTGGTGCGGCAACAACGCCGGCGCCCGGGCCTTCGCCGACCGCTCCTACCGCTCCGCGACCCGCGGCACCCTGGTGGGCGGCTACAACTGGTTCGACTGCTGGGGCCACGGCGACACCCACCCCGGCGGAAACGACATCTGGTACTGGACCCAGACCGACCAGGGCCCGTGGGGCAACGTCCCCGCCGTCGACGTCTTCACCTCCTCCGACCCGGCGCCGGGCCTGCGCCAGTGCTGACCCGCTGACGGATGCTCGCCCGGCCCGTGCCGCCCCTCCCGTCGCGGAGGGGCGGCACGGGCTCTCACTACTGCCCCGGCGCTACGCCCGTTCCGGGGCGGCCAGTTCCGAGACGAGGGCCGAGCGGGGCTGCGGGATCTCGCCGTAGTCCTCGTCGTCGGAGGTGACGGTGAGGCGGTTGATCGCCGCCTCCAGGGCGGTCGGCAGCTTCGGGTGGAGTCCCTCGTGGCAGCGGGCGAGGATGTCGTGGCGCACGTCGTCCGGGAACAGCGGCTCGGTGGCCCGGAGAGGACGGTGCTTGCGGCGCGGGGCGGCCGCGAGGCGCTCCGCCTGGTCCCGCCAGTAGGCGGCGTCCCGGGGCTCCCCCAGCCGCAGGTGGTGCAGGTGCAGCAGGTACGCGGCGGTGGAGCTGCCCGAGCCGGCGGCGAACTGCCACCAGAACTGGGCCGGGTCGTCCCGGCCGGTGACGGCCAGCAGGCACCCGAAGACCAGCGCGCCCTCGGGGTGGATGCGGTGACTGTTCACCAGCAGGTCCAGCGAGCGGCCGGCCTGCGGCGCGCCGAGCACCAGCGCGGTGGCCAGGTCCAGCTCGTGGGCGGCCTGTTCGTGCTCGGACGGGAACGGCGCGGGCGCGGCCGTCACGCGGTCCGACAGGGACGGCGAGGCGGCCAGCGCGCACGGGACGACCGTGACGTGCCGGGCCCCTTCGTGCCTGCCCCCGTCCACCCAGCCCAGTAGTCGTCCGTACGCCGCCCCCGTCATCGTTCCTCCCCTTGACATGCTTCCAGTACCACGAGCCGCCCCGACGCGAAGTCCGGCCGCCCCACCGCCCGCGCGATGCGGCGGTGGGCCTGGCGGCGGTGCGCGCGCAGCGTCGCGGGCGGGATGCCGAGGTAGGCGGCGGCCTCCTCGTCCGCCAGGCCGAGGCAGTAGGCGAGGACGACGGCGTCCCGCTGGCGCTCGGGCAGGGCCAGGACCGCGCCGAGCAGTGCGAGCTGTTCGGCGAGGGTCTCCGGGCGCAGGCCGGCCCGGTGGCAGAAGCGGCCGATCGCGGCGTCCATCGCGGCCGTCTGGACGGCGGCCGGTTCGCCCTGCGCGGCGAGCCAGGCGGCGAGGTGCTCCTTGAGCAGGCGCCAGGCGTAGGCGGCCGGGACCTCCTGGCGCAGCGCGAGCGCCCAGTTGCGGTGCAGGTGCTCCCGGGTGCGGCGGACCACGAGGGCGGCCGCGTCGCCCTGCGGGCCGACCTGGGTGCGGGCGAACGCGATCCAGGCGGGCTCGTGGGTGCCGCAGAAGGCGTCGAAGGTGAGTCTCAAGCGGGCGCCCCGGTTGATGGTCATGCCGTGGACCTTCCCGTGTGGTCGAAGGGGAACGTGCGCGCCCCCGTGACACATGCAAGCGCATCGGGGGGCTCGTCGTGCAATGGCGGCGCGCGGATCCGGCGGAGCGGACGGAAAAGTAGGACTACGGACGGAACTGACGGTTCCTCACCTATTCTTGGGCCCCGGGCGTCGTGGCGAAGGGGGAGCCGTGGGGACGGGCAGTGACGGTGCCGAGGTGGATCTGCAGCTGTACCGGGCGCATTCGGCCCGGATGTACGACTACTTCCTCGGCGGCACCACCAACTTCGCGCCCGACCGCGAGGCGGCCGGGCGGGCGATGGCCGTCTTCCCGTGGGCCCGCACCGCCGCCCGCGCCAACCGGGCGTTCATGCACCGCTCGACCCGGCTGCTCGCGGACCGCGGCATCGACCAGTTCCTCGACGTCGGCACCGGCATCCCGACCTCGCCCAACCTGCACGAAGTAGCCCAACGAGTGAATCCGCGGGCACTCGTCGTCTACGCCGACAACGACCCGATCGTGTACGCGCACGCGCAGGCGCTGCTGCACTCGACCCCGCAGGGCCGCACCGCCTACGTCCAGGCGGACGTCCGCGAACCGGAGGCCATACTGCGCTCGGCCGAACTGCGCGACACCCTCGACCTCGGCCGCCCGGTGGCGCTCAGCCTGGTCGCGCTGCTGCACTTCGTGCCGGGCGAGGACGACGCCCACGCGATCGTCGAGCGGCTCAAGCGGGCCATGCCCGCCGGCAGCGCGCTCGTGCTCAGCCACGGCACTCCGGACTTCGCCCCCGCCGAGACCGAGCGCGCCGCGCAGGTCTACCAGGCCGCCGGGACCGCGGTACGGATGCGCACCCGGGAGGAGATCGCCGGCTTCTTCGACGGCTGGCAGCTGCTCGACCCGGGCCTCGTCGCCAGCCACCGCTGGCGCCCGGACGCCGGCGAGGACGGCGGGGGCGGCGAGGACGGCGCCGGCCCGGGCGGGGCGACGGACGCGCAGGTCTCCGCCTACGCGGCCGTCGCCGTCAAGCCCTGAGCCCGGGCCGGTGATCAGCCCGTCTTCCCGACGGCCTGGGTCAGCCACGCGAACACCGACGGCACCATCGGCTCCCACGTGGACGTCAGGTGCGGCCCGTTGACCTCGACCGGGGTGACGGCGGTCGGTGCCTTCGCGGCCTTCTGCAGCGCGACCGCGTCCTCGTAGCCGTCGCCCTTCTTGCCCGTCACGTACAGCGCGACGTCCGGCGGGGTCTGCGCGTGCTGCAGCATGTAGAGCGGGTTGGAGACCTCCCGCAGGTGCGCGTCCTTGGCGGTCAGCGAGTCGTTCTCGCCCATCGGGTCGTTGTAGCCGGACATGCTCACGGCCGCGTGGAAGCGGTTCGAGTGCGCGATGCCGAGCCGAGCCGCGCAGTGCGCGCCCGCCGAGTAGCCGGCCACGGCCCAGTTCTCCGGGCCGGGCTCGGCGCGGAAGTTGTCGAGGACCATCTGCGGCACGTCACGCGCCAGCCAGGTCTCGGCGTTGACCTTGCCGGGCACGTCGGCGCAGCCGGTGTCGACGTGCCCGGGGAGCAGCACGACGCGCGGCGAGACCAGGATGAACGGCGCGACCTGACCGGACTTCATCAGCGGCGCCAGCTGCTTGGAGACGTTCATGCTGCCGAACCAGGCGCTCGACGAGCCGGGGAAGCCGGCGAGCAGTTCGACGACCGGGAACTTCTTGTCCTTGTAGGCCGGGTCGTCGTACTGCGGCGGCGTCCAGACCAGGACCTCGCCGTCCACGCCGGAGACGCGGCCCTTCAGGTCGGTCGTCTTCACGTCCTTCGGCACGGCCTTGTCGTCCACCGGCCCGAACTGCTGGATCACCCGGGGCTGTCCGGGCGCGTTCGCGGCCGCCGTCGCGTCCCCCGCGGGCGGCACGGGCACGGCCCGGACGTGGTTGCCGGTGCCGAGCAGGTCGTCCCAGCCGCCGTAGAGGTGGTTGTCGTTGTTCACCATCACGAACACCAGGGTCACGGCGGTGACCTGGGCGAACACCACCATCCCGAACCGCGCCCCGAACCGGAGCGGCTGCGGCCCGCGCACCCGGTTCCAGAAGTACATCAGAAGGCCTATGGAGAGCGGGACGAGGACGAGCGAGAGGACGAAGAAGGGCGTGCCTGTCAGTTTCACACCCTTGTTGACGGTGAGAACGCGCGTCCGGTTGCCTCTCGTGGATCAAGCCTTGGAAGACCTTCGGCGGCGAGAGACGGACCGGTCGCCATCAGGCCGTCTCAGCCGGGGAATCCCGGCACCACCAGGCCCGATTCGTACGCGATCACCACCGCGTGGGTCCGGTTCTGCGCACCGAGCTTGGTCAGCACGTTCCCGACGTGCGTCTTCACCGTCTCCAGGCCCACCCCGAACGACTCCGCGATCTCCGGGTTGGACAGACCCGTGGCCATGAGGCGCAGCACCTCCTCCTCCCGGTCCGTCAGAGCCGCCCGGGGCAGCGCCTCGGCGGAGTTCAGCGGGCGGGCGGTGACCATCTGCCGCAGGGCCGCCGGGAAGACGATCGCCTCGCCGGCCGCGACCACCCGCACCGCCTCCGCGATCTCGGGCACCGGGAACCGCTTGAGCACGAAGCCGCAGGCCCCGGCACTGAGCGCGGCGGTGACGTACCCGTCGTTCTCGAAGGTGGTGATCACCACGACCTTCGGCGCTGCCTCCGGACCGGCCAGCAGGCGCCTGGTCGCCTCGATGCCGTTGAGGCGCGGCATCCGCACGTCCATCAGGACCACGTCCGGCCGCAGCCGCTGCGCCTCCTCGACCGCTTCGACACCGTCGGCGGCCTCCCCGACGACCGCGATCCCCTGCTGGGCCGAGAGGAGCACGCGCAGACCGCTGCGAGTCACCGCGTCGTCGTCCGCGATCAGGACGGCGACGGGGGCGACGGCGGGGGCGGGGGCGCTCACATCGGCGCTGGTCAGGGCAGGCGTGCCGGTGTCCGAAGCGATCATGACGACGAGCGTACCGGCAGCCGGACGGCGAGCCGCCAGTGCTGCGGTCCGGCCGGCCCGGACTCCATCTCGCCGTGCAGCAGCCGCACGCGCTCCGCGAGTCCGGGCAAGCCGTGCCCGGAGGTCGGGAAGGCCCGGCGGCCCGCCCCGCCCCTGGGCCCGGGACCGACCCGGTTGACCACCCCGAGCTCCAGTACGCCCGGCGCCGCCGCCACGCGGACCCGGACCGGACCGCCGGCCCCGTGCCGCAGCGCGTTGGTCAGACCCTCCTGCAGGATCCGGTACGCCGCCCGGGACAGCGTCCCGTTCACCTGCGCCCACTCGCCGGAGAGCTCCGGCTCCACCACCGCGCCCGCGTGCCGCAGCCGTTCGAGCAGCTCGGGCAGGTCGGCCAGGGTCCGTGTCGGGGCGGTCGGCGCGGCCTCCTCGCGCAGCGCGCCCAGCACGTAGTCCAGGTCCTCCAGCGCCGACCGGGCCGACTCCTCGATGCCGCGCAGCGCGGCCCGCGCCGCCACCGGGTCGGTGGCGAGCACCTCGCCCGCCACCGCCGCCTGGATCGTCGCCGCCGTCAGGGTGTGCCCGATCGAGTCGTGCAGCTCGTGGGCGAGCCGGTTGCGTTCGGCCAGCCGCCGTTCCCGCTCGGCCGCCAGCGCGAGCCGTTCCGCCGGTGACGGCCCGAGCAGCCTCGGCGCGAGCCACCGCAGCGCCTGCGTCACCGTCACGCAGCCCACCGCCGCCAGCAGCAGGCACACGAGCGCCGCCACCCCGCGCGACCAGGCGCCGTCCGCCCGCACCGTCCGGCCGAAGAGGCTCAGCCCCGCGTCGGCGCCGAGCGGGAGGGTGAGGGCGGCGAGGAGCAGGAGACCGCTCACCATCGTCCCCATCCATCCGAGGGCCACGTGCAGCAGCAGCCAGAGCGGAGTCCGGAGGCGATCGGCGGGGACGGGCACGGGAGGATTCGTCCCCGTGCCGGGTGGGGCCGCGCGCCGACGGATGACCACCGGATCCGGCAACGGCACCTTCAGCGCCCACCGGGCGCACGCGACCAGTACCCGCCGCGTCGTGCGTGCCAGCCCGACCGTGCCCACGAGCGCGGCCCAGGCCACCAGGGTCACGACGACCTGCGCCGCGTAGGGAGCGGACCGCCACGCCAGCGCCGGGAGCATCGCGAGGGGCAGCAGCGGAAGGCTCACCACCGCACCGCAGATGGCGAACAGCGCACCCGAGTACGTGGAGCCGCTCAGGAGCGGCCGGATTCCCTTGATCATGATCTGACCAGTATCGCGGTCGTGATCCACCGGGGGCCTCCCCCGATCGGGGGAGCGCCCTTTCCCGCTCTCCCGGGATGTGCTCCGGGAGGTCCGCGGACCAGGATCGTCCCATCCACCTGATGGGAGAACCCCTGTTGAACGCGCACGACACCCGGGCCGCCGGGACGCCCCTGCACCACACCCCGCCCGCCAGGAACGGCCTGGCCGTGGCGGCCGTGGTGCTGGGCACGGCGAGCCTGCTCACCTCGGTCGCCTTCATCGGCGGCCCGCTCGGCGTGATCGGCCTGGTCCTGGGCATCGCAGCGCTGCCGAAGGCCCGGCGGACCGGCACCGGCCGGGGCGCGGCCGTCACGGCCGTGGTGACGTCGTCCCTCGCGATCGTGGTGTCCGGCCTCGTCGCAGTCTTCTTCGTCTGGTACGCCAACCGGACGCAGGCGTGCTATCAGCCCGACAGCTTCCACCAGTACACGGAGTGCGTACGCCAACACCTCTCCGGGAACTGACCGGCCGCCGACCTGGTGCCGTGGCCCCCGGGGCCGTGTCCCCGGGGGCGGGCGAGTCGTTGTCCGTCCGGCCGGTCGCCGTCCCCGAGGGAGCACTCCCATGCCCAAGCCCCGCACCACCGCTGCTGCCGCCGCCGCGACCCTCGCGCTGCTCGCCCTCGCCGCGCCGGCCACGGCGGCGCAGGCCCGGACGACGACGGCGAACTGGCTGAACGTCGCGGTCTTCGCCGGCTCGGACGACAAGCAGCTGATCGGCCGCGACAGCACCACCCTGCACTGCGCCGACGACGGCTCGGCGACCGGCCACCCCCACGCCGCCCAGGCCTGCCGGGACCTCGCGGCGGCCGACGGCGACATCGACCGGATCGCCCACCGGAACGGCCTGTGCCCGATGGTCTACAGCGCCGTCACCGCGAAGGCGTACGGCACGTGGAACGGGCGGCACGTGGAGTACAGCAAGACCTTCGGCAACGACTGCGTGATGAAGGCCCAGACGGGCGCGGTCTTCGACCTCTCGGCCCCCATCGCCGAGTGGGTCCCGTAAAACCGCTGGTGGAACGGGCCGAAGGGCGGCATGCTCGGGCCCGTGATGGAAGTACCACTGCACCAGATCCGCGCCCGCCACACGCTGGAGACGATCACCGTCCACCAGGCGTACCCGCCGGAGATCGGCCCGCCCGCCGCCCGTGACGGCCGCTTCCCCGCAGCGTGGAAGCGGGACCGGATGACGTGGATCAAGCCGTCGTTCCTGTGGATGATGTACCGCTGCGGATGGGGCACCAAGGCGGGCCAGGAGACCGTCCTCGCCGTCGAGATCACGCGCGAGGGCTTCGAGTGGGCCCTGCGCAACGCGTGCCTCTCGACCTACGCCCCGGGCCTGCACCCCGACCGGGCCACCTGGCAGCGCACGTTGAAGACCGCGCCCGCCCGCGTCCAGTGGGATCCGGAGCGGGACCTCCACCTCCGGGCGCTCCCCCACCGGGCCTTGCAGCTCGGACTCTCCGGCGAGGCCGCGCACCGGTACGCGGACGAGTGGATCGTGGGCATCACCGACGTGACGGCCCTCGCCCACGAGGCCCACGCCCTCGTCCGCGCCGGCGACCTGACGGCCGCCCACGCACTGCTCCCCGAGGAGCGCCCGTACCCGGTGGACGACGGCCTCCTCGCCCACCTGCGCGGCTGATCAGCCGATCCGCGGCGCGAGGTACTCCAGCGCGTAGCCGTCGCCGGCCGGGGCCACCCGGGCGATTCCGGGTGAGTCGAGGTGGGCGCCGGCCACGAACCGCCGTGGCTGGGCGAGTTGCTCCAGGAGAGCCGCCCGCGCGGCGCGGGCCCGGGGCTGGTCGCCGTCGTACTCCCAGGCCACGTTCGGCCGGTCGAACTGCAGCGTGGGCACGTGCACGGTGTCGCCCCAGACGAGGAGGCGGCCGGTGCCGCTCCTGATGTCGTAGACGGTGTGACCGGGCGTGTGACCCGGCGCCGGGACCGCGGTCGTCCAGTCGTTGATCACGGCCTTCTCCGACACGGGGACGACCCGGTCGCGGAGCGGCTCCAGCCGTCCCGTGAACACCGGGGCGTCGCCCGCGCCGATCCACACGCGTTCGAGCTTGGCGAACGCCTCCGAACCGTCCGGCGCGATCAGGCCGCTCACGTGGTCCACGTGCCGATGGGTGATGGCCACGTCGGTGATCTGCGCGCGGTCGATCCCCGCTTCGTCGAGCGCGTCGTGGAGCAGCCCCATGGTGGGGTCGTGCCAGGCGTCGGACGCGCCGGTGTCGACGAGGACCGACCGCGTTCCGTCGGTGATGAAGAAGGCGTTGACCGACAGCCGCAGATTGCCGCCGACCAGCGGGACGGCGCCCGGCAGCACGTCGAACGCGCAGCCGTGCTCGTCGCGGAGCAGCGTCGGCGACATGTCGATGTACCCGTCCCGCAGCGAGACCACCCGCAGGTCGCCGAACTCGAACGCGGCATGGTGGCGGCCGCTCGACGTCAAACGCATGGAATCTCCGTCGGGTTGGGGTGCATCACGCATCTCGGGTGGAAGATCTCCATCCTCGGCCACCCGGGCGGCGCTGTCCAAGGCCGAGGCGGTCCGGCCCGGGACCGGAACCGGAACCGGAACCGGGCCGCCCGGACCGGAACCGCATCGCTCAGCCCGTGACCTCCACCGTGACGTCGTAGGTGCGCTGGTCCGGCCCGCACGCGAGGGCCTCGCCGCAGACCGTGCGGGTGGCGGTGAGGTGGACGGTGCCGGCCGCGTGGGCGGTGAACGCCGTCGTCACGGTGCCGCAGCCGGCGCCGGGGCGGCAGGACGGGGACGGGGCGGTCGTCGGGGTGCCGCTCGGCGCGGCGATGTCGGCGGCCGAGCTGGCGGGGGCGGACCAGTACGTGCTGTGGAGCTGGACGGTGACGGTCGAACCGACCGGGACCTTGACCGTGGTGCGGTCGGCGTGTTCGTCCACCGTGACCGCCGCGGGACTCGGGGTCGGAGAGGCCGGTGCGCCCGCCCCGGTGGACGCTCCGGTGGAGGCCCCGGTGGAGGCGCAGCCGGTCAGGGCGAGGAGGGCGGCGGCCAGGGCCAGGGTGGCGGGTCGTCTCAGGTTCACGGTGGGGTTCCCTCGTGCTGGTGGGGGCTGCTGTGGTGCCGGTTGGACGCGGCCGGGGCGCGATCGGATCCCTCCTGAGCAGGAAAGAAGCGGTAAAGCCGCAGGAAAAAGCGCCGCACCGGGGCGGGCCGTGTGGCCCACCCCGGTGCGGTCGGTCGAGCTGAGGATCAGACGGGCGTCAGGAGACGGTCACGTCGTCGTAGTAGGTGTAGGTCGGGTCACCCGCGTAGTTGTCGTCGTGGTTCGACAGGGTGAGGGTGTAGCTGTGGCCCGGGGTCACGGTCGCCGTCTTGTTGGCCCACGCCGCGGTGGCGGAGCAGGTCTTGGCGAGGACCGTGGTGGTGGTGCCGGTGGTGTTGTCCTTCAGGGTGGCGGTGGCCCAGTCGTAGGTCACGGTGTCCGGGCAGGTGTTGCTGTACCAGAAGGAGACCTTGCTGGAGCCGGCCGGGGCGGTGAACGTCTGGGCGAGGCTGGAGTCACCGGTCGGGTTGGTCGAGCCGACCATCGCGCCGTAGCTGCCCGAGTGGGCGGCGGCGGCCGGGGCGGAGGTGGAGCCCGCCGCGGTCCAGCCGGAGGTGTTGCCGGCCTCGAAGCCGCCGTTGGTGATGGCGCTGCCGCCGCCACCGGTGCCGTTCTCGGTCCAGCTGAAGGAGGTGCTGCCCGCGGCGCCGGTGGTGTCGGTCGCGGTGACCGTCACGCTGGAGGTGCCGGCGGCGGTCGGGGTGCCGGAGATCAGGCCGGTCGAGGAGTTGATCGACAGGCCGGCCGGCAGGCCGGTGGCCGCGTAGGTCAGGGTCTGGCCGGAGGCCGAGTCACTGGCGCTGATCTGCAGGCTGCCCGCGGTGCCGACGGTGCCGGTCTGGCCGCCCGGGTTGGTGACGGTGACCGTGTTGCCGTGGGTCAGGATGGCGTGCGAGATCGCGCAGGAGTTGGTGTCGTTGGACCAGCTGGCCTGCTCGGCGAAGGAGCCGAAGGAGCCGAACGAGACGTTCGCGGCGCCGCCGGTGGTGCCGGGCTTGAGCCAGGCGCACTCGTCGGAGTTCTCCTGGCCGTTGTAGCTGCTGCCGGTGACGTGGTTGGTCCAGCCGCCGGCCGGGTTCTGGTCGGACATCATCTCGTGCCACTCGTGGCCGAGCGTCATCGTCCAGCCGTCCAGCGTGCCGGGCGAGTTGACGAAGCCGACGCCGCAGTTGGTGCCCGCGTCGATGTTGTACGGCTGGTTGGAGAACGCGATGTCGCCGTAGGGCGAGGAGGCCGCGCCGCCGTTCAGCGTCGTGTCGCCGTTCCAGTCGTGCCAGGCGCAGTACCCGGTGGTCGGGTTCTGGTAGTCGTCCGGGTTGGTGCCGTGCGGCGACAGGATGATGTAGTACGCGTCGCGGTTGGCCGCGCCCGTCGTGTTGCCGAAGTGCCCGGCGGCCTTGACGGCCTCCTGGGCCAGCTGGTTGCCGGTCGACTGCTGCGGCGAGGCGCCCGCGTTGTCGTACCAGACGCCGGACAGGACGCCGCCGCTCTGGTACGGCACGAAGTTGGCGTTCGACGGGCAGCTGGTGGCGCCGGTGGCGACGTTGGGGCCGTCGCACCACTGGGTCAGGTCGGCCGACCAGGTCTCGCCGTTGGTGCCGATGCCCTTGAACATCTGCTGGGTGGCACCGGCGGCGCCGGCCGAGTCGCCGGAGAAGGCCGCGTTGCCGTTGGAGTCGGTGCTCTGGGTGCCCCACTGGTTCCCGTAGAAGACCAGGTAGACCTTCGAGTGGCCGCTCTGGACGCCGATGCCGTCGACGCCGCCGCCGTAGGACAGGGTCTGCTGGCCGGTGGCGGCCGCCTGCTGCTGCGCGGCGACGAACTTCTTGTAGTTCTCGTGCTGCTTCATGCCCGGCACCGCGCCGTGGCGGTACTCGTGGCCACCGTTCTGCGGGCTCCAGGGGTTGAACTCGTTGCCGGTGTCGGCCTTCGCCCCGGAGATGTCCTGCGCGGTGGCGGTGCCGGCCGCGCCGGCCAGACCGGCGGCGGCGAGCGCCAGGGACGCTATGCCGGTGAGGGCCGCGTACTTGGCGCGACGAATTGTGCGGGAGTGACCCATGGGGTGAGGGTGCCTCTCTCGTTCCGATCGCCCGGCACGGCCGAGGGCCGCGGGCGATCCCTTGTGGGGAAGGGACCGACGGCGAATTCGCCCATGCCAATTCATCGGGTTCGCTACACCCTCGGAATTTGACTGCGCGTCGGTTCCGCCGTCTGCTGGGCATGAAGGAAAGCAGAGCTGATGAACGCGGGTCAACGGGCAAGGGTAAGGAACGATTAAGAGCGGTGTTCGCGCAGGTGAAGTGCCATGTCACGGCGCGGCCGAGCCGGCCGGACCCGAAGTTTACGCGTGTAGCCATTCACTGAATGCGGCTCGGAATACTGTTCCGGATTCAGCGATGGAGGGCACCCAACCCACTTTTCCGCCAACAGGTTTGGACCACCTCGGAGACACCGTCAAGCCCCCCCTCCGCACAAACGGCGACGGCCGCCCCGCGGGTGCGGGGCGGCCGTCGGCGGCGTCGGTGGCGGGTGGTCAGACCCGGTCGGCGGCGATCAGGACGTACTGGAACGAGCCGTCCTTGTAGGAGTTGATGAACGCCTCCTCGATGCCCGTGACGAGCGAGGTGGTGGCGCGCAGCTCCCAGTACGGCAGGGTGTCCGGGGTCAGGTCGATGACGGCCTGGGGCACGAGACGGTTGTCCGCCATGGCGCGCAGGTACTCGCGGCGGGAGTGGATGTTGCACTCGAAGTGCGCGTTGATCTGCGAGACGTACTTGGACGGCTGGCCGTAACGCGGGTTCCAGCAGCCGGTGATGGTGACGTACCGGCCGCCGACCGACAGGATGCGGGAGTGCTCGGCGAACAGGTCGTGCAGGTCGACGTACATGCTCGACTCGTTGTTCCACGAGCCCGCGACCGACCCGGTCTCGAACGGCATGTCCAGCATGTTGTGGACGTGCGAGCGGACGGAGTCGCCGATGCCCAGCTCACGGGCGCGGTTGTTGCCGAACTCGGCCTGCTGGGCGGAGAGCGTCAGGCCCTGGACCTTGCAGCCGAAGCGCTGGTGGGCCATCACCATGGAGCCGCCGCGCCCGCAGCCGGCGTCGACGAGCGTGTGGTCCGCGGTGATCGCGCCGAGGTTGTCGAGCAGCACGTCGGTCTGGGCGGACTCCAGGCGGTGGAGCTCGGTGATGACCTTCTTCTCGCGCTCGCTGTCCTCGGGGTCGCCGATGGCGGCCTCGTCGATCGCGCCGATGCCGTAGTGGTGGTGGTAGAGACCGTCGACGTCACCCAGGCGAAGATTCACGGGCCGGGCCTCATGGTCCCAGTAGCGCGCGATGTCGCCCTGGTAGGGAGTCGCCGGGCCGGGGATCGCGGCGCCGGTCTGGGTGGCGAGGTCGTCGGTGAGGGACATGCGTCGAAGCTCCTTGCATGACAGGTGAAAAGAGGTGATCAGATGTGTTCGGAAAGTGGTCTTGGACGGTCACCGGGGACGGGGACGGAAGCCGGGACCGGGTACGGGGGAACGTCGGGCGTCACCAGAAGTCCGGCAGCGTGTACCGGAAGGTGTTCGTCTGGTGCCAGTAATGGTTGCCGTCGAGCCACGCCGCCACGCCGCGCAGGAACCGCAGCAGGGTCGGGACGGGGCAGCTCGCCGCGAGCGCGGCCGCCTCCGCCTCGAAGGCGTGCATGAGCTCGTTGTGGACCTCGACGGCCTTGAGGTAGCCCTCGCGCTCGGACAGCTCCTCGCGCTCGGCGAGCACCACCGGCAGGTTCAGGTGCCGGCCGGGGCTGGCGAGCTCCTTGGTGTACGAGTACAGGTCGTTGACGATCGTGGTGGCGTTGCCGGCGAGGGCGATCACGCGCTGCATCGCGGGGAGCGCGTGCAGGTCGGACGGCAGCTCGTAGGCGCCGACCGAGTCGGTGAGCGTCGGGCAGGGACGGAAGTTGTTGAACTGGCGCATCGCCAGGTACTCCCACACCTCCGGCACGTGGTCCGTCTCGGCCCACGACGCCTCGGCCAGGTACCCGAGGTGCAGGCGCGCCATGTCGTGCCGGAAGCGGTCCGACTGCGAGGGCGTGGCGGCGGCGACGAAGTAGTCCATCGCCGACTTGTACGCCCGGCGCGGCGCGTCCGAGGACAGCGACTGCTCCCACGGCCCGTGGTACTCGGCCGTGGTGTGCAGCGCGTCGAGCGCGGTGTGCGCCAACAGCAGGCGGCCGCCGAGGCCGACGGGCGAACCGCCGTGGTCCTCGCAGTAGATGTCGTCCACGGCGTTCTCGGCGACCATCAGCCGGGCCGCGAGCATCAGGTGGTCCACGCTGGGCGCGTCCGGGTGGCAGGCGACCATGTAGCGGCCGGTGGAGAAGCCGTCGAACTGGTCCTCCCACTCCGCCGGGTAGAGCTCGATCTCGTCGATCGCCCAGGCCTTGATCCTGAGGCTCAGCTCCTCGACCCGGACGGGATCGGGCTCGACGATCGGGTGGTGGTACAGGCCCGGGATCGGATCGCCCACCTTCGGCTTGCCGCCCCCGGCCGGGGCCTCGGCGGCCTGGGCGAGCGTGCTCGGGGACGGCGCGCCCGCGGGGTCGAGCAGCGGGACGTCCAGGACCGGCACGCCGGGGACCGGGGCGGACGGGATCGCGGCGGCCGGAGCGGGGGCGGACGGCGCCTCGACGGCCGGGAGTTCGGCGACCGGGGGCTCGACGATCGGGGCCTCGACGGCCGGGCGGGTCGGATAGAGGCTCGCCGTCCCGAGGCCGGTCGGGCCGCGCAGGATCCGGTCGATGGCGGATTCGGTCGTGGCCGCGGCGCTCATGGTCGCACCACCGCGAGGGTGGCTCCGGTCCGGCGCCGCTGCGCCGGCGGTGACTCCGGTGTGGTGCCCAGGGGCATGGAGGGGCCTCCCGCTGAGAAGGGTTGCGAAGGACGTGACGGGCCGTCATTTCGCCCGGGGAGAGAGGGAACAGGCCACTCCGGACGGATCCATCCGGAGCCCGCCCTCTCGCTCGCCCCCAACCGTAGGCGGACGGGCAGGTTCAACAACGCTTCGGACGATCTTCTACACCCGAATAGGTGAACGTTCGTGTCTACGACGTTTGAAAACCCCCTCTCCCGGGCTATCGGGTCCGCGCGCCCCGCGCTCACTCCGCCCCCACGCCGAGCGACCCCCACGCCGCGGTCCTCCCGGTACGAAATATCCCCTCGTGCGGGTGGTGTTCGGCGTATCGCTCCAGGCGCACCCGGGCCCGCGCCTCTATAAAGGGCCGGTCACGTTGATCAACTGATGGGCCCTCACCATGCTGCAAGCCGCTCTGCGGGTGCTCGCCGCCCTGTCCCTCGCCTCCGCCGTCTCCACCGTCGCGGTTGCCCCGGCCGCCGCCGCGCCGGCCGTACGCGCCCCGCGTGCGGCCGCCGACGACTTGACACTCCCCTGCGGGCCCGTCCGCGACTACCGCGCCTCGGACTGGTGGCAGACGACGACCGAGCCGCAGATCGCCCAGCCGGTCGCGACCGCTGCGACCAACGAGCGCTGGCAGTGGCGCAACGACGTCAACACGCTCTGGCGCGGCGACACCCGCGAGAACGTGGACGACATCTTCCGCACCGGCTTCACCCCGCGCGGCGAGCAGGTCACCCCGCTCGCCGAGTACATCGTCAAGGGCGGCGGCCAGAGCAGCGCGCACCTCAGCACCAGTTGCGAGCTGTGGGTGGCCCAGAAGTTCGCCACCTACGGAACCGCCAAGACCGGCTGGGTCTACGAGATCTACGCCCCGGGCGGCATCGACGTCAACGCCACCGCCCGCGTCGACGACTACCAGTCCCCCTACCTCTGGAACCGGGAGATCGACTTCCCCGGCGGGGTCGACGGCCGCTACCTCAAGAGCGCCTGCAAGTACCACCTGACGTACACCGACCCGAACACGAAGATCAGCACCTTCGAGAACCTCGGCTGCAAGTCCAACACCGCCTTCGCGCCCTACCCCGCCCCCTGACGGACCGCGCGGAGCGGTGGTCCGGGAGCCCTCCGACCACCGCTCCGCGGTCAGGGCCACTCCCCCTCCGTTCCGCCGCCCGAATCCGTTCGCCTCGCCGTCGCCACTACCGGCACACTCGCCTGATGCACCTTCCCCCGCTGCTGGCCGCCATCGAGCGCGGCGACGACGACGCGGCGTTCGACCTCCTGAGCGACGTCCCGCTGGACGAGATGGCCGGCGACGACGCCGTGGACCTGCTGGCCGCTGCCGCGCACGCCGGACGGCACGAGGTGGTCCGGTGGCTCGTCGAGGACGGCGTCGACGTGGCCCTGCGCGGCGACGAACGCGGCCTGCCCGTGGTCGACGGCATCCGCCGCGGCATCAAGAACCGCTGGAGCCCGGGCGCGGGACGGCTCGCCGACATCGACTCCATGCTGCGCGCCCGCGCCCGGTCGGCCGGTTGAGCGCGCAGTGCTCCAGCGAAGGGCGCGCTCCCCGGCGGGGAGGCTAGCCGAGGAGCGGGAGGGCGGCGAAGGTGTGGTCCTGCCAGATCCGGCGGGACGTCTCCTCCGGGTACGGGACGACGGCCGGGGTCGTGTCGAACTGCCGGGCGAGGCGCTGCTCGGCGTCGTAGGGCGGCCAGCCCGGGTCTCCGTGCGTGGCGAAGGACGTCCACGCGGCACGCAGTCCGGCCGACACGGCCTCCGCCTCCGGGGACGCGGTCTCGCCGAGCAGGAGGGCCGGCTGGCCGCGGTCGAGGTTGCCGAAGACCAGTGGCACATCCAGGCCGTGGCACGCCCCGAGGATGCCGCCCATGCCCGGGGCGGGCCAGGTCAGCTCGTAGACGTGGGCCGAGCCGCCGGCGGCGGTCCGGGCTTCGGCGAGGTGGAGGCTCGGCATGCGGAACAGCCAGTCGGACAGCACCAGTTCGTGCAGTTCGTCCGGGCCGGCCGCCGGGAATCCGTCCCGGTAGCGCCGGGCGGCGTCCGGGCCCGGGCCGAAGGTCTCCAGCGCAGCGGCGGCCTGTTCGGGCGTCACCTGGCCGAGGAGGCCGTCGAGCGCGCTGAGCAGCCGCTGCTCGTTGCGCGTGTGGCCGACGAGGAGTTCGACGTCCGTGCGGGCACCGGCGGCCAGGGCCTGCCAGGGGGTCGTGGGCAGGGAGTCGCCGTCGACGACCGGCGAGTACGGGACCGACCGGTGTGCGATCGGGCCCCAGCGGTCCGCCCGTCGGGCCATCGCCGAACCGACCGCGTCACCGGCGGCGGCCAGTTCGGCGGGCGCCACCTCCGCGAGGTCGGCCGCCGTGGGCCGCAGCCCCAGCTCGGCCGCGCAGACGGTCGCGATGTCGGCGGCGAGCTCGGGCGTGAAGAACGTGCCCTGTGCGCTCTGGGCGACGGCCCGCCGGAAGAGCCCGGCCGCGCGCGGCATCGCGAGCAGGGCCGCCGCCGAACCGCCCCCGGCGGACTGGCCGAAGACCGTCACGCGATCCGGATCTCCGCCGAAGGCCCGGATGTTGTCCTGCACCCACGCCAGCGCGGCGATCTGGTCGAGCAGCCCCCGGTTGTCGGGCGCCCCTTCGAAGTGCCCGAACCCTTCCAGCCCCACCCGGTAGTTGAGCGTCACCACGACGACCCCGCCCTCGCGCGCGAGGCGTCCGCCGTCGTACTCGGGGAGCGCGGCCGTGCCGACCGTGTAGCCGCCGCCCTGGATCCACACCATCACCGGCAGCCCGGCACCCGGACCGGGCTCGGGCGTCCAGACGTTCACCGTCAGCCAGTCGTCGCCGGACTTGTCCCGCGACAGCACGCCCATGCCCAGCGCACCGCCCTGCGGCGGAGGCGGGCCGAACGCCGTCGCGTCCCGCACTCCGCTCCACCGCCCGACGCGTGCCGGCGCACCGAAGCGGCGGACACCGACGGGCGGCTCGGCGAACGGAATGCCGCGGAAGACCGCCACCCCGCCCTCCCGGGCACCCCGCACCACCCCGGCCGGCGCATCGACGACGGGCGCACCTGCGGTCATGGCGACTCCTCCGGTGGACGGCTCGGCACTCCCCCGGAGCATCTCGCCCTCGCGGGCCGCCCGCCAGTCAATTTCGCGTTCGCCGCCTGCATTCGCCGCCTACAGGAGGAGCCAGCGCACACCGCGGCGGTGGCGGACGGGCGGGATGTCCGCGCCGTCGACGTCGTGGCCCGCGCGGTGGAGTCCGCGGATCCGCTGGGCGTCCGATCGGCCCTGACGGCGGGCGCGGGCCTCGGCTGTGGCGATCCAGGTCGGGAACGAGCCCATCCGGTAGTCGAGCGCGAGGTACTCCCAGGTGGTGATCCGGCGACGCGTCGTCGTCGGAGAGGGCCTGCGGCCTTCGCGGGCAGCGGCGGCCAGTTCGGCGTTCGGGTAGCGCAGGTCGCGCAGGGACACGGACTCCGACGGGCCCTCGCGGACGCGGAGGTATCGGGGAGTGGTGCGGGCTGTGCGGGACATCGAGAGCCTCCGTAAGGCCCTCCGGACTCTCCGGAGGTACCTACGGCGGGTGGGTTGTGGTCAGCACTGTCATCGGTGGGGACGATAGCCGCGTGGACGCGCGCGGGCCGCCGAATTTCGGGGAGCCGGTCAGGTCTCCAGGGCGCGGTCCTGACCCAGCGGGACCTCGTGCAGGACGAGCCGGCTGCGGAGCTCCCGCACGCCCAGGTCGGCCTTGAGCCGGTCGATGACGGCCTCGAACTCGCGGGCGTCCGTCACCGCCATGCGCAGCTGGAAGTCGTAGTCCCCGGTGAGGCGCATCGCGCCGATCACCTGTGGCACGCCGGCGAGTTGCTCCTCGAAGCCCCGGCGGTCGACGCCCTCGCCGAGGCGGATGTCGCTGATCATCTGCATGCCGCGCCCGAACGCCTCCAGGTTCAGCTCGGCGCGGTAGCCCCGGATGACCCCCTCCGCCTGGAGCCGCCGGACGCGGTCGGCGACGGTGTTCGCCGAGAGCCGGACCTGGCGGCCGAGCTCCTGGTAGGTCGCGCGGCCGTCCTGGAGGAGGAGGGCGAGGAGCTGGCGGTCGATGCGGTCCATGGTGGCCATGCTACAAACTCTCGGCAAGATGGCGATCCTGCCGAGTTTCCCGCGCCAGGATATGCCCCTCCGCCTCGATGTCCGACACAAAATCGGACCAATCGGCGCAAGGATCGCAGTCATGGAAACGCTGCTGCTCCGGGCCGCTCTCGCCCCGTCCCTCGTCCTGCTCGCCTCGATCGTCGCGCGGCGGTTGGGCCCGCGCCGCGGCGGGCAACTGCTCGGCGCGCCGACGAGCACCGGCCCGTTCCTGGCCCTGACCTGGCTCGCCGCCGGCCCCGCCAAGGTGGCGGACGCCGCGCACGGCACCGTCACGGGGACGCTGGTGGTGGCGTGCTTCTGCCTCGCCTACGCGCGCTTCGCCCCGGCCCGCCGCCCGGCCTGGACGCTCGCACGCGCGCTGCTGTGCACGGCAGCGGCCGGGCTGGTCGGGACGTTGTGCGGGACCGTCTGGCTCACGGCCGGCCTGACGTCGGCGGTGATCGTCACCGGGCTCCTGACCTGGCCGGAGGCCGACCCCGACGAAAGGCGGACGAGCCCGGCGCGGGCGTGGGAGATCCCGGTCCGGATGCTGCTGTCCGGCGTGACGGTGGCGGGCGCCCTCGCCGCCGGGGCGGCGCTGGGCCCGTTCGTGGGCGGGGTCCTGTCGTCGGTGCCGGTGCTGCTGTCGGTGATGGGGACATCGGTGCACCGCACAGCCGGCGCAGCCGCCGCCGTCGAGATGATGCGCGGCGCCCTCACCTCCGCCGCGGGCACGCTCGTCTTCCTGCTGGTCCTCTGCACGGCCCCCACTCGGCTCGACCCGGTGACCGCCTTCGTCCTCGCCCTCGTCGCCTTGGCGGCAGCCGACTCGCTCCTGCGACTCGGCATCGCCAGGGCCGCCCGGCGCTCCCGGGAACTTCCCGGCCTGCTCACCTGATCCAGGCCTCTTCGACCGACGGTTCTGGGTTCCTCCCCCGCGATGTCACGTCCCTCGGCGCTACCCGGTCTACCCGTTGGGTGTGGCCGTTGCGCGAGGCGGCGGCCGCAGCCGGACGGAACTTCGGTAGTGGAAGGGGAATCACCAATGAGGGCCATCATCGTGTGCACGTCCGTGTCCCACGGGAACACCCAGCGGGTCGCCGACGTCATGGGGCAGGTTCTGGCGGCCCCGGTCGTCGCGCCCGAGGACGTGGCGGCGGCCGACCTCTCCGCCTACGACCTCGTGGGCTTCGGGTCGGGGATCTTCTCGGGGCGGTACCACCCGCGGCTGCGCCGGCTCGTCGAGGCGCTGCCCGGGGGCGGGCGGTCGCAGGCGTTCGTGTTCGCCACCAGTGGGCTTCCCGAGCCGGGGTTCGGGCCCTTCACCCGGCCCCTCGTGCGGCGGCTCGCACGGAAGGGATTCGCGGTGTCCGACACCTTCTCGTGCCGCGGCTTCGACACCTGGCTCCCCTTCAAGCTCGTCGGCGGCATCAGCAAGGCCCGCCCCGACGCGGGCGACCTCGCCGCCGCGCACGCCTTCGCCGAAGGCCTGCGCGCCCGGTCCGCTCAGAACGGGGGTTTCCGGGAGAACAGGTGATACCCGGAGGCCACCGCGACCGAGACGACGGCACCGGACTCCGCACGCCCCAGCCACACCACGTCGTCTCCTTCGGCACTGAAGGTCACGAGGTCGGCCCCGCGTTCCTCGTCCTTCACGAGCTCGAAGGCACCGCCGAAGAGGTTCTCCGTCCGCCGGGGCTGCCGGACGCCGGGCCGGGCGTCCCGCCAGAACTCCAGGAACGGAGCCGTCAGCGCCGGCCAGGCCACGGCGTCGCCGAAGCTGCCCGTGTTCGTCTCGGTCCGGAAGCCGGTCCGCCGGCCCCCGGGGCGGATCCGCTCGATGTCGTCGCCGACTCCGAGCGCCATCTCCCAACGGGCCACGGGCGCTTCGGCGACCAGGAGGCGGACGGCGGCGACCTGCCGACCGTCGTGGCGCTCGCCCATGAAGTCGTACGGCGCCTCCGTCCAGGCCGCTTCCACCCGGTGGGTGCCGGGCGGGATCCGCTCCGCGAGCTCCCGGCCTGGCCGGGCGCGCAGGTCGGACTCGTCCTCGTCCGGCCACGGCGCGTCGACGACGAGGCGGCCGCTGGGTATGCGGATCGTGGTCACCTCCCGTACCTCGACGACGCGGACGGGCGTCGACGGGTCGTCGTAACGCGCGCCGAGCGTGACCCCTGGTGTGAAGGCCGTGTCCAGGTACCAGCTCTCCTCGGGCCCGGCCGCCACCCGGGCGTCTGCTGCAAGATCCATGCCGTGCACGCTATTCGATCGCACCGACACTCCCCACCGGCCGGGCGGGAAGATCGCTTGCGCGGCCACGGCGCCACGGGGAGACTCCGACGCATGACTACGCCGCCATCGTCACCCACGCCTCTGCACACTGACGGGTCGTCGTCCATCCGCATCGGCGCCCTCGCCCCGCTGACGAGGCCCGGCTGGGTCGAGGCGGGCCGGCACCTGATCGCCGGGCTGGAACTGGCCGTTCGCGAAGTCAATGACGCCGGCGGGATCGACGGCCGGCCGCTCGAACTGCTGGTCCGGGACACCGCCGCCGATCCGCAGCGAGCGGAGGCGGCGGTGGACGAGCTGGCGGGTCTGGGTGTGGTGGCGCTGGCCGGGGAGTACCACAGCGTCGTCGCCCGCGCCGCCGCCACCAGGGCCGACGCCCTCGGGCTGCCGTTCCTCTGCTCGTCGGCCGTCCTCGACGCGCTCACCGAGGAGCCGACGGAACGGGTCGCCCGGATCTGCCCGGCGCAGTCCCACAGTTGGCGGGTCTACGCGGACTTCCTCCTCGGCGCGGGCCACCGCCGGATCGCCGTGGCGATCCAGCCGAGTGTGTACTGGGCGTCCGGGACCCGCATCCTGCGGGAGTACCTCGCTCCGCGCGGCGGCACCGTCATCGAGCTCGACATGGGCGAGCTGTCCCCCGACGTCGTGTGCGACCGACTCGCCCACGACGGCGCGACGGCGCTCCTCCTGCTGACCGGCGCCCCGGAGCCGGCCGTGTCGGTGGTCAAGGCCGTGCGGTGCGACCAGCGCCTCGCCGAGGTCCTCATCGGTGCTCCGGCGGGGCAGCCGGAGTTCGCCGAGTGGGCGGCGCTGCTGGGCGACGACGGCGCGGCCGTCCCGTTCCCGCGCTACCTGCCGGAGCGTCTCGGCCCGATCGGCGCAAGGGTCGAGACGGCCCTGCGTGAACAACTCGGCCAGGAGCCGTCCTTCGTCGCGTTCGAGGGCCACGACACGATCACCGTCCTCGCCGACGTCCTGCGGTCGCACGGCACAGATCCGACGCGCGTCACCGAAGCCTGGCCGAGCGTCGACGTCGAGGGCACCCGCGGGCGGATCCGCTTCTCCCGCACCCCGGGCGTCGGCGTCCGGCAGTGGGCCTGGCCCCCGGTCCAGGTCGTCGACCGGGACCCGGCGGACGCCGGGCGCTTCCGGGTCCTCCACTCCGGCTGAAGGGGCGCCGCCCGCACGGTGGCTACCAGCCGGCCGGGAAAAGTAGCCATGGACATAGTGGCCATCGCCCCACGGACACGGCCCACGGGGTGATGGCCGCGGGCCGCGTCCTCGCCCTGGTCCTCCGGCGCGCCGACGCCGAACTCGCGGCGCTGACCGCCTGAGCTACCCCGGGGTGTCCAGGTACGCGAACTCGCGGGCCCAGGCGGCGTACCACGCGTGGAACCACGGGTGCGTCCGGGCCAGCGGGACGATGGTGGTCAGCGTCTCCCGGTAGTACGCGCGGCGCTTCTCCGGGCGCGGGTGGGTGTCCAGGCGCTGCACGTTGCTCAGGCGGTCGGCGAGCTTCACCACCAGCGCGTCCTCGGGCGCGTGCCGCAGCCGGTCCAGGTACGCCGCCCGGGCCTCCGCCTTCGACCGACCCCCGGCCGGCTCGTCCTTCGTCACCCACCCGACCAGTTCCGCGACCCGCGGCCCGAACCGCTCGCGCACCTCGGCCGCCGTGCACCCGGTGTCCTCGACGACGTCGTGCAGGACCGCCGCCCGCAGCACGTCCACGTCGGTCACTCCGGCGCCCTCGACCAGGACACGCACGGCCTCCAACAGGTGCTCCAGGTACGGCTCCCCGGCCGGGCGGCGCTGCGCGCCGTGCCACCGCACCGCGAACTCGACCGCCTCGTCCAGTTCGGCGAGCCCGGCCGCCAGCTCCCGGACCTCGGGCCATCCGCCCGCCGCCTCGAACGTCCGCAACGCCGTGCCCATCACGTCCCCCTCGCCTCGCGCTCAGCTTCCGAGGATCCTACGACGCTCCTCGGAGCGCGGTGCCCTGGCCGTGAGGAGCAGCAGGAGTCCGCAGCCGGCCACCAGGATCCAGCCCGGACGTGAGGCGTGCGCGAGCTCCGCCGGGCCGGCGTGCGCCACGAGGGCGCCGGCGAGCGCGATGCCGAGCGCGGAGCCGACCTGGCGTGCGGTGGACGTGATCGCGCCGGCCACCCCGGCCCGCGCGGGCGGCAGTCCGCCGACCGCCGTGTTGGTGATCGGCGCGTTGGCGAAGCCGAAGCCGACGCCGATGAGCAGGTAGGCGCCCAGCAGCAGGGCCACGCTCGTGTTCCGGTCGAGCCCGACCAGGCAGAGGCCGCCGGCCAGGATGAAGGCGCCGGCCACGGCCAGCGGGAGCCACGGTCCGCGCCGGCCGACCAGTCGGCCGGACCAGGGCGCGCACACCGTCGCGCCGATCGCCATCGGCAGGGTCGCGGCCCCGGCGGCCAGGGGCGAGAAGCCCCGGGCGTGCTGCAGATACAGGGTGTTGAGCAGCAGGGTGACGTTCAGGGCGACGAAGACGGCCACCGCGCCCAGCACGGCACCACTGAACACCGGACTGCGGAAGAGCCGCAGATCCATCAGCGGTTCGGCTCGACGGGACTCGACCCGCACGAAGGCGGCCGTCGCGCCGGCCGCCAGCGCGTAGGCCGCCAGCGCGGCCGGTGAGGTCCAGCCGATGCGCGGGCCCTCGATCAGGACGCCGACGCCGGCCGCGATGACGACGGCCAGCAGCGCCTGCCCCGGGAGGTCGAGCCGCCGCGCCCGCGCTCCCCGGGACTCGGGCACGAACACCGCGCTGAGCACGAGGGCGATCAGCACGACCGGGGCATTGATCCAGAACAGCGACCGCCAGCCCAGCCCGGCCAGGAGCGCGCCGCCGGTGACCGGGCCCACGGCCGTGCTCAGCCCGAAGACCGACGCCCAGACGCCGATCGCCCGTGCCCGCTCGCGCGGGTCCGGCATCGCGTTCACCACGATCGCGAGCGCCACCGGGCTGAGCATCGAGGCGCCGACGCCCTGCACGGCGCGGGCGGCCACCAGCCAGCCCACCGAAGGCGCCGCCGCGCAGGCCAGCGAGGCCGCGCCGAACACCGCCAGCCCGGTCCGGAACACCCGTCGGCGTCCGAAGCGGTCCGCCAGCGCGCCGGAGGAGATCAGCAGGCCGGCCAGGACGACCGTGTAGGCGTCCACCGTCCACTCCAGGCTGCGGACGCCGACCCCCAGGCCGCGTCCGATGGCGGGCAGGCCCACGTTGACGACGGTGGTGTCCAGGCCCACCAGGAACATGCTCAGGCAGCAGACCGCCAGCACCGTCCAGCGGTTGCGCGCGCCCAGGACGGGCTCGGGGTGGGTGATCGTCGCGGTCATGGTCCGCCTCTCGGGTCCGGGAGTACCAACCCGGTCAGGCTCGGCCAGGCCGACCGCCACCGACCAGCCTTTTTGCGAAGACCGCAAAAGAGTGGAGACTGGACGGCGTGGACGAAGAGTTGGAGCAGATCCTCGACGCCATCGGGCCGCGGCTGCGCACGCTGCGCCGCGACAGGGGCCTCACGCTGGAGGCGCTCGCCGCCGCGACCGGGCTCTCGGTGAGCACGCTGTCCCGCCTCGAATCGGGTCTGCGGCGCCCGACCCTGGACCTGCTCATCCCCCTCGCACGCGCGCACCGCGTCCCGCTCGACCAGCTCGTGGCCGCACCGGCCACCGGCGACCCCCGGGTGCACCTCACACCGCTGCGCAAGGACGACGGCAGCGTCCTCGTGCCGCTGACCCAGTACCCGGGCCGGGTCCAGGTGTTCAAGCACGTCCTCGCGCCCCGCGAGCCGAAGCTCGTCACCCACGAGGGCTACGAGTGGCTGTACGTCCTCGCGGGCGAGCTGCGCCTCGTCCTCGGCGACCGCGAACACACGCTCCGGCCGGGCGAGGTGGCCGAGTTCGACACCGCGGAACCGCATTGGTTCGGTCCGACGGGGGCCGGCGCCGTGGAGATCCTGCACCTGTTCGGACCGCGCGGCGACCAGGCCGTCGTCCGCACGAGCCCTCGGCGACCGACGTCTCCCTGACGGGACGGCAACGGGGTCAGACGGCGACCGCGACCGTGCTGTAGTGATGCACGAACACGCGCTCCACGGCACGGCGGACGCAGCTGGCCGGTTCGTCGATGCCGATCCGCTCCCGGGCGTACGCGTGGACCAGGTTGGGCAGGTGGTAGCCCGCCGCACTCTCCTCGACCAGATGGGAGCGGACGAGGGCCGTGAGGAGTGCCCGCGTCTCGGTGTCGGGGCGGCCGGCGAGGACGGCGGCGGTCCGCGCGGTGAACGGGCGCCGCGGGTGCAGGGCCAGGAGCCTGAGCAGGCGGCGTGATTCGCCGGGCAGCTTGGCGTCGGTGGCGGCGAGGGCGGCTCGCACGCCGCCTTCGAGGGCCAGGGCGGTGAGGGGCTCGGGCGAGTAGTCGGCGAGTTCCCAGTCGGGGTGCTCGCGCAGGTGACGGCCGATGACGGACAGCGCCAGGGGGTGATGGCCGAGGAGTTCCGCCATCCGCCCGGCCGTCTGCTCGTCCTCCTCGATCCGGCTCGATCCCGCGGTCGCGCGCAGGACCGCCAGCGCCTCCTTCGGTTCCAGCGCCGGGACGGACATGCGCCGCACACCGTCCAGTTCGGCCCGGCGGGTGCGGGACGTGACGAGGGTGGTACCCGTCGGCCCGGCAGGCAGGAGGGGCCGCACCTGGTCCGCGTCGGCGGCGTCGTCCAGGACCACCAACGGCGCCGACGCGCCGAGCAGTTGGCGGTAGAGGCGGACGCGGGCGTCCAGGCCGTGCGGAATCCGCTCGCCCGCGACGCCGAGGATCCGGAGGAAGGATTCGAGGACCGCCCGGGGATCGGCGGGCGGCGCGCCGCCGACGGCGGATCCCCTCAGGTCGGCGAAGAGCACCGGACGGGCCGTCCGGGTGCGGCGGGCAAGGTCGACGGCGAGGCTGGTTTTGCCGATGCCGGCCTGCCCTTCCAGGACGAGCGCACCGTCGTCGAGCACGTGTGACGCCCGCTCCACGAGTCCCTCCCGGACGACGTGCCCGGCGGGCAGGTCCGGAAGGCGGCCCGCCGCGGCGACCCGGCCGGCCGCCTCGGCCTCACCGAGGACCGTGCGCAGGGCCTGCCGCCAGGCGGAGACCGCGGCGGCGTCGCCGTCGACCAGGGCGTGCACGACGGCGAGCAGCAGGTCCGCGTTGGGACGGCGGCGGCCGAACCGGAAGCAGTTGCCGACGGTCGACCGCGCCGGCCACTCGCCGCAGGGCCGGCCGGCCCGCTGCCAGGCGAGATGCACGCGCCGGGTGATCTGTGTGATGGACGGGTTCCCGGCCCGGGCCTTCAACTTCCTGAGCTCCGCGACGAAGTCGTCCATCGTGCGGACCTCGCCCGGCTCCCATTCCCGCAGCACCGACGCCCTCCCCCGCTGACACCCGCCGAACCGATCCAGGAACGTACGTTCCAAGTTAGCGGCGGCCGGTGTCGCCCTGTCAAGCCGCCCCTGTCGGAGCGTGCAGGCAACTGCGCTTTTCGGAAGGGGACATGAGTAGGCATCAAGGACCGCGTCGGCACGTTCACCCGCCGGACGTGCTACCCCCCGGCACGGCTCCCGAGCGTCGTGAGCGTCGCGGCCACCGTCGCCCCGAGCGACTCCGCGTCCGCGCCGGCCCGGGACCGCAGGTTCACCCCGTACGCGAGCAGCACCAGCAGATCCGCGGAGGCCGCCGGATCGACGCCCGGTGCGAGCTCGCCCGCCTCCCGCGCGTCCAGCAGCGCCCCGTACAGCGCCTCCCTTAGCTGCCCGTGGTGCCGGTCCAGGATCTCCCGGACGTCCGGGTCGCCATTCTCCGTCCCGGCGTGCGCGTTCACGACCATGCAGCCCCGCCGGGCGTGCTCGCCCGAACACCGCGTGGCGATCAGCCGGGTGAAGTAGTCGGCGACCGCCGCCAGCCCGCGCCCGTCCTCGGCCAGCCGGTCGATCATCGGCAGGGAGCGCCGCTCCCGGTAGCGCCGCAGGGCCGCCAGGTAGAGCTCGCGCTTGCCCCCGAACGTGGCGTACAGGCTCGACCGGCTGAGCCCGGTCGCGGTCACGATGTCCTGGATCCCGGTCGCGGCCAGGCCCCGCTCCCAGAACAGCCGCTCGACGGTCGCCAGCGCCGCGTCCGGATCGAAGTGCTTGATGTCCGGCACGTCGCCACCTCGCTCACCTGGAATGCGGGTTCCAAGATAACCGCCACCGGCATCCGCGCGAAGGGCCCATGCTCCCGCATCCAGGATCGTCCACGATCGCCTACGGCCCGGTCCGCCGAACCCATCCTGAGCGCATGCAGCGAATCCCCTCCCTCTGGCCGGCCGCCTACGGCACCGGCCGTTCGCCCCTGCGGCGCCTGCCCGCGAGGCTCCTCGTCCGCGCCGCCGCGTTCATCCGCCGACTGGCGCTGGCCGACCACCGGCCGTTCACCACTCTGTGAGCGTCCGCACCAGGTTGTGCTCGGCGATCGCCGCCATGGCCTCACGCGCGGGGAAGTCCCCGTCGAGCAGGCGCAACGGCCCGGCCGTCAGGGAGAGGCGCTGCGCCAAGGCGTAAAGGGCCAGCCGGTCCTCGTCCAGCCCCGGTGCCGCCAGCGGGCCGTAGGCGTCGTGCAGGCGGATCCGCAGGAAGACGTGCTCCCACTCGACGTCGAAGTACACCGCGCCCTCGATGTCGATCAGCACGGGCTGCCCGGCCGCGTCCACCAGCACGTGGTCGGGCCCCAGTTCACCGTGCACGACCGCGTACTCCGCACGGGGGCGCACCGCCGCCGCCAGGCTCAGCAAGCGCTCGTCCAGCCGGCCGGCGGCCCCCGCGATCCGGGGATCCCGCGACGCCGCCTCGGCGAGGTCCCGCCGCGCCCGCTCCAGCACGACGGCCTCGCACGACGTCCCGCGCGACGTCCCTCCGCCGTCGACGACGGCCACCTTGCCGTACTCGGCCGCGCGGTGACGTCCCATCTCCTCCAGCGCCTCCCCGAGCCGGGCCATGACCGGTGCGGCGGCGCGCGGGTCGCGCGCGAGCAGCGCCTCCAGGCTCTCGCCGCCGAGGTCCTCGACGATCGCCAGGTCGGCCGGGGAGTGAACGCGGTCGCGGTCGACGAACCGGACGGCCGGCAGGCGGACGCCGAGACCGTCCAGCCGCGCGTGCGCCGCCTCGAACAGGCCGAGCCCCAGGCCGGGCGAGAACGGGTCGGTGAGGTCGTCGTCGCCCTCGGCGGCGGGCCAGCAGTTCTCGTCGGCCTCCCACACGTAGGCGATCGCCGTCGAATCGTCGTCCATGAACAGGCGGTACACGCCCTTCTTGCTGCCGCCCGCGACCCGCTCGACCGCCGCCAACCGCCGCCCGCCGCCCAGCGCGGCCCGCGCCGCACCGGCCAACCGCTCGCGCGCCCCTGCCTTGGGTGTCACGTCGCCTCTCCCGGTCAGTCGCCGAGGAACCACAGGTACAGGTGCGTCCCCCGCTCGACGACCCGGCACAGCTCACGGGCCTGGTCCACCCAGTCGCCGCCGCAGACAGCGGGCAACCGGTCGAACTCCGCCAGCAGCAACGGCACCTGCCGCTGGTTGAACACCGCGTCCCCGTAGGGGGTCAGGGCCCAGAGCATGGGGAATTCGGCCGGGTCCAGTTCCGCGAAGGCGGGGGTCCACTCCACGCCGCCCGCCGCCCGCGCCACGGCCTTGCGGCTATCGCCAAGCACCGCCATATTGATCATTCGCCGACCATAGCGACGCCGGTCCACGGCGGGCGAAGGGTTTTCCGGAGGAGGAACGTTGACGGAGCCGGGTGCCGGGGCCGGCCTTCCGGCTGCCCTGGTGGAGCTGTGGCGCGTGGCCGACGGCCTCATGACGGACAGCGGGGTGACCGTGTACTCGGCCGGGTGCATCGGCGAGCGCAACGCCACGTACGAAGTCGCCCGGTACGCGCCGGGGTTCGTCCTGATCGGCGACGACAGCGGCGGCCGCGGCTTCCTCGTGCGCGCCGGCGATCCGGCCTCCGCCGTGTTCTCGTCGGACCTCGGCGATCTCGGTCCCGAGGACTTCGAGGTCGAGTCCCCGGACTTCACGTCCTGGATCGAGTCGCTCCGCCCGGACGGGTCCGGCCCTTCCCGCTGACGGCCCTTCCCGCGGACCGTCATTCCTCCTCGCTCCGGTTGCGCATCCGGTAGCGCCAGAGGGCGTCCGGCCTGTGATCGTGCTCGACGTACGGGCCGGGGCCGACGCGTTCGTACGCCTCCTCCGTGCGCGGGTGGTCGCGGACGGCGAGGCCGTAGGCGGCCTCCAGGCGCAGGTCCCGGTCCTCCTCGTCCAGCAGTGCGGGGAGGGCGTCCATGACGGCGGGTGCACAGTCCTCGGATCCGGCGAGGGACGCGGCGGCGCGGTTGCGGACGACGACGTAGTCGGCCCTGCGGCGGCAGCCCGATTTCCCGCCGGTTGCGCACTGAAGCCGACAAGCGGATAGGCAATCCACTTGTGCTACCGTCGGGCCCACGAAACGGATGGACTATCCACATGACTATCCGAACGGCTCGCGGAGGGGCACCATGAGGAAGACGGCGGTCGTCACGGCCGGAACGGGCGGGATCGGCCTGGAGACGGCACTCGGCCTGGCCTCGGCCGGCTACGCGGTCACCGTGGTCGGGCGCAGCGCCGACCGCGGGGTCCGGGCGGTCGAGCGGATCGACGCGACGGGCCCGGAGCACCCCGCCCGCTTCATCGCCGCCGACCTCGCCTCGCTCGCCCAGGTGCGGGCGCTCGCCGAGCGGATCGCCGCCGAGCACGCCGCCTCGGGCGAGCCGCTCACCGTACTGGTCAACAACATCGGGGCGATGTTCCCCGAACGCCGCCTCCTGGACGGCGTCGAGGCGTCCTTCGTCGTCAACCACCTCTCGCCGTACCTGCTGACGGAGCTCCTCCTGCCCACGCTCACGGCCGGCGCGCCGAGCCGGATCGTCAACGTGACGTCGGCCGCGGTCGGGGTCGCCAAGCGCACGTTCGAGGCCGCCGAACCGCCGGGCGGGTACTACGGGTTCCACTGGTACGGCCGGGCCAAGCTCGCCAACCTCGCGTACACGCTCGACCTGGCCGCGCGGCTGGACGGCACGGGCGTGTCCGTCCTCGCCGCCGACCCCGGGGGCGCGGCGACGGACATGACGGACGGCACGCTCACCGATCCGCGGATCGTCTCGCCCGCGCTCCGGCTGCTCTGGCCGCTGGTGCGGCGGAAGTTCGAGCGCTCGACGTCCGGGCCCGCGTCCGCCGCCGCGCGACCGTCGATCGTCGCCGCCACGGCTGAAGGACCGGCCGGCCGGACCGGGGTCGTCATCGGTGCCGGCGGCCGTCCGGTGACAGCCTTCCGCGCCGCGACCGACCCGCGCGTCGCGGCCGCCGTGCGCCGGCTCAGTGAGCTGCACGCCCCGCTCGAGCAGCCCTGACCACCCGGGGCGTTCCGGATCACCCATCCGGTTAGGATGGCCGGATGCCGACCCCGCGCCCAACTCCGACGACGCCGCCGCCGCTGCTGCGCAAGGACGCCGCCCGCAACTGGGAGCAGATCGTCGCCGTCGCCCGCGGCCTCGTCGACCGGGGCGAGCCGCTCCACCTCAACGACATCGCGCGCAGGGCCGGGCTCGGCGTCGGCACCGTCTACCGGCACTTCGCCACCCCCGAGGCGCTGCTGGAGACCGTCGCCGCGCCGTGCTTGGAGGGCCTGGTCGCCCACGGCGAGCAGGCCCTTGCGGCTGCGGACACGGATGCGGACGCCTGGTCGGCACTGGAAGGCTTCCTGTACCGCACCGTCGAGGCCCAGGTCACCGATGCCTCCCTCACCCCGGTCACCGCCGCCGCCACGGACGCCCTGCCGCGCACGACCGAGCTCAAGGCGGCGCTGTTCGCGGCCGGCACCGCGCTCCTGCACCGCGCCCACGAGGCCGGGGTCGTCCGCCGCGACGTGACCGCCGCCGACCTCGTTCCGCTCATGTGCGGCGTCGCCCACGCGGTCGACGTCCACCACGCGACCGCCCCCGCCTCCCCACGCTCCAACCGCCTCGGCACCGCCCACCGTTACCTCGCCGCGCTCCTCGGCGGCCTGCACGCGTAACCACAGCGCCACCCACACCGCGCGGCGGAACGCAAGCGGAGTTGCCCCCGTCGGTGCCCGATGAGCTAATGGAAGCGTGCGCGTACGTCCCGTCCCGTCCGACCAGCACCCACCCAGCACCCACGGGAGCACGTCATGACCGACGGACCCGAGCCCATCAGCGCCGACGCCCTCCGCGCCCTCCACCGCGAACTCACCGAGCTGCGCGTCACCCGGGACGCCGTCGCCGGGACCCTCCGCGAGGGCGAGCCGACCGGGGACCGCGCCGACGAGGCCGACGAACTGCAGCGGGCCGACGACGTCACCCGCATCGACCGCCGGATCGCCGAGATCGAGGCCCGCATCCGCGAGGCCGCCGTGGCCGGCCCGCCGTCCACCGACGCCGTCGGGGTCGGCAGCACGGTGACCGTGCGGTTCTCGGACGGCGAGGAGGCGACCTTCCACCTCGGCGAACTGGCCGAGGACCTGGACGAGGCCCTGATCACCGCCGACAGCCCGCTCGGCCGCGCCCTCCTCGGCTGCCACGCCGGCGAGACCGTCACCTACGACACCCCCGACGGCACGACCCGCACGAAGCTCCTCTCCCTCGGCCCCCGCGCCTGAACGCCCCGCCGTCCGCAACGGAAGGTTCCCCTGCATGAGCGTCACGACCCGGTACCGGAACGCCTGGGAGGGCTTCTGGCAGGAGGCACCCGACGAGCCGGGCGGCGTCATCTGGGACGCGGACGCCTCCCGCACGGCCGCCCGCCACGTCGCACTGTTCGAACCGCACGTCGAGGACCGGCAGTTGCCGGTCCTCGACCTCGGCTGCGGCAACGGCACCCAGACCCGCTACCTCGCCGGGCACTTCCCTCGCGCCCTCGGGCTCGACCTCTCCCCCGCCGCCGTCGGCCTCGCCCGGCGCCAGGACCCGGACGGGCGCGCCGAGTACGCCCAGCTGGACGCGACGGACGGCGCTGCGGTCCAGGACCTGCACGAGCGCCTCGGCGATGCCAACGTCTACGTGCGCGGCGTGATCCACCAGAGCGAGCCGGCCGACCGCCGACCGGTCGCCGAGGCCGTCGCGACGCTGGCCGGGCGGCGCGGCCGGGCCTTCGTCGTCGAGCTGTCCGAGGCGGCGAAGCCCGTCCTCATGGGCCTCGCCCAGCGCCCGGAGGGGCCGCCGCCGAAGTTGCGGCCCGTCTTCGCGCACGGGCTCGCGCCCGCCGAGGTCGCCGACGGGACCTTCGCCGAACTCTTCCGCGCCGCCGGGCTCGCCGTCCTCGCATCCGGGGAGATGCCGCTGTCCCTCACGGAGTCCGCCGCGGACGGCAGCCCGATCGAGCTGCCGGCGCGGTGGCTGGTGGTGGGCGCTCACTCGTAGGCGCCCGGCGGTAAAGGCGCCCGGCGGTAGAGGCGCTCAGCCCAGGTGGAGGGCGGCCATCGCCTGGTCCGCCATCTTCGACTCGCCCAGTGGGTTGGGGTGGACGAGCGCGAGGCTCGTGCTGAAGAACAGCGGCTCGATCCACCGCGTGCCGACCGGCGCGCAGGCGTCGTGGCCGTTCGACACGGCGCTCATGTCGACGTAGGTGGCCCCGGTCGCGGCGGCCGCCTTCTTGACGGCCTGGTTCAGGTGGGTCTGGAGGTCGCGCAGGTACGGGACGTCGCCCGAGGCGAGCGGCATCTTCGGGTAGCAGGACGGGTCCGCCGTGGCCGGGACGATCCAGGGGTAGCCGAGGATCGCGACGCGCGCGTGCGGCGCCTTGTTCTTCACGGCGCGCAGCGCGGCCTCGACGGCCGGGCCCGTCTTGGTGTCGATCGTCCGGTTGAAGCTGTCGCCGTACGCGTCCTTGCACGGGCTGCCGAAGCCGGCGGTGAGCACGCCGAGGCTGCCGCAGGCGAGGATCGAGCTGATGAAGGTGCTGTTGTCGTTGCCGCCGATCGTCAGCGTGACGACGTCGGTGTTCGCGCCGACGGCGGCGAGCTGGGGCGCGACGCCCGGGTACTGGCCCCCGGCGAAGTCCTTCGTCTGGGCGCCGCCGCAGCTGACGTCCGTGAGGCGGGCGCCGGTGCGCGCGGCGATGAGGTGCGCGTAGTTCCTCGTCGAACGGGCGCACAGCAGCGGGGCGGTGGGGTCGAGCGGGAAGTTGCCGGAGGCGGCGCTGTAACTGTCGCCGAGGGCTATGTAGCTCACCGGGCCCTCGGCGGCCGCCGGACTGGCCGCGACGAGGGCGAACCCTGCGGCGGCGGCAACGGCGACGGCGGACACGCGGGACGCGGCAGCACGGAGCGGCATGGGGGTGCTCCTTCGGTGGGGGGTGTCGTGCCGCACCCCGGGGGGTGGCGTGGGGACGGCACGAACTGCGGCTCGCTCAACTCCCCCGGTGGGACGGGGTTTCGTTGGCATGTCCTCGAAGTTACCGACGGGTTAGACGGGGCGTCAATAAGAAGGACGCACCCCTTTCGTCCCGTCGCCCCCGCCCGGTGTTCCCCTCCGCCCGCTACCCCCGGTGGCCGTCAGCCGCTCCCCGCCGGACGGCGCGTCACGGAGTGGTCCGGACCGGGAAGCCGGTCGCGCGGCCCTGGGCCTTCAGCCAGGTGAGCACCTGGTCGAGGGCCTCGACGGTCTGCTGGCGGTCGCCGCCGCCGTCGTGGAACAGGAGGGTCGGACCGTTGCCGATCTCCTTCTTGACCGTGCCGACGATGGCGGCGGTGCCGGGCTTGTCGAAGTCCTTGGAGTCGATGTTCCAGCCGAGCGGACGCATGCCGTTCGCGGCGGCGATGCGCCGGCTGTCGGGAGTGAACGCACCGCCGGGGGCCCGGTAGTACAGCACCTGGGCACCGCCGCCGGCAGCGTCCTCGATCATCTTCTTCGCGTCCAGGATCTCCTTCTGCTGGTACGCGACGGGCTTCTTGTCCATGGAGGTGTCGTGGTCCACGGTGTGGTCGCACAGCCGGTGGCCTGCCGCGACCACCTCCTTGACCAGGTCGGGGTGGGCCTTGGCCTGCGGTCCGATCATGCAGAACGTCGCCTTCACGCCGTGCCGCTTGAGCACGTCGAGGACCTTCGGGGTCCACACGGGGTCGGGGCCGTCGTCGATGGTGATGTTGACGGCGTTGCCGCCCGCCTCGGAGGCGTGGGCTATGCCGTCGGATATCCCGCTCTGCTGCTGCGTACCGCCGTCGCCGCCCTGGGCGCTGCCGTCACTGTTGTGGCCGTCGGTGGTGGCGCCGCCGCCCTGCTCCCGGGCGACGTTCTGCTGAGGGGAGTGGAGCGACCCGGTCACCGTCGGAACCGCCCAGGCCGCCGCCACCACGGCGACGGCCCCTACCGCGAGGGTCACCCGCGACCGGTTGCCCATACTCCCCACGCGCGCCTTGATGTCCATCAACGACCACTCCCCCCGACTGCCGGTTGCAAGCTCTCCGATGACCATGACGTGAACCGGACCGGAAGAGGTTCCCGCAGTTCGACGCGCGTAGTGGGAATACGGACGGACAGGACGCGCAGGTCGCGGGCACCGGCAATCCGTTGGCCCCTGGCCGACCGGCCCGACTAGCCTGACCGGAACGGTGGACGGACGGTGGACGAACGGAGGCCGGTCATGGAGCGCAAGTCGCCTCAGCAGAAGAAGCTGCTGAGCTACCTCAAGGACGGACGCAACAACTACGGCGAGAACGACAAGAGTTCACGCAGGAACATCCGCAGGAACAAGCGGGCGGTCAACAGCGCCAACCGACGCCGTGAACACCTGGCCCTGGCCGCGTCCACCGGGGCCGACGCGACCGACGAAGCGGGTACGGACACGATCGATCGTGACCTGCACCGCCACCGCCCCAAGAGGTGGAGGAAGTCGCCCGACCTCCCCCTCGGCAAGGACGTGATCGGCGTACTGGAGTGGCGCGTCCACAAGGGCACCGACGCCGAGGAGCGCGCCCGGGCCCGCATCCGTCGAGTACGCGAACGCCTCGGCGAGGCCGAGCCCTCCTGAACGGACGCCGGCCCGGTCGACGGTCACGTCGGGCCCGGCGGTCCGTTGCTTGTGTGGGGGGATGCGAACGGACCGCCGGGGCGTGCGGGTCGGAAGGGGAGAACCGTCCGCACGGTGGGACCGGACGCGTTCGGGGCAGCCCCATCTTGCAAATCCCCGCACCCCCGCCGCAGACCCTCCAGCCGCGACGCGGGCCGCGTTCGGTCCCACGCCTCGGAGACCCCGTGCAGCCCGGCGGATAACACTTTTTTCTTCTACGACCTTTCTCGCCGCCGCCTACGTGTGTACCTCCTGCCCACGGCGGAGTGACCGGCCCGTTCACCGCACGAAGACTCCGATGCCGTTCGGGATCGGGCGCTCGCCGCCGTCCAACTGGTTGCGCACCGCGGGACGGCCGGTGGACGGGTCGCGGGTGACCATCGTGGCGGAGCTGCCGCCGTCCAGCTGGACCGCCGT
The DNA here is from genome assembly GCF_042887925.1 of Kitasatospora sp. NPDC057904. NCBI lineage: Bacteria > Bacillati > Actinomycetota > Actinomycetes > Kitasatosporales > Streptomycetaceae > Kitasatospora > Kitasatospora sp. NPDC057904. The sequence goes on from NZ_JBHVOL010000001.1 coordinate 388,382, forward strand.
GGTGGCGCCCAAGGCCTGGAGGGTGTCGGCCAGTTCGCGCATCGTCAGGCCCGGGGCGTCGTCGCTGCGGCCGTCCGTGGCGACCAGTAGCAGGGTGTGGCCGCCTCCGGTCAGGGCGGCTGCGGCGCGTGGTTCGCGCTGGCTCGCGTCCTGTCCGGTGAGCGGTCGGCCGTCGAGCAGGATCGGCGAGGCGCCGAGGGCCCAGCGCGGCGGGAGGCCGTCCTGGCCGGCCAGGCGGTAGTCGACCCGGACCCGGTCGCCCTCCCGCAGGCCGCGCAGGTGGCGGGCGCCGGCCTCGCGGCCGAGCAGGACCACCGCGTCGTCGGGCACCCGGCCGCTGCCCGGCTACGGCTGCTCGGAGACCACCCGGCCGTGCCGCACGGTCACCTCGAACGTCTCGCTGCTGCACGGCGCGGCGCGGTGGAGGTCCGTGCCGCAGACGGCGCGGGCGCGGGAGGTGTCACCCCACTCGGGGGTGAAGGCGCCGATGCCGTCCTCCGCGATGGCGTACTGGTTCAGGCCGCGCAGCGGGACCGTCCCCCGCGGGCTGTCCACCGTGCCGCGCAGGTGGAGACGCCCGAGCCGGAGGCGGCCGTCGAAGCCGCCCGCCAGGACGTCCTCGACCGTCCCGCCCGGCGGCAGCATCCAGCCGAAGCGCTGCGCGGTGGGTACGGCCCCCTTCAGCGGCCGGCCCTGCGCCACCTCCGGGCCGACCGGCGCGCCGGTGGCCGGGACGCCTGGGTGCTGTTCCTCGCTGATGTTGAAGAAGTCGCCGTTCACGGCCGCCACCGCGCCGCGCTCCCCGGCCAGCCGGGTGAGCGGCTCCCGCGCGGCCACCGCGCTTGGGTGCAGCAGGCCGACCGACACCCCCGGCCGGTCGAGGTCGACGGTCACCACGTGCAGCCAGGCGGGCCCACGGCCCGTCGGCACCTCCAGCAGGCGGTACGTCACGCCGCGCGCCACCCGGGACCCGTCGGGCGTCGCGGTGGCCGGACCGGCCGGCCCGATCACCAGCAGTGCGGCCAAGGCGAACGCCGGGGACCGCCCTCTCGTGCTTCGCTGCATGCCGGGCATGTCTACCTACCCGACGTTCGGATGCAGACCGGCACCGGCGGACTTTCGCCCGAAACGCGGAAGATCACCAACCGAGCGCGGCCGCCAGGGCCTTGGCCTGCTCCGCCGTGATGCCGAGGGCCAGCGGGACCCGGCGCGGGCTGTGGTCGGACGAGCAGACCGGGATCGGGCTGCCCTCGCGGACGCTCCACGTCGGCTGGTGGGCGCTTCCCGGGTCGCCCAGCAGGTGGCCGGCCAGTCCGTCCACCGCGTCGGCCGGGAACCCCACGTCGGCGAGTGCGTTCGCCACGACGCCCCGCGCCCCGGCCGGAGTGTCCGCGGCGCCGAGGGCCGGGAGCAGGAGCAGGAGGCGGCGGGCCGGGTCGGCCAGGCCGTCGGCGCCGTCCTGCGCGCTGCCGGCCAGCTTCACCAGCTCCGGCCAGGACAGGCCGGGGCCGGAGCCGTGCGGGCCGTCCTGGGCGAGGAAGCCGAGCCGGCCCCACGCGGGGTGGTGGACGAGGTAGTCGACGGTGCTCTCGTCCTCCCAGTTCTGCCAGACGACGTACGCCGAGTGCCCGCCGTCGAAGGGCACGCGCAGCGCGGTGCCGGGTGCCTCGGCGTCGCCGAGGCGCGCGATCATCGCCTCGTGGGCGTCCGCGTCGACGCCGTACTCCTCGGCCGTCTCGTCCTCCACGCCGAAGGAGATCACGAAGTGGGTGAACCAGAAGGCGAGGTCGCCGGCGAGGTGCTCCCCCGCGACGACCTCGTCCCCGTCGAGGAACTCGGCGATGGGCATGTGAGCGGCTGTCATGCGACGCAACATAGCGCGACCGGCCGACAGCCCCGCACCTGGGCGAGCCCTACTGCAGCGCGACGATCTGCAGGCTCGCCGTCGAGGCGACCGTCCCGCCGGCGTACAGCGTGTGCCCGTCCGGGCCGACCGCGAAGCCGTTGACGCGTTCCTCGTTGAGCGCCTGGGCCTCGCCCTGGGCGACCGTGTCGGTCGTCGTGTCGAGGACGTACACCGACGGGCCGGCGCCCTCGATGGTGTCGTCGACGACGTAGAGCCGCGTGCCGTCCGGACTCACCTGCGGGTAGCGGAAGTCGACGCTGGTGGTGGTGAGCGTGAAGCGGGCGGTGACGGTGTCCGTGGCCGGGTCGATCTCGTCGCCCGCGCCGCCGTTGGCGCCGTTGACGGCGAACAGGCGGGTGCCGTCCGGGCTGAAGGCCAGCTGCGAGTCGTGCCCCGCGGCGGTGCCCGGGACGACGCGCGTCACGGCGGGCGAGGCGCCGGTGAGGTCGAGGTGGACGACGCCCGCCTCGCTGCCGACGTACAGGTCGTGTCCGCCGGGGCGGACGACCACGTTGCCGGGGATCGAGGCGGGGTACTCGACGGCCGACGTGAACGCCCGCTGCGCGGTGGCGAAGGAGAGCACGCGGCCGTTCCCGAGGTGGCCGACCGTCTGCGCGCCGGACTGCGACACGTACAGGGCGGCCCCGTCCGGGCTCAGCGCGATCCCGGCGGGCCAGCCGACACTCCCGCCGGACGGGCGCGGCTGGTCGGGGAGCACGGTCGTGCCGAGCAGGGACATCGACCGGACGTCGATCACGCTCAGGGTGAGGTAGTCGAGCACGTACAGCCTGGACCCGTCCGCGCTGAGCGCGGTGAACACCATCCAGCGGTTTGGCCCGAGCGCGAGCCCGCCGGCGGTGGCGCCGGTGCGGGTGTCGACGGTCTTCAGGACGAGGCCGCCCTGCGCGGTCGCGGTCACGACGTACGCGGTGGCGCCGTCCGGGCTCACCACCGGGGCGGCCACCTCGTTGCCGACCGCGATCACCGCCTCCGCTCCGGACACCGGCCCGGCCGCCTCCGCGGCGCCGCTCGTCAGCGCCAGGACCGCTCCGGCGGCGGCCAGTGCGACGCAGGTGCGCGCCACGGCCAAGGCCTTGATGGACATGGGTCCCCCCTCCTCGGCACCGCACGGTGCGGTGCGGTGCGGTGGGCAGACTAACGGGGGCGGCTGACCAGGGCATGACCGCACGCGCCTGCGGCCCGGAGTGCCGACGACTTTCGGACAGACGGAAGGGCTCGACGATCAGCCCCTGCACCGGTGGCACTGGTCCGAACGGTCGTGCGCCGCGGCCCACATGACGACCAGGCAGAACGCGCCGCCGGTGCCGAGGAGCCCGGGTACGAGCAGTTCCGCCCAGCCGAGGGTGTCGGTGCCCATCACCTGGCCGGGGTCGGCCGGGTCGTAGACCACGGCGACCGTGCCGCCGACCCCACCGCTGACGTTCCTCGTCCAGATGTCGGCCGGGGCACGCGGGGCCGGGGCGAAGTGGATCAGGTAGCCGGTGGAGCGCTTCTCCGTGCGCATCTCGGCGATGGTGGCGGTGGTGTGCACGCCGTGCCGTTCGAGGGAGACGTACTGCCGTTCCATCCGCACGACGGAGGCCAGCATGCCGACGCCCAGCACGGCCGTGAGGCCGATCGTCCACCACGTGCCGTGGCTCCGCCGCTGCCACCACCGCAGGCGTCGCCGGTGCACCCGCTGCCTCGGTGTCCTCCCCCGCATGCCGGTGATCATCCCACGTGGGCGCGGGGCGGCGGGAGGGCTCGGAGTGGGAAGTCGGCGTGATCGACTTCCCACTCCGAGGCCGTTCCGGCACCCGTATCAGCGGCCCCAGGAGCACCCTTCCCGCGAGGGTCGCGGCACCTTCACTCCGTACGGCTTCACTCCGTACGGCGGCAGCTCGAAGCCGACCTCCGCCCCGCCCTCGGCGGACGTCCCCGCGAAGACCGTGCCCCCGTCGGCGGCGACGAGGTCGTGCACGATCGCGAGGCCCAGCCCCGATCCCGGCGCGGACTGCTGGCCCGCTCCCCGGTAGAAGCGGTCGAACACGGCGTCCCGCTCCCCCGGGTCGATCCCCGGCCCCCGGTCGCGCACGGCGAGCCGCCGCCCGTCGATCCGTACCTCGATCGGGCTGCCGTCCGGACTGAACTTGACGGCGTTGCCGATCAGGTTGTCGACGCAGCGCTGGACGGCCCGCGGCCGGGCCAGCACCGGCACGGGCTCCGGACCGGCGGCGGTCACGGTGATCGCGCGCCCCGTCCGCTGCCGGTGGCGCTGGGCGCTCTCCTCCGCCGTCTCGGCCAGGTCGACGGCCGCCGGCTCCTCCTCGGTGTGCGCGTCGGTGGCGAGCTCGACGAGCTCGCGGACGAGGTCGTCGAGGGCGACGGTCTCGGTCACCAGCGTGCCGAGGATCTGCTCCTCGTCCTTCGGGTCGAGCCGGCCCCGCGCCCGCTGCAGCAGCTCGGCGCAGCCCCGGACGGAGGTGAGCGGGGTGCGCAGCTCGTGGCTGGCGTCCTGGACGAGGCGCTGCTGCTGCTCGCGCGAGCGGCGCAGGGCGCCGACCATCGCCTCGAACGCGCGGGTCAGCCGGCCGACCTCGTCGCGCCCGGCGGGCGGGAGCGCGGTGGTGAGGTCGCGGGTGGTGGTGATGTGTTCGGCGGCGCGCGCCAGGCGGCGGACAGGGCCGAGGATGCGGCTGAGGATGAGCCAGCTGAGCAGCGCCGACAGGGCGGTGGCTGCGGCGGTGGTCCAGGTGATCCGGGCCAGGAACTCGTGGTCGACGCGCTCGACGTCCGCGTAGGCCTGCCCGACCATCAGCGCTCCGCCGCCCGGCCGGGCCTTGGTGAGGAGGCCGTACGACGTCCCGTCGACGGTGACGTCCTCCTCGTGGGTGCCCTGCCCGCTCCTGGCCACGTCCAGCGCTCCCGGCGGGACGGGCAGCGGCGCACGGCCGGCCGTCAGCAACTCGACCGTCCCGTCGGCGAGGACGAGCTGTTCGGTGGTGTCGGGCCGCGGGTCCGGGCGGCGCGAGGCGTCGAGGATGACGGCGACGGCGTCGGCCCGGTCGTTGAGGCTACGGTCGAACTGGTCGGCGACGAGGTCCCGGACGCCTCGGTAGGAGGCGGTGACGGACACCCCGATCGCGAACAGGGCGGCGGCGATGACGACGGCGGTGATCCGCGCGCGCAGCATCAGGCGGACCGCAGGGTGTAGCCGACGTTGCGGACGGTGTGGATCACCCGGGGCTCGCCGCCCTCCTCCGTCTTGCGGCGCAGGTAGCCGATGTAGACGTCCAGGGAGCGCGAGTCGGTGTCGAAGTCGTAGCCCCAGATGCGCTCGTAGATCTGCGGGCGGGTGAGCACCGACCCCTGGTTGCGCAGCAGGAGTTCGAGCAGGTCGAACTCGGTCTTGGTGAGGTCGAGCGGACGGTCCCCGCGCTGTGCCCGGCGGGCGGCGGCGTCGAGGGCGATCCCGTCGAAGAGCAGCGGGCCGGTCTCGTCGAGGGGTGCGGCGCGGCGCAGCAGCGCGCGTATGCGGGCGAGGAGTTCCTCGACGGCGAAGGGCTTGGCGAGGTAGTCGTCGGCGCCCGCGTCCAGCCCGGCGACGCGGTCGCCGAGCTGGTGGCGGGCGGTGAGGACGAGGACGGGCAGCCGGTCGCCGCGGCGGCGCAGCATGCGGCACAGGGCGAGGCCGTCGAGGCGGGGCATGACGACGTCCACCACCGCGAGGTCCGGGCGCCGCCGGTCGAGGAGTTCGAAGGCCTCCTGGCCGTCCGCGGTCGTCAGGACCTCGTAGCCCTCGAAGCGGAGCAGCTGGTCGAGGGTGTTGCGCACGCCCGGGTCGTCCTCGACGACGAGGACGGTGCGGCGGGCTGCGGTGGCGTCTGTCATGGTGTCATCTTCGCTGGTGGCGGGGGTGGTCCCGGGATCCGGGTGGCCTGCCGCCAGCGTGCCCGTGGCACGTCGGCCGTTCGTAAGGGAAACGGCAGAGGCGTGTAAGAAGTCCGCTCGGCGTGCCCTCAGGCGTGGGCCGCCGCGCACTCCGGGTGGCCCCAGCTGCTGCCGACCTTGGTGATCTTGTCGCCCTTGGCGTACGGGCGGGTGCAGGGGCAGGTGCCGGGGTAGCGGGCGGCGAGGGTCCGGGCGGTGCCCGAGGAGGAGGTCTTCTTGGCGGCGGTCTTCGTGGCCTTGGAGGCGGTCTTCGCCGGGCGCGCGGACGCCGTGACCGGGTCCGGCACCGGGAGGTCGGCGGCCGTGCCGGCGGCGCCCTGCTGGGTGCGGGCGGCGTCGCTGGCGGCCTTGTCGGCGATGGCGTTCAGCGGGTCGCCGTCCACCTGGTGGGCGGGGACGTACACGAAGGCGACGTCCCGGCCCGCGAGCAGCGCGTCGATCTCCTGGATCAGCTCGCGGTTGGCGACCGGCTTCCCGGCGGCCGTCTTCCAGCCGTTGCGCTTCCAGCCGACGAGCCACTTGGTGACCGCGTCCCGGGTGTAGGTGCTGTCGAGGCGCACCTCCAGCGGGGCGGCGGCGTCGGTCGAGGCGAGGAGCTCGCGCAGGGCCGTCAGCTCGCCGATGTTGTTGGTGCTGTGCCCGAGCGCGCCGGACTGCCAGCGCTGCGGCGCCCCGGCGGCGTCCGCGACGACGTACGCCCAGCCCGCCGGGCCGGGGTTCCCCTTGGCAGCTCCGTCACAGGCTGCGATGACTCGTTCGTGCATGCCTCCGATCATGCCAGGGTCGGGCGGGCCTCCCGACCACGCGTTCAGGTCGCGCATTTTGTGTGATCCCGGGCCCCGCCGGGGGTCTCCTGTTCGAGAAGACCGAAAACGCCTGCGCCCCGAAGGACCCGCCGATGACCGCTGCCGCCGCCCGTCCGTTCTCCCGAGGCTGGCTGCTCGCGTCCTGCGTGCCGACGCTGCTCGTGCTCGGCATGGCCTTCTCCGTCCCGCGGAGCCCGCAGCCCGCCGCGGCAGCGGCCGCGCCCGCGATGGCCGACGGAATGGCCGGGATGCCGGGGATGACCGGCACGGCACCGGCTCCGGCCGCCGCGCAGGCCGCCGCGCCCGCCCGCGGCCTCGCCTCGGAGCAGGACGGGTACCGGCTCGCGCTGGAGACCACCGCCGCGCCCGTCCGCTTCACGATCACCGGGCCCGACGGCGCGCCGGTCACCGACCTCACCGTCCACCAGACGAAGCGGCTGCACTTCTACGCGATCCGCACCGACCTCACCGGCTTCCAGCACCTCCACCCGGAGCAGGCCCCGGACGGCAGTTGGACCGCCGACCTCGCACCCCTCGCCCCGGGCAGCTGGCGCCTGTACGCCGACTTCATCCCGAACACCGGCCCCCACAGCCCGGAGTACGTCCTCAGCCGCACCGTGACCGTCCCCGGCGAGGCCGCCCCCGTCCCGCTGCCCGCCCCCGCCGAGCGCACGACCGTGGACGGCTACACCGTCACGCTCCACGCCCAGCCCATGGCCGGGGCCTACCAGTTGACCGCGTCCTTCGAGAAGGACGGCCGCCCGGTCACCGACCTCCAGCCCTACCTGGACAGCTACGCCCACCTCAGCGCCTTCCACGAGGGCGACCAGGCCCTCGCCCACCTCCACCCCGCGAACGCCGTGACCGGCGACAACGGCGGCCCGACGCTGACCTTCCAGGCCATGCTCCCCGAGCCGGGCGACTGGCGCGTCTTCCTCCAGTTCCAGACCGCGGGCCAGGTCCACACCGCCGAGCTCACCCTGCGGGTCGCTTAATCGATGTGGCCGGGCAACCGGTGGTCACATGTTCGCCACCGAGTACCCGATCCTGCGGGCGCGGGCAGCACTCGCCTCCAAGTCCAGCGCAGGCTCAAGCGCCGCGACCACCCGGCGCGTCAGCGGGCTGCCCGCCAGGATCGCGGCAACGGCATCGCGATCGACGGGTCGTCCGTGGTAGTCCTCGGCGTCCCTGCCGACGGCCTCCGCACTGCCGTCCGCGAGCACCCCGAACAGCCAACCCGCTCCGTCGGACTCGCCCTCGGCGAACACCACCGGCCCGCACTGCCACGCGGAGGCTCCGGCCTCGCGCCATGCGCACACCGTCGCCTCGAAGAACCCGTCGGACTGCAGCTCCGGATCTGCCGGGTAGTGCGCCAACCCTGCCGGAAGGTCGTCCAGCAACCCGGGCCAATGGGCCCGGGGCCGCTCCCGCGAGGCATCGCTCTCGTAGCCGAAGCCGTAGAGGAGGACCCCGGCCGGATCGAAGACGATCCCGTACAGATCGCCGGAGCCGTCCTCCATCGTGGCCAGGTCCACCCCTGGGCGCCAGTTCGACCGATAGTCATATCTCGGAGAGATTTCGGCGAGCATGAAGTCAAGCAGCGCCAGCGCCCGACAGCGGGCCCGCAGGACGTCCGGCTCGGCCAACCTGGGCACCAATTCGTGAACGTTCATGACGAGCATTGAACAGGACCCCACCCGACAGACCGTCAGCCGGATCCCCTCGGCACCGTCACCGCAGCGGCCCTCGTCATCCGGCTTCGCACATGATCGACCGGACAGCTCCCGGCCGCGCCCGAATTCGGTCGAGCCGGGCCCCGTCGTCCGAGTAGCCTCGCCCTGTGGTGGATGACGAGCAGTACGTCCGGTACCGGGAAGACGCGAAGCTGCTGGCAGCGATCGGGGAGCGCGTCGGCGCCCAGGTCGGCCGGGTCACGGTGCGGCTGCCCGGGGCCGTGGCCCGGGCCGCGGTGGACGCCTGGGAGCGCGACGAGACGGGTGACCTCGGCGAGGAGACCCGCGAGCAGTACGAGTTGCGGGCCCAGGCCGGTGACCTGGCACTGATCGGCCTTGAGATCTCCGAGCGCGGCCGCCGGGAGGGCGAGGAGGTCGTCGTCGACCTGCTGGTCTCCTTGGCGGGAGCGTCCGTCCTGAGTCACATCGAGGCCGCGGGGCCGGCCTACCGGCCGCCGGAGTAACCGGGGGCGGCCTGCTACGAGAAGTCGCCGGCCTGGCGCCGGGTCGACCTCTCGACGGCCGCGAAACCGTGGTCGAGCATCTCCGCCTCGTACGCCCGCACGGCGTCGAGCAGCGGCGCACCGGAGACGAGCCGCGACGCGAGCAGTCCGGCCTCGTGGATCGCGACTCCCGCACTGACCCCCGCCGGGGCCATCGGGTGGGCCGCGTCGCCGACCAGCGTCACCGGCACCGTCGGCCACGGCGCCGGACGCTCGGCGACCAGGATGCTCGCGGGCACGACGTACCGGACGTCGCCGAGTCCGACCAGCGCGCCCAGGGACGGGTGCCAGTCGGCGATGGTCCGCTCGGCGAGTGCCAGCAGCTCGGCCGCACCGAGCCCGTCGACGTCCGGCCCGTAGCGGGCGGCGGGCGCGACCATGCCCCACATGACGTACTCCTCACCCGCCGGGAGCCCGAAGTCGGCCGGGTCGCGCCGGAACTGCTGGGCGGCCAGGGCGAGGCGGCGGCCGTCCGCGCCGACCACCCCGAGGAAGCCGTCGAGGGCCTGCCGCGGCGTCAGCGCCCGTACCTCGTCCGTCATCGGCGTGCGCCCGTAGATGAGTCGGCTGTCCTGCACGGCCACCGAGAAGTCCGGCAACAGCTGCCGCCGGACAGCGGAGTTGGCGCCGTCCGTGGCCACCAGCAGGTCGCCCTCGGCGGTCGAGCCGTCGGTCAGGTGGACGCGGACACTGCCGTCGTCGAGCAGTTCGTAGCGGGAGAATCCGGCGCCGAAGCGGGTCGAGTCCGCGAGGTCCCGCAGCATGATCCGCCGCAGGGTGAGCCGGTCGACGGTGAGGCCCGCGGAGTCCGGCGGGATCGGGACCTCGGCGAAGTCCCGCAGGTCGGGTCCGACCATGCTGACGCCACCCGTCGCCGCGCAGGCCGTGGCGACGGCCTGCGCATAGGCCTCGGCGGGCAGCCACGTGCGCAGCGCAGCGCCCCCGTCGCCACTGATGTGGATCCGGTAGCCCTGCGAGCGGGCGTCGATGGCGGCGTCCCGCTCGAAGAGCCGCACCTCGTGACCGTGCCGGCGGAGACCGTGGGCGAGGCACGGGCCCGCCAGGCCCGCGCCGATGATCAGAACACGCATGCTGCGCCTCCGAGTTGAGATCGTCTCAGATGAGACCGTCTCGGACGCTAGCATCACCCCCATGGAACCTCAACCCTCCGCCCCGGCCGCCCTCGGACTGCTGATGTACCGCGCCCACCAGCTCGCCCGCGCCAGGGCCAATCAGGCAGCCGGGCCCAGCGGCATAGAGCTGCAGCACGCCGGCGTCCTCACCGCCGTCCGCGAGGGCCGGGCCCGCAGCCAGCGCGAGCTGGGCACGGCGCTCGGCATCGACAAGTCGACCCTGGTGCGGATCGTCGACGACCTGGAGAACCGCGGCCTGCTGCTCCGCCGGCGCACCCCGAACGACCGCCGCACCTACGAGATCCTGATCACCGAGGAGGGCGAGCGCCGCCTGGCGGAAGCGTCGGCGCTGTTCAGCGACGCGATGGCCGGCCTCCTGGAGGTCTTCACCCCCGAGCAGCAGCGGCAACTGCACGAGCTGCTGGCCCGGTTCGTCACCCAGAGCGACCGGCCGACGCCCAGCGCTCCTTGAGCGCCCGGACGCGACCCCGGGTTTCGCCGTCGTCCGGCACGGAAGTAGTTAGCTGTGCAGGTGACAGGCGGCAGTCGAGCCGGGCAGCGATCGCCGCACGGAGGACGTCATGACCGGACGCCCGCCGCACGGAGGACGTCATGACCACACGCAACGAGCCGCGGTGACGACCCCCGGGGCGCCGCCGCGGCCGAGCGGCCGGCGCGTGCTGCTCGGTGTCGTCCGGGACATCGCGGTCCCGATCGCGCTGTACTACGGCCTGCGCGCCGCCGGCGTGAGCGTCTTCGTCGCGCTGCTGGCCGGCGCCTTCCTGCCGGCGCTCACCACGGCGGTGCAGTGGCTGCGCACCCGCAGCCTGGAGGGCATGGCGGGCTTCGTCGCCGGGACCATGCTGCTCGGCGTCGCGGCCGCGCTGGTCAGTGGCAGCCCCCGGTTCCTGCTGGCCAAGGACGGCTGGCTGACCGGCGTGGCCGGGTTCTGGTTCCTGATCTCGATCAGGGCCAGGCGCCCGCTGCTCTTCCACGGCGGCCGCCCCCTGCTGGAGGGGAGGTTCCGCTCCGACGGCACCTCCTGGGACGTGCTGTGGGAGCGCGAGCCGGCCTTCCGCCGGATCTGGCGGGTCTCGACGGCGATCTGGGGCGTGGCGATGCTGCTCGACGCCGCCGTGCGGGTCGTGATGGCCTACACCCTGCCGGTGGACCTGGTACCCGGCCTCGGCGCGCTGCTCTGGCCGGTCATGCTGCTGCTGTTGCAGGTGGTGAACGGCGTCTACTACGAGGTGGCCGGGCTCTGGCGGCTGACCTCCGGTACGGCCGCGCGCGCGGCGGACGGCTGAGCACCGTCCCCGCAGGAGGAGCCCCGGCCACTGACTCGCGTGTGAAGGTTCGGGAGCGGGAAGTCGACTCGGCCGACTTCCCGCTCCCGAACTCCGCGGCGCTCCCGAACTCCGCCGCGCTCCCGAACTCCGGGGCGCTCCCGAACTCCGGGGCGCTCCCGAACTCCGGGGCGCTCCGGGCTCAGCGTGCCGCGTACACGTCCTGGACGTAGCGGCCGGCGTCGATCAGGGACTGCAGCCAGGCCTCCGCCTGCTCCTCGTCGGCGCCGCCCGGCGTGTGGCTCCGGTAGAGGGCGCGGAAGGCTTCCCGGACGCCGGGGGCCATGCGGGCGCCGTCGCCGCACACGTAGACCTCGGCCCCGGCCGCGAGGAGCTGCCACACCTCGTCGGCCTCCGCCGCGATGCGGTCCTGGACGAAGCGCCGGCCGTCCTCGGGGGCCTCGCTGAAGGCCGGGCGCAGGCTGACGGCGCCGGCCCGTTCGGCGGTTTCCAGCTCGGTGCGGTGGAGGTAGTCGGCGTCGGGCAGGTCGCAGCCGAAGTAGAGCAGCGCCGGGGCGAGTCCGGCCCCGGCGGCCACGTCGCGGTGGCGGTCGGCGACCGCGCCGCGGAACGGGGCGAGGCCCGTCCCGGCGGCGATCATGATGACCGGGGTGGCGCCGTGGCCGATCCGGAACGCCTCCCGGCAGGGCTGGACGCGGGCCAGGACGGTGTCCCCGACGGCGACGCGGGCGAGGTGGCCGGAGCCGGTGCCCCGGAAGGTGCCGCGGCCGGAGCGGGCCGGGGCGCTCAGCACGGAGACCATGAGGTCGACGTGGGCCGGGTCCTGGCCCGGGGACGAGGAGATCGAGTAGTGGCGCGGCCGGATCGGCGGGAGCAGCTCCAGCAGCACCGGCCAGGTGAGGGCCTCGCGCAGGGCCGGATTGTCCTCGACGAGGTCGACGAGCGTGCGCGGGTCGTCGTCGGGCAGGGCGCGCAGCACGGCGGCCTCGGGCGGGCACGGGTTGAGGCCGGCCAGCACCAGGCGCTGCTCGGCGGTCGGCCGGTCCTGCAACTCGACGTGGTGGGTGAGCAGTTCGCGCACAGTCAGCGGGCGGTCGACGGCGAGGCCGGTGCGCCGGTGGGCGACGATGGACAGCACGATGTCGAGGTCCGCGCCGAGCACCTTGGCCGCGCGCTCGACCAGCGCCGGGTCGTTCTGCGGCAGCACGGTGAGGTGGTCGGCCGTGCGGTACTCGACGCCGTCCGGCAGGGCGAGCCGCACGAGGCGCTTGACCCGGGGGTAGGCGGGGTCGGTCAGCCCGGCGACCCCGGTGACGGTGAGCTCCGTCATCCCGTGCCGCGCGGCGAGGGCGTCCAGCGGGCCGCCGACGACCTCGGTCACGGTGAACGCGGCCTCCGGCAGCCCGGCGGCGGGGGCGTCCGCGTCGCCGTACTTCTCCAGCAGCAGGCCTCGCAGCGCCGTCGCGAAGGCCCGCACGCCGCCGGCGAGGTCGCCCGAGGCGTCGGCCTCGCCGGCGGGCAGCAGCCGGGTGCCGCCGAGGGCGGCGAGGCGCTCGTCGATGAGGGTGGGGATGCGCTGGTAGGTGGCGGCGTACGTCCGGTCGCCGATGCCGAGCACCGCGTACTCGACGCCGTCGGCGACCGCGCCCTCGGCCTCCTGGAGCCCGCGGACGAAGCGCGCCGCGTCGTCCGTCGGCTGCCCGTTGTACGAGGCGGCGGTGATCACCACGGGACGGCCGGCGGGCAGCCCGTCCGCGTAGGCGTCCAGCGGGGCGACCTCGGTCTCGCAGCCGAGCTCCCCCGCGGCCTCGGCCAGCTGCCGGGTGAAGTCGCGCGAGGCGCCGTAGTTGGAACCGTGCAGGAACAGCACCGCCGTGCCCTGGCGGACGCGGCCGGGCAGTTCGGCGGCGCGCACCGGGGCCTGCGCCACCGCCGGGGGCCTGGGCGTGCGCGGGGCGAGGGCGAGCGTGAACCCGTCCGGCTTGATGGTGAGCATCTGCTTGATCGTCAGCCGGTAGTCGGCGTGGTCGATCAGCCGGTAGCGGTGCACCAGCATGCCGAGCAGCATCGTGGCCTCGTGCAGCGCGAACTGCCGCCCGATGCAGGCGCGTTCGCCGGTGCCGAAGGGCTTGAAGGCGTGCGGGGAGCGGGCCTCCTCCAGCTCGGGGTCGAAGCGGGAGGGGTCGAACAGCTCGGGGTTATCACCCCAGGCCGGGTCGCGGTGCAGCATCGGCGTCGCCACCGTGACCGTCTCCCCGGCGCGCAGCGGGATCCGGCCGCCGATGACGGTGTCCTCGCGGGCCTCGCGGCTGAACGCGGGGGCCGTCGGCCACAGCCGCAGGGCCTCGTTGAGCACCTGGCGGGTGTAGCGCAGGCGCCCGACGTCCTCGTAGGACGGCTCGGGGTCGGCCTGGTCGCCCCACAGGGCGTCCACCTCGCGCTGGACCTCCCGCAGCACCGCCGGGTGCTTGGCGAGGTAGTACATCGCGAAGGACAGCGCGCCCGAGGTGGTCTCGTGGCCGGCGATCAGGAAGGTGATCACCTGGTTGCGGATGTTCTCGGCGTCCAGTCTGCTGCCGTCACCGGGGTGGACGGCGCCGAGCATCAGACCGAGCAGGTCCTCGGCGTCGGCCGCCTGAGTGCCCCCGGCGGCCCCGGCGGCCTCCACGCGAGCGGCTATCACCTCGTCCACCACCCGGGCGAGGTACGCGGCGTCCTCCCGAAACGCCGCGTCGCGCTCGGTGTGGTCGAGCTCGGGGTCGCGCGACAGCGCGGCCATCGCCCACTCCAGGCACTGCACCATCGCCTCGACGAACGGGTGCGGCTCGTCGCGCTCGAAGGAGCCGAAGTCGAAGCCGAAGCCGGCCAGGCCGATGGTGTCCAGGGTCATCCTGGTCATGTCGCCGGGCACGTCCACCGGCTGCCCGGCGGCCGTCGCACCGTCCCACGCCTCGATCAGGCGGCGCGCGACCCGGAGCATCACGGGGTGGTAGGTGCGCATCGAGCCGAGCGCGAAGGCGGGCATCAGGATGTCGTGCGCGCGGGCCCAGTTGGGCTCGTCGTTGTAGGCGGTGAACAGGCCGTCGCCGGTGAACTCGCGGACGTTCACCAGGCCCGGGCCCACGGACTTCGTGAAGCGCTCCTCGTCGGCCAGCTCCTCGACCAGGTCCAGGCCGCTGACCATCAGCAGGTCCCGCCCGTGCACGCGCTGGACGTAGGCCGGGCCGTGCTCCCGGATCAGCTCCATCACGCGCAGGGTCGGCGCGGCGATCGGCGGCAGCGCCGAGATGTCGACGAGCGGGACGGCCCCCGCGGCGGCCGAGGGGAGGTGCGCCACCGCGGCCTTCGGGGTCTCCGAGAGCCGGGCGGGCTCCGGGCGCTCGGCCCGGGGTGCGGGCAGGCTCTCGGGCAGGGTGTCGGTCATGCGTGATTCACCTTCCGTTTTCCGTGACACGGGTTTCGTGACGGGAGTCGGGCCGACGATCGGGGCGACGTCTTCCACTCTGCGCCCGGCACCCGCCGTACCGGGCGCCGCCGACTACATGATTGTGTAGTACCCGGTGGCACCCGACTCTTGCCCACGTGACGTCAGATCTGCTGAAGGAGGCACCTCGTGTACCCCAGCGACAGCGCGATCGTCTGGCGCAACCGCACGCTGCGCCTGCTCGACCACGTGCCGGTGCCGATCGCCGTGTGCGAGTACGCGGGCCGGATCCTCATCGTCAACCGCGCGATGGCCGCCGAGTTCGGCCTGCTCACCGGGCAGCTGCACCACCGCAAGATCCTGGAGTTCTTCACCCTCCAGGGCAGCGCCGCCGAAACCCTCCCGGCACTCGCCGAGGCTGTCCACAAGCACCGGCGCTCCCAGTACAGCGTCGAGGTGTCGTGGACGGCCGGCGACGGCTCGGAGCGGCACGGCATCATGGACGTCGCCCTCGTGAGCGACACCCCCGACCAGACGCCGAACCTGCTGCTCTCGCTGCGCGTCCTCGCCGACCTGCCCGCCGAGCCGCCGCCCGAGGTGTCCGAGACCGCCGTGCCGCGCACCGAGGTGAGCCCCACGGAGGCCCGGATCCTGGCGGCCGCCGCGAGGGGCGCGACGACCGCCCAGATCGCCCGGGAAATCGGCCTCACGAGGGACGGCGTCAACTACCACCTGACCCGCCTCTCCCGCCGCTGGCACGTCCCCAACCGCACGGCGCTCGTCGCCCGCGCCTACGCGTACGGCGTCCTGGCGCCCGACGCGTGGCCGCCGGAGCCCGCCTGAACCCGCGCTCGGAAACGGCCGCTACGCCAGCGCCCGCCGCAGCACCGCGCCGAGCTCGGCGATCTGCCGCTGCGACACCTCCGCCGACAGCAGCGCCTGCGAGCCGTGGAACGTCCCGGCCCACTGGTGCAGCTCGACCGGCACGCCCGCCCGGAGGAGGCGCAGCGCGTACTCGATGCCCTCGTCGCGGTTCGGGCAGAACTCCGCGGTGGCGAGGTGGACGGGCGGCAGGCCGCTCAGGTCCTCGGCGCGCGCCGGGGCCGCGTACGCGGTGGCGGGTGCGCCGCCCAGGTAGTGCCGCCAGGCCGCGCCGATCTTCTCGCGGGTCATCCACGGCGTGTCCGTGAAGGTGCGGGCCGACCAGCTCTCCTGCCGGTCGTCGACGCCGGGCTGGTTGAGCAGTTGGAAGCGGATCGCCGGCCCCTTCCGGTCGCGCGCCAGCAGGGAGACGGCGGCCGCGAGGGTGGCGCCGGCGCTGTGGCCGCCGATCGCGATGCGCTCGGGGTCGATGCCGAGTTCGGCCGCGTTCCCGGCGGCCCAGAGGAGGACGGCGTAGACGTCGTCCAGCGCCGCGGGGTACGGGTGCTCGGGCGCCAGGCGGTAGCCCACCGAGATGACCACGGCGCCGGAGTCGGCGGCGATCCGGGCGGCCCACGGGTGCTCGGTGTCCAGGCCCCCCATGACGAACCCGCCGCCGTGCAGCCAGATGACGGCGCCGCGCGCCGCCCGGGGCCGGTACACGCGCACCGGGACGCCGGGGCCCGTCTTCGGGTCGGCGGGCACCGTGCGGTCCTCGATCACCATGCCAGGGACGTCGGCGGCGGGGACGCCGCCGGCCAGCGCGGCCAGGCTCTCCCGGGCGGATGCCGGGTCGTTCAGGTCGAGGTCGGGGAAGAAGGGGACGAATGCTTCGAGTTCGGGATCCATGCCGACCATCGTCCCGGCCGCCGCCCGCCCGGTCCGCCGCCAACCGTCGTGCGTTCCGCCGGGATCACGCACCGATCGGCGCGCCCGCGCTCCCCCACGTCCGCCTATCCTCGGGTCCATGGAGGCACTGGCGGTACGGATGTCGCAACTGGGCTCGGACGTCGAGGCCGCCGTGCGCGTCGTCATGTTCTACGACACCCTGATGCGCCGCCGCGTCGACCTGCCCGCCCTCGCCCGCGCCTCCGCGAACCTCGCCGAGTGCCCGGCCGGGATCCGCCTCACCGGCACCGGCCGGACGATCCGCATGGCCCCCGACGGCCGCGAGGCGCCCGGGCCGCCCGCCGTCACCACGTCCGCGCCGATCACCCTCGACGAGGAGGAGATCGGCACCGTCTGGCTCGAACGCCCCACCCCCGCGGGCCTCCTGGACGAGCTCCTCCTCGACCGCCTCGCCATCGCCGTCGCCACCGCCGTCGAACGCTACGGCCCCGCCCGCACCACCATGGCCGACCCCGCGCTCGTCGAACTCGTCATCGGCGCCGACACCGACGAGGCCGCCCGCGCCCGGGCGCTGCGCCTGCTCGGCTTCGCCGCCGACCTGCCGGTGCGCGCCGTCGCCGTGCGCACGCCGCACCCCCTCGACCGGATCGGCACCCTCCTGTGCCCCGACCGGCCGGTGAAGGCGGCCCAACTCGCCGACGCGGGGGTCGTCCTGGCCACCACCGTCGACGCGTCCCGCCTCCCGCCCGACGTCCGCGCGGGCATCGGCGCCGCCGGGACACCGGCCCGGTCCTGGCACGAGGCCCGCACCGCGCTGCGCTTCACCACCGCGCGTCAACCCGTCGTCCACCACGCCGATCTGGGCGCCGTGGCCCTCCTCGCCCACCTGCCGGAGGACGCCGTCCGGGCCGATCCCGACGTGGCCGCGATCGCCCGCATCGCGGCGTGCGACCCGGACGCCCTGGACACGCTGGACGCCTACTGCACCACCGGCTCCCTGCGCCGCGCCGCCGCCGTCCTCCACCTGCACCACACCAGCGTGGCGCGCCGCCTGGACCAGCTCGGCAAGGCGCTCGGCCTCGAACTCACCGAACCCGCGGGCCTGTTGCGCGCCGGGCTCGCGCTCACCGCGTGGCGGCTGCTCAGTGGCTGACCGTGCAGCGGCGGCTCAGCGGCTGACCGTGCAGCGGCGGCTCAGCGGCTGACCGCGGCGCGCAGCCGGAACGTCCGCCGGTAGGCGTCCGGCGGCACGCCCACCGTGCGGTTGAAGTGCCGGCGCAGCGTGGTGCCGGTGCCCATGCCGGTGGCGGCGGCGATGGCGTCGACGCTGTCCTCGGTGGTCTCCAGCAACTCCTGGGCGTGGCGGATCCGTTGGGTCAGCAGCCACTGGAGCGGACTGGTGCCGGTGACGGACCGGAAGTGCCGTCCCAGGTGGCGCGAGCTCATGTTGGCCCGGCGGGCCAGGTCCTCGACGGTCAGCGGCTGGTCCAGCCGCTCGATCACCCACGGGAGGAGGTCGGCGAGCGGGTGGTTCCCGGGCGCGGGCACCGGGGTGGGCACGAACTGCGCCTGGCCGCCGTCCCGGTGGGGCGGCACGACGAGGAGGCGAGCGAGGGCGTTGGCGACGGACGAGCCGTGGTCGAGCCGGACGAGGTGCAGGCACAGGTCCATCGCGGCGGCCTTGCCGGCGGAGGTGAGCACGCTCCCGTTGTCGACGTAGAGGACGTCCGGGTCGACCTGCACCTCGGGGTAGCGCGCGGCGAGGACGCGGGTGTGTGCCCAGTGCGTCGTCGCCCGCAGACCGTCCAGCAGCCCGGCGGCGGCGAGGACGAAGGCGCCCGTGCAGAGGGAGACCACGCGCGCGCCGTTGTCGTGGGCCGCGCGCACGGCGTCGACGAGCTCCCGGGGCGGCTCCTCGTCGACGTCCGCCCAGCCCGGGACGACCACGGTGTCCGCGTACGGGAGCCGGTCGAGCCCGTGGTCTGGCTGGACGCGGAACCGCCCGACCTGCGCGGCCCCCGGCCCGCAGAGCTCCAGGCGGTACCAGGAATCGGCCTGCCCGCTCATGTCGGCCCCGAAGACTTCGCAGGCCAGCCCCAGTTCGAAGTGCAGCATGCCGTCCGTGACGGCCAGCGCGACGGTCCCCATGTCCGGAAGTGTACGGGTCCTGTCGTTCCGGACACTGTCGGGGGGTGTCCGCCCCCGGCAGGATGAACGCGTCGGATCAAGGAACGAGCACGGGGGAACCCCAATGTCGAACACCACCGTCACCGTCTACGGCGCCTACGGCCACACCGGCCGCTTCGTCGTCGCCCACCTGCGCGAGCGCGGCTTCACCCCCGTCCTCTCCGGCCGCGACGCCGCCAAGCTGCACGCCCTGGCCGACGGGACCGGCCTCGACGTCCGCCCGGCCTCCGTCGACGACCCGGCCGCCCTCGACGCCGCCCTGGCCGGCGCCGCCGCCGTCATCAACTGCGCCGGCCCGTTCGCCTCGACCACCGCCCCCGTCATCGAGGCCGCCCTGCGCGCCGGGATCCCGTACGTCGACGTGGCCGCCGAACTGGAGGCCAACCTCGACACGTTCGCCGACTTCGCCGACCGCGCCCGCACCGCCGGCGCCACCGTCCTGCCCGCGATGGCCTTCTACGGCGGCCTCGGCGACCTCCTCGCCACCGCCGCGATGGCCGACTGGACCGACGCCGACGAGGCCCACGTCGCCTACGCCCTCAGCAGCTGGCACCCCACCGCCGGCACCCGCCTCTCCAGCGCCGTCTCCCGCGAGCGGCGCGGCAGCGGCGGCCGGCTCGTCTACACGAAGGGCGCCATCGAGCGCCGCCACGACGCCCCGGCGACCACCGACTGGACCTTCCCCGACCCGACCGGCACGCGCGCCGTCGTCGCCGAGTTCACGATGGCCGACGTCATCACGATCCCGAGCCACCTGCGGATCCCCGAGGTCCGCACCTACATGACGGTCGAGGCCGCGACGCAGGTCGTCGCCCCCGACACCCCGGCCCCGGCCCCGGTCGACGCGGACGGCCGCTCGGCACAGACCTTCGTCGTCGACGTCGTGGTCCGCAAGGGCACCGCCGAGCGCCGCGCCGTCGCCACCGGCCGGGACATCTATGCGGTGACGGCCCCGCTCGCGGTGGAGGCGGTCGCCCGGCTCCTGAACGGCGAGGCCCGCACCACCGGCGTGGCCTCGGCCGGCGAGCTCTTCGACGCCCCCGCGTTCCTGCGCGCCCTGGCCCCGCACATCACGGTCGACCTGGCGGTCTGAGGGCTCGGGAGCGGCAGCGCTCTGCCCACGACAGAATGTCTAGCGTTGCTACAATGGCGACATGTCCGCCATCAGCGAGCGCCGCGAGCGCGAGCGCGCCCAGCGCCACCAACTGATCATCACGGCCGCGCGCGAGCTCGCCGAGACCGAGGGCTGGGAGGCCGTGACGACACGGCGGCTGGCCGAACGCGTCGAGTACAGCCAGCCGGTGCTGTACAGCCACTTCAACGGCAAGGACGCGATCGTCGGCGCCGTCGCCCTGGACACGTTCGCCGAACTCGCCGCCCACCTGCACCGCGCCCGGCAGGACGCCGCCCCCGGCCCCGGGCAGGCCCTGCGCGCCGTCGGCGGCGCCTACCTGGACTTCTCGGTCCAGCGGCCTGCCCTCTACCAGGCGATGTTCATCCTGCCCACCGACCTGAAGTTCGCGAGCGCCGAGACGCCGGCCCCGATGCGGGCCTGCTTCGAGGAGTTCGTCGCCTGCTTCCCGCCGGAGAACGAGCGCCGCGAGCTGTTCGCCGAGGTCGCCTGGAGCGCGCTGCACGGCATGGCCGTCCTCTCGGAGAGCGGCCGCATCCCCTCCGGCTGGCAGGAGGAGCGGCTCGACCTCCTCGTGACCCGGTTCGCGGGGACGACACCGTAGGGGCCTCGGGGTCACACCCGCCGGACGCGGAGCACCCCGGTCAGCATGGGCAGGGTGAACTCGCCCTCGGCGGTCTCCGGCCGACCGGCGAGGAAGGCGCGGATCCGGCCCAGCGCCGCCTCCCGCTCCCCCTCCGGCATGACGAGCACCCCGGCGCGCGTCGCGAGGGTCTCGACCAGCGAGCCGGCGGTCCGGCGCTGCCCGTGCGCGAACTCGGCCTGCTCCGGCGAGCCGAAGCAGGCGGCCCCGCCGTTCTTCGGAAGGTGCAGCCCGGCCGTCACCGCGCGCCAGCTGTCGGGGGTGTCCCGGGGGCCGACCGCCGCACTCCCGGCAACCTGCGCGAGCCCGGCCACCCACGCGACCCGGTCGTCCAGGAGGTTCCACAGGCCGGCCAGAACGCCGCCCGGCGCGAGGACCCGGGAGACCTCAGGACCCGCGACGGCCATGTCGAACCAGTGCATCGCGTTGCCCGCGACCACGGCGTCCACGGCACCGTCCGACAACGGGATCGCCTCGGCACTACCCACCAGGGCCCGGACGTCCGGCAGCGCACGGCGCAGCTCGGCCAGCATCCCCGGGTCGGGCTCGACCGCCGTGACGTCGGCCCCCAGCGCCACCAGCGCGGCCGTCAGCTTGCCCGTCCCGGCCCCGAGGTCCAGCACGCGCAGGCCGGGCGCGAGCTCCAGCGCCCAACCCACCGCGGCCTGCGCGTAGTCCGGACGGTGCTCGGCGTACGCGACCGCGGCGACGCCGAACGACGAGGCGTGACGTGACTGTTCATCAGGATCCATGCGGTCACGCTAGCCTCGCGACCGGCGGAAGGACACCCCTGCACATCACGGTGGAGCGGCCCGCGGCAGCCCCCTGAACGACGCGCATGCAGATGATTAATGCGAGAACAACCGGCATGAAGCGGTACACCGCCGAGCACGACTGGCTCACCGTTTTCCAGCTGCCCTCGTATGCACCGGACCTCAACCCGGTCGAAGGCCTCTGGTCGCTTCTGCGACGCGGCCCGATGGCGAACACCGCCTTCACCGACGCCGATCACCTCGCCCACACCCTCCGCCGCGGGCTCCGACATATCCAGCTCCGGTCCACCCTCATCGAGGGATGTCTGACGGGCACCGGCCTGTCACTCACCTCACCGACCTCACCTTGAAAACCTCAGTAGACAGCCCGGATCTGCTGCTCTGGTCGGCTCCGGGTCGGGGACGGCGGTCACGGGGAGACCGGTAGCTGTGTTGCGTGCTGCCCGTCCGGTCGCGCCCCCGACAGAATGCGTCAGGGCGGGCGCCGCTGTGTTCGATGCGGGGCGCCTGGGAGCGTCGGAACGGAAGCCGACAGCCGTGTCGGGGCCGATGGTGAGTCGGGGCTGTTCGGCGGTCGTCGGCTGATAATCCGTTTGGACGGGCGCCGGGTGGGTGCTACCAATTCCAGGTGACTGTGTTCGTGTGTGCGGCCTGCGATCGTCCGATCGCGGGGCCATTGACCAAGCTGCCTGAGGTGCCCGCGCGTCCGATGGATCAAGGGTTTCCCAAGGCAGACGGATCACGTCGAGCTACTCCCACCCTGCGGCTCGGCTTCTTCGCCCTGGAACCCGAGCCGTGGGGCGCCCCGCTCGTGCCCTCCGACGAGTGTCGAGAGGTCTTCGGCGGCGGGCCCTGCCTCGGCGACCCGGACAGCGACGGGTTCCTGGTGTCCGCAGGCCCCCGGAACACCGTGGTCCTGCACCCGGAGGACGCACCGGGGCTCCAGCCGCATCCTGACTGGAAGCATTCCGGGGGGTGCTGCGGCCTCAACGGCCAGAGCGGTATGAACCAACTGTGCCCCTGCGGTGTGGAGGTGGGCACGCTGATCAGCGAGTGCAACACTGCCTATGAGCTGCACCTGGACCCTAGCCGGGTGCGCTCGGCCACAGTCTGAGCCGACGAGCTGCTGCCCGGTGACTGCCGCCCTGGCCTTGGTGCTCGGGCAGTCGGCGTGCCTTCGTCAGCCGGTCACCTGGGCCACCAGAGGCTTGTTGTCGGATCCGCTTGCGTGTTCTCCCCGCGTGCCGACCCGGAGACGGGCCGGTCCCGTTGATCCATGCGGGTTGTCGGGGGCTTGTCTTCAGGTGGCAGCCACGGCGGCCTGGCGCTTGGCGGTGGTGCCGGCAAGGCGGAACGACTGGGTTCCGGTCTCGATGATGTGGGCCTCGAAGGTGGGCCGGTCGACGATCGCCCGGCAGAACCGCTCGTCGGTGAAGGTCTCGTCGCTGCCTCCGACGCTCCGGTGCGTCTCCTAGAGGTCGGCCAGGTACAGGAAGGTAGGCATGGCCTCACCGCAGCCGCCGGAGCGGACAGCCTGCTCACTCGTTGTCCAAGGGGCCCGCCTCCAGGCGGCTGCCGGGCGGAGACGACGCTCGTCCGTCCCTCCGCTGGAGGGGCGAGACGAGTCCCGGATCGTGCACGGGTCAGCTGAGGATGACCAGCAGCGCCATGGTCTCCGCAACGATCTGGGCGGCGAGCGCCACCCGTCGCACGCGCGCGGCGGGTGCGACCAGGGCGACGAGGAACGCCACTGCGGCGAGTCCGGCTCCCCAGCCGATCAGCCAAGCCGGCAGCAGTCCCTCAC
This sequence comes from Kitasatospora sp. NPDC057904, assembly GCF_042887925.1. Taxonomy (NCBI): domain Bacteria; kingdom Bacillati; phylum Actinomycetota; class Actinomycetes; order Kitasatosporales; family Streptomycetaceae; genus Kitasatospora; species Kitasatospora sp. NPDC057904. The sequence goes on from NZ_JBHVOL010000001.1 coordinate 411,454, forward strand.
CGCACTGTTCCCCGTATGCGATGCAGAGCGACGCCCGTTCGGAGCTCAGGGCCAGCAGATTGGCCGCCAGGATCGCCGGCACGAAAAGGATGGCGGACAGAACAGCCCGGCGCCGGGTGCGGTCCCTCCCCGGGGACGGCCGGCTGGCGGTTGTCTCGGCAGGGAGCGTCGCGTTCATGCCCCCATCCAAGGCGGACCAACGAGCCCGGCGCAGCCGCCCGGATACTCAGATCGCGAGTGCGCACCTACTCAGTCGGCAGGCCCGGCCGCCTCGGAGACGACCTGACGGCCGGTAAGGTCGCCCGTGCTGCCGCCCGAACCGCCCCAGAAAGGCGGGTCCCTCCTGGTCGTGATGCCCAGCGGCCCCCGACCGGGTCGGGAGCGTGCCGCCACAGGGCCGTCCGATCCTCCTGTCCGGCACCGACGAAACCCGGCGGGATGCGCAGACCCGGGCGGCATGGCATGGGCGTGAGACACCCACGGACACTCCCGGCTCCTCCAGCCCTCGGACTTGTTCGCCGACGGAGAATTCGAAGGCGCACAGACCTGTCCCGCGGACAGAATGGGTCGTACCCGCAGGTGGTGCGGTTGTACGCGAAGAGGAAGCAGGAGAGATCTTGGCGCGGCCCGTCATCCGCATGGCATTGCTGCTACCGGCGCTGATCGCCCTCACCGCCGGGTGCTCGGCCGCGCCGTCAAGGTCGGCCGCAACTGGGAGCACTGCTACCGTCGGCGTCCCCGCAGCACCGTCGTCCTCTGCCGCAACCGTCGGTCCCGCACCCGCGTGGCGTGCCCTCGGGCCGCTGTCCGGCGACCAGCTGACGGATGTTCTGCTGACGGCCGCGGACCTGCCGCCGAACAGCACCACGGAGCCCGCCAAGGAGGCGACACCCGCCGCCGGGCCGGACCCGATGGCCGACGCGGCGCAGCGGTACCCGGCGTGTGCTCCGGTCCTCACTGCCATGTCCGAGCGGCCCGGAGCCTCTGCTCGGCGCTGGTATGTCACCGGGAACAACGTCCTCGGCAACCGGACGCTGGTGGACGTCGGCGGCTTCACGGGCGGCCGGTCGAAGGAGCGCTTCGAGGCGCTGAAGGCCGCCGTCTACGGGGGCGGTTGCACCGATGTCCGCGTGGACGACGGCCGTGGCGGCTCGGTGGACCTGCGAGTCGAGCCGGTTCCCTCCGACACGCCGGAGGTGCCGGCCGTCGGCTTCCGCGTCCTGACACCCACCGCTGCGGTGGCCTCCTCCGGAGGGTTCACCCGCGTCTACCTCTACGCGGCCGTCGGCGACAACCGCATCCTCTTCTTCACCGGTGACGACACCGTGCACAAGCCCGCCTTGCGCACCGACCTGGTGACCGCCCAGATCCACCGCCTCACCGCAGCCGCGACGGGCGGCTGAGCGGCATCGTGCGGTCTCCCGAGATCGATCGGCTCAGGCGGTCCGGATCCGACACCGGCCATGCCGAGTTCGCCGAACGCATGGTGAGGGCTCTGAACGACGGCCTGTCGTCTCTTGAGGAACTGCCGCGGGACGACGGGTTCTGGCGTGGGTGGGCGAACGGTCGTGTGACGGCCCACAAGCTGCAGGCCTACGCCGGCGAGCGGTTGGACCGTGATCCCGGGGATCGGGTGGCCCGTTGGGCACTGGTGGCGCTGGCGCTCGCTCGCGGAGCCAGCGATGGAGGCCTCTCGTTCCTCGGGCCGGGGGTCGCCGGCGATCCGGCGGCCGTCGCGGATGCCCTGGTGATCGCGGACTGGGTCGGTCCGGAGATCGGACTGGATCTCACCCGCGAGCTGCGCGTGGTGTTCGGATGGGCTGATCGGCAAGCGCTGGAGGAGCTGGCGCGAACCGGTGACGGGCAGGCGGCACGGACTGCGTTGCGAGTCCTGGACGGGGGTTCCCTCCCGGTCTGAGACTCTGTCGGAGGCGGGATGTGGTGATCACTCTGGCGTGCGTGAGCCCGCGTCTGTCCCGATCGGGATAGCGCTCCGGTTGCGGCGGTGTCCTCGGCACTCGGCGCGTTGGGATTGGGCGGTCCGGAAGCGGTGGGACTCGCTCGCTGGATACCGGTCGCCGCGGGTCCCGGCAGGCCTCGTCGCCCAAGGCGTCTCCCGGGTCGTCGGCGGCATTTGTCGGGGCGGAACCAGCCCTGGCCGTCGCCTCCTGGCAGGCCTCGGCGATTCAGGCACCTTGGCAGCGAAGGGTGATCTCGAAGGCGTCGAGCGCCCGTTGTGCCGGCGGCGGGGCCAGCGCCCGCGAGCAAGCCGGCGGTGCTGACCGAAGTCCGTTCATCGGCACCCGAAGGCATCGCGGGCGTACAAACCCGGGTTCGTCGGCGCGCCGTCATGCTGTAGCACATCGTCGGACGAGGTCGTTTCGGCGCACGACCAATGCCTCGCGCCGTGTGAGTGCACCAAGTGCTCTTCGTGCGACCAACACTCCATCGTTCTATAGGCATCGACCTGTCAGTGGCCTGCTTCCCAGTGCATTCTGTGTCGTCCGGGGCATTGGGGGCGAGAACATCTCGCGTGGAGAGAGGCTGGGGTGGTCCATGCGTCACGCGTTGGTCGAGTGGGGCAGCGAGCAGACACGGAAGCGGTGCGTCAGCGACCTGGGTGGATCGCGGCCAAGGACGGGCAGTGGAGTTGAGGCCAGCGCGCCGTTGTTGCGCACGATGGGAGTGCTGTGCCCGTCGGACGCCGCGGAGTACTGGAATGTCGATACCGACTATCCGGCGCTCCCGACTTCCCGCACGAGAAGTCGCCCTGTCTCAACCGTGGCGGCACTTGTCTCGGGGCACACGGGACAAGGTTTCGACCATGTGCGCGAGCCGGGTCAGAACGTGGAGTTCTTCATGGAGAACCAGGCCGTCTGGTCGCGGAAACGGGGCTTGTTGACGGAACTACCACCCCCGGATGCTTTCAGCGAGGCGTTCCACACGTCCGCAGCTGGGGCGCTGTCGGTCGGGAGACCACTGTTGCAACCCGCCATGCTGTTCGGCTGGGTTCTGCCGGCTCTCGTCATGGCCGACTCCGGGGCGCTGACCGACGCGGAGGCTCGCGACTGGTGCGCGGCCGACATCCTGACCATCATGGACTACCGGTCCATGGGGGCGGATTCCGGGACGCGCCGTGCCCTGCTGGATGCCGCGAGGGCGATGAGCAGCGACGGTCGGTTGCGTCTCAACCAGCAGTGGCTCAACTACGCGGATGTCGTCGTGTGCCGGGCCGGGCAGCGAGGTCTCGCAGGTCGTCGCGAGGCGTTGAGGCAGGGAACCGTCCCGCTCTTCGACACCGGCACGCTGAGCGATGTGGAGCTGGAGCGATGGGCCATGATCGACATGGGTCTGCCGAACTGGCTCCGGCGCCGATTCGTGTCCCGCGAAGGCATGGGGCTCGTCGCCCTTCCGCGCATCACCAATGACATGAGCGACCTCATGACGGACGTGTTGCGGGGCGAGCCGGGGAATGTCTTCCGGCTCCGCCGTGAACTGCGGAGCTGGTTCGCGCACTACAGCGCTTGGCTGTGCGGGCGTTGGCGGGCCATCCGGGAAGGAGACTGCGAACCTGCCGAACTGGCTGCGGCCGTGACCCTGCCGTACACCTTCCTGGGCAGACGGTCCCGAACCTGGTCCAAGGTGGCCGCGGCGGCTGCCCTGAACTCCCGGGATACGTCCTCGGATTGCCCCTGGTGCCACACCTTCGAAGCATGCGTGTCCGGCCTTCACACGCCGCACTCGGTCCGACGCGCAGAGCGCGGCGTCCGTGGGGGCGCCGAGCACATGGCGGCGCATGCGGTGTCGTGTGCGCAAGAGCTGGTTGCCGACTGCGGCGGCACAGTGCCGGGGCCCGTTTGGTCCGAGATTCACAGACGCGTTGAGCACCACCTTGCCGACGCTCCGATGGCCAGGGGCCAAACCGCCGAATTCTACCTCGCCTTCAGCAGGTTGTACGGGCTGTTGGCCGTGCCGTTCCTGCTGATCGAGGGCGGCCATCTCGGGCCGGGCACCATCAATCTCATGGAGCTCGTGGGTCATGAGTACCTGCGGTACGAGACGGCCAGCCCGACCGAACTGGCAACCGCGGTGTACTACGCGATGGTCGCCTGCCACCCTCATCCGACGCTGAGCCTCGGAACCACCGAAGTAGGGCTGCTCTACGGTGAGCCACTGACCGTAGGTCACGTCCCGTGCTGGTAGACGCCTACCTCCCTGCCCTTGAAAGTGGAGCCGGACAGGTCGAGCTCGACCGCCGGGTCGGCGAGCGGTACTCCGGGGCGTCCATCGCGATCCGCGGCTAAACCGCTGGCTTCTCGAATTCCACGTACCGTCGCGGCCGGCCTCGGGCGCGATGGTGGCGGAGCCCGCGATTCGTCCTCGCGAGCCCCGCCGGGTATCACGCTGTTACCTCCGCTGGCAGCAGCGCTTGTTGCGGTTGATGAGGGCGTGCCCTCGGTGCCGCTGCGGCTTTCTGATCAGGGGTTCACCGTCACGGTGATGGTCTCGGGGTTGGCACCGTTGTCCTGGTACACCGAGTCGCCGCTGTAGACGGCGGTGATGGTGTGGGTGCCCGCGGTGCGGAAGGCGGTGACCGTCCCGGCGGCGGCGCACCGGCCGAGGGGGAGGAACAGTTGTCCCGTGCCGAGGGTCGTCCCGGTGGTGGTGTCGGTGAACGTGACGGTTCCGGTGGGCCTGGTCGTGGAGCCCCCGCCGGGGCAGACGATGTCGCTCAGCACGACCGGCGAGCCGATCCGGGTGAGCCCGGGCATCGCGGTCATGGTCGTGGTGACCGGCTTGCCCACGGTGTAGCTGATGATCACCTGGCCGTTGTGGTTCGCCGTCCCGATCGTCGAGGCCGCATAGGACGTCCCGGTGCCCGACGGGGTCGCGAAGCTGCTCCCGCCACCGCCACCGCCGCCGCTTGCCTTGGTGCCGGTTCTGTTGACGGCACCGCTGCCGCCGCCCCCACCGGCGAAGTACCCGCCGCCCCCGCCCCCGCCCGCACCGGTGACAGTGGCGGCGCAGCCGCCGTCGATCGCTCCGCCGGTGCCGCCGCTGCCGACCGTGGTACCGGCGAACCCGCTGCCCGATGTACCCGGCGTGGCTCTACAGAACGCGACCGCGCCGGCCACGCCGCCCACACCACCCGTAGACGTGCTGGTCCTGCCGCCGTCCCCACCCTGCCCTGCCGCGGCCCCAGGGCCGGTGGCACTTCCACCGGTACCGGCGGTGGCATCGGGCGTCGTCCCGCCGTTGCCCCCGTTGCCGCCCGTCAGGTCGCCTCCGGTACCCCCGGCGGCACCGCCGCCCCCGGCGACCACCAGGAAGGAGCCCACGCTGACGCTGGAGGCCCCGCCCCCACCCGGCCCTTCCGCCCGGAAACCCGTGGCCAAAATGCCCCCACCCGGAGCGCCGCCGTTGAACCCGCCGGCACCCCCCGTACCCGTGCCGTTGCAGCCCTTGCCGCCCGTGCCGCCGACGTTGACGGTGACCGTCGTCGGGGCGGTGGTCTGCGGGAGAGTGGTGACGACCCGCGCCCCCGTCCCGCCCGTGCCCGTGACGGAACAGGAGGTGCCGGTGCTGTCGGCGCCGCCCGCGCCGTCGGCGGTGATCGTGACCACCGCCTGGGCCGGGATGGTGAGGCTCTGCGCGGCGCCGGTGAAGCCGAAGGTGAACACCGGGTCGGCGCCTCGGGTCCGCACCGGGGTGGTGGCCGGCGCGGACCCTGTTGCCGCGGCGGTCGCGGGGATCACCCCGGTACCGGCCAGCACCACGCACACCCCTCCCACGACTCCGGCCCGCCACCACCGCGCACGAGCGTGGACGCCTGCCTCTCCTCCGGCGACGGCATCTCCTGGGGCGTGGTGTCTGATCACTGGCGTCTCCCGATGTGATGGGCTGGAGGTGAGGCTTCGGGGTACTGGATCACGCGACCCGTGCAGCGGTGCTGTCCCTGGTCCGGAGCGCGGTCAACAGGCACAGCGTGACGACCGGACGGCCCTCGTGCCCCGATTGCTCCGACAGCGGCATGCCACACACCATCACACCGGGCGGCACACGAACTCATTGAGCCGGCCAAGGCTGGGCCCGCCGGTCAGTCGTTGCCTTCGATGATGCGGAAGTCGCACTCGACGCCGTCGGGGAGGGCCGCCAGCGCCTTCTGGCATGCCTCGCTCTCGTACACCGCGACAGCCTGCCGACTGCGCTGCCGACTGCGCGCGATGGCACCGAAACCACGTACCAGTCAGGCAACTTCGCTCCGGAGTACTTGCCTGACTTGCCCGACACCCACCGGGCACCCTGGACAAGAGTTCGAGATGAACTCACGGGCCCATGCGGGCCACACGTCCAGGGGCGCGCGCCAACCGGCGCGGGGCTCGGCACCAGGGGCCGGTCTCGGGCCCCTCTTGACGAATGTGATGTGAATCACATGCGTGCGACTGCTGTGGGACTAAAGGTTTTCCGCTCAAGACCCCTTTCACCGTGCGAGGTTGGCGCAAGGAGCGCCGCCGTCGACGAGAGGAGGCGGGGAGATGTGGGAGACGGTCCTGCTGGCCGTGTGCGCCGGCACCGTCAGGCTGGCGCGCCAGCTTGTGTCCTACCGACTGGCCGTGATGCGGGAGCGCACGCGCGGCGCCGTACTGGAGAGCCTTGTCCTCGCGGCCGGGCCCGGGGCGACGGTGGAGGACCGGCAGGCGGACGGGAGCGTCCTCCTGGTGCGCGGAGCACGGTCGAAGTCGAATCACACACAGGAGACGACGTCATGACGTCAGATCAGAGAACAGCGCGACCCCGGATGGAACCTCCCGAGGAGTTGGAGGACTTCGTCCGGGTGACCCAGGGCAGGTTGCGCATGCAGGCACGCTTCCTGTGCCAGGACGGGGAGACCGCGGAAGAGCTGGTCCAGGAAGCGTACGTCCAGGCCAGCCGGATGTGGTCGCGTCTGCGCACGATGGACCACCCCGAGGCGTACCTGCGGCAGATCATGCGCAACGAGTTCCTCGACCGGGTCGAGCGGCGCACCAGGGAGCGTGCGAGCTGGTTGCAGGCGGGAATCCCCGCGCAGGCGAGGATCGAGGTCACCGTCGAGACGCGCCAAGTCCTCGCGGCCGTGCGGGAACTGCCGGAGCGGCAGCGGGAGGTGCTGGTGCGGTTCTGTCTCCAGGCCGAGCCGCAGCGGGCGATCGCCGAGGACCTGAAGATCTCCGCCACCACGGTCGCCGGCCACGTGAAGCAGGCCCGCAACAACCTGGCGAAGCGGCTCGGGATCACCTCGCAGGAGCTCTGGTCCGACTTCGACTCGCTGGTGGACGCGCCGGCCGGCGGGCTGCAGGATCAGCTGACGGTCGAACTCCTGGACGCGGCCCTGTGGTTGGAGGACGCCTTCGAGCACGACCAGCTCGGTCTCGATCTGCTGCTGGAGCGGCTGGCCGAGGCGTGGGCCCAGGACGCCGGGAGGCGCGGGTGAGGCCGTCGCTGTTCCTCGTGTCCCTGCGGGCCCTGCTCGCGGTCGCCATGCTGTTCGTCAGCTACCTGGTCCTGCTCGCCGCCGTGGCCGTCTATGCGGCGTTCCTGTCCCTCCTCGCGGCGGCACCGCCGGACGACTTCGCCAGACTCCTCTTCACGGTGATCACCTCCACGCCCGTCGTCGCGGCAGTCCTTCTCGCGTTGTGCGCGGCGGGTCGTCCGGCCCGGGGCCCGGAGGGTTCGGTCGAGGTGGCCCCGGAGGAGGAACCGGCCCTGTGGAACGCCGTGTACGATCTCGCCGAGCGCTTGGGGGTGCGCCCGCCGACCCGGCTGTACCTGATTCCCCAGGCCAACGCCATGGTCCTCGAACACGCCAGCCTGCTCGGGCTGCTCGGTGGGACCCGTCGGCTCTACCTGGGGATGCCGCTGCTGGTGGGGTTGACGCAGGGCGAGCTGGAGGCGGTGATCTGCCACGAGCTCGGCCACTACGCGGGACGCCACACCGCCCTGTCGTCCGTCACCCGCCGCGGGACCGCCGCGCTCGGATCCATCCTCGAACGCCTCGGTCGGCACCCGATGGTCCAGGCCGAGAACGCCTACCATCCGGCCTACACCTGGTACTGCCTGTTCTCCGGCTACGCCCGGGTCTACCTCCGGCTGACCGCGGCGGTCGGGCGGCGCCAGGAGTTCGAGGCGGACCGGATGTCGGCCCAGGTCGTCGGAGCGGCGGTGATGGCCGACGCCTTGCGCAACGTGCACTCCCTGGCGCTCGCCTGGGCCCGGCTGGTCTCCGACTACCTGGAGCCGGTGGCCCGGGCCGGCTGGCTGCCGGACGATCCCTTCGCCGTCTTCGCACAGATGCTCGCCGACCCCGAGTACCAGGACACCCTGCGCCGATGGCGGGACTCGCCACCGGACCGGCCCGTCTCCCGGTTCGACAGCCACCCCCCGCTCGCGGAACGCCTGAACGCCCTCGCGCACCGCGCGAACGGAACCGCACCGTGCCGCGAACCGGTCCCCGCGATCGGCGTGCTGACCGACCTCGACCAGCGGACCGTCGAACTCAGCCTGACCGTCTTGCCGCAACACGCCGGCGACCCGGACACGACCTGGTTGGCGACGGCGGCCTGGGCCTCCACCGCGGCGGCGACGCTTACCGGCGAGAGCGCCCAGGCCCTGGCCCGGGCCGCCGGCCGGAGCGGTCGCACCACGCGGCCCAGTCTGCGGACCGTTCTGGAGGCCCTCGCCAAGGCCCCGGAGACCCTGGCTCCTGCCAGCTCGCTGCCCGGTGCCCTGCGCGCACTGCTCGACCAGGTGCTCGTCCGTGACGGGCTGGCCACCGGCTGGCGGCTGTCCTGGGTCGGGCAGAGCCGCCCGGTCGCCGACCGGGCCCTGCTGTCCGAACTGCACGAGCTGACCGTGGCCGTCGACGCCCAGCGGTTGGAGGCCTTCCTGCGGACGCTGCCCGTCGATCTCGCGGCGCCGGTGCTCGTTCGGCGCCCGGTGCGCCAGGAGGAGGTGCCGCCCGCCGATCCCGACGAACGGATCGAGCTGCCGGCCGAACTCCTACCGCACGGTGGGCCGGAGGATGACGAGCCCCTTCGCCAGAAGCATCCGGTCATCAAAACGGCCGCAGCGCTGATCCTGCTGCTGATCGTGCTGGGGTTCGCCTTCGGTGGAGCATCGCTCGGCTAGGTTCCGTCCGATGTCGGCATCAGGGCGGTCCACAGGGCGGAGGCCTGGCCGCGATCGCGCGCGGTGAGCTCCTCCAGGTACCGGCCCTGGCCGAGGAGTTGCTTGACGCGCGGGATCGCCTCGCCGTCGGGGCCGATCCGGTTGCGGACCGTCTTGGCGTCGCCGTCGATGACCGTCCGGTACATCACCTCGGCGGTGAGCGACACCGGTGACCGCGGCCGCGCGGCGGGCGTACTTCATCTGTTGTGCTCCTTGAGGGGGGCACGGGTCAGGAGCGCCGCCCCGCGCGCCCGGCGAGAGGGAAAGGACGCGGACGCGCGGAGCGACGAGCCCGGCCGGCCATCGGGGCGTGGCGGCCTTCGTCCGGCATCAGCGTGAGCTGTGTCTGTCAGTGCCCTCTGGCATCGTGTGCGCCATGGCCGAACTGGTGGAACGCGTCGACGAGGAAGACCACGTACTGGCAGTCGTCGAGCGGGGCGAGGCGATCCGCCAACAATGGCTGCATCGCGTCGCGACGACCGTCTGCCGCGACCCCGAGGGCCGGATCCTGGTCCACCGACGTCCCGACGACGACTCCCGTTTTCCCGGCCAGTTTACCGACCGCGGGTAGTGCCGCCCGTGGTGTCCGTCGGTGCCTGTGACTTGGGCGTCGCGGGCTCGTTTACCGACCGTGTCCGGAGCGCCCGTCGTGTTCCGGGGTCGGTACGCAGGACATGTGGCACGGCGAGTGGTGGTCGGGGATCTGAGGGTCCAGCAGATCGAACGGAAGGGCGGGCGGCGGTCGTGGACGATCGTGTGGCCCGAGGGCAGTCTCCACGCGGAGGCGGACCGGTTCCTGCGCGTGTACGACGGGTCGGGAACGCAGAGGACCTATGCGTACTACCTGGTGGACCATCTGCGGTGGTTGGAGCGTGAGTGCTTGGCCTTCGAGAAGGTCGTGCTGCGGGATCTTGAGCGCTACATGGGCATCGTCGGCGCGGAGGTCCTCATGCCGCTCGGTGAACCGTGGCGGATTGGCAAGCGCCCTTACGGCCGCTCCGCGTTGTCGACCGCGGCGGCCTGTCTGAAGGGCTTCTACCTGCACCAGTCGTCCCTGGGCGTGAATGGCGAGCTCGGCAAGACGCTCGACACCTCGCGGCTGCCCACGCGGGCGGACCGGCGCCGCGCGTTCCTGGGACACGTGAAGAACTCCATGCCTACCAACCCGCTCGCGCCGACGCGGCCGCGCCGCCGGCACCCGAAGATGCTCCCCGACGGCGCACGGGAGAAGCTCTTGGCGGTGGTGAACGCCGCCCGCGACCGGCTGGTGGTGACCTGGCTGGCCGACGGCGGCCTGCGGATCGGCGAGCTCTGCGGGCTGCACCTGGTGGACCTGCACTTGCGGGAGAACGCGGCCTGCGGGGAGTGCCGCGCCCCGCACGTCCACGTCTGCCACCGGCCCGGCAACCCGAACCGGGCCGAGGCGAAGACCAAGCTCCCCTGGCGCATCGAGGGCGGCACGGTGACCGGTGGGCTGATCAAGCGGGTCAGCCCGGCGATGGTGCACACCTACTTCGAGTACCTCACCGGCGAGTACCCGCGCGGCACCCGGCACGGCATGCTCCTGGTCCAGCTCCATGGCATGGACTTCGGGCAGCCGTGGGCGCCGGTCGGGGCTCGCCGGATGCTCGGCCGGGCCGGGAAGCGTGCCGGGCTCGGCGTGGTGAAACCCCATGCCTTCCGGCACAACTTCACTTCTGCGGTGCTCGACGCGGCCGGTGGCAACCTGCTGATCGCCCGGGATGCCGGCGGCTGGGCCTCTGCCGCGATGGTCGACGAGGTCTACGGGCATGTCGACATCCATGACCCGGCCTTCGACACCGCCCTGCGCACGGTCTGGGGTGGGGCCCAGTGACCGCGCCTTCCCTGCTGCCACGGCAGGATGCCCGCACACAGCGGGACCGGCTGGAGGTGCTGACCGTTCTGATCAACGGGCCCGAGTTCGACCCGGTGCTGCGCGGCGGGGTACTGAAGATCCCGCCGACCCACCCGGTTTATCCGTGGAGCTGCACGGTCCCTGACTGCGCGCGCTCGCGCTGGAGGCGCTACGCGATGTGCTCGGTGCACGCCGATCAGTGGCAGGAGGCAGAGGCGAGCGGGATGAGCCGGGCCCAGTTCCTGCGCATGGCAGAGCCGTTGGCGGCGTCGGAGGCCCCGGAGGAGATGATGTGCCGGATCTGCCCGCAGCGACCGGCCTTCAGCCTGCGCCTGGTGGTGTGCTTCCGGCATCGCAACCGGTGGCTGAGCCACCTGAAGCGGCACCCCGGCGCCGGTGAGGAGGACGGGGGGTTCGAGAGGTGGCTGGCCGATCAGCAGCCCTGCCCGGGCTACGGCGAGTGCCGCGCGGAGGTGTGCGACGAACTGGCCTCCTCGCCGCTGGGGTTGTGCGGCGCGCACGAGCGCGGCTACATCCGGGCCGGGCGCCCGGGCGGGGCCCGGCTGCCGAAGAACTTCTTCGCCACCTTCGAGCGGCACGACCGACCCGTCCCCATCTCCTGCGACGACCAGATCGCCTTCCGCTCCTGGTGCCGCGCGCAGTTGCCGGTGCACCGCACGGGGCGGATCTACCTGCGCGGCCTGCGGCCCCTGCTGCGGGCCGAGTTCCAGTGGGGCCTGTATGTCCACGGCCTGCAGCCCACCGCCGTGTGGAACTTGCCGTGGGTGCAGTCGCTCGCGGACGAGTGCCAGCGTCGCGACGTGGCGTCCCTCGCCGGCCTGGACCCGTCCGTCTTCCACCGCGACTACCACCTGCGCATGGTCCAGGAGATGCAAGAAGCCCTGCGGAAGGTCTACTTCAACCCCTCCGACAGCCGCGATGCCGGCTACATCGAGACCGAGCACTTCGGCGTGCGCTTCCCACACCGCTCCAGCTACATCGACCTGACCTGTATCTCCCAGCGGTGGCTGCGCGACCTGCTGTGGGACCACATCGCCGACGTGCTGCGCTCACCCTCATGCCCGCGCAGCGCCCAGCCGGTGGACTACCAACGCCGCGCGGGCGCCGAGCTGAGCGCATTCCTGGAGGCCGAGGCGCCGGACGGCGGCCACGATCCCAGGGCACTGCGCGAGGAACATACCCATGGTTTCGTCGCGGATCTGCGCAACCGCGAACGCCTCGGTCTTGCCTTCCGTGGCCAGGCCCGCCTGGACGGCAAGAAGTCGAAGGTCACCGAGAACATGCGCCGGATGGTGCTCAACTACGGCCGGGCCGTGCTGCGCGGCGCGCTGGACAACGGCAGCGCCGAACGGATCGGCTTGAACCGTGCCTTCATCACCGCCATGCCGGTCGGCGGCCCGGGCACGCCCCGCAGCCGCAATCCCTTCCCCGACGAGGTCGCCCGCGCCCTCGCAGCCGAGAGCAACCTGCAGCACCTCGCCGAGGACTACGACCCGCACGACCGCGGCCTGCGGGATGTCTGGGAAGCCATCATCATCACCGGCCGGCGCGCCAACGAGGTCATCCAGCTGCGGCTGGACTGCATCGGCCGCTACGGCGGGCTGCCTGTGCTCTGGCACGACCAGACCAAAGTCGGCAACCTAAACGCGGCCATCCGCATCCCCGACCGGCTCCTGGACCGGCTGGAGGAACGCCACCGCAAGACCCTGGCGCACTTCGCCGACCGCCACGCCGGCCGCGCGCCCACCCCCGCCGAGCGCGCCCACCTGGCCCTGTTCCCCACCGACATCCTCAACCCCGACGGCCGTCGCGCCCTGTCCTACACCTGGTTCCATTCTGGCCTGCGCAACTGGATCACCGACCTCGACCTGGGCGGTCACTACGTCGCCCACCAAGCCCGGCACACGCTGGCGACCCGGCTGCTGCGGGCCGGGGCGAGCCTGACCCACATCCGCCGATACATGGGGCAGGTCAGTGATCGAATGGCGGAGCATTATGTGCACCTGACCCAGTCCGACCTCGACGACGTCCTCCAGCGCGTCTGGGTCGCCGGCCCCGGCACCGCCAACCCTGGCGAACTCCTCACCGGAGACATCACCCCGCTCACCCGCGAGCAAGCCCAGGCCCTCGCCATCGACTTGTCCCGCCGCAGCACGCCCGCCGAGGGCGGGTTCTGCACCTTCCAGCCCGTCGTCGAGGGCGGCGCCTGCCCGTGGAACCTGGACTGCCACAACTGCGACAAGTTCGTCCTCTCCGGCGCCGACCTCCTCTACTGGCACCGCAAGCGTGAGCAGTGGCGGCTGCTGGCCGAGGGCGCCCCCGACAACGCCACCGCGGAGTACCTCCACCGCTACTTCGAGCCCACCGCTCGCGCCATCGACGGTCTGGAGAAGGCGTTGGCTGGCCTCGGCCTCCTGGACGACGCTCTCGCCCTGGACCTGCGCAAGCCCCAGGACTACTTCCACCGCGTGTGGTCCACCGCCTTCCGCGCCGCCGACCTCGCCGACGCCGCCGAGCAGGACGAAGACCAGTACGGCGGAGAGGACACCACCAGTGGGGAGGCGTGCGCATGAACGCCACCACCGTCCCCGGCCCTCGCACAGCCGCCGCGCTCGCAGCTCGACGCCGAACCACCGAGGCCGCCGTCGGACGCGTCCATGACGCCCTCACCCGGCTCCGCCGTGAGAAGGCCCACGTCAGCGTCGCCGCCGTCGCCCGGCGGGCGGACGTCTCCCGCACTTTTCTCTACGACAATCCCGACGCCCGCGCCGCAGTCGCCGCCGCCATGACCGAGGCCGACGCGCGCCGCACCCGCATGCTCGCCGACCAGGACGACCAGCAGGAAGCCATCTGGCGCGAACGCGCCCTGAACGCCGAGGACGCTCTCAAGGCCGCCCACGCCGAGATTCTCGTCCAGCGCACCCGCATGGGCGAACTCCTCGGCCAGATCCGCGACTTGCAGGCCGAGTGGACTGAGGAGGCCATCCGGCGGATCACCACCGAGAACACCACGCTCAAGCAGCGCGTCCGTCAGCTCACCGCCGACAACCGCACCCTCGACGAGCGACTCAAGGCCGCCCGCTCCAATCTGCGCTTCCAAGACCGCCGCGTCGCCGACCTCGAAGCCCAGATCCTGTCCTCGTCAGGATGACCCGCACCTGGCCAGCGGCCGTCTCACCCCGGTGAGACGGCCGCCGGCCATGACGCACGCTGAGCCGATGCTGTTGAAGTTCATCGCCGAGGTCACGGACGAACCTCTGCCCCTGAGCCCGAACGATCAAGTGGCGGAGTCGCAGAGCAACACTTGGTGGCTGTCGTTGTGGTAGTCAAACCGCGCATTGCGACGTCAGAGACTCACGGTCGCGCGTAGCGATTGCAGCACCTCGGCAAGAAGATCCCGCAGCGGCCGGGTCTCGCCCGGCCGCGTCCACAGGCGGATCGCCGTCTCAAGCACGAGGATGCCAGCGCCCGCGGCGAGGAGCGCGGTGTCCAGGTCGACGCCCCGCGCCTGGAGCCCGGCGGCGACGGCCTTGGTGAGAGACGCCTGCTTGCCGAGTTCCCGTTCCTGCAGCTCCGGGTTGGCGTTGACGATCTCGTGGCGGCGGGCCACCGCGAGGCGCATGCCCTCGAACGTCGCTTCGCCGACAACCTGCAGGGCGCGCACGACGGCGTCGAGTGGCGGGACGGACGCGTGGCAGGCGGTGATCTCGGCGACGATCCGTACCTGAAACTCTGAGCCCAAGCCGAAGAGCACCTCGCGCTTGTCGGCGAAGTGATTGAAGAACGTCCGCTGCGTCAGGCCGGCCCGCTGGGCGATCTCGGCCACCGTCGTGCGCTCGAAGCCTTGCTCTTCGAACAGGTCGAACGCGGCCGCCTGCAGGCGCTCGAACCCGTCTGGTTTCCATCTCGGCATGCCACAAGGATAGGTCATTGCATGATGTGCAGTCACGAGTGCTACGCTGATTTCACAAGATGCAATCACCCTAGCGGTCTACAGGAGTTGCAAGATGCGTGTCTTCGTCACCGGCGCGTCCAGTCATGTCGCCAGCGAGGTCGTCCCCGAGTTGCTGGCTGCCGGCCACACCGTCACCGGGCTGGCCCGTTCGGATCGCGCGGCACAGGTCGTACGGTCGCTCGGCGCCGACGTGCGGCACGGCGACCTGAATGACCTCGACGGCCTCCGCGCGGCCGCCGCCGAGTCCGACGGCGTCATCCATCTGGCCTTTCAGCACGACCAGCAGTACGGGGGAGACCTGGCCGGCGCCGCAGCGGCCGACCTGCGGGCGATCGAGGCCATGGGCGCCGCGCTCAGCGGGTCGAGCCGGCCGTTCGTGGGGACGAACGCGACCGGCGCGCTGACCCTCGCCGGTTTCCACGGGCGGCTCACCGAGCACGACGTGCTGCCCGGCGGCCTGCGGATAGAGGCCGAGAACGTCGTGGTCGCGTTGGCCGAGCAGGACGTGCGAAGCTCGGTCGTCCGACTGCCGCCGACGGTCCACAGCGCGGGCCGGTTCGGTTTGGCCTCGGCTTTGATCGAGCTCGCCCGGGCGAGCGGGCTGGCCGGCTACGTGGGCGACGGCTCCAACGTCTGGCCGTCCGTCCACACCCGCGACGTCGGCCGTCTCTACCGGCTGGCACTGGAGTCCGCAGCCGCCGGCTCCCGGTTGCACGCCGTCGCCGAGGAGGGCATCCCCCTGCGTGACATCGCCGCCGTGATCGGCCGCCACCTGAACCTCCCGGTCGCACCGGTCACCGCCGCCGCCGAGCATTTCGGCCACCTGGCCATGTTCGTCGGCATGGACAACCCCACGTCCAGCAAGATCACCCGCGACACGCTCGGCTGGGCACCGTCCGGCCCCGACCTCCTCGCCGACCTCGGCGACTTCCTGGCCGCGCCGTGATGACCGCCTGGCCCGCGACGCCCTGACCCGGATCGCCGCGGTGGCCGAGCTGCACATCACCGTCCAGCGCCCCGTCGGCATCTTCCGCCGTCCCGTCCCAGTCCGGGTGGTCACCGTCGCCGACCAGGTCCAAGTCCGAAGCTGGCACCGCCGCGACACCGGCCGGTTCGGTGACGCGCTCGCCTCCGTCCACGCCCGCATCCGTGTCCCGGGCGCGCCGGCACCACAGCCCATGCCGAATGCCGCGGCAGGATGCCCGCGCACAACGGGACCGGCTGGAGATGCTCACCGTGCTGTCAACGGGCCCGAGTTGGACCCGGTGCTGCGCGGCGGGGTACTGAAGATCCCGCCGATCCACCCGGTCTATCCCTGGAGCTGCACGGTCCTGACTGTGCGCGCTTGCGCTGGAAGCGCTACGCGATGTGCTCGGTACACGCCGATCAGTGGCAGGAGGCGGGAGCCTGCGGGATGTCCCGGACCCAGTCAGGCGACGAAGTCGAGAAGCACCCCAACGGGCGACACTAGAAGATGGTGAGGCACCGTCACGGACATGTAGTCTATGAATCGTCGCAGTTCAGAGCCGGTATCCGAGCTCCTGCGGTCGGTAAAGTGGAGTACAACTGGCTGCTGGGCGGCGCCGTCAACGTGGGTGAGACGTACGAGGCCGCAGCGGCCCGGGAACTCGCCGAGGAGATCGGTGTCCACACCTCCACACGACTCGTCTTCAAGTATCTCTGCCGCGGAGCGATCAGCCCCTACTGGCTGGGCGTGCACGAGGCCACCATCACCCAGCTGATCACTCCGGATGCTTCGGAGATCGCCTGGCACACCTGGCTCACCGAAGCCGAACTCCGGGACGCGATCCGCAGCCCGACCTTCGTCCCCGACGCCCAGGAAGCCTTCACCCGATACCAGGCTCTGACCGATCCGCCGGCACTCCCCCGAGGCGAGTGACCTTCCGCCCAGGAGACCGCCACGCGATCCGCCCACTGGAATCTCGATTGCTCAGCGAAGGGGGCGACGGCTACCGTCCATCACATGACGTCGTACTGCTTCGCCGCAGGGCAGATCCGCCGCGCCTGAACGCGGCGGCACATCCCGATCATCTCCGCCGCGCCCGTGAGCCCATTCCACTTCAACGGGTATGGAGATCCCCCATGTTCACCCCGCACCGGGAGCTGGACGCGCTCCTGGCCGAGTTCGTCCACGCGGTCCGCGCCATCCTCGGCGACACATTCGTCGGTGCCTACCTGCAGGGCTCCTTCGCACTGGGCGCCGGAGACCTGCACAGCGACTGCGACTTCATCGTTGCCACCACCGTCCTGCCCACCGGGGCCACAGAGGCGGAGCTCCGCCGGCTCCACGACGAGATTCCCACCCGTCCGGGCTTCTGGACCAAGCACCTGGAGGGCTCCTACGCGGACACCACGTCCCTGCGCACCGTCGCCGGGCTCGGAACACCGTGGCTGTTCTGCGACCACGGCCACCGCGAGCTGATCCGGGACGCCCACTGCAACAGCCCGCACACCCGCTGGATCCTCAGGAACCACGGAATCACCCTCGCCGGCCCCCCGGTCACCGACCTCGTCGACCCAGTGCCACCCCAGGCCCTGCGCCAATCGATGCACGAGATGCTGCCGGGCCTCATGGAAGACCTGCGGACCTGGGCCAACTTCGACATGGCCTGGAGTCAGCGCTACGCCGTCACCACCTACTGCCGGGCACTGTTCACCCTGCACACCGGCGAGGTCGCCTCCAAGCGCGGCGCACTCGAATGGGCGCGCGAAACCCTCGACCCGCGCTGGCGCCCCCTGCTCACCCAGGTGATCCAGGACCGCGAGCTGGGCTGGGACCCGACCGACCCGCCACGACCAGGCAGCCTCGAAGCAATGTACGCCTTCGGTGTCTACGCGGAGTCTTTCGCCGGCTGAACCGAGCCCACGCCCGCTTCCGGTACCCCGTCGAACGAGGCGTGGCCACCTTCAAGCGCCGGCGGGTCTTCCGTCACCCCCGCTGCAGCCCGAGCCGGCTTACGTCAGCGGCCAAGGCCGTCCTCACCCTGGAGCAGCAAGGCCGAAAAGGCTCAGGGAACTGATAATCCGTCAATTACATGTCAGGAAGGATAGATGAGTGAACCAAGCGGCGGACAGGGAATGGTCAGCGTGCTGACGCCAGGGCGCTCGACGAAGGCGCGGGCGGCGATGGCCTGGCGGCGCTGGGACTCCAGGTCGTCCGCCCGCCAGGCGTCCCGCCGCACGCGGGCGTCGTCCCGGTTGTAGGAGACGGCGCTGACGGAGGCGTTGCCGGCGGCGCGGCTGATGTCCGCCTTCATGATGGCGCGTTGGAGCACGGTCTGCGTGGCGGCGAGGTCGATCCGGGTGATCAGGACCCCAGGGGTATTCGGCACCCGGGTCGGTATGGGGGCTATGGGGAGCGAGGCAGGATCTCGGCCGCCGCGCCCGAGGGACGGCTCTGTACTCGGGAACGGGCGTCCCCTTGCAGCTCAGCGAGCGTTGTCCGTGCCGGCGCCCGGCTGGCTCGCACGAGCCCGCTGCTGGTTTTGGTCCGGACCCGGTCTTGATGGGTCAGCGGGCGAGGGAGACAGCGAAGGGCTTGAAGCCGTGTCGGCGCAGGATGTGGGGAACCACGAGGATCATGGCCTCGGTGGCGCGGGCTGTGGTGATGCCGCCGAGGTCCTCGATCCATGCGGGCTGCCAGCCCAGGTCGCCGAGCAGGCCGGTGACGGTCTTCTTCGCGTTCTGGTCGTCGCCCGAGAGATAGGCGGTCGGTGGGACGGCCAGGGTTTCGGGAGCGGTCATGACCATGAACAACATGGTGTTGAGGGTCTTGACCACATGGGTGTCGGGGAGCGCGGCCTGGAGCTTCTCGGCGAGGCTGCTGCCGGGGTAGCACAGGTCGCCGGGCAGGCCGTCGTCGGTGTCGCGGATGGCGTTGGAAACGTCGACGAGGAGTTTTCCGGAGAGCTCGGTGCGCAGGCCGGCCAGGCGGTCCAGGGAGATGTCGCCGGGCGTCGCGTTGATCACGATGTCCGCGGTGCGGGCGGCGGTGCGCTGGTCGGCGAAGGCGATCTGCGGGGCGATGCCGGCGGCAAGGACTGCGGTCTCTTCCGGGTTCCGGACACCGAGGGTGACACGGTGTCCGGCCGCGGCGAGCTTGCCGGCGAGGTTGGCGCCGACGCGGCCGGCGCCCAGGATGCCGATGCTGGTCATGAGGTGATGCTCCTTGCGGTATCGGGTGGGTGGGGCGGAGGTGTCCGGTCAGGCGATGGTCGACAGGACCTTGAGGGCGGCGGTGTGGATGCCGGGGGCGGCGGCCAGGAAGTCGCGGCTGCCGGTGTGCCAGGGTTCGCCTGCCAGGTCGGTGACGGTGCCGCCGGCCTCGGAGACCAGCAGGGCGCCGGCGACCAGGCCGGAGCGGACGTCGGAGAACTGCCAGAAGGCGTCCGTGCGTCCGGCGGCGACGTGGATGAGCTGCATCGTGGCGGGCACGGACACGCGCACGACCAGGCCGTTGATGAGCATGGCGGTGACCGAGTCGCCGATCCGCCGGAAGGTGCGCACGTCCTCGCCGGGCCTGGCCTGGCCGGTGCCGATGAGCGCGGCGCCCAGATCGGTCTTGGCGGACACGTTCAGGGGCCGGCCGTTGAGGCGGGCGCCGCCGCCGGCGACGGCGGTGTAGGTGTCGCCGGTCAGCGGCAGGTGGACGACGGTGAGGACCGGCTGGTTGTCGCGGACCAGGGTGGCGGTGACGGCCCAGTCCTCCATGCCGTGGACGTGGTTGATGTTGCCCTCGGCGGGGTCGACGACCCACCACTCCCCGGGCGGGAGCGCACCGCCGGCCAGCTCGTCCTCGGCCCACCGCGATCCGGGCCGGGACCGCAGCAGCGGCTCCCGCAGCACGTCCAGCACCGCGTCGTCGTTGGCGTGGATCTCGGCGACGACCTCGTCCAGACTCACGCCCCGGGCGTGCGAGGTGTGGCGGTCGCGCAGCGTGAGGCCTGCGGTCCTCACCGCGGCGGTCACCTCGGGCAGCAGCGTCGTGTCGGCGGCGAAAGGCATGGCTGTGCTCATGGCGGGCTCCCTGCGTTCGATGTGTGCGGGCGGCTTGTCTCGCGCCTGCACTTCGAAGGTAGGACCCCCGGTCATTAACAACAAGTGCATGCTATTCACTTATAGAGTTACTGGCATGCAATTGGATCTGAACCTGCTCACGGCCCTGGACGCACTGCTGGAAGAGGGCAGCGTCGCCGGCGCCGCAGCACGCCTCCACGTCACCGCACCGGCGATGAGCCGCTCCCTGGGCCGCATCCGCAAGGCCACCGGCGACCAGATCCTGGTCCGCACCGGCCGCAGCATGGTCCCCACCACCCGCGCACTGGCCATGCGCGCCCAGGTCCACGCCCTCGTACAGCAGGCCCACCAACTCCTGTCCGCACAGCAAGAACTCGACCTGGCAGCTCTGGACCGGGTGTTCACCGTGCGCTGGCACGACGCCCTGACCGCCGCCTGCGGCACCGCCCTGATCACCGCCGTCCACCGCCAGGCCCCCGGCGTCCGGCTGCGCCTGTCGGCCGAACCCGGGACGGACGACGCCGAGCTGCGCCGGGGTGAGGTCGACCTCGAATCGAGCGCCGGCGCCCCGACGCTCCCGGACATCCGCCACCGCCTGGTCGGCAGCGACCGGCTGGTCGTCGCCGTCCGACCAGGCCACCCCCTCACCGAAGGTCCGCTGAGCATCGAGCGCTACGCAGCCGCCGAACACCTCACCGTTTCGCGACGCGGAAGCCTGCGCGACCCGATCGACGACGCCCTGACCACCCGCGGCCTCGAACGACGCGTCGTCGCCGCCGGGCCCACCACCGCCTTCGCCCTGCAACTCGTCCTCGACACCGACCTGGTCGTCACCCTCCCCGACGCGGTCACCCGCGCAGCCCGGGAACAACTCGGCCTCGCCACACTGCCGCCGCCACTCCCGCTGCCCGAGGTCCCCCTGTACCTGCTGTGGCACCAGCGCTACGACGACGACCGCGCCCACACCTGGCTGCGAGACCTGGCCACCGAAACCGTCCAGGCACTATTCGCACCACCGACCGCCCCTCAACAGCCCCTCACCAACCGGACCGGGCAGTGACGGATACGCCCGGGGAAAGGCCTCCGGCAGCCGACTCCCGCTCTTGTGAACACACAACCGGAGTGCGGCGACCGACACTCGGCGGGGTGTGGCCGTCCGCGGGGGATGCAGGCCCACTGCGCGCATACCGCGAGGGTTGACGGACCGCTGCCCCACTGGGCTGACGACCGCACCTCCCGTTGCCCGGCACTATGTCCATGCACTCGCCGGAAGGCGGCCGAGTGAACAACTCATCGGCCCGGGGCGGGCGTCGGCGGCAGCTCGTGAGCCGGCCGGCCGTTCGTGCCCAGCCTTGCCGGATCGAGTGAACAGCCGCACCGCAACCCAGAGATGGAAGGAACCGATCCATGGATCTGCGCAAGCGCATGACCACACTCGCGGTCACCACCACCCTCGCAGGACTCGCCACCCTGGGCCTGACCGTTCCCGCTCAGGCGGCCGACGCCGGTCCCGTCGCCGACATGTCCTCGGAGTGGGTCGCCGTGCCCACGAGCGACGCCGACGGGACCGTGAGCACCGGCGCCGCCACGCCGTTCGCTCAGACCGTCGGGACGCCGAACCTCCCCAAGGGCTGCGCATCGCCCGACCTGTGGAAGCCGTACCCGCGCAAGATCGGCCGGGACTGGTACGTGGAGGCCGGCGGCCGGCTCTACGACTGCGGCCTCACCCACCTGTCGCTGGAGCTGCAGAAGAACGGCCACCAGGTCGACAAGAAGACCGCCACGCGCAAGGGTGACATCAACCCCAGGTACAAGTGCCGCAACTTCAGCAGGAGCAACTACACGATCGTGGCCACCTGGACGAAGCCGAAGCCGCAGTACCCCGGATTCGAGATCATCCAGAAGTGGGTCAGCCGGAGCCCGGAGCATCTGAACTGCGGCTGACGAACGCGCCGGACGCCCTGCGGCAACGAGTACGGAGGTCGTTGCCGCAGGGACCGGTCCGAACGTCGAACGCGCCCAGGCCGAGCTGCGCGTCCTCCTCGTCCGAGACTCCGAGACTCCGAGACTCCGCACCGCGGGCGGGCCTATCCCGGGAGGGCGCGCCGCGGGGTGATCAGGCCGCTCTCGTAGGCGAGGACGACGGCCTGGGCGCGGCTGGAGATGCCCACCTTGGTCATGATGCGGTTGAGGTGGGTCTTCACCGTGCCGACGGTAACCGCCAGTTCGTCGGCGATCTCGGAGTTGCCGAGGCCCGCGCCGACGAGTTGCAGCACGTCGAGTTCGCGCGCGGTGAGCGGATCCAACTCCGTTGGTGCGTCGGCTTCCTGGCCGATCCGGTGGGCGTACGCCTCGATCAGGCGGCAGGTGACGCTGGGGGCGAAGAGCATGTCGCCGCCGGCGACGACCTCGATCGCGGTGAGCAGCCGCTCCGGCGGGGTCTCCTTGAGCAGGAAGCCGCTGGCGCCGACCCGCAGGGCCCCGTAGACGTACTCGTCGAGGTCGAACGTGGTCAGGACGAGGACTCTGGGCAACGGATCCACGGCCTGCGCGAGGATCCGTTCGGTGGCGGTGATGCCGTCGACGTCCGGCATCCGGATGTCCATCAGGACCACGTCGGGTCGTAATCGGGCCGCGAGCGCGATGGCCTGTTCCCCGTCGGCGGCCTGTCCGCACACGTCGAGGCCGGGCGCCGCGTGGATCAGGGCGGCCAGGCCGGCCCGCACCAGGATCTGGTCGTCCACCACGAGCACGGTGGTCATGCGCCGGTCTCCCCCTACCCGCGATCGGGGCCGCCCCCCGCGGACCCGGCGCCCGGTCCCGGCAGGGTGAACACCACCTCGAACCCCCCGTCGGGCAGCGAGCCCGCACGCAACATACCACCGTGCGCCTCGACCCGTTCGCGCATGCCGATGAGCCCGTGACCGCCGCTGACGCCGGGCGGGACGGGCGCGCCATTGCGGGCCGTCGGGCCGCCGTCGCGGACGCCGACCGACAGCCGGCCGGGCCGGTAGTCCAGGGACAGTCGCACGTCGGCCGGGCCGGCGTGCTTGAGCACGTTGGTGAGCGCCTCCTGCACGACCCGGTAGGCGCCGAGGTCCGGGCCGGGTGCGAGCGGGTACGGCTCGCCGGCCACCGTCAGCTCGACCGTCAGCCCGGCCGCCTCGACCCGCTCGATCAGCGCCGGCAACCGGGCCAGCCCCGGCGCGGGCTCCTCCGGCTGCCCGCTCCCGCCGTCCGGTTGCTCGGGCGGCACCCGCAGGACGTGGAGGAGTCCGCGCATCTCCTCCAGGGCCTCCCGGCTGCTGCCCGCAATCGTGTCGAGCGCCGAGCGCGCCGTAGTGGGATCGCTCTCGAACACGTAGCCCGCCAGACCGGCCTGCACCGCGACGACCGAGATGTGATGGGCAATCACATCGTGCAGCTCGCGGGCGATCCGCAGCCGTTCCTCGGTCAGCGCGTGTCGCATCCTGGCGGCCTGCTCGTGCTGCAACCGCAAGGTCAGCGCGGCGAGTTGGAGGTTCCGCTCGCCCAGGATCCGCAACGTCAGACCGAACGCCCAGGCCGTCCCGACCCCGAGCACCACCTGGGCGAGCGCCACGTCCGGGGAGACCACCTTCGTGGCCATCGCGCTGCACAGCCAGACGGGCGCCGCGAAACAGGCGCCGGCCACCGAGGTGCGGGTCGGACGCCGGGCGGCGAGGGTGAAGACGGCGAACAGCGGCGCCCAGATGTTGGCCGACGGCTGGTACCCGCCGACGGTGTAGGCCAGGAGCGCCGCGCACGAGACCAGCAGGACACCCACCGGGGCGAGCCGGCGGACGGCCAGCGGCAGGTTGACCACCAGGCAGAGGGCGGCGGCGGTCCGGTCGAACGGCGGCCAGCCCGGCGGGTGGTACTGGTAGGCGAAGGACAGCGTGGCGGCGGCCAGGATCAGGGCCAGCAGCGCGTCGATGACGCACCGGTGCGTCTCGGTCAGCCACGCCGGCCGCCCCGGAGGCCCCGGGAGCCCCTTGACCGGGGACGGGGGCACGTCTGTCTGCATCCGGGCAGCCTAACGACACTGCCATGGGCGGGGGTTGACGGCACGGGCTCGGCCCGCAGGGGAAGTCCCAAGGTGCGGGCTGGAGCACACGCTCCTGCAGGGCGAAGACGTGATCGTCGGCCGGGGCGGCCGTCGGGGGCGGGGCGGTTACCAGGGCAGCGGGCCTTCGGCGTCGGTGTAGGTGCCGGTGGGGCCGTCCGGGGTGAGGCCGGCCATGCGGACGATGATCTCGGCACCCTGTTCGACGGTCTGGATGCCGGTGTTGCCGTTGAGGTCGGTCTTGGTGAAGCCGGGCTCGACGGCGTTGATGCGCATGTTCGGGAACGCCTTGGCGTACTGCACGGTGATCATGTTGACGGCGGCCTTGGAGGCCGGGTAGACGACGCCGGGGTACGCGTAGGCGGGGGTGCCGGCGGTGGTGACGCGGGTGAGCGAGGCCAGGCCGCTGCTGAGGTTCACGATCACGGGGGCGGCGGAGCGCTGCAGCAGCGGGAGGAACGCATGGGTGACGCGTACCGTGCCGAAGACGTTGGTTTCGAACGTGCTCCGCATCAGGTCGGCGGTGACGTCCGCCGCACCGATGATGCCGTTGTCCTCGGCCCGCTCCTCCACGCCGGCGTTGTTGACCAGCACGTCCAGGCCGCCGCCGGCCTCGACGGTCCTCGCCGCTGCGGCGACCGAGGCGTCGTCGGTGATGTCGATGACGACCGGCCGCGCGCCCAACCGCTCGGCGGCGCGACGCCCGCGCTCGGGGTCCCGGCTGCCGATGTACACGGTGTGGCCTGCGGCGATGAGTCGACGGGCGGTCTCGAACCCGAGCCCCTTGTTCGCTCCGGTGATCAGTGTCGTGGTCATGCCTCCACGATGCTGCGCGGCGATGCCGTCAGCCAGGCGTCCGGCCTTCCTGGGACTACCGGTACCAGGCACCCGCGGGCGGGACGGTGCACAGTGGTGGCATGGCGACCACGGAGTTCGGGCGGACGGTGCGGCGCTGGCGTGACCGGGTCCCGCCGGAGGCGGCCGGCCTGCCGGCGGGCGGCCATCGGCGCGCGGCCGGACTGCGCCGGGAGGAGCTGGCGCTGCTGGCCGGGATCTCGGTCGACTACGTCACCCGCCTCGAACAGGGCCGGGCGGCCAACCCGTCGGAGCAGGTCGTCGAGGCGCTGGGGCGGGCGCTGCGACTGAACGCGGAGGAACGTGAGCATCTGTTCCGGGTCGCCGGGCTGGTAGCACCGGGACGCGGCACGGTGCCCGCCTACATCACGGCCAGCGTGCAACGGATGCTGGACCGGCTGACCGGCGCACCCGTCGCGGTCTACGACGCGGCGTGGACGCTGCTGCTGGCCAATCCGCTCTACACCGCGCTGATGGGTGAACAGCACGGCAAGGAGCGCAACGGGGCGTGGCGGAACTTCCTCGGCTCGGGCAGCCGGGTCCGCCACACGCCGGAGTCCCGGCGGGCGTTGGAGACCGCGGTCGTCTCCGACCTGCGGGCGGCGGCGAGCCGCTACCCGGCGGATCTGCGACTGCGGCGTCTGATCGCCGATCTGCGCGGCAACAGCGAGCGGTTCGCCGAGCTGTGGGACTCCGGCGCGGTGGGACACCAGGAGGCCTCGCGCAAGACCATCGACCACCCGCAGGTCGGACCGCTGACGCTGGACTGCGACGTGCTCAGCGTCGCGGGCAGCGATCTGCGGATCATGGTCTACACGGCCGAACCCGGCGCCGAGGACGCCGAACGGCTGGCGCTGCTGGCGGTGATCGGCACGCAGGCACTGGTCAAGGTCGCCGGCGAGGGCGTCGGGTGAAACCTGACACCGGCGCCGGGCCCGACCGCCGTGGCGTCGGCGCTCAGCACCACCGGCTTGCCCGCCCCGGCCCCGAGGGCACCGACGTCCAGCACGCGCAGGCCGGGCGCGGGCTCCAGCGCCCACCGCGCCGCGACCTGCGCGTCGTCCGGACGGTGCTCGGCGTACGCGACCGGGTACCCCCCGTCCGCACCGCCGGCGTCCTACTGCTCGACGCGGACCTTGTCGGCCTGCATGCCCTTCTGGCCCTGAACGGCTTCGAAGGAGACCTTCTGGCCCTCCATCAAGGACTTGAAGCCCTGCCCCTCGATGGCCCTGAAGTGCACGAAGAGGTCCGGACCGGACTCAGGGCTGATGAAGCCGTAGCCCTTCTCCTCGTTGAACCACTTCACGGTGCCGTTCTGACGGTCGGCCATGTCTTCTCCTTGTCGCACGCGGATCGCCTTGCCCCGCGATCCTCTCACGCAGAGCGCGTCCGCAAACACGAACGGTAGTTGGGCCATCCGGGTCGCGCCGTGACGGCACCGGCCGCGGCAGTAGCATGCCCGGTCATGACGGATGATCAGCGGGAAGTGGAACTGGCAGGCGGGGGCGTCAACCGGGTCTTCCGGGTGGGGGCCACCGTTCGGCGCCCGTCGGGGCCGTGGACGGCGACGGTGCACGCCCTCCTCGATCACGTCCACCGGCGCGGCTTCGCCGGTGCTCCGTGCGCCCACGGGCTGGACCCCCAGGGGCGCGAGGTCCTCGACTTCATCCCGGGCGACGTCGGGCACCGGCCACTGACCGATGACGCCCTCGTCGCCGTCGGCGCCCTGCTGCGCGAATTCCACGACGCCACCGCGGACTTCACCCCGCCGCCGGACGCCACCTGGTTCCTGCCCGCGCGGGAACCCGCCGAGGTGGTCTGCCACGGCGACGTCGCCCCCTACAACTGCGTCTTCCGGGACGGCCGGCCCGTCGCGCTCATCGACTTCGACACCGCCCACCCCGGCCCCCGCGTCTGGGACTTCGCCTACGCCGCCTACCGCTTCGCACCCCTCACCGATCCGGCCAACCCCGACTTCCACCTGCCCCTCGAAGACCAGGCCCGACGGCTGCGCGTCCTGGCCGACGCCTACCGCCTGAGCCCGGACGACCGCGAGGCGGTGACCGACACGGCCCGCCTCCGTCTCGACCACCTCGTCCGCCTCATGCACGACCAGGCCGCCGCCGGGAACGCCGCCTTCGCCGGACACATCGCCGCCGGTCACGACCGCCTCTACCAGCGGGACGCCGCCCACATCGCCCGCCACGGCGCCTACCTGACCGCCGCGCTCCGACCGTAGGCGACCGGCGTTGACCGAACGTCTACGCGTGACTGGTCCCGTAGGGGCACCAACCCCTTCGAGGTCCTGGAGGACCACCATGATCACGCGTGTACTGGTCGGCATGGCCGCGGCCGCCCTGGTCGCCCTCGGCACCGGCGCGGCGACGTCGGCAACCGCTTCCGGCGGGTCCCCGTCCAACTGGCACTGGGTCAACGGCGTCGGCCACGACACCCACGTGACCGCGGGCGGCTGGCTCGACAAGCCGCGCGAGCACGACATGTAGGCCATCGGGCCCGCCCCACCGGCCCCCTGTCACCGGTGGGGCGCTTTCTGGTCACCGCCCCCGCACGAATCGCCGAAATCCACCGGCCAGAGGGGAGCATTCCGGCGGCCCCTCCGATCGGCGGGAGCAGTCCCAGGCAGCACACAGACGATGTCAAACCGTTACCAAGGGGCCTCCCGAGTGTCCGTTTTGCCCGTTGCGCCGGTGCTGTAATGGCCATGCCTCCTCCAAGGATTGGCAAAGTCAGCACGGCAAGAATGCACATCCCCGACGTCTCGACGGCAATTCCCCGCACTCCTGGAAATCCGCGAACGAAGGCGATCGCGAAAGAACGCACTGGAGTTCAGGAATGATGGCTACGAGACTTTCCGCTCTCGGTCGGTGGTCCGCCACCGCCGTGGCCGCCGCCGTCGTGGCGGGGACGGCCGCCGGGTGTTCCGGCGTCGTCGACCGCGGACTCGCCGGCCCAGCCCCGTCCGCGGCCGACACAACCAGTCCCACCCCGTCGGTGGCCGGGACCACCAGTCCCACCACGACCGCCGCCGCCGACCCCGCGAACCCCGCGACCTGGCGCCTGCCGATGGAGGCCCACCTGCCGACCGACGAGGAGTCCCGGCGATTCGGCCGGGCGATGACCACCCTCGTCGGCGACTGCATGCGCAAGGCCGGCCACGCCTACTCGGCGCCGCCGGAACTGCCGAGGCTCGGCCCCAAGACCCTCACCGACTGGCGCTACGGCATCCACGACGCCGCCCTGTCGGCCGAGCGCGGCTACCACCCGGACGCGGCGGAGCAGGCCGCCTACGACGCGGCGATCGCGAAGGGCCTCGCGGCCGGCACCACGGGCGCCGCCGCCGAGGCGGAGCAGGCGTGCGGCGTGCAGAGCAAGCAGCGTCTGGGCGGCGGCGACCGCACCTGGGGCGCGCTCGCCCAGACGCTCGGCAACGACGCCTTCATGCGCTCCAAGCGCGAGCCGGAGGTCGTGGCCGCGTTCGGGGCCTGGTCCTCGTGCATGAAGGGGCGCGGCTTCGTCTACAAGGAGCCCCTCGACGCGAGCGACGACCGCCGCTTCAAGGGCACGGACGTGTCGCGGACCGAGATCGACACCGCGCTCGCCGACCTCGCCTGCCGCGCCCGCAGCAACGTCGCGAAGGTCTGGTTCGACGCCGAGGTCCGGCTCCAGGAGCAGGCGCTCGAGCAGCGGGTGCCCGCGCTCCAGACGGAGCGCCGCGAACTGGACGCGGCGCTGCGCAAGAGCGCGGACGTCCTCGCCGGCCGCTGACGCCCTACGTGCGCTCCGGGTCCCACTCCGGGTGTTCGCGGGCGGCCCACCTCCGGTCGACCAGGCCGGTGCGCATGCCGAGGCGGGCCTCGGGGTCACGGACGGCCATGCGGATGTGGCCGATCGTGACGACGGCGATCGCGGCGGCCAGCCAGTCGTGGACGAAGGTCGCGCCGGTGCGCCAGGACGGCGGGGAGAGGTGGGTCAGCCACATCAGCAGGCCGGTGCCGACGATGACGAGGATCGCGCCGAGGGTCCACTGGGCGTAGAGCTTCTGGCCCGCGTTGAACTTGCCGGCCGGGCGGTCGGGCGCGCGGGAGCGCAGGGCGCGCAGCCAGGCCCAGTCGGTCGGGGTGAAGCGGCTCAGGCGGGACAGGTCGGCGCGCAGGGCGCGGGAGGCGAGGCCGAGGAGCAGCGGGACGGGCAGGGCGAGGCCGCACCACACGTGGATCGTCACCACCAGCCGTCGCCTGCCGACGAGTTCGGCCAGGGGCGGCACGTACAGGAACGCGGCCGTGGTGAGGCAGACCAGCATCAGGGCGGCCGTGACGCGGTGGACCCAGCGTTCGGCGCGGGTGAAGCGGCGCAGGAGGTCAGGAGGTCGGTGCATCGTCACGTCCGTTCGAGCGGCCGACCCAGGCGTCGACGTCGTAGCCGTTCTCTTCCCAGTAGCCGGGTTGCACCGCGTCGGTGACGGTGATGCCGGAGAGCCACTTCGCGGACTTGTAGAAGTACATCGGCGCGACGTAGAGCCGGGCCGGGCCGCCGTGGGAGTGGGAGATCGGGGCGTCCTGCATGCGCAGGGCGACGAGGACGTCGTCGCGACGGGCCTGGTCGAGGGAGAGGCTCTCGGTGTAGGCGCCGTCGAAGCAGCTGAACCGCACGGCCCGCGCGCCGGGCCGCACGCCGGCCGCGTCGAGCAGGTGCGACAGCGGGACGCCCTCGAAGGGGGTGTCCGGCACGCGCCAGCCGGTCACGCACTGCACGTCGTGGACGATCCGGCGCTGGGGCATCGCCTGGAGTTCGGCGAGGCGGAAGGTGCCGGGGCGGTCGACGAGGCCGTCGACGCTCAGGGTGTACGTCTCGGCGGTCCGCTCGGGGACGGAGGCGGTGATCGAGTAGTACCGGAAGCCGCCGCCCCCGGGGAGGAGCCCGGTCAGGCCGGTCGGGTCCTTGCCGGCCACGGTGTCCTGGGCCTTCTGCAGGTACGGCCCGGCGGCGACGCCGACCGCGCCGAGGCCGAGCAGCCCGAGCACGACCCGGCGGCCGACCGGGGTGCCCTTCCCGTTGTGCGCTGTACTGTCCACGCCGCCGATTCGACCAGGTCCGCCCCCGTCTTGACCAGGGGCGCAGCCCGGTCGTCAGGGTTTCGTCACATCCGGGCTCAGCAGGTCTTGCGGACGTTGCCCGCCTTGCCCTGCGGCAGCACGTTCTTGTCCCGGCGGACGATGCTCAGCTTGTCGCCCCAGCCCTTGCAGGCCTTCGACAGGCCCTTGTCGGTGTACTCGATGACGTAGACGTGGTCGCCGAAGGCGTCGACGTAGCCGTTGCACTCGTCCTGCTCGCCGCACTCCTCGGCGACGGCGAAGTCCAGCCCGACCTTCTGGCGGTCGCCGGCCAGCTCGACGGTGTTCTTCTGGCCGATCGCGAGCTTCTTCTCGTGCGCGTGGGCGGCGATCACCGTCTGGAACGCCTCGACGTCGGCCGCGGTGAGCAGGTTGTCGGAGCGGGTGTAGCTGTCGTAGTTGTCCGGCTCGACGGCGTTGAAGCCCTTGGCCGCGCACTCGTCGATCCAGCCGTTCACCTTCGCCGCGATGCGCCGGCGCTTGGCGTCGGTGCGGACGTCGAGGAGGGCCTCGTTCCAGTTCGTGTCGTAGACGACCTTGCCGCCGCCGTCGCGGAGCAGCAGGTCCGGCTCCCAGTCCTTCTCGGCGCCGGACTGGGCCTGGAAGGCGTTGACGTAGCAGATGTTGTACAGCCCGGCGGCCGGCGCCGCGCCGTGGTCGCGGCTGACCACCTGCACCCCGGCCGGGGGCTGGTAGGGCGAGGAGATCTGGTAGTCGAAGCCCGTGTGCTCGGGCGGCAGGGTGACGCTGGTGGGCGGCGGCAGGGACGGGCCGGTGGCGGGGGCCGTGGTCGCGCTGTCCGAGTCGGAGTCGTCCCCGCCGTCGGACGAGGAGCTGCACGACGACAGCACGAGCGCGGCCGCGGCCGAGACGGCCAGCGCCGCGGCGACCCGGCGACGGACAGGGCTGATGGACATCGTCGGTCTCCAAGGGGGTGGTGGCACTGAGGCTCACCTTACCGGGCAGTGGATCACCCCCGGCCCCGCACGGGGGCCCGGGACCGAATCCCAATGAACGCTTAATGCTCCGTTCACGCCCGATCAATCGGCGCGGCAGGCCCGGAATCCGTCCCACAAGTCTGGGATAGGAACGGCCACGGCCGCCGCCGCAGAATGACGGTGCACGTCAAACCCCTTGAGAAGGAGCCCAGTTGATGAAGCGCTTGCACCGCTCCCTGGTCGTCGGCGGCTTCGCCGCGGCCGTCGTGCTCTCGGGCGTCGGCGCCGCCCAGGCGGCAGAGGCCGCGCCGGCGGGCACGCACGCGGCGGCCCTCGCCGGCGCCGCCGACTGCGACGTCGAGTTCACCGTCACCTACTACCACTACCGCGAGAACGGGTACTCCCACGGCGGGGCGCTGCGCCGCGCCAACAAGGCGTACGCCAAGTGCATGGCGAGCTGATCGGCTGATCCGCCGGCCCGTCGGTGCCCGGACCATCGGGGGTGGGCACCGGCGGGAGGCGGGGCCGGGGGCCGGGGGGCACCCGATTGGTGCGCCCTCTGATAACGCTCCGGAGATGGCTGGGGACCTGCGCCGGCCCACGGCCGCGTGACGCGGCGGTGACCGTGGACGGCCAGGGTCGTTGGCCGGGCATGACCATTTCCAAGCGCATCACCGCCGCCGCCTTCCTCTCCGCGGTCGCCGTCTCCATGGGCGGTCCGGCCTTCGCCGCCGAGCACGCCGGGGCCGCCGGGCACCCCGCACACGTCCGGCACACCGAGCCGCCCGTCACCGCCCTGCAGTGTGAGGAGGGTGGCGGCTGGGTGGCCACCGACATCCGCGAGCGCCGGGAGTTCTGCCTCGGCGGGGAGTTCAACGACCGCTACGTCGTCTGGATCTGACCCACGGGTGAGGGCGGAGCGCCCCGGGCGACCGGGGTGCTCCGCCGTGTCACGCCGCCGGGCCGTAGGCGCCGAAGCCGCGGCAGACCAGGCCGTCGCGGAAGGTCAGGACCTCGGCGACGGCCTGGCCGCGCTCGTTGCGGTAGTTGATGACGAGGGTGTCGACCGAGGCGCGGACGTCCTCGACGGTGAAGTGTAGGTCCGGCAGGTGGTCCAGGCCCTTGGCCCAGTAGGCGCGCAGGGCGTCCTTGCCGCGCACCTCGCCGGACGGGTCGCCGATGACCTCCAGGATCCTGGGAGAGGCGAAGACGACGTCCTCGGTGTAGTGGGCGAGGATGCGCTCCAGGTCGCGGGAGTTCCAGGCGGCGGCCCAGTCCTGGGCGAAGCGGGTGGCGAATTCGAGGTCCATGGCCCCGGACGGTACGACAACCACGCTGCGGTCGCGCGCAATTCCACGATCCGGTCACCACACCACGGGCAGGTGCGACGGGCTGCGCGTCGTGCCGCCGAGCTGCCAGTCGATCGGTGCGCCGGGGTCGGCGAGGCGCAGACCGGGGAGGGCGGTGGCCAGGCGGTGGAGCGCCTCGCACATCTCCAGGCGGATCCGCCAGGCGCCCAGGCAGTAGTGCGGGCCGGCGCTGAAGGCGAGGGTGGGGGCGGCGAGCGGGGCGGCGAGGTCGGCGTCGAGGCCCCCGTCCGGGAAGACGGCGCCGTCGCGGTTGGCGCTGTTGAGGCTGACGGCGACCACCGCGCCGGCCGGGATCGGCACCCCGCCGAGCTCGACCGCCTCGACGGCGCGCCGGGTCGTGGCGTCGTCGTCGCCGAGGGGGATGTGGTGCAGGAGCCGCTCGGTGGCGCGTTCGGCGACGGCGGGGTCGGCGAGGCGGGGCCAGCAGGCGGGGCGGTCGCCGAGGAGGTGGACGAAGGCGTTGCCGAGGGCGCCGGTGATGCTCTCGTTGCCGCTGCCCGCCAGGCCGCAGACCAGGTAGACGAGCCAGGTCTCGGGGATGCCGCCGTCCTCGTCGGCGGCGCGGACCAGGCTGCTGACCAGGTCGTCGCCGGGTGCGCGGCGCCGCCGGGCGATCAAATCGGCGGCGTAGGAGGTGAATTCGTCCATTACGGAGTCGTTCCGCTGATCGCCCTCGGCCAGGAGGGCCAGGGACCAGCGGTGCAGCCGGGTCTCGTCGACGCCCTCCAGGGCCATCAGCCGACTGGTGACGGCGAACGGCACGGGCCGGGTGAAGGCGGCGACCAGGTCGGCCGGCGACCCGCCCGCCGCCTGGTCGTCCACCGCGCGTTGGACGGCCTCGGCGACCCACGGACGCCAGGATTCGACGGCGCGCGGGGTGAAGGCGCGCTGGACGGTGAGGCGCAGCCGGCGGTGGTCGGCGCCGTTCAGGTTGAAGATCGACGCCGGGTTGCCGGTCGCCTCGGCGGTGCGGCCGTCGCTGCCGACGGCGTTCAGGTCGTCGCGGGTGAAGCGCGGGTCGCTCAGCACCTTGCGGACGTCGTGGTAGCGGGTGACCAGCCAGGCGGGGGTGCCGTCGGCGAGGGTGGTCGGCCGGGGCGGCAGGGCGGGGGCGAAGGTGAGCCGGTGGAGCGGGGGGAGGGCGGGGCCAGTGGCGGTGGAAGTGATGGGAGCCTCCAGGTCCGGGTTTCTCCCAAATATGACGTACACGGAGATTCGGGGCCATTGACGCGCGCCGGTCCGTCACCTCCGCGCGGCGCCCACCGGGTCGGGCTCGTCCTCGACGGGTTCCGGCTCCCCGCGCGTCTGCCGCAGGGGCGCCGGGCGTGACAGGGCGGCGAGGCGCCGGTCGGCCTCGGCCTGGATGGCGTCCTTGTCG
The DNA here is from genome assembly GCF_042887925.1 of Kitasatospora sp. NPDC057904. NCBI lineage: Bacteria > Bacillati > Actinomycetota > Actinomycetes > Kitasatosporales > Streptomycetaceae > Kitasatospora > Kitasatospora sp. NPDC057904. The sequence goes on from NZ_JBHVOL010000001.1 coordinate 445,304, forward strand.
CCGATCTCGGCGTCCGGCAGCGCGTCCGGCAGCAGGTCCTCCAGCAGCCGCAGCGGCCGGTACGCGAGGCCGAGCAGGCCCCACACCGTCATGACCGCGCCGACCAGGACGAGCAGCAGGCCCGCGCCGCGGCCGGGGCCGGTGCCGAGCACCGGGCCGACGGAGTCGGCGAGTGCGCCGCCGGGGCGCAGCAGCGGTGCGAAGACGTGGTCGGAGAGCGGGCCCGCGGTGAGGAAGCCGAGCGGCATCATCGACATGGCCAGCATCTGGTTGGTGGCGAGGACGCGGCCCTGGAGTTCCATGCCGACCTTGGTCTGGATGAGTGCCATCCAGTGGGCGTTGAGGATGATCAGCGCGCCCCACAGCACGAACATGCCCGCCGCCGTGAGCGCGGTGTGCGGTCCGCTGCCGGCGACGACGGCGGCGAGGCCGACCACCGACGTGAAGCCGACCATGCCGACCACGCGGCGCCGGGTGCCGCCCCACAGCGCCATGACGAGGCCACCCGCCATCGCGCCGACACCGCCGACGGCGGTGATGACGCCGAGTTCCACGGACGTGCCGTCGGCCAGGACCATCGGGGTGACGAGGACGGTGGCCACCGCGAACAGGTAGTTGAACACGACGAAGAAGACGACCATCGCGACGAGGCTGTGCCGCCGGACGATGTAGCGCCAGCCGGTGACGACCTCGCGCAGCAGCGGTTCCTCCTGCTTGTCGAACATCGCGTCCGGGAAGCGGACGAGCAGCAGGCAGGTGACGCCGGTCAGGAAGGTGGCCATGTCGAAGAGGACGACGCCGTGCAGGCCGATCAGCGACACGAGCACGCCGCCGGCCAGGACGGCCATCATGTCGCCCGCGCCGGTGCCGAGTTGGGCGAGGCCGTTGGCCTGGCCGAGGTAGCGCTTGGGCACGAGCTGGGTGATCGCGGCCAGGTAGGCGGGCCGTTGGAACGCCGTGCAGACGGATCCCGTGCAGGCCACCACGTAGATGTGCCAGACGTGGAGGAGGTCCGTCCAGTGGAGCAGGCCCAGCGCGAGCATGCCCGCCGCGGCGACGGTGTCCGTCACGATCATGATCTTGCGGCGGTCCACCCGGTCGGCCACCGCTCCCGCGATCGGCAGCAGGAGGACGGCGGGCAGCACCGCGACCACCGAGATGAGCGCGAAGTCGAAGGCGGAGCCGGTCTGCTGGTAGACCCAGACGCCGAGCGCGAAGCCGGACAGGCTCGTGCCGATCATCGAGACGAACTGGCCGATCGCCACCTTGGCGAAGGTCGCGAGCTCGGCGCGGGCCGCCGGGCGCTTGGTCGCAACCTGCTCGGCCACGCCGCCCGTCGCCGCGAACCCGGCCAGGACGCGGGCGAGTTCGGCGGCCTGGTGCTTGAGGAAGTAGTGCCCGGCGCGCGGGATCACGGCGAGGTCGACGGTGGCGCCGAAGTGCTCCCACTCGGCGTACCGCTCCTCGTAGAGCTGGGTCGCGCGGTCCTTCTCCCCCACGACGCACAGGATCGGCGCGGCCATGCGCGCGGGGCGCCCGTCCCCGTACGCACGCGTGTAGAAGTCCTCGGCCTGCCGCACGTCGTGGCGCAACGCCCGGACCAGGAAGTCCTGTTCGGCCCGGTCGTAGACGTCGGTGAAGCCGCCCATCGCGCGGAGGTAGTCGAGGTAGGAGCGGTTGGAGAGCATCCGGTCGCCGGGCATGCGGCGGGCGAACCACTCGGCGAAGCGGCCGGGCAGGCGGGCCGCCGGGAACGTCCCGCCGAGGGCGAGGCCGCGCAGGTCGACGCCGGCCGCCTCCAGGCGGGAGCCCAGGGCGGTGGCCAGCGCGCCGCCGAGGCAGTGGCCGTACAGGAGCACCGGGCCCTCGATCCGCTCGGCGACCTCGGCGGCCAACCGGTCGGCGAGGCCGTCGAGTTCGGCGAGCTCGTCGTGCGGGCGGCTCGGGTCGTGGCCGGGCAGCTCGACGGCGTAGAGCCGGTGCCCGGCGGGCAGGGCGTCGGCGAGCGGCTGGAACGTGATCGGGCTGCCGCCGCCGTACGGGACGCAGACGACGGTGACCCCGGCCGCCTCGCTGCCGCGCGTGAGCTTGTGCAGCAGGCGGCGCGGACCGTCCTGGGCCGGGCCGCCGCCGGCCCGGGCGTCGAGCAGGGCGGCCAGGGCGCGGACGGTCGGCTGCTGGAACAGGTCGATCACCGACAGGCCGCGGCCGATCAGCCGGACGGTGCGCACGGCGGAGAAGGAGTCCCCGCCGAGGGCGAAGAAGTCGTCCGCCGGGCCGACGTCCTCGACGTCGAGCACCTGCCGGTAGACGGCGGCCACGGCGTGCTCGGCCTCCGTCTCCAACTCTCCCCCGCCGGAGACCTGTTGGACCGGCGACGGCTCCGGCAGCGCGTGCCGGTCCACCTTGCCGTTGGCGTTCAGCGGCAGCGCCTCCAGCAGCACCACGGCCGCCGGCACCATGTAGTCGGGCAGCCGGGTGCGCAGCGCGGCCCGCAGGTCCCCCGGGTCGGGGACGGCGGGCACGACGTACGCGACGAGGCTGCGGGCGGCGCCCTCGCCGCGCGCGACCACGACCGCCTCGCGGACCTCGGGGCGGGCGGTCAGCTCGGCCTCGACCTCGCCGGTCTCCACCCGGAAGCCGCGGATCTTCACCTGGTGGTCGATCCGGCCGAGGAACTCGATCGCGCCGTCGGGGCGGCGGCGCACGAGGTCCCCGGTGCGGTAGCAGCGCCGGCCGTCGACGGTGACGAACCGTTCCGCCGTCAGGTCGTCGCGGCCCAGGTAGCCGCGCGCCACGCCGCCGCCCGACACGTAGAGCTCACCGGGCACGCCCACCGGCACCGGGCGCCGCCGGGCGTCGAGGACGTGGGCGCCGACGTTGCCGAACGGCAGGCCCAGCGGGACAGCGGCATCGGGCTCGGCCGGGACGGGCGCGCCGAGCATCGAGACGGTCGTCTCGGTGGGCCCGTAGTGGTTGTGCAGCGGGAGGTCCGGCCGGGCGGCGCGGATGCGCGCCACCAGGTCGGGGCGCAGCGCCTCGCCCGCGCAGATCAGCAGGCGTGCGGGCAGCACGCCCGCGAGGCCGTCGCCGTGCGCGGCCAGGCCCTCCAGGTGGCTGGGGACGAGCTTCATCGCGTCGATCCGGTGCTCGGCCGCGTACCGGGCGAAGGCGGCCGGGTCGGTGGCCTGTTCTCGCGTGAGCAGGTGCAGGCAGCCGCCGCCGGTGAGGGCGCCGAACACGTTGGTGGTGCCGAGGTCGGCGGCGAAGGTGGAGACCAGCGCCCAGTTCCAGCTCTCGCTGCCGGGGCCGATCCGCTCGCGCAGGCCGTGCAGGTAGTTGCGGTAGTTGCGGTGCTCGACGGCGACGCCCTTGGGGGCGCCGGTGGAGCCGGAGGTGAAGATCAGGTAGCACAGGTGCTCGGGGCGGACGTCCACCTCGGGCGGCCCCTCGCACGGCTCCGCCGGGGTGGTGAGCGGCGGGACGACGACGGCCTCGCCCGGTACGCGGGCGCGGAGGTCGTCGGTGGTGACCACCGCGGCGGTGCCGGCGGCGGTGAGGAGTGCGGCGATGCGTTCGTCCGGGTAGACGGGGTCCAGCGGCAGGTAGGCGCCGCCCGCCTTGAGGATGCCGAGCATGCCGACGACTAGGGCGGCCGAGCGCTCGGCGAGCAGGCCGACCGGGCGGTCCGGGCCGACGCCGAGGGCGCGCAGCCGGTGGGCCAGCGCGTTGGCGCGCCGGTCGAGCTCGGCGTAGGTGAGGACGCCGTCGGTGCCCCGGACCGCCGGCGCGTGCGGGGTGCGGCGGGCCTGTTCCTCGACCAGGCCGTGCAGGGTGCCGGTGAGGTCCCAGGTGCGCGCGGTGTCGTCCCAGGCGTCGAGGCGGCGCCGCTCGGACGGGGTGAGCAGCGGCAGTTCGGCGAGCGGGCGGTCCGGGTCGGCGGCCATCGCGTCGAGGACGGTGGTGAGGTGGCCGAAGAACCGGCGGACCGTCGGCTCGTCGTACAGCTCGGCGCGCCACACGAGGTCGGCGAGCAGGGCGTCGTCCTCGTCCACCACGGCGACGGAGAGGTCGAACTTGGCGGTGTCGGTGCCGACCGGGTGCCAGGCCACGTCCAGGCCGGGCAGCTCGGGCCTGGCCCGGTCCTGGTTGTGGACGTTGAGCAGGACCTGGAAGAGCGGGGTGTGGGAGAGCTCGCGCTCGGGCGCGAGGGCGTCCACCAGCCGCTCGAAGGGCAGGTCCTGACGGGCTAACGCGCCCAGGGCGCCCTCGCGGACGCGGTCGAGGAGCGCGCGGACGGTCGGCTCCCCGGAAAGGTCGGTGCGCATCGCGAGCGTGTTGACGAAGCAGCCGACCAGCGCCTCCGTCTCGCTGCGGGTCCGCCCGGCGACGGGCGTGCCGACCACGACGTCGTCGCTGCCGGTGTAACGGCCGAGGACGGTCTGGAGGGCGGCCAGCAGCACCATGTACGGGGTCGTGGCGGTGCGTTCCGCGAGGGTGCGGATGCGATGGGAGCGCTCGGCGCCGAACTCGGCGGTGATCCGCGCGCCGCGGGTGCCGGCGACGGCCGGGCGGGGCCGGTCGGTGGGCACGGTGACGGTGGTGGCGGCGCCGCGCAGCCGCTCCAGCCACCACGTCTCCTGCGCGGCGAGTTCGGCGGCCTGCTCGGTGCGCTGCCAGTGCGCGACGTCCGCGTACTGGACGGGCAGCGGCGCCCACGCGGGCGCCCGGCCCTCGCGGCGGGCCGCGTAGGCGGCGCCGAGGTCGGCGAACAGCACCCCGAGGGACCAGCCGTCGGCGGCGATGTGGTGCAGGACGAGGCTGAGCACGAAGCCCTCGCCCGTGCGCAGCAGGACGGCCCGCAGCGGCGGGTCGGCGGCGAGGTCGAAGGGCCGGGCGGCCTCCTCGGCGAGCCGGGCGTCCACGGCGGCGGCCGGGACGTCGGCGGTGGCGAGGGCGAAGGCGCCCGCCGCGAGCGGTTCGGGCCGGACCTCGCCCTCGGACGCCGGGTAGACGGTGCGCAGCACCTCGTGCCGGTCGACGACGTCCGCGAGGGCGGCGGCCAGGGCCGCCTCGTCGAGTTCTCCGGCGATGCGCAGCGCGAGCGGGATGTGGTAGGCGGCGCTGTCGGGCTCGTACTGGGCGAGGAACCACATCCGCCGCTGCGCGGAGGAGAGCGGCATCGGCTCGTCGGCGGGGCGCGGCGCGATGGCCGCCCTGGCCGGCGCCGCTGCGGCTCTGGCGGCTTTCGCCTTGGCGAGGCGCTGCCGCAGCAGTTCCTGGCGCCGGGCGTCGGCGGCGCCTTCTCTTGGTCGGTCGGTCATGCGTCGTCCCCCATGGTGGTGTCCCCCACTGCGTGCTCGCCCGCTGCGTGATCGCCCGCCGCGTCGCTTCCGAGTGCGGCGAGCTCGTCGTCGAGGTCGGCGAGCAGCAGGTCTTCGATGCGGCGGGCCATGGCGGCCAGGGTGCGGTCGCCGAAGACCGCGCGCAGGGGCACCTCGATGTCGAAGGTGTCCCGGATGCGGGCGGTCAGCCGGGTGGCGAGCAGCGAGTGGCCGCCGATGGCGAAGAAGTCGTCGTGGCGGGAGACCCGGACGGCGCCCAGGACCTCCTGCCACACCTCGGCGAGGATCTCCTCGCAGTCGCCCTCGGGCGGTGCGCCGAGGCCGCCCAGTTCCGGAGCCGGCAGCGCGGCCCGGTCGACCTTTCCGCTGGGCGTCAGCGGGAGGGCGTCGAGCAGCAGGAGCCCCGCGGGGACCATGTAGTCGGGCAGGCGGGCGGCCAGGGCGAGGCGCACGTCGTCCTCGGTGAGCGTGCCGTCCGTGACGGCGTACCCGGCGAGGACCGGGCCCGCGGGCGTGTCGACGAGCCGGGCGGCGCCCGCCGTCACGCCGTCCACGGAGGTCAACGCGGCCTCGATCTCGCCGAGTTCGATCCGGAAGCCGCGCAGCTTCACCTGGGCGTCCGCGCGGCCGTGGTACTCCAGCCGGCCGTCGTGGCGGCGGCAGGCGAGGTCGCCGGTGCGGTACATCGGCGCGCCGTCGGGGCGGCCGGGTTCGGCGACGAAGCGGTCGGCGGTGAGGTCGGGCCGGCCGTGGTAGCCGAGGGCCACGCCGGCTCCGGCGATGGCGAGTTCGCCGATGCCGTTGACCGGGACGGGCCGGCCGGCGGCGTCGAGGAGGTGCAGGCGGGTGTTGGCGATCGGCTCGCCGAGGGCCACCACGCCGTCGTGGGCGGCGAGTTCGGGGGTGACGCGCAGGGCGGTGGACCAGACGGTCGTCTCGGTCGGTCCGTACAGGTTCCAGAGCGTCCGGGTGCGGGTGAGCAGGGCGCGGGCGAGGTCGGTGGTGAGCGCCTCGCCGCCGCACAGGGCGGTGAGTCCCGGATGGCCGGTCCAGCCGGCCTCCAGGAGCATGCGCCAGGTGGCGGGGGTGGCCTGGAGGTGGGTGACGCCGGTGCGCTCCAGCCAGGCGGCGAGGGCGGCGCCGTCGGTGGCGGTGGCCCGGTCGGCGATCTCGACCCGGGCGCCGACGGTGAGCGGCAGCCACAGTTCGAGGCCGGCGATGTCGAAGGTGACGGTCGTGACGGCGGCCATGACGTCCTGCCCGTCGAGGCCGACGAGGTCCTCCATCGCCCGCAGGAAGTTGACGATCGCCCGGTGCGGCACCGCGACGCCCTTGGGCGTGCCGGTCGAGCCGGAGGTGTACAGCAGGTAGGCCGGGTCCTCGGGGCCGACGGCGACGGGCGGGGCGACCGGGGCCGCGTCCACGTCCTGGCCGTCGGCCGCCACGACCGTCCGGCCCGCGAACAATTCGTCGTGCCGGTCGGCCTGTTCGGCCAGGACCAGCGAGACGCCGGCGCCGTCCAGCACGGCCCGGTTGCGGGCGAGCGGCTGGTCGAGGTCCAGCGGCAGGTACGCGGCGCCGCTGCGCAGCACGGCCAGCAGGGCGGCGGGCAGCAGGCGCCCGCGGCGGACGGCCACCGCGACCAGCCCGCCGGGTCCGGCGCCGGCGGCGGCCAGGACGGACGCCAGCCTGCCTGCGGTCAGGCCGAGTTCGCCGTAGGTCAGACTGCCGTCGGCGGCCGACACGGCGACGGCCGAAGGGTCCCACCCGGCGTACAGCTCGTGCAGGCGCAGGTCGGCCACCGGGGTGTCCGCCCGGACCAGGCCGTCCTCGGCGGCGGCGATCTCCGCGGCCGACAGCATCGCCAACTCCGAGAGCGGGCGGTCCGGTTCGGCGATCCCGGCGGCGAGCACGGCGAGCAGGTGGTCGAAGACGGCGCGCACCGAACGCTCGTCGTAGCGCGAGGTCCGGTACTCGGCGGACAGCAGCGGCCCCTCCGCCGGGAACTCCAGGAACAGCGACAGGTCCGTCTTCGCCGTCCCGTTGCACACCTCGGAGACGAACTCCAGGCTCAGGCCCGGGAGTTCGGCCCCGGCCACCGGGTGGTTCTGCACCGCGACCAGCACCTGCGAGACCGGGGACGAGGCCCGCCCGGACGCACCGGCCGTCCGGCGCGCGTGCTCGACGAACGGCAGCACGCTGTGCTCGGCCGCGTCGAGCGCCGCCGGACGCACCCGCCCGACCAGCTGCCGGAAGGTGTCCGCCCCCGCGACGCCGAAGCGCAGCGCCACGGTGTTGATCAGTGAGCCGAGCACCCCCTCCAGCTCCGGCACCGGCCGGACGGCGAACGGGCTGAGCACGGCGACGTCGGTGCGCCCGGTGTAGCGGTGCAGCACCCCGCCGAGCGCGGCGACCACCGCCATGTAGAGGCTCGCGCCCTCCTCCGCCGCCCACCGCTCGGCGGCGCGCAGCAGCTCGGCCGGGACCCGGCGCTCGATGCGGCGGCCCGCGTAGTCCTGCGGGTCGGGGTGCGGGCGGTCGCCGGGCAGGTGCTGCTCGTGGTCGAGGCCGAGGAGGCCCTCGCCCCAGCGCAGCGCGTCCTCGCGGGCGGCGGCGTGGGCGCGCCGCTCCCAGCGGGCGACGTCGGACAACTGGAGCTCGGGCTCCGGGAGTTCGCCGTCCCGGTAGGCGCGGTCGAGCTCGGCGAGGAGCAGCCCGGTGGCCCAGCCGTCCATCGCCGCGTGGTGCACGGTGATCAGCAGTTCGTGGGCGTCCTCGCCGGTGCGCAGCGCGAGCACGCGCAGCAGGCGCCCGGTGGCGAGGTCGAGCGGGCGGGCCGCCTCGGCGCGGAGCGCGGCGTCCAGCAGCGCCTCGTCGGCGCCGGTGAGGTCGTGCACGGGCACGTCGACGGCGTAGGGCGGGCGGACCTCGACGGCGGGTTCGCCGGCGCGGCCGATCACGGCGGTGCGCAGCGCCTCGTGGCGGCGGACGACCTCGGTGAAGGCGCGGCCGAGCGCGGCGGCGTCCAGGGTGCCGGTCGCGCGGACGCGCAGCGGGACGTTGTAGAGCGACGTGCCGGCTTCGACGTTCTCCTGGAGCCACAGGTCGCGCTGGAACGCCGTCGGTTCGGCGGGCAGTCCGGGCTCGCGGACGGGCGGCGCGACCGAGGGGCGCCCGCCGCCGTGCGCGACGCGCAGGGCCAGGGCGGCGACGGTCGGCGCGGCGAAGAACTCGGCGAGCGGCACCCGGACGCCGTACGCGCGCTCGACCCGGGCGAGGACGCCCGCGGCGAGCAGCGAGTGGCCGCCGAGGTCGAGGAAGACGTCGTGCACGCCGACCCTGGGCATGCCGAGGAGCTCCTGCCACAGCCCGGCGACGCGCTCCTCGACGGGGGTGCGCGGCGCGACGAACACGCCGTGGCCGTCCCGCCCGCGCGCCACCGCGGGCAGGGCCGCGCGGTCGGTCTTGCCGTTGGGGGTGAGCGGCAGGCGCTCCAGCACGCCGATCGCGAGCGGCACCATGTAGCCGGGCAGCGCGGCGGCGCAGTGGGCGCGCAGCCCGCCGGGCGCGAGCTCCCGGGAGGACTGGACGAAGGCGGCCAGGTAGGCGCCCGCGTCGTCGTGCTGGACGACGGCCACCGCCGCCTCCACCGCCGGGTGCGCGGTGAGCACGGCCTCGATCTCGCCGAGCTCGACGCGGAAGCCGCGCACCTTCACCTGGTGGTCGGCCCGCCCGTGGTACTCCAGGCTGCCGTCCGCGCGCCGCCGGACGAGGTCGCCGGTGCGGTAGCAGCGCTCGCCGCCGACGGTCACGAACCGCTCCTCGGTGAGGTCCGGGCGGCCGTGGTAGCCGTGCGCCAGACCCTCGCCCGCCAGGTACAGCTCGCCGATCCCGCCGTCCGGCACGGGCGCGCGCCGCTCGTCCAGGACGTGCGCCGTCGTGCCGTCGACCGGGCGGCCGATCAGCGGTTCGCCGGTCTCGTCCCGGCCGACCAGGGCCCAGGTGGAGTAGACGGTGTCCTCGGTGGGCCCGTACAGGTTGTAGAGCCGCTCGACGCCGGGCTGCGCGTGGACCTGGTCGGCGAGCCGGCGCGGCAGCGCCTCCCCGGCCAGGTTGACGACGCGGACGCCGGCGGGCAGGCCGCCGCCGCGCAGCAGGGCCGCCATGGCGCTGGGGACGGTGTTGACGAGGGTGACCGCGTCGCGCGCGGGCAGGTCGGGCAGGGCGAGGGCGTTCTCGGCGACGACGACCGTGCCGCCGACGGCGAGCGGGAAGAAGACCTCGTACACCGAGATGTCGAAGCAGACCGACGTGGCGAACAGCACGCCCGCCACGTCCTCGGGCCGGTAGGTGGCGGCGGCCCAGCGCAGCAGGGCGTTCACGCCGCGCTGCGGGACGACGACGCCCTTGGGGCGGCCGGTGGAGCCGGAGGTGTACAGGACGTACGCCGCCGCGTCGGTGCTGCCCACCGGCGCGACGGGAGCGGTCGGACCCTGCTCGTCCGAACCCTGCTCGTCCGGACCCTGCTCCTCCGGACCCGCGTACAGGACGGCGGCCCCGGCCCCCGCCACGAGGTGCTCGTGCGCCCGGTCGGTGAGCACGACCGGCGCCCGCGCGTCGCCGATCACCAGCTCCAGCCGGTCCTGGGGGTAGGCCGGGTCCAGCGGCACGTACGCGCCGCCGGCCCGGAGCACCGCGAGCAGGGCCACGACCAGATCGGCCGAACGCGGCAGGCACACGCCGACCAGCGTCCCGGGGCCGACCCCTGCCCCGGCGAGGCGGGCGGCGGTGGAGGTCAAGCGCTCGCCAAGTTCGCGGTAGGTCAGGCGGCGCTCGCCGTCGATCACGGCGACGGCGTCCGGCGTGCGTCTCACCTGGGCCTCGATCAGGCCGGCGAGGGTGGCCGTGGGATCCAGTGCGGGGAATTCCGTCGAACTCATCCACTACTCCTGAGGGGTGGCCCGCGCACCGGCTCGTGGCCGGTGCGGATGGGCGGTGTACCTCCGGAGATGATGGGGTAAAGATGTTCGCACTACCAGCACAATTCCACCACGTGTTCGATATGCCGGAAAGGTCACCTCCGATTCGACCCTGAGCGGTGCGGGATCATGACGCGGCGTCGTTCCTCTACTTACGGAACGTCAACAGCCGTGCAGTGCAGGTCAGTTGACATGCACACTTGGCGCCGGGCGCTCCCAGGGGCGGGAGCTGCCCGGCGTGAACCCGGCGTCCCGGGCGTTGTCGAGCGCGTCGGCGAGGTTCAGCCGCCCCGGCTCCTCCAGGAAGCCCAGGACGGGGGCGAGCTCACGCTCGGTCAGGCGCTGCTCCCTGGCCGCCTCGACCAGCTCCTCCAGCTTCCGCGTGAACTCGTCCAGGTACGCGTCCTCGTCCACCTCTTCGTCGTCCTCGTCCTCCGGCTCCGGGATCCGCTCCATCACCCGGTCGGTCAGGAGGGACTCCACCCGGTCCAGCGAGTCCGTGATCCCCACGCCGCGGTCGTCCTCGACGGGAGCGCAGTCCCACGCGCCGGCGCCGCTCTCCCACCAGTAGCAGAAGGCGATCCGGTCGGTGAGCCCGGACCACCGCAGCGGCAGCCAGTCGGGCGCGCCCTGCAGCAGTTCGTCGAGTTCGCGCTCGGTGCTGTAGTCGACGTCGAAGCCGGTGAGCACCGCGCGGCCGCCGTCGACCCAGCGGAGCTGCCAGCGGTTGCTGCTGCCGTCGTCGTGGCTGAGCTCGTCCTCGCCCGCCCAGTAGCCGAGCTGGACGTCGATGCCGGTCTGCAGGACCGACATCACCCCGCCCATCAGCCAGGACTCCTCGGGGTTCGGCGGGCAGTACGACATGAACGCTCCTTCATCGCGTGATCGTTACCGGACGACAGACGCCCCGGCCCCCGCGAAGGTTCCCCGGGTGCGGACGCCCGTCACGGCCGCGTCACGCGACGCGTTCCGCGCCGTGCGGCCGCGGTGACGCCGCCGTGATGGCCGACCCGGACGCTGGGCGGTGTCCGCGGGCGCAGCCGTTGCCCTCGCGAAGGGAGCCACGATGCCCATCAGCCCCACCTATCCGGGCGTGTACATCGACGAGCTGCCGAGCGCCGTGCGCACGATCGTCGGCGTGCCGACGTCGATCGCCGCGTTCGTCGGGACGGCGCCGCGCGGGTCGGTGACGGACCCGGTGCACATCACCAGCTGGGCCGACTACGAGCGGGAGTTCGGCGGCCTCGACCGCACCTCCGACCTGAGCTACGCGGTCTACCAGTTCTTCCAGAACGGCGGCGCCGAGGCCGAGATCGTCCGGATCACCGCCGTGAAGCCGAAGAACCCGCCGGCCGACGGGCCCAGCTACCCCGCGCCCGCCACGCTCGTCCTGCCCGCCGCCTCCGGCGCCGCCGCCGACGCGGTCACGCTCACCGCCGTCAGCCCCGGCGACTGGGGCAACCACCTGCGGGCCCGGGTCGACCACCAGACCCGCGACAAGGCCGCGAGCGCCGCCGACCAGAAGAGCTTCAACCTCACCCTGCGCGACGCCGTCACCGGCGTGACCGAGAGCTACCTCAACGTCAGCTCGCTGCCCGGCAGCCCCGACCGGCTGAGCGTCGCCCTCGCCGCCTCCGCCCTCGTCACCGTCCCGGCCTCGGCGGACGGCAGGCTGCTCGCGGCCGACACCGATGTCCCGCCCGGCCAGGACCCGTTCCCGGACGGCAAGGGCCCCGGCCAGGGCAACTGGTACGTCACCGCCGGCGGCGGCCTGGACGGGACGGCGACCCCGGTCGCCGCCGACTACCTGGGCGACAGCTCCCCGGTCAAGGACGGCAAGCAGGGCATCTACCAGCTGCTCAAGACCGACATCTTCAACATCCTCTGCCTGCCCGGGCCGCCCGGCCAGAACGGCCCGGCCGGGATCCTCCCCCAGGCCGCCAGGCTCTGCCTGGACCGCCGGGCGATGCTCGTCGTCGACCCGCCGGACGCGTGGCACAGCGTGGCCGACGTCACCAAGGCCGCCGCCCCCGGCGGCACCGGCCTGCCGCTCGCCGGCGACCCGGGCGCCCGCAACGCCGCCGTGTACTTCCCGCGCGTCCTGCTCGCCGACACCGAACAGCAGAACCACGTCCGCGACTTCCCGCCCTGCGGCGCCGTCGCCGGGGTGTGGGCCCGCACGGACGTCGCGCGCGGCGTGTGGAAGGCCCCGGCGGGCACCGACGCGGGCCTCGCCGGCGTCGTCGCGCCGCTCGTGCCGATGACCGACCCGGAGAACGGCATCCTCAACCCGTACGGCGTCAACTGCCTGCGCCGGCGGCCGGTGTTCGGCAACCTCGTGTGGGGCGCGCGGACGCTGGTCGGCGCCGACGTCCTCGCCGACCAGTGGAAGTACGTCCCGGTGCGCCGGACCGCCCTGTTCATCGAGGAGAGCCTGTTCCGCGGCACCCAGTGGGTGGTGTTCGAACCCAACGACGAACCGCTGTGGTCCTCGATCCGGCTCAACGTCGGCGCGTTCATGAACACGCTGTTCCGCCAGGGCGCCTTCCAGGGCCGCACGCCCAGGGACGCCTACCAGGTGGTGTGCGACGCGACGAACAACCCGCAGAACGACATCGACCGCGGGATCGTCAACATCCAGGTCGGCTTCGCCCCGCTCAAGCCCGCCGAGTTCGTGATCATCCACATCCAGCAGCTCGCTGGCCAGATCCAGGTCTGAGCGCACCCTCACGGAGAGGCAGGCCATGGCCGACAGCAGGACGAAGCGCCGCGACCCGTACAAGAACTTCCGCTTCCGGGTGAAGTTCGGCGGCGGCACCGACTACATCGCGGGCGTCAGCAAGGTCACCGGGTTCAAGCGCAGCACCGAGGTGATCAAGCACCGCAGCGGCGGCGACCCGGCCACCAGCACCAAGCTGCCGGGGCGCACCGAGTACGACGCGATCACCCTGGAGCGCGGGGTCACGAGCGACAAGGTGTTCGAGCAGTGGGCGAACCGGGTCTGGAGCCTGACCAACGCGAGCGGCGGGCTGGAGTCCTCGCTCAAGGACTTCCGGCGGGACATCATCGTCGACGTCTTCAACGAGGCCGGCCAGAAGGTGCTCTCCTACCAGGTGTTCAACTGCTGGGTCTCGGAGTACCAGCCGGTCTCCGACCTCGACGCCAACGCCAACGCGGTCGCCATCCAGCACATCAAGCTGGAGAACGAGGGCTGGGTGCGCGAGGACCTGCCCGAGCCGGTCGAGCCGTCCTTCGAGGACCCGGCCTGACGATGGACGAACTCACCGGAGCCCCAGCCGATGTCACCGCGCTGACGGAGGAGGGCCTGCTCGCCGTCTGGGAGGCCGGGCGCGGGCAGGACCCGGTCCGGCGCGCCCTGGTGCTCGCCGCGGCGGGCGGCGGCGATCCGGCGGCCGTCGCGGACCTGGCCGTCGGGCGGCGCGAGGAGCTGGTGCTGGGCCTGCGCGTGCGGTGCTTCGGCCCCGGCCTGCCGTGCGCCGTCACCTGCCCGTCCTGCCGGACGGAGCTGGAACTCGAACTGACCGCGCAGGACGTGACCGCCGCGGCGCCGGAGGGCGAACGCGTCGTGCGGGCCGGGGGTTTCGAGCTCGCGTTCCGTCCGGTCACCACCCGGGACCTGCTCGCCGTCCGGGGCGCGCCGCGCGCCTCCGCCCGGCGGGCCCTGCTCCGGCGGGTGCTGACCTCGGCGGTCGCGGACGGACGGCCGGTCGCCGCCGACGCGCTCCCGGCGGACGTCCTGGAGGCCGTGGCGGGCGCCCTGGCCGGGCGGGATCCGCAGGCGGACGTCCGGCTGGACCTCGACTGCGCGGAGTGCGGCCACGCCTGGACGTCGCCCTTCGACGCCTCCGGCTACCTGTGGGCCGAACTCGACGCCCACGCCAGGCGGTTGCTCCACGACGTGCACGCGCTCGCCACCGCCTACGGCTGGACGGAGGCCGAGGTGCTCGCGGTCGGGCCCGAACGACGGCAGCTGTACCTGGAGTTGGTGACGGCATGAACGACTTCGTGAGCCGCCTGCTCGGCGGCGCGGACGGGCCACCGGTCCGCCCGCTGATCGGGTCGCTCTTCGAGCCCCGGCGGAGGACGCAGCCGTGGCTTCCGTTCACCGAACCTTCCCCTCTCCCCGCGGAGTCGGAGGTCGCTGACGCCAACCCTCCGGCCGCCCAGCAGGAGCTGCCCGTCGGCGCGCCGCCCGGTCTCCCCCTGGCACAGCGCGCCTCCACCGGGCGCGCACCCGAACCTCCGCAGGCCGTCCGGGCGGAGCCCCCCACCGGCCCCGGACGGCCTGCGGAACCCACCGCCTTCGCCCTCCCGAAACCCCGCCGTGCGGACGCCCCGCCCGGGGAACCCGCGCAGGAGGAGGGCCCGTCGGAGCAGCACGCCACACCCGAGGAGCACGCGGAGGACGCCCCGGCGGCGCCCGCACCCGACCCCGTCCGCGCGCGCCCCGTGCCGTCCTCCCCCATCGACGCGTCGCTCGTCGACCCGCTCCTCACGTCCCGGCGCGAGCGCGCCGCCGCGGTGCCGACCGTGCGCATCACCATCGGCCGCGTCGAGGTCCGCACCGGCCGCCAGCCGCCCGTCCCGCAGCCGCCGCGCCGGATCCCCGGGCGGCGCCCGGCGATGAGCCTGGAGGACTACCTGCGCACCCGCTCCGAGGGGGGCGGCGGGAGGTGAGCGACGAAGAGGCCATCGCCGCCGTCACCAAGACCCTGAGCGGACTCGTGCTCGGCGCCCTGGCCGACGTGCCCGGCGCGGGCGTGGACACCCGTCCCCTGGACGAACTCGTCGACGGCACCCGCGACAAGCTCGTCAACCTCTACCTCTTCCAGGCCGACGTGGACGACGCCCTGCGCAACGCCGGCCAGCCCGACCTCGCCCCCGGCGAGAGCGGCGGTCCGCCGTTCCCGCTCACCCTGCACTACCTCGTCACGCCGTTCGTCAAGCGCGACCCCGGCCTCGACGCCCAGCGGCTGCTCGCCCGCGCCGTCCGCGTCCTGAACGACAACCCGGTGCTCCAGCGCGGCGAACTGGCCGCGTTCGCGCCGGAGAGCGACGTCGCCAAGCAGCTCGACCGGATCCGGATCACCTGGCAGCCGTTCGGCGAGAAGGACATCTACTCGCTCTGGACGGCGTTCCAGACCCCGTACCGGATGTCGGTCGCCTACGAGGTCGGCGTGGTGCTGATCGACGGCCACCGCCCGCCGACCGTCCCCGTGCCGGTGCTCACCCGGGGCGCGGACGACCGCGGGCCCGTCGCGCAGGGCTTCCTCCCGCTCGGCCTGCCGGCCCTCGACGCCGCCGTGCCGCCGGGCGGGCAGCCCGCCGTCCGGGGCGGTGAGACGGCGGTGCTGCGCGGCAGCGGGCTCGCGGCCCCGGCCGAGGTGCGGCTGAGCCATCCGCTGCTCCCGGCGCCGGTCGCCGTCGCCCCGGACCACGTCACCGGTACCCAGGTGCAGTTCACCGTCCCCGTCGGCACGGCCGCCGGGCTCTGGTCGGCCGGGCTCTCCCTCGCCGGGCAGCTCACCAACGAGGTCCCGCTCGCCGTCGCGCCCCGGATCACGCACCTGCCCGCGCAGGTCGGGCGGCACGCCGACGGGAGCGCACAGATCGACGTCCGCTACTCCCCCGCCGCCCTGCCCGGACAACCGGTGCTGCTGGTCCTCGACGGCCGCGCCGTCCCACCCGACCCGCTGCCGCACGGCGTGCCGCGCCCGCCCGGCCACGCGCGGTTCACCGTGCCGGACGCGGCCCCCGGGCGGCACCTGGTGCGGTTGCGGGTCGCGGGCGTGGACAGCCTCCTGGTCGACCGCTCGGGCACCCGGCCGGTGTTCGACCCGAGCCAGGCGGTGACGGTCCTGTGAGCGGCGGGACGGGCGAGGAGAAGGAAGCCGCCAACGGCCGGTTCCTCGCCGCGTCGCTCGCGTGGTTGCGGCTGCTGCTGCACCGGGCGATCGCGGACGGTCCGGCGCGGACGGAACTCCCGCGCACCCGGGGGTTCCGCCGCGCCGCGGCCACTCCGACCGTCACGAAAGTGACCGATCGTCAACTCGCTTCAGCTGCAATGAAGATCAGCGATGTCGAGGCCGTCGCCACCCCACCCCTCGCCGAACTCGCCGGCCGCCTCGGCCTCACCCGCTTCGAGCGCGACACCCTGTTCCTGTGCGCGGCCGTCGAACTGGACCCCTCCATCACCCGCCTCTACGCCCTCGCCCAGGGCGACGAACGCCTCACCCACCCCACCTTCGGCCTCGCCCTCGCCGTCCTCCCCGACCCCGCGTGGGACGTCGTCTCCCCGCAAGGCGGCCTGCGCTACTGGCAGTTGGTCGAGATCGCCCGCCCGCCCGGACAGAGCCTGGTCGGCAGCGTCCTGCGCGCGGACGAGCGGATCGTCAACCACCTCAAGGGCCTGAACGACCTCGACGACCGCCTCACCCCGCTCGTCGAGCGCTTCCGCCCCGGCTCCCCCGCCGACCTGCCGCCCTCCCAGCAGGCCGTCGCCGACGAGATCGCCCGCACCTGGCGGCGGCCCGGCGCACCCGTCGTCCAGCTCGTCGGCGCCGACGCCCCCGGCAAGCGGCTCGTCGCCGCCCGCGCCGCCGCCGAGAGCGGACTGCTCGTCTGCCGCCTGCCCGCCGCGCTGCTGCCCGCCGAACCCGCCGCACTCGACCACTTCGCCCGGCTCTGGCGCCGCGAGGCCGCCCTCCTGCCGCTCGCGCTCTACCTCGACGCCGAGGACACCGACCCCGCGGACCCGCTGCCCGAACGCTTCCTCGCCCGGGCCGGCGGCGCCCGCCTGCTCGCCGCCCGCGAGGGCCGCCCCGACCCGGACGGCGAGGCACTGCTCCTCGACGTCGCGCCGCCGACCCCGGCCGAACGGGCCCGCGCCTGGCGGGACTTCTACGGCCCGGTGCCCGAAACGGACGCGCTCGCCGCGCAGTTCGGGCTGGAGCTGCCCGCCATCCGCGCGGCCGCCGCCGTCGCCGACGGGGACCCGGCGGCCGCCTGGCGGGCCTGCCGGATCCGCACCCGGCCCCGCCTGGACTCCCTCGCCCAGCGCCTCGAACCCAAGGTCACCTGGGACGACATCGTGCTGCCCGAGGCCGGCCGGCGCGCGCTGGAGCGGATCGCCGACCAGGTGGCGCACCGCACCACGATCTACGAGACCTGGGGCTTCGGGGAGCGCATCACCCGGGGCCTCGGCGTGGCCGCGCTGTTCGCCGGCCCGAGCGGCTCCGGCAAGACGATGGCCGCCGAGGTGCTCGCCCACCACCTGCGCCTCGACCTGTACCGGATCGACCTGTCCGCCGTCGTCAGCAAGTACGTCGGGGAGACGGAGAAGAACCTGCGCCGCCTGTTCGACGCGGCCGAGGACGGCGGCGCGATCCTGTTCTTCGACGAGGCGGACGCGCTGTTCGGCAAGCGCAGCGAGGTGCGGGACGCGCACGACCGCTACGCCAACATCGAGGTCAACTACCTGCTCCAGCGCATGGAGGCCTACCGGGGCCTCGCCGTGCTGGCCACCAACCTGCGCTCGGCGCTGGACGGCGCGTTCCTGCGGCGGCTGCGGTTCGTCGTCGAGTTCGAGTTCCCCGGCCCCGAGCAGCGCCAGGCGATCTGGGCGAAGGCGTTCCCGGACCCGGCCCCGCGGGGCGGTCTCGACCTCGACCGGCTCGCCCGGCTCCAGGCGAGCGGCGGCATGATCCGCAACATCGCCGTCAACGCCGCCTTCCTGGCCGCCGCCGCGGGCACGCCGATCACCATGCCGCACGTCCTGTCGGCCGCCCGCAGCGAGTTCGAGAAGCTCGAACTGCCCATGACCGAGCGGGACTTCGCCTGGGAAGGAGAGCGGCCGTGACGATCGAGCTGCACATCGACCACCTTGTTCTCGACGGCCTCGACGGCTTGGACGGCCTGGACGGTCCCGACGGCCCGGACGGCTCGCGCGGCGCCACGGAGGCGATCGCCGCCGCCCTGCGCACCGAGCTCGCCCGCCTCCTCTCCTCCGCCCCGGCGGCGACGTGGCGCCCCGCCCGGGCCGGCGTGCTGCGCGGTCCCGAGGTGACCGTCGGCGGCGCCGAGTCGACCGGACGCGAGCTCGCCGGATCCGTCTTCCGGGCGGTGCGCGATGGGCGCTGAACACGTCCACCGTCCGGCCGACCGGGCCCGGGGGAAGGCCGAGAACGCCGGCGCGCCCCTGCCCGCGCCCACCGCCGAGCGGATGGGCGCCGCCCTCGGCCAGGACTTCAGCGAGGTCCGTGTCCACACCGGTGCCGACGCCGACCGGGCGGCCCGCGCGGCCGACGCCCAGGCGTTCACCGTCGGCCACGACGTCGTGTTCGCCAACGGCGACTTCGCCCCGGGCACCGAGCACGGCGACCGGCTCCTCGCCCACGAACTCGGCCACGTCGTCGAGCAGCGCACCACCGGCCCCCGGCTCGCCCGCCAACCCGCCGGGCAGCCGGTCGCCCCGCCGGAGACCGACCGGGGGCTCTTCGTCGACGAGGCGACCCGGTTCCTGCGCGGCGCCGCCGAGTACTACGGCCTCTCCGGCCCGCCGGGCCCCGGTGGAGGGCCGCTGGTGCGGGTCCAGCCCGCCGCCGTCCCCGGCCGGCTGAAGGACTTCCTGCGGATCCGTGACGACGCCTCGACCGCGATCACCGCGGTGCTGGGCGGCGACCCGACGCGCACCGGCACCCTCCGCAGGGCCTACGCCGACGCCGTCCGCACCCTGCTCACCGCGGCGGCCGCCGCCTCCCCCGGCACGACCACCGACGCGCTCTACCTCCGGCACCAGCAGCTCATCCACGCCTGGGGCTGGCCCGAGACCCGCCCCGACCCGCAGCGGAACGTCCTCCTGGACGCCCTGCCCGCCGCCGAACGGACCCGGATCCGGGTCACCACCGACGACGTGACCCTCGCGGGGATCGCCACGGTCTTCGGCCCCAATCCGCCCATCCGCCCGCTGCCGCCGGACACCGCCGTGACGCTCGCACCCACCATCCCCGCCGGACAGCGGACGGGCCTCGCCAACCTGGCCCGCTACCTCGTCACCGACACCCCGCCGCTCCTCGCGCCGAACCGGAGCACCACGCTGCGCCTCGACCTCACCGCCCAGGGCGGCGGCCGGGGCACCTACCGGTTCACCGAGGTCGAGCACCCCGGCCCGCCCGTCCGGCGCGAGGTGCTCGTGGAGCACCTCGCGACCCTCGGGCCGGAGCGCGACCAGGGCCAACCACGGCCGGGCGGCGACGAGTTGTTCACCCGGCACCGGTTCGTCCGCGGCACCGCCTGGACCGACGGCGAGTACGCCCAGCTCCTCGGCGCGCTGGCCGCCGTCCCCGACGGCGTCCTCGGCCGGATCGAGCAGATCACGTTCGTCCGCGTGGCCTCCCTGCCCTCGGGACACGACGCCGAGTACTCGCTCGCGGACCACACCGTGTCCGTCGCCGACAGCGCCTTCCAGGGACGGGCCGGCTCCCTGCGCGCCTTCCAGGGCCCCGACCAGCCGGGGAGCGGCTTCCAGCGGCTGATCGCGCACGAGCTCGGGCACGCGTACGACTGGGCGGCCCTGCGCGCCGCGCAGACCGCCGCCGCCCAGGCCACCACGGCGCGCAACACCTTCCTCCAGCAGAACGGGCGGCCCCGGCGCGGCGGACGGTTCTCCATCCCGCCCGGCCAGACCGCCGCCTGGGACCGGGTCCGGCACGCCGACGACGACGCCCGGGCCGCCGTCGGCACGGCCCGCGGCGGGTCCGGCGCCCGCTTCGTGCGCGACCCGCGCACCGGGACGAACACCCTCACCGACGCCCTCCCCACGGGCGAGGCCGCCGCCTTCCGCACCGCCGCCGCCCAGGACGGCGACACCCGGATCACCACCTACGCCGACCGCAACTGGCGCGAGTTCTACGCCGAGTCCTTCGCCCTCTACCTCACCGACCCGGAGACCTTCCAGCGCCTGCGCCCCCACCTGTACCGGCACTTCGCCGACCGCCTGCCCGCCCCGGGGAGGCAGCCGTGACCGCCCGCGAAGTCGCCGAACCCGCCGACCGCACGCCCGTCCTCCGGCGCTGCGGCACCGAGGCCTGCGGGTGCGAGACCGACGAACCGCAGCTGCGGCGCCACGCCACCGGCGAAGGCCCGGCGCTGGCACCGCCGGAGGTCCGCGCGGTGCTCGGCTCCCAGGGGGCGCCGCTCGACGCGGAGGCCCGCGAGCTGCTCGAACCGCGCTTCGGCCAGGACTTCAGCAGTGTGCGGGTGCACACCGACGACCGCGCGGCGGCGTCGGCGGAGGCCGTCCGCGCGCGGGCCTACACGGTCGGCACGGACATCGTCTTCGCGTCCGGCCGCTACGCGCCGCACACCACCGAGGGCCGTCACCTGCTGGCCCACGAGCTCGCGCACGTCGTCCAGCAGCGGCAGGCCGCCCCCGGGCTCGCCGCCGCGCCGCTGGAGGTGGGCGCGGCGGACGCTCCGGCCGAGCGCGAGGCCGAGCAGGTGGCGCGCTCCGTCACCGCCGGGGCGGCCACGCCGGTCCTGGCCACCGCGCGCACCAGCGGGGTGGTGGCGCGCCAGACGCCGCCCGGCGGTCCGGCCCCGGCCCGCGTCGTCTTCCTCGACCCGAGCGTGTTCGACCAGATCGCCCGCGGCAACACCGGGGCCGCGAACGCCCTGCGGTCGATGCTGTCGTCCGGGGTCAGGGTGCTGGTGTCGGACCAGGCCTACCAGGAGCTGATCGTCAACCGCGCGATCCCCCGCCAGGCCGTCGCCAATCAGCTGCTCCTCGACGAACTGGGCATCGGCCGCGCCCCCGCGCTCCCCGCCGGGGGCGCGCAGTCCTTCCTCCAGCAGGTGAAGGCCGCCAAGGTCCCGATCGCACCCGCCGACGCCATCATCGCGGGCGAGGCGGTGGCGGGCGGGGGCGAGTTGTGGAGCTTCGACCGCGTGGTGCGGAACAACCCGGGCAACCTCAAGCCCGTCGGGGTCCGCGTCGCGCCCGAGAGCACCAGCGTGCCCCTGGTGGCCGGCACCAAGGACTACCGGGTGGCGCGTCAGCTGCTGAACCTCCGGCCCGTGGACATCTCCCTCACCGGGACGATCACCCGCGGACCGGGCGGCGGGCCGGGCGGCGGAACGCCACCGCCGGGCGGCACACCCCCGCCCGGCGGCGCGGCGCCTCCGGCCCCTGGCGCCCCTCCCGCCGGTGGAGCGCCTCCCCCCGCCGCCGGCGGGCCCACCGCGGCCGCCCGCGCCGTCCCCGCGACCACCGCCGGTCGCGTGCCGCCGACGGGCCGTGCGGCGACGGCCCCGTCCGCCGAGGCCCTCGAACTCGCCGCCGAGACCGGCCGGGCCGCCCGCACCAACCTGCGCCTGCTGGCCGCCGCCCGGGTCTTCGTGATCGCCACCCAGGTGCTCCAGGTCAAAGGCGCGCTCGACCTCCTGGACAAGTTCACCGCCATCGCCCAGCGCGGACTCTCCGGTCAGGGCCTCGTCCTTCCCGACGAGGTGGCCGCCGCGGCCAGGATGGCCACCGAGGCGGAGGCCTGGCGGGACGCGGCCGCCGACTTCTCCGGCCGCTTCCAGGGCGAGTCCTTCCGGCTGCTCGGCGCCGCGGCCGATCCCGTCTCGGCGGGCCGCACGGCCGGCCGGCTCTCCGAGCGCGTGGACCAGCTCACCTCGTCCCGCTGGGACCTGCCCGCCCGGATCGCGAAGGTCGAGGGCGCCCTGACCGCCGTCCGGGCCAAGCACCGGGCCGCGATGGCGATCCTGGAGTCGCAGTCGGCCCGCGTCGCCATCGCGACCGCGACCCAGGGCACCGGCGAGCTCGCCGAGCTCTTCGCCGCCTCCGTGGACCTCGAACGGATCAGGAACTCCCTGGAGAACACGCTCACCGCCCTGCGCGCCGTCGACGCGACGG
The DNA here is from genome assembly GCF_042887925.1 of Kitasatospora sp. NPDC057904. NCBI lineage: Bacteria > Bacillati > Actinomycetota > Actinomycetes > Kitasatosporales > Streptomycetaceae > Kitasatospora > Kitasatospora sp. NPDC057904. The sequence continues at coordinate 467,566 of NZ_JBHVOL010000001.1, forward strand.
TCTCCGCCGACATCGCCTTCGGCACCGCCTGGAGTGACGCCCTGTTCGACACCTGCGTCCGCGGCGGGGCCTGTTCCCGGGCCACGCTGGAGATCCCGTTCGTCGGCACGTCCAGGATCCGTTTCCTGCCAGGAGAGGAGGGGCCGTGACCGCGTTCCCCGAGGCGTTCAACCCGGTGCGCGGCGGGTTCGTGCTGGTCGACCCCGACCGCGGCACCGTACAGCGCACGATCCCGTTCCAGTACAACCCGGACACGCTCACCCGCACGCTCACCCCACAGGGCATCGGCAGCGAGCCCGGCGACCGGCTGGAGGTGCTGCGGCTCAAGGGGCCGGCGCACGAGCAGTTCCGGTTCGACGCCGAGTTCGACGCCGCCGACGCCCCGGAGAAGTACCCGGACGGGCTCCACCCGGTGCTCTCCGCCCTGGAGTTGAGCATGTACCCGACGGTCGAGCAGCTGCGCCACGAGGACGCCCTCGCGCGGGCCGGGCAGATCGAGGTGGCGCCGATGGAGTCGCCGCTGCTGGTCCTGGTGCTCGGTCCCAAGCGGGTGGTGCCGGTGCGGATCACCGAGTTCACCGTCACCGAGGAGTTCTTCGACCAGGCACTCAACCCGGTGCGGGCGAAGGTCGGGGTCGGCGTGCGGGTGCTCACCGTGGACGACCTCGGCCACCAGCACCACGGCGGGGTGCTCTACCTGACCTACCAGGGCCGCAAGGAGGGCTTCGCGCAGTCCGTCCGCAATCCGGTCTCCGACGTCGGCACGCCGCGCGTCTGACGATCCCGCGCGTCCGACCGACCCCGCGCGTCCGACCGACCCCACGAGGAGACAGCCGTGTTCGCCCTCACCAGCCGCTACCGCGCCCTGCCGACCGCCACCCACCGCCTGCCGGACGGGCGGACGGTGACGTACGTCCGCCGGCGCTTCCTGCCGCACCCGGAGGACCTCACCCTCCTGCGCGAACACGTCGTCGCCGCGGGCGAGCGGGCGGACCGGATCGCCTTCGCCGAACTGGGCGACGCCGAGCTCGCCTGGCAGCTCGCGGACGCCAACCGGGCCGACGACCCGGACGAACTCGCCGTCACCGGGCGGCGGTTGCGCGTGACACTGCCCGCCGTGCCGGGGCCGGGCGCCGCCTCGCTGCTCGTCCCCGGAGCGCTCCATGGCTAGGAGCGTCCAACTCCTGCTCCGGATCGGCGACATCGTCACCGCGCCCGCGCCGCAGCCGCTCATGGACGCGCTGCAGTCCGTGCAGGTGACGTCGAGCGCCGGGGCCCGCAGCGGCTTCCAGCTCACCTTCGCCGTCAGCAAGAAGTCCGTCATCACGCGGACGCTGCTGCCGGCCGGCCTGCTCGACCCGCCCGCCCGGGTGGTGATCGCCGCGATCGTCGCCGGTTCCACCGAGGTGCTGATGGACGGCGTGATCACCCGGCACGAGCTCAACCCCGGCGACGCGCCCGGCACCGGCACGCTCACCGTCACCGGCGAGGACCTCACCCTCCTCATGGACCTGCGCACCGAGCACGCCTGCTACCCGGCCATGCCGCACAACGTCCGCGCCACGCTCGTCCTGCTCAAGTACGCGCTGTACGGGGTCGTTCCGGTCGCCGTCCCGCCGATCGTCCCGACCGTCCCGAACCCGCTCGACCAGATCCCCGTCCAGTCGTCCACCGACCTCGCGTACCTGCGCAGCCTCGGCCAGGAGGTCGGGTACACCTTCTACCTCGTGCCGGGACCGGCGCCCGGCACGAGCATCGCCTACTGGGGCCCGGAGGTGCGCATCGGCGTGCCGCAGCCCGCGCTGACCGTCAACTCCGGTGCGGCGGACAACGTCGAGCACCTGTCCTTCTCCTTCGACGGGCTCGCGCGCACGCAGTACACCGTCCGCATCACCGAACCCACCACCAAGATCGGCATCTCGGTGCCGATCCCCAGCCTCAGTCTCCTCAAGCCGCCGCTCGCCGCCCGCCCGGCCGTCGCCCTGCGCGAGGAGCCGCTCGTCAAGGTCACCGACCGCTCGCTCACCGACGCGATGCTGCGCGCCGTCAGCGTCACGTCCCAGGCCGCCGACGCCGTGTCCGGGCAGGGCAAGCTCGACGTCCTGCGCTACGGCCGCGTGCTCGCCGCGCGCGGCCTCGTCGGCGTGCGCGGCGCGGGCCCCGCGTACGACGGCCTGTACTACGTCGGCAGCGTCACCCACGACATCAAGCGCGGCGAGTACACCCAGAGCTTCACCCTCGCCCGGGACGGCTTCGTCCCCTTCACCGACCGGGTGGCCCCGTGACAGCGCCCAGCGCCAACCAGCAACCCGACTTCCGCGACCTCTACCGCGGCGTCGTCGTCTCCAACTTCGACCCGCTGCAACAGAACCGCGTCATGGTCCGGGTCGACGACGTCCTGGGCAACGACCCGTGCATCTGGGCCGTCCCGCAGTACGCGACCGCCGGGATGCACGTCGTGCCGGCCGTGCAATCCGGCGTGTGGGTCAAGTTCGAGGACGGCGACGTCAACCGGGCCGTGTGGACCGGGTTCTGGCGCGGCGGGACGATCGAGCAGCCGCCGGTCGCCGCGCTCGTGCCGCCCGAGGTGCCGCAGGTCGTGCTCAGCACCCCGGGCGGCACCTACGTGCTGCTCACCGACGCCACCGAGCCCACCGGCGGCATCCGGCTCCAACTGCACGGCGCCGCAGGGCCGTACATCAAGCTCAGCGAGGCCGGGATCGAACTCTCCTGCGGGCCCGGCCTCGCGAGCATCCGCCTCGTCGGCACCTCCGTGATCATCAACAACGGCACGCTCGTCGTACCGCAATAGCGCTTGGGGGACCACATGCCCGGCCTCGCCCTCCACACCGGAGCGACCATGACCTGCCCGCACGGCGGCACCGTGACCATCCTGCCCGCCGGGCCGCCCGGGGCGCTGGTCCAGGGGATGCCGGTCGCGACCAGCGCCGGCCGGCTCGTGATCGCGGGCTGCGCCGTGACGCCGCCGTGCGCGACCGTGCAGTGGGCGAACGTGTCCTCCGTGCTCGTCAACGGCGCGCCGCTGCTGGTGCAGGCGCCGCCGCCGACCCCGCCGCCCGTGCCCGGCGGCGGGGTGTGCATCGGGTCGCCGACTCCCGCTCCTCCGCTGGTCCTTGCGATGCAGACCCTCGTCACGGGGCTGTGAGCCATGGACCCGGCCTTCCCCTTCCGCATCGACGGCCGCGGCCGCACCGCCGAGGCCGCCTACCCGGACCACGTGCGCGACATGATCGAGCAGCTCCTGTTCACCACCCCCGGCGAGCGCGTCAACCGCCCCGACTTCGGCTGCGGCCTGCTCGACCTCGTCTTCGAGCCCGACAGCGTCGAACTCGCCGCCGCCCTCCAGGTCTCCGCCGAGGGCGCCCTGCACCGCTGGCTCGGCGACGTCATCGTCGTCGACTCGCTCCGGGTGACGGCCGAGGAGAGCACCCTGCGCATCGAGCTGCGCTACCTGCTCATCGCCACCGGCGAGGTCCGCACCGACGTCCTCGAAGGGAGCGTGGCGCCGTGAGCGAGCGCAGCGAGCGAACCATCAAGAGGTGCCCATGGGTCACAGCCTCTGCCGAGCGTAGCGAGGTGGGGGCATGACCTGCTCCGACGAGCGGCGGCGCGCCAAGCTGCGCTCCTCCGACCTCAACGGCATCGACAGCGTGGACGTCCTCGACGACGCCCTCGTCGTCGTCCTCTTCGGCAAGGCGCCCGCGGGCCTCACGCCCGCCAACTTCCGCATCGACGGCGGCGAGCGGATCACCGGCATCACCGTCACGGCGGTGCGCCGGGAGGCCGACGCGGAACGGGAGTTGGCCGACCGGCTGGTCCTCGCCGTCGACCGGCCCGGCGATCTCTCCGCCTACCGTCTGAGCGTCGTCCGCGCCGACCCGCACGGCAGGCCGAGCACCGACCCATACCCCGGATTCGACCCCCGGCACGCGAGCGCCGCGTTCACCTTCCGGCCCGAATGCGCGACGCTCGACTGCGCCCCCGCCGACACCTGCGCGCCCGCGCACCCGCCCGCGCCCGAGATCGACTACCTCGCCAAGGACTACGCGAGCTTCCGCCAACTCCTGCTCGACCGGCTCTCGTTGACCATGCCCGCCTGGACCGAGCGGCACGTCCCCGACCTCGTCATCACCCTCGTCGAACTCCTCGCCTACGAGGCCGACCGCCTCGGCTACCGCCAGGACGCCGCCGCCACCGAGGCCTACCTCGACACCGCCCGCCACCGCGTCTCCGTGCGCCGCCACGCCCGGCTCGTCGACTACGCCATGCACGACGGCTGCGCCGCCCGCGCCTGGGTCTGCCTGGAGACCGACGAGGAACTCACCCTGCCCGCCGGGGACTTCCGCTTCCTCACGCTCGCCCCCACCGTCCTGCCCGAGCTCGGCCCCGCCCTGCTCGCCGCCGACCTCCAGCAGCGCCGCCACCTGCCGCCGTACCAGGTCTTCGAACCCGTCCACGCCGAACCCGTGCCGCTGCGCCCCGCCCACAACCTGATCCACGTGTGGACGTGGGGCGACGCCGAGTGCTGCCTCCCGGCCGGTGCCACCTCGGCCTCCCTCGCCGACGGTTCACCGGACCGCCGGGCCCTGTGCCTGCGCCCCGGCGACGTCCTGGTCTTCGAGGAGGTCCTCGGCGCCAGGACGGGCGCCCCCGCCGACGCCGACCGCACCCACCGCCAGGCCGTCCGCCTCGTCTCCGTCACCGAGGACCTCGACCGGCTCTACGACCAGCCCCTCCTGAACGTCACCTGGGCCCACGAGGACGCGCTGGCCTTCCCGCTCTGCGTCAGCGCGCGCGGCGGCCCCGACTGCACGGACCTGGAGGTCGGCGTCGCGCGCGGCAACACCGTGCTCGTCGAGCACGGCGCGAGCATCGACTGGTGCCGCCAGCCGGCGGAGCCGATCGACGTGCCGGTCGCGCCGGCGCAGGAACCCGGCTGTCCTTCGTGCTGCGCAGACGACACCGTCGGCCGGCCGGCCTACCCGCCGCTGCCCGTCCGCTTCTCCCCCGCGCTGCGCCTGCTCCCCGTGACGCAGAGCGCCCCCTTCCCCACCGACGCCGTCATCGCCGCCGCCCAGGCCGCGCGCCTCCTCGGCCTGCCCGACCGCGCCCGGCAGCGCCTCACCGCCATCTGGCACCGCCTGCCCCCGCACGACGGCACGCTCACTCCCGCCGAACGCGCCTATCTGGTCGTGCTGTTCGGCGAGGCCGTCCTCCAGCGCCTCGGTGCCGACGACCACCCGCGCGAGGCGCTGCGCACCCTGCTCGCCCGCTTCGACGACCTCCTCGCGGCCAAGCTCGCCCGCCTGCGCGAGCTCGTCCGCCGGGCGAGGGCCGGCCAGGTGCTCCGGCACGACGCCGAGGGCTGGGAGCTCGGGCAGAGCTGGGGCGAGGACGAGGCCGCGCACCTCCGCGAGGACGACCCCGCGTTCCGCGGCCCGGCCGCCCTTGCCACCACCCCCGACCCCCGCGCCGCGCTGCCCGCCGTCTGCCTCACCGACCAGGACGGCCACGACTGGCACCCCCGCCGTGACCTCCTCGACAGCGGCCCGGCGGACCGCGACTTCGTCGGCGAGACGGACGACGACGGCGTCCTGCTGCTGCGCTTCGGCGACGGCCTGAACGGCGCGGCGTTCCCCCTCGCCGACGCCCCAGGCGCGCAGTGCGCCGCCCGCTACCGCGTCGGCAACGGCACGCCCGGCAACGTCGGCCCCGAGGCGATCAGCCGGATCGTCCTCTGCGCCACCCACCAGCACGGCATCCGCGCAGTCCGCAACCCACTGCCCGCCGCCGGCGGCGTCGATCCCGAGCCCGTCGACGACGTCCGCCGCCTCGCGCCGGTCGTGCCGACCACCCGGCTCCTGCGCGCGATCACCGCGGACGACTACGCGGCGCTGGCCGCCGCCGTCCCGGGCGTCCGCCGGGCGGCGGCGGACCTCCGCTGGACGGGCAGCTGGTACGAGGCGCAGGTGGCCGTCGAGGCCTTCGGCACCGAGACGGCCCCCGACGCGCTGCTCGACGCCGTCCGGGCGGCGCTGTTCCGCTACCGCCGGATCGGCCACGACCTCGCGGAGTCCACCGCGACGCTCGTCCCGCTCGACGTCGCGCTCCACGTGCGGGTCGAGCCCGACCACGTCGCCGGGCACGTCCGCGCCGGGCTGCTGGCCGCCTTCGCCGCGCTCTTCGCCCCGGACGCGCTCGTCTTCGGCGACCCCGTCCGGGTCAGCCGGCTGGTCGCGGCGGCAGCGGCCGTCCCCGGCGTGCAGCACGCCGAAGTCACCCGCCTGCACCGCCTGTTCGCCGATCCGGCCGACCGCGGCGACGCGCTCACCAGCGGGGTGCTGCCGATCGGGCCGCTGGAGGTCGCGCAGCTCGACAACGACCCGTCCCGGCCCGAACACGGCCGCCTCGCGCTCGACTTGGAGGGCGGCCGATGACCTGCACGTCCGGCTCCTGCGCCGACACCTGCTGTACAGGCGTGGAGGCCGTCACGCCGACACCCGTCTTCAACCCGCCCGGGCAGCCCGCGCTCGCCTACCGCGCGGGCACCTACGCGACCTTCCGCGCGTCCATGCTCGCCCGGCTCTCCAGCCGCCGCGCCCTCGACCCGCTCACCACCCGCGAACCGGACGACCCCGCGATCGCCCTGCTCGACTGCTGGGCGGTGGTCGGCGAGGTGCTCACCTTCTACCAGGAGCGCATCGCCGACGAGGGCTACCTGCGCACCGCCACCGAGCCGGAGTCCCTCGACCACCTCGGCCTGCTCGCCGGCCACCGCCCCCGCCCGCCGCTCGGGTCGAGCACCCACCTCGCGTACACGCTCGACCCGGGGGCGCACACCCTCGTCCCGGCCGGGTCCGGGGTGAAGAGCCAAGCGGCGGCCGGGCAGCTGCCGCAGACCTTCGAGACGAGCGAGGACCTCGTCGCCCGCGCCGAGTGGAACACCCTCGCCGTCCGCCTCGCCGACCCGCCGGACATCACGCGCGAGAACATCGACTCGGCGCTCGTCACCTTCGCCGTGGACGGGACGACCGCCAACCTCCGCAAGGGGGACCGGCTGCTGTTCACGTTCGCCCCGACCGGCCTCGCCCCCGACGTCCACGCCCGGACGGTCGCCGAGTCCGCCGTCGACTTCACCGCCGGACGGACCGAGGTCACGCTCGTCTCCGCCACCACACCGCTCGGCGCGTTCACCGCCGCCGTCGCCGCCCTCGCCGACGCCGTGCGCACCGCCACCGGGGACGCCGTGACCCGTACCGACCCGGTGGCGGCACGCATCGTCAGCGACATCCTCACCCCGCTGGCGGCCCTGCTCCTGCCCACGCTCACCCCGGCCGGCGCCCTGTTCGAGGTCGCCCCCGAGCTCCAACGGCTCACGGAGGCCGTCGCGTTGGCGGCCCGCGGCGCGAGCTGCGCCCTCGCCGACTGGCTCGGGTCCGACTCCACCACCACCCCGAGCGCCGTCGCCACCGTCCGGAGCGACGGCGCCGCCCTGCTCGTCCTCGCCGCCCGACTGGCCCGCCGGACGGACCCCGAGCTCACCGGACTGCGCTCGCTCGCCCGCTCGCTGGTCTGCCCGGTGAGCTGCGAAGCCGACCCCACGGACGGCGGCGACGACTGCCCCGACCCCTACCAGGCCGTCGGGCTGGTCGCGTTGACGCCCGTCCTGCCGGCCCTGCGCCGCCCGCCGTCCCGCCCGCCGACGTCGGCGCGCGCCCTGGACACGTCCGTCCGGCAGCTGTTCCGGCCCGACGCGGACGCCCACCTGCGGCTGCTCGCCGCCGCCGACCCCCGGCTCAGCGGGCTGTACGACGCGTGGCGGCGCGAGCGGATCACCGACCCGCCGCCGCTCGCCGGGCTCGTGGTCCTGCGGGTCCGCGCCGCCGTCGCGCTGGCCCGGCGGAAGACGCCCGCCTCCGACAACCGCGTCGACCAGGTCCTCCTCGATTCCGTCCACGACACGGTCCTCCCCGGGCGCCCGGTCCTCGTCGGCACCGGCGACGGCACGGACACGCTCGTCCTCTTCCCCGACCGCGTCCTGCCCGCCCAGCTCGACGTGACCGACCCGAGCGGCCGGAAGATCGGTGAAGTCACCGTCACCATGCTGGAGTTCGACACCCCGGTCGAGGCGTCGAAGCTCGCCAGGGGCACCCCGCTGTGGGCCCAGGGCGAGCCGCTCACCCCCGTCGGCCCGCCGATCCCCGACGACGTCGGCGCCGCCGCGATCGACCTCGCCCAGTGCTACGACGGCCTCAAGCCCGGCCGCTGGATCGTCGTCTCCGGCGAACGCACCGACGTCCCGCACACCAGCGGCGTGCAGGCCGCCGAACTCGCCATGATCGCCGGCGTCGGCCAGCGGCTGGACCGGACGGTCGACGGCGAGCCGGTGCTCCAGCGCGGCCAGGGCCCGCAGACCCGCCTCCTGCTGGCCAACGACCTCGCCTACACCTACCGCCGGTCCAGCGTCACGGTCTTCGGCAACGTCGTCGCCGCCACCCAGGGCGAGACCCGCGACGACGTCCTCGGCAGCGGCGACGCGAGCGTGCCGGGCCAGGCGTTCCCGCTGCACTTCGTCTCCGACTCCACCCCGCTCACCTGGACCGCCGCCGACAACCCCCTCGGCGCGCAGAACTCCCTCACCCCCCGCGTCAACGGCGTCGCCTGGCACGAGACCCCCGCCCTCGCACTCAACGGCCCCAACGACCACGCCTACGAACTGCGCGGCGCCACCGTCGCGTTCGGCGACGGCGTGCACGGCGCCCGGCTCCCCACCGGCACGCAGAACGTCACCGCCCGCTACCGCACCGGCGCGGGCGCCTCCGGCAACCTCCCCGCCGGCAAGGTCAACCAGCTCGCCGCCCGCCCGCTCGGCGTCAGCGCCGTCACCAACCCGCTGCCCGCCACCGGCGGCGCCGACGGCGACGGCCCCGACGACGCGCGCACCGTCATTCCGCTGCGGCTGCGGGCGCTCGACCGGCTGGTGTCCGTCCAGGACTACGAGGACTTCACCCGGGCCCGGGCGGGCATCGGCAAGGCGAGCGCCGCCAAGCTCTTCGACGGCACCCGGGAGGTGGTGCACGTGACCGTCGCGGCGGTCGGGGACGCGCCGGTCGACCCGCTGTCCGACCTGTTCACCACGCTCGAACGCTCGCTGGTGGACTTCGGGGACATCGGCGTCCCGGTCCGGGTGGCCGCGCGGGAGCTGCGGCTGATCGTGCTGGACGCCGGCGTCAAGGTGCTGCCCGACTACGCGTGGGAGCTCGTGGAACCCGCCGTCCGGGCGGCGCTGGCGGCCCGGTTCGGCTTCGCCGCGCGGACGCTCGGGCGGCCCTCGTACCTGAGCGAGGCGATCGCGACGATCCAGGGCGTCGAGGGCGTGGACTACACGGACGTGCACGTCTTCGCGGACGTGCCCGGCGACGTCACCCCGATCCAACTGGCGCAGCTGGCCGACGGATTGACCACGGCCAGCGCCTGCCTCCCGGCACTGCCGGCCCACTTCGAGCAGATCCGGCACCGGATCGTCCGCGGCGACACGCTGACCACGGTCGCCCAGCGGTACGGCCTCGACCTCGCCGAACTCGCCGCGCTCAACCCGGCGTTGGACTCGCCGAAGCTCGACATCGGCCGCCACCTCACGGTGTACCGCGGCATCCGCCCCGCCCAACTCGCCGTCCTCCCGGCCGACGTCCCCGAGGCCCTCACCCTCCGGAGGCTCCCGTGATCGCCGACCGCCTGTACGACCTCCTCCCCGCCGTCGTCCGCACCCGGGACGCCGAACAGGGCTGGCCGCTCCGGGCGTTGATCGGCGTCATCCAGGAGCAGGCCGACGTCATCGAGGCCGACATCGACCAGCTCGCCGACGACTGGTTCATCGAGACCTGCCAGGCCTGGGTGGCCCCCTACCTCGGCGAGCTCGTCGGCTACCGCGTCCTGCCCGGCTCCGCCGAGGCCCTGACCACCCCGCCCGGCGGCACCCCCACCGAGGCCGCCCGCCGCCTCCTCGCCGCCGTCGCCGGCCGCCGCGACGTCGCCCACACCGTCGCCAACCGCCGCCGCAAGGGCACCCTCGCCCTCCTGGAGCAGCTCGCCGCCGACGTCGCCGCCTGGCCCGCGCACGCCGTCGAGTTCCGCACCCTCCTCGGCCTCACCCAGCCCGTCCGCCTCCTCGGCCGCGACCCCCGTGCCGACCGCCGCCGGCTCGCCCGCGGCCGCACGGCCGACCTCCACGCCGTCGACGAACTCGACCGCCTGGGCGGCCCGTTCGAGCGCACCGCCCGAACCGTCGACGTCCGCCGCATCGACTCGGCCCGCACCCAGGGCCGTTACAACATCCCCGAGGTCGGCCTGTTCCTCTGGCGGCTGCGCCCGTACCCCGTCACCCGCGCGCCCGCCCACTGCGACGACCGCGCCCGCACCCGCTTCACCTTCAGCGTGCTCGGCAACAGCGCGCCGCTGATCGTCAGCCCGGTCAACGCCCCCGGGGCGCGCCTCGCCGACGAGAGCGCCGTGCCCGCGTTCATCCGCCGCCGCGCCTTCGCCGAGCGCACCGCGCAGTTCTACGGCCCCGGCAAGAGCCTGTGCGTCTACGTCGGCGACGAGCCCGTGCCCCTGCACCGGATCGTGCCCGCCGACCTCACCGGCTGGCGCCACCACCCCGCCAACGACCAGGTCGCGGTCGACCCCGTCCTCGGCCGGATCGCCTTCCCCGCCCGCCACGCACCCACCGAGGGCGTGTGGGTGGACTACCACTACGGCTTCAGCGCCGACCTCGGCGGCGGCGAGTACGTCCGCCCGGTCGATCTGCGCCGCCCGCCCGCGTTCTACCCGGTCGGCAAGGGCCACCAGCTCACCGGCATCGACGCCGCGCTGCGCCGCTGGCAGGCCGACAAGGCCGCCGACCCGGGCGGCAGGCACGAGGCCGTCATCGAGATCACCGACAACGGGGACTACCTGGAGCACCTCGCCGTCACCCTCGACCCCGGCGACCGCCTCACCATCCGCGCCGCCCAGCGGACCCGGCCGCTCGTGCGCATCCTCGACTGGAGCAGCAACCGCCCCGACGCCCTGCACGTCATCGGCCCCGGCCCTGCGCCAGGTGGGAAGCCCCCGTGCATCACCTTCGACGGCCTCCTCATCGCCGGCCGCGGCCTGCGCGTCTCCGGCGGCGTCGGCGCGGTCACCGTCCGCCACTGCACGCTCGTGCCCGGCTGGTCGCTCGACCAGGAGTGCAACCCCGAGCACGTCGAGGAGGCGAGCGTCGAACTCGCCGACACCCCGGCCTGTCTGCGGATCGAGCACAGCATCCTGGGCCCGGTCGTCGTCAACGCCGACGAGGTCCACGCCGAGCCCAACCGCGTCTCGCTGCGCGACAGCGTCCTCGACGCCACCGCCCACGGCCTCGCGGCCCTGTCCGCCCCGGACCGCCGCCCGGCGCACGCCGTCGTCGACCTGCGCCGCACGACCGTCCTCGGCTCGGTCCTCACCCACGCCGTCGGCCTGGTCGAGAACACCATCGTCACGGGCTGCCTGCACGTCGACCACCGCCAGTCCGGCTGCGTCCGCTTCACCCGGCTCGGCCCCGGCTCCCGCACGCCCCGCCGGTTCCACTGCGTCGACGGCCCGCCCCTCCCCCGCTTCACCAGCACCCGCTACGGCACCCCCGGCTACGCCCAACTCGCCCAGGACTGCCCCGACGTGATCCGGCGCGGCGCCGACGACGGTTCCGAGATGGGCGCCTTCCACGACCTCTTCCAGCCCCAGCGCGAGGACAACCTGCGGCTGCGCCTGGCCGAGTACACCCCCGCCGGCTGCGACGCCGGCCTCGTGATCGTCACGTGACCGCCCCTTAGGAGCCCGTCCATGCAAGGCGACTTCTCCCGCACCACCTTCGACCCGGGCAAGCACTACTCCGCCGTCCTCACCCAGCAGGGCCGCGTCCAGCTCGACGCCGACCTGAACGAACAGGGCGCCCTCCTCCTGCACCAGCTGCGCACGACGATCGCCGACCTCCTCGGCCCCGCCGTCGCACCCGCCGTCGGCGGCGGCTTCGCGATCGACGCGGTCACGGGCAGGAAGCCCCAGGAGGACCTGAAGATCCCGGCGGGCCGGATGTACGTGGACGGCATCCTGGTCGAGAACGAGCTCGACACCACCTACTGGACCCAGCCGGACCTGCGCCTCGACCCGACCGACCCCACCGCCCAACTCCCCCAGGACAAGCCCTTCGTGGTGTACCTGCGGGTGTGGGAGCGGCTGATCACCTCCCTCCAGGACCCGGCGATCCGCGAGGTCGCCCTCGGCGACCCCGGACCGGACACGGCGGCCCGCGCGAAGACCGTCTGGCAGGTCGCCGCACTCCCGGTGGCCGCCGCCACGACCGCCGACGCGCTGACCGAGTTCGCCACCCGCCTCGCCGCCTTCCGCCCCACCGGGCAGCTGCGCGCCAGCGCCAAGCAGCCGCCGACCGTCTCCGAGGACCGCTGCGAACTGCCGCCGGACAGCCGGTTCCGCGGCCCGGAGAACCAGCTCTACCGCATCGAGGTGCACACCGGCGGCCCCGCCTGGCCCGCCACCACCGGCCCGAAGTCACGCCGCGGCTTCCTCCCCGGCGCCACCTTCAAGTGGTCCCGGGAGAACGCCTCCGTGGTGTTCCCGGTCACCGCCCTCCACGGCGCGGTCGCCACCGTCTCGGCACTCGGCCGGGACGGCAAGCTCGGCCTGGAGGTGGGCGACTGGGTCGAACTCGTCGACGACACCACCACCGGGCACGTCGCCGACGACACCGTCATCACCGACCCGCCCCGGCCCGCGCCCCGCCTGCGCCAGGTCCTCGCGATCGACGCCGTCGACCTCCTCGTCACCCTCGACCGGCAGGACGGCGACAACGACTGCGGCCTCGGCCCCCACCCGTTCCTGCGCCGCTGGGACCACCTCGCGGCGGCGGACGACGGCGCACTCCCCCTGGTCGAGAACACCTGGCTCGACCTGGAGGACGGGGTCCAGGTCCGGTTCCAGCCCGCCCCGGGCGCCAAGGCCGGCACCTACCGCCGAGGCGACCACTGGCTGGTCCCCGCCCGCACCGCCATCGGCGACGTCCTGTGGCCCCAAGGCGCCGACGGCCCCGCCGCCCAGGCCCCGACCGGCGTGCAGTACCACTACGCGCCGCTCGCCTACGTCAACGGCGCCACCATCGACGCGTCCCCCCGCAAGACCTTCCGCCCCCTGGGCAGTTGAGCCCTGCCGACCGGCAGTCCCGGACGCACCGGCGAGTGGGCCGGCAGCCGGTCGAGGGCTGTCGGCCCACTCACCGCACAGGGGCCTCGCGGCTCACAGGGCCTTGAGGGTCACAGGGCCATGAGGGTCACAGGGCCTTGAGGGTCACAGGGCCTTGAGGCCGCTCAGCAGGGCCGTGCCGACCGGGCTGCCGAATCCGGTGCAGGCGTCCCAGCCGGGCCCGGCATCGTAGGCGCCGTTGCTGCCCTGGGTGATGTCGCGCAGGATGCCGGTGGAGAGCTTCGTGTAGAGCAGCGGGTTGAGGAAGCCGACCGGTGCGCTGAGGCCCTCGTTGACGCGGCTGAGCAGCGCGGCCCAGAGCGGTGCGGCGGCGCTCGTCCCGCCGATCGGGTAGAGGCCCTGGCCGTCGACGGCCGGGATGACGACGCCGGTCACCAGGTCGGCGTCGGCGGCGACGTCCGGGACACCGCGGCCGGCGCTGTGCGGCGGGTTGGCCGAGTGCGGCACGTGGGCGCCGGACTGCCACGGCGGCACGGGGAACCAGCGGCTCACGCCGCCTCCCGTGGCGAACCCGGGGCCCTGGTCCCAGACCGTCTCGCTGGCGATGCCGCCCGTGTTCGCCACCAGGCTGGTGCCGCCGACACCGAGCACGTGCGGGCTGGACGCCGGGAAGTCGGCGTGGGCCTTCAGGTCGTTCGCGTCGTCCCTGGTGCCGTCGTCGCCGGAGGCGCAGCAGATGCTGATGTTGCGGGCGCCGGCCTGGGCGAAGGCCTGGTCGGCGGAGGTGATGGCCATCCGTGTCCACGCCGAGTTGGCGGAGTCCTCGGGGTTGCCGTAGCTGCAGGAGATCACGGTGGGCTTGTTGACGGTGTCGGTCACGATGGTGTGGATCGCGTCGACCCAGCCCTGCTCGGTGAAGACCGTGAAGTAGACGACGATCTTCGCCCCGGGGGCCAGGCCGCCGACCATCGCGAGGTCGAGCATGATCTCGGGCGTGCTGTCGGCCGGGTCGCTGCCGTCGTCGCTCCCGAGGTCGTTGCCGGGGCCGGCCACCACCACGTCGGTGATGTCCGGCATCGGGTTGCCGAGCACGTTCACGAAGTAGTTGCGCAGGGCGTCGAGGCTGTAGCCGCCGGAGGGCCGGCCGGGCTGGGTCATGCCGTTGAAGGCGAGCACGGCGATGCACTGGCCGGCGCCGGTGGTGCCCGCGGGGAACGAGTAGTGGCGGCCGAGCTCGGTCGGCAGGAAGGTGCCGGCCGGGATGCGGGCGCCGGCGACGGCCGGGATCGTCGTACGGGCGGCGGTGGCCTGGCGGGTGCGCAGGTCGGCGCCGATCGGGCGGTTGTCCAGGCCGAGGACGCCGGTGACGATCCCTTCGAGTTCGGCGGGTACGTGGACGGCGCCTTCGCGGCCGCGGTAGGTGTGCCACCGGCTGTCGCGGCCCTGGTAGCGGTAGCGGGCCAGGGTCACCTGGAACGCGTTCGAGATCTGTTCCACGGTGCCGGTCAGCTGCACGCTGCGGGCCGGCTCGTTGACCGTGCCGAGCGTCAGCCCGTGGTCGAGGGCGAAGGCCTTGACGGCGGTGATGTCGGCCGGGGCGGCCCGGTAGGCCCGGTCGACCTCGCCGTGGTCGGCGGGCTTGCGCTTGGCCGGTGGTGTGAGCGCGAATTCGAGGAGGTCGGGCGGGGCCGGCGCGGCCGGGTCGCGGCGCAAGTAGACGGTGACGGTGAGTGGTTCGGAGAGGTTGGCCGGGCCGACGACGCTCGCCCCGGCGCGCGGGGTGCGGTCACTGTCCGGGATGGGGAGGTACGGGCTGCGCGGCATGATCGCCTCCAGATGCTTCCACACGGAGCTCTGTACGTGTATCGCGCATATGTACTTTGTATACCCAGCTTCATCCTCGCCCGCATCAGGCGTCAAGCGTTCCCGCCAGGGAGTCCGGCCGGGATAGGCCGGATGTTTACCCCGTATCCCTACCGTGCATTCTCCCGCGCCGTGCCCCCGGTACAGGCCCCACAGGATCAGCGGAGCCGGGCGCGCGCGATCCCGTCGTCCGCGCCCGGGGCCGCCTGCACCGCCGCGTCCAGCAGGCGCCGCATCCCCGGAGAGGGGTTCACCCCCAACTCCCTTTGGAGCAACAGGCGGTAGGCGTGGTAGGTGTGGATCGCCTCGCTGTAGTTGCCCTCGGCGAGGTGGATCTCCAGCAGCAGCCGGTGCGGACTCTCCCGCAGGGGCTCGGCGCGCAGCGCGGCGTGGACGGCTTCGAGGGCGCCGCCGTAGTCGCCGGCGCGGAGGTCGCGCAGGGCGAGCTTCTCCATGGTGTGGAGGTAGAGCTGGCGCAGCCGTTCGCGCTCCAGCAGCACCCAGTCGTCGTACCAGCCGGGCAGGAGCTCGCGCGGGCCGCCGGCGAGCAGTACGCGCGGGTCGCCCGTCCCGGACTCTCCGATGCCGCCGAGCAGTTCGTCGACGTCGAGGCGCACCGAGGCGTGCAGCCGCAGCGTCTCGCCGGCGGCGGCGAGCACCGGGGCGGCGAGCACGGGCGCGCCGGACTGCTGGAGGCGCCACAGCGCCGTCCGCAGCCGGCCGGAGGCCTTGGCCTCGTCGGACTCCGGCCACAGCGTGCCGGCCACGAGGGCGCGGTGGGCCTCGCGGCGCAGGGCGACGAAGGCGAGGAGGCGTTGGAGCGTCCTGGTCAGGTGGACGGGTTTCGCCCCGCAGTCGAGCGCGAAGCCGTCGAGCAGCCTCAGCCGAGCGGAAACAGCCATACACCCGCCCCCTCATGCCCTCATGGATGTCCGCGTACGATCATGCCCCGCTGCGGCGCCCTCACCCCGAACGTCACGAATTCACCCTTTCGAGCGATTCCGTCACTCCGGGCTGACGTCGGGCCCGCGCCGGGCCCGCGCCTCGCCGTACGCGGCCAGGACCCCGAGGTAGCGGCGGCGGACGTCGTCCCGGTCGGTGGCCTCGGCCACCGACTCCTGGTTGAGGCGTTCGATCATCTCGGCCTGGGCGATGAGCACCCGGCACTGCTGCTCGGTCCTGGTCTCGGTCATGATCTCGGCGAGCGCGTCGAGCTGGCGGATCAGGACGGCCGGCATGCCGGGGGCGGCCTGGCGGATCTTCTCGAAGCTCCGCTGCACGAGCCGCTCGTAGCTGACGGGGACGGTCATCACCCGGATGTAGCCGTCCTCGTCCCGGTGGACGGGGTTCGGGCTCCAGTGGGCGGCGATCCGGCACAGGCCCTCGCCGAGCCAGTCGATGCAGGTCAGGGCCGTGAAGGTGTCGTTGACGGCGGTGGACAGCGCCCGGATGGCGATCTCCACGAGCTGGTCGACGGCGAAGGCGATGTCCTGGGCGAGGGTGCGGGTCGAGCCGGTGATGTGGGCGCGGGCGAAGCTGCGGGCCACCTCGGGCGCCGCCTCGGCGGGCCAGACGGTGGCGAGCTGGTGCCCCTGCACGAGGAAGTGCCCGGGCCGGTGGTCCAGCCGGATGACGGCGTCCAGTCCGGCCGCCATCCGCACGAGCGTGCGGTGCCGGACGAACTGGAGGTACCCGCTGGCGGGCGCCGGGACGGCGGCCCCCGAGGTGTCCAGCCGGACGTTCAGCTCCTCGACCGTCGGCCCCTTCGCCGCGACCCCCGCCGCCGGCCCCGGCCCGCCCGCACTCGCCTCGATGGCCTCGGACAGCTCCGTCGCGATGCTGGCGATCACCCGGGGCAGCTGGATCGACGTCGCGATGTGGTGGATGAAGAAGATCAGCACGGCGAGGTCCGCCATGACGAGCACCATGCACACGGTGATCGACAGGTGCGGCACGAAGTCCCCGTGCGTCCCGGGCCCGATGACGACGAGCGCGAGGATCGCGTACACGAACGTCCCGACGAAGGTCCCGAGGGTGAGCTGCGTGGTCCGGTCCCGGATGAAGGTGCGCAGCATGCGCGGCCCGAACTGGGTGGAGGCCAGCGTCAGCGTCACGATCATGATGGAGAACACCACGCCGACGACGGTGATCAGGGCGGCCGCGATGGCCGCGAGGATCTGCCGTGCCGCGTCCGCGGTCCCGCTGATCACCCAGGTGGGAAGCCCCAGGTCCCCCCGGTAGGCGGCCTTGTCCAGCGCGAGCGTGACCACGAACAGCACCCCGGCGAGGCCGACCTCCAGGATCGGCACGACCCACAGGTTCGTCCGCAGGGCCTCCCGCCGCCACTGCGCCTCCAGGTGGACGCCGCGGATCACCTCGCCCACCTCCCGACACCCGGCCCAGCGGAACATTTCCACCCTAAAGTGAACGGACCGGGAGCACAGCGCCGAGACCGCCCCGGAGCTCACGCCCCGGGCGGCCCGACCCGACCGTCCGCGTCAGCGGTACCAGGTCCGGATCACGGCGGCGATCTCGCGGATGTCGGCCTGCCCGTCCCGGATGCGGGCGGCGAGTTCGGCCGCGGACTTCGGTTCCACGGTGACGATCACGCCGGAGGCGCTCAGGTAGGCGGCGGCGACGACGGCCGCGAAGTGCTCGTTGGCGAACTCCAGCGGCGGGACCCGGATGAGCTGGTGCATGAGCGCGGCCGCGCGCTGGTGCGCGCCCGCGTAGACCGGCACCTCCATGACCTCGTCGACGTGGCGAGCCACAGCGGCGGCGAGGGTCCCGTAGTCGGTGACATCCGGATCCGCCGGGAGGAAATGGTGGGCGATGTCCAACAGCCACGCCCGGTCGATGCGCAGGATCACGCCGCGTCCGCCGTGCCGGGTCGGCGCGCAACGCTCTCGGGGTAGGGGCCGAACTCGGCCTCGAAGGCCGGCGCCCAGGCCTGGGAGAAGTGCGCGGCGGCGGTCAGGAAGCGCTCGCGCTGCTCGTCGGCCTCCTCCGCCAGAACCTTGCGGGCGTAGTCCGGCAGGCTCATCCCCGCCGCTTCCGCCCGCCGTTCGAGCGCTTCGTGGACCTGGTCGTCCAGCCGGACGTTCAGCTGCTTCATGCCGGACAGCGTAGCGATCCGTACAAGGCGCTACAAGCGGTGCGCCCGCTACGCCACGCGCCGGACGGCTCCCTCCCGGCGCGAACCGGGAGGGAGCTGTCGTCAGACAATGACACCTATCACTAGGGCAGTTGGCGCTTCAGGAGGAAGTTCCAGCGGTCACCGGAGTAGGGGTTCACGGGGGCGACCACCTCCCAGCCCTCCTTGCCCAGCTTCTCCAGGTCGCCGACGTTCTTGCCGCCGGGCTGGGCGATGGCCCAGCGGTACTCCCAGTGCGGGGTGGCCACCTGCGGCTTGGCCGTGGCCGCCGGGGTGGTGTCGGCGGTGGCCGCCACCGTGCCGGCCGCGGCGAGCAGCACGGTGGCCGCGGCGCCGATGGCGGCCCGGCCGAGGTAGCGGCGGGGCAGGCGGTTGACTGTTGCGTTCACGTGGTTCGGGGCTCCTAGGCGATGGTGATCGAGAAGGCGACCTGGGCCTTGGTGCCCGCGCTCGCGGTGACCAGGTCCGGCCCGGCGTGGCCCGCGGCGGTCAGCTGGGGAGCGGTGGCGTAGCCGTCCTGGTCGGTCGTGACGGCGGCGTCGTCCTTGCCGTCGGGGAACTTGAGACCGGGGCCGGGGGTGGAGAAGGCGATGGTCGCGCCCTTGACCGGCTTGCGGTCCTTGTCGACGGCCCGGACCTTGAGGCGCACCGGCACCTGCTGGCCACTGGGCACCTTCTGGTCGTCGCCGTCGACGGCCCACAGGCGTTCCACCTTGGCGGTGGTGGCGTCCACGCCGCCGGCACGGACGCTGGGGGCGGATGGGGCGGGCGCGGACTGGGCGGCCTGGCCGGCGGTGGCGGTCAGGACGACCCCGAGCACGGCGGTGGCCACGGCCGCCGCCGTGCGCTTGAGGGGCAGGCTCACGAGCGTTCCTCCTTTGAGGAGTCGGACGGGTCCGGGGTCAGCACGGCTTGAACGACTTCAGCGCGTCGTTGGGCTTGATGTGGTCTTCCTTGCCGAGGGACGCGAACTCGTGCGAGGCGCCCGTGAATCCGGCTCCCTCGTACCAGCAGTAGTGCACCGGGGAGTTGTTGACCCAGGACGAGACTCCCTCGCCCCCGGTGAAGGACCTGCCGTTGGTGAACTTGATCCGCTCGATGTTCTCGACCTGACTGCCGGGCAGGACGGCGATCGCGCCCCACGTGTAGTCGAAGCCGCCGTAGATGCAGAGCCACCCCGCCGGACACGGCGTCGCCTTGCTCTCCTTCATCTCCGGGTTCAGCAGGTGCACGCCGGGCGGGTTGGCGGTCTGCGGCCCGTCCGCGGCGGCTGCCGTTCCGCAGGTGAGTGCCGCGGCGCCGGCCAGGGCGAGGGCGGCCCTGGCCAGGCGGGCGCCCCGGCGGTTGACGGTCATGACGGTCATCTGGCTGGTCCTCACTTCGAGTCGGGCAGGGTCTCGGTCCACACGGCCTTGCCCTTGAGCGGCGCCTCCTCCATGACCGGTCCGATCCGCTGGTAACGCTGGGACTTCTTGTCGCAGTCCAGAATCCGCTCGTAGTAGCCGGTGACCTGCACGGTCTCGATGCCGACGTACCGGGTGTAGCCGACGCCGGGGCCGGCGACCAGCCGGATCTCGGTCTCCTTCTCCACCGAGTTGGTCTCGGCGAAGGCGAAGCCGTAGGAGGCGGAGAACTTGCTCTGCACGCTGGCCGAGAAGATCCCGAAGCTGGCGCTGGCCTCGGTGCTGATCTCGTAGCCGAGGTCGACCTTGTGGGAGAACTTCTTGGTCACCGACTCCTTGGTCTTGACCGTCTCGTCCAGCGGCTCGGGGCCCTTGCGGTTGTCGAGCGTGAACTTGTCGGCGATCTCGCGCTTGAACACCGGGTCGCCGACCGGCTCGAAGTGCCACTTGCCGTCGCACTCGACGGTGGGCTGCTGCGCGACTGCCGCCTGGGGCACCGCGAGCAGTGGGACGGAGGTGGCGAGCAGCGCGGCGGCGAGGGCGGCCGCGCGGGAGCGGTTCAGGAATTCCACGGCGTCCCCAGGAGCTTCATGTCGGTGGCCTTGTCGGTGCCGTCGGCGGTCCACCAGACCTGGGCGTTGGAGCCCTTCTGGATGTCGAAGTCGGCGTGGACGCTCTCCTTCGACTTGACCTGCCGCCACTCGATGTCGTTCATCCCCTTCATCGACGCGGCGCACTTCTTGAGGTCGGCCGAAGTACCCTTTCCGCCGTCGCAGTTGTAGACGACGAGCGACAGGTCGCGGTACGCGCGGCCGGTGTTGGTGAAGGTCAGCCGGCCGCCCGCGGCGGTCGGGCACCACGTGACGGTGCCGCCGGTGACCTGCATGTCAGACCCCGCCGCACCGGTGCAGGCCGGTTCGGCGGTCGGGGTCTGGGCGCCGACCGCCGGGGCGCCGGCCGAGATGGCGAAGACGGCTGCGGCTCCGGCCGCCGCGGCGATGATGCGGCCGCGGCGGGCGGGCGCGGGTGGTGAGTGGAACACGGTCCTCCCAAGTCACAAGTGATCCCCGGAACTTGGCTCCCGGGGTCGAGCACCGTGCCTAAGTGGGAGGAGCTGCTCGGAGTAACGGATGATCACCCTCCCGGTGATCATCGGACGAACCGATGTTCCCGTCGATCTTGGCCGACCTGCCGCTTTGTGATCTTCGTCGAATGCGCGTCCGAGACCTTGGAGTCGTCTCCGTCGGACCACTCACCCCCCGACCTCCGCCAGCCGTCGCCGGAGGTAGCGCCGCTCGGCCGCGCTCGCCGTCAGGCCGAGCGCCTCGCGGTACGCCGCCGCGGCCTCCGGCCGGCGGCCCAGCCGGCGCAGGAGGTCGGCCCGCGTCGCCGGCAGCAGGTGGTACCCGGCCAGCCGGGGGTCCTCGGCCAGCCGCCCCACCAGGTCGAGGCCGACCGCCGGGCCCTCGGCCATCGCCCGCGCCACGGCCTGGTTCAGCGCGACCACCGGCGAGGACGTGAGCTCCGCGAGCAGCCCGTACAGCCGTGCGATCAGCGCCCAGTCGGTGTCCGCGGCCGTGGGGGCGGTCGCGTGGCAGGCGGCGATCGCCGCCTGGAGCTGGTAGAAGCCCGGCCGGGCGGCCCGGCGCGCGGCCGTGTCGAGGACGGCGCAGCCCTCCGCCACCGACGCGGCGTCCCACCGACGGCGGTCCTGTTCCTCCAGCGGCACGAGCTCCCCGGCCGCGTTGACCCGGCCCGCGCGGCGGGCGTCGTGCAGCAGCATGAGCGCGAGCAGGGCGAGGGTCTCCGGCTCGTCGGGCATGAGTGCGGACAGCAGGCGGGCCAGCCGGATCGCCTCGGCGCAGAGGCCGGTGCGGATCAGTTCGGCGCCCTCGGTCGCGCTGTAGCCCTCGTTGAACAGCAGGTACAGGACGGCGAGGACGCCGGCGGTGCGCTCGGGCAGGAGGGGGCCGGGCGGCACCCGGTACGGGATGCCGGCGTCGCGGATCTTGGCCTTGGCGCGGACGAGCCGTTTGGCCATGGTCTGCTCGGAGACCAGGAAGGCGCGGGCGATCTCGGCGGTCGTCAGCCCGGCGAGGGTGCGCAGGGTGAGCGCGACGCGGGCCTCCAGGGGCAGCGCCGGGTGGCAGCAGGTGAAGATCAGCCGCAGCCGGTCGTCGGCGATGCCGCTCTCGTCCGCCTCGTCCGCGCCGCCGCCATCCACCGGGGCCGGCCCGGGGTCCGGGTCCATGGCGACCTCCCGGAGTTTGGCGGCCTCGGTGCGGGCGCGGCGCAGCCGGTCGACGGCCCGGTTGCGGGCCGTCGTGATCAGCCAGGCGCGCGGGTTGTCGGGGACGCCGTCGCGGCCCCAGCGCTCCAGCGCCTTGGTGAAGGCGTCCTGGGCGCACTCCTCGGCGAGGTCCCAGTCCCCGGTCCAGCGGATCAGGACGGCGACGATGCGGCCCCACTCGGAGCGGAAGGTCTCGGCGACGGCGTCCGCCGCGCGGTCGGTCAGCGCTCCCAGATCGGTCTCACCTCGATCGTCCCGTGCCGGGCACCGGGGATCTTGGAGGCGATCTCGATCGCCTCGTCGAGGTCCCGGGCGTCGACCATGTAGTAGCCGCCGACCTGCTCCTTCGTCTCCGCGAAGGGGCCGTCGGCCACCAGCACGTCGCCGTCGCGCACGCGGACGGTGGTGGCGTCGGCGGTCGGCCGCAGGCGCTCGCCGCCGAGGAGGACGCCGCGGCGGCCCATCTCCTCGCCGAAGGCGGTGTACTCGGCGAGCATCGCCGCGCCCTCGTCGGGGCCGAGGGCGCCGATGGCGTTCTCGTCGGTGCAGATGATCAGCAGGTATCGCATGTCGTCCTCCTCGCAACAGTCCTTGGACCGAGTGGACCGGAGTCCCGAAATCGGTCGGTCACAGATGGGACGAACGGGACGAAGCCGGATGGACCACTCCATCCTCCGACGTCACCGCGCACCCGGCCATCGCTGTCCTCCGGACGCGTTCCCGTTCGTCCCACCCGTGCAAGCCACCCACCCCGAGGAGGTGCGTCCCGATGACCACCGCCACCGCACAAGCCGCCCCCGCGCGGCCGGCCCGGCAGGCCTGGACCCTGGTCCTCGCCTCGCTGGGCGTCTTCATGACCGCCCTCGACACCCTCGTCGTCACGACCGCCCTGCCCGCGCTGCGGATCTCCCTGCACGGCGGCCTGTCCGACCTGGAGTGGACGGTCAACGCCTACAACCTGTGCTTCGCCTGCGCGCTGCTCACCGGCGCCGCGCTGGGCGACAGATTCGGCCGGCGGCGGATGTACGCCGTCGGGCTGGCCGTGTTCACGGCGGCCTCGGCCGCGGCCGCGCTCTCCCCGACGGTCGGCGCGCTGATCGCCGCCCGGGCCGTGCAGGGCGCGGGTGCGGCGCTGGTGATGCCGCTGACGCTCACCCTGATCAGCGCGGCGTTCCCGGCCGGGAAGCGCGGCATGGCGATCGGCCTGTGGGGCGGCATCGCCGGGCTGGCGGTGGCGGCCGGTCCGGTGGTCGGCGGCGCGGTCGTGCAGGGGATCAGCTGGCACTGGATCTTCTGGCTGAACGTGCCGATCGGCCTCGCCCTGATCCCGCTCGCGGCGACCCGCCTGCGCGAGAGCTTCGGTCCGCGGCCGCGCCTGGACGTACCCGGGTTGCTGCTCGCCGGGGCCGGGTTCTTCGGCCTCACGTGGGGGCTGGTCCGTTCGAACACCGTCGGCTGGGCGAGCGGCGAGGTGCTCGGGTCGCTGCTCGCGGGCGCGGCCGTCGTCGGCGCGTTCCTGTGGTGGGAGCGGCGGGCCCCGGCGCCGATGCTGCCGCTCGCGATGTTCCGGCGCCGCAGCTTCTCCGCGGCCAACGGCGTGAGCTTCTTCCTCTACGCGGGCCTGTTCGGCGCGCTGTTCCTGATGGCGCAGTTCTTCCAGACGGCGCAGGGCCTCACCCCGATGCAGGCGGGCCTGCGCCTGCTCGCCTGGACGGCGGCGCCGGTGGTGGTCGCGCCGCTCGCCGGACGGCTGGCCGACCGCTACGGGAACCGGCCGTTCATCGTCCTCGGCCTGCTGCTCCAGGCCGGCGGGCTCGCCTGGGTCGCCGGGATCGCCCAGCCGGCCTCCGGCTTCGCCGCGCTGGGCGTCGCCCTGGCGATCGCCGGGACCGGCACCTCCCTGGTGTTCCCGACCGTGGCCAACGCCGTCGTCGAGTCGGTCGACGACCGGGACGTCGGCATGGCGGCCGGCGCCAACAGCGCGATGCGCGAGCTCGGCGGCGTCTTCGGCGTGGCCGTCCTGGCCTCCGTCTTCGCCCGCCCCGGCGCGTACTCCTCGCCCGCCGTGTTCGTCGACGGCTTCACCACGGCGCTGTGGGTGGGCGTCGGATTCTCCGCCGTCGGCGTCCTGGTCGGCCTGTTCGGCCTCAAGGGCAAGGCCCCCGCGCCTACTCGGCGTGGATCACCGACAGCGCGTGTTCCCGCGCGCCCGTACTCAGCATCGCGTTGAGCTCGTCGAACAGGGCGCCGGCGCTGACCCCGTTCCAGCCCGGGGGGAGCAGCGAGAGCGGCAGGCCGGGGTCCCGGTACGGGAGGCGACGCCACTGGGTGAGCATCGGGACGTAGACCCGGAAGGCCTCCAGCGGGGTGACGCCGGAGGTCTTCACCCGGTCCAGGACCGGGCGGTGGCGGGCGAGGAACTCTGCGTACAGCTCGGCGAGTTCGTCGAGGTCCCACCAGCTGCGCACCTTGGAGCGCAGGTCGCCGAAGGCGTAGTGCTCGCCGCTGAAGATGTCGACGTAGGCGGCGAGCCCGCGGCGCTCCAGGGTGCGGCGGGTCTCGGCGGCGAGGTTGCCCGGCGCCACCCAGACGCCGGGCGCCGCGGTGCCGAGGCCGAGCCGGGTGAGGCTGGTGCGCAGCTCGTGGCGCTTCTGGCGCTCGGACTCGGGGACGGAGAAGACGACGACGATCCAGCCGTCCTCGGGCACGGCGCGCACGCGCTCGAAGATGCGGGCGTCGCCCTCGGCGAGCGTCTCCAGCACCGACGGGACGAGCGCGTACCCGGCGGCGCCCCCGTGCCGCCCGCTCTCCAGGACGCCACGCCGCTTGAGGCGGGAGATGGACGAGCGGACGGCGGGCGGCTCGACGCCGAGGTCGCCCATCAGGCGGACCACCGACGCGACGGAGAGCCAGTTCTCCTCACCGCGCGCGTACAGGCCGAAGGTGGTCGTGATCAGGGGGCCGTGCCGCGCGTCGCGGCCGGCCGCGGGGGACTCCTCGTGCCCGGCCGTCACAGGTGCGCTCTCCTCGTCTCGGGCCGGCATCGTGGATCAAGCCCGGTGTTGATCAAGCTCGGCCGCGGGCAGCCTATCGCCTCTGCGGGTCATCACATCAGCGACGTCCGCACGACCCGGTTGCGCAGCTCGCCGAGCCCGTCGACGCGCGTGACGACGACGTCCCCGTCGCGCAGGAAGACCTGCGGGTCGCGGGCGCTGCCGATGCCGCTCGGGGTGCCGGTGAGCAGGACGTCGCCGGCGCGCAGCGTCATCCCCAGGCTCAGCTCGGCGATCAACCGGGCGATCGGGAAGGCCATCCGGGCGCTGGTGGCGTCCTGGCGCGGCTCGCCGTTGACCTCGCAGCGCACGCGCAGGGCGCCCGGGTCGGGCACCTCGTCGGCGGTGGTGAGCCAGGGGCCGAGGGGCATGGTGGCGTCGATGCTCTTGCCCTTGAGCCACTGGCCGCCGTGGGCGCGCTGGAGGTCGCGCTGGGAGACGTCGTTGGCGACGAGGTAGCCGAAGACGTGGCCGAGGGCCTCGGACTCCGGGATCGACCGGCCGTCGCGGCCGATGACGAGGGCGATCTCGGCCTCGTAGTCCCACTGGGCGGAGAGTTCCGGGTCGTAGGCGATGTCGTCGGCCGGGCCGATGACGGTGTCCGGGCCCTTGGTGAAGAAGGTGGGCCGGTCGGGCCGCCCGGCCGGGTCCTGGCCGCCGCGCTTGCCGCGGGACTCCTCGAAGTGGTCCCAGTAGTTCCACCCGGTGCACAGGATGTCGCGGTTGAAGTGCTGCAACGGCGACTCCAGTCGGACGTCCGCGAGCGCGACGACCGGCGCGTGCGCCACCGCGGCCCGCGCCGCCGCCAGGCCCTCCGGCCCGCCGCGCACGAGGACGTCGACCGTGCCGAGCCACTCGGGCAGCAGGGCCAGGGCCTTCGCGTCCTCGTCGACGGCCCCTGCGCGCGGCCGGCCGTCGACCGTCAGGGCTGCGAGCTTCATCGTTGCGGTACCTCCGTTGCGACCGTCAGGGAAGATCGATCCACCGTGCACTCGTCACGGCGCCCGGTTCAGGTGCCCGATTCACGGCGATCCACTCGCGCTGCCCGATGCGCGGTGCTCCACCCCCGCAGATCGGCTCACGCCGCGGGCCGCACCAGCCGCTCGTCCGGGATCACCGCGACCCCGAGGATCTCGATCAGCGCCTCCGGCTGCCACAGCGCGGTGCAGCCGATGCCCGCCATCGCCGGGTAGACCGGGCCGGCCAGTTCGCGCCAGACCTCGCCGATCTCCTTGCCGTGCGCCTGGTAGTCGGGGATGTCGGTCAGGTAGATCGTCACGCTGACCAGGTCCTGCGGCTCGCCGCCCGCCTCGCGCAGGGTGGCGAGGACGTTGCCGAATGCCTGCCGGAACTGCTCCACGATGCCGCCCGGCACGATCCGCATGCCGGCGTCGAGGGCGGTCTGTCCGCCGAGGTGGAGGATGTTGCCGGCCAGCGTCCCGTGCGAGTAACCGCTCGGTTTCGGCAGGGAGCTCGGGTTGACGGGCACCGGCGTCATGCGGCCTCCATCGTGTGTCGGGGCGAGATGTATTGACACTAGATGACGGTCGTGAAAAAAACGAGATACCGATCCCGAGAAACGGAGCCGTCCGCATGGAGCCCGATCTCAGCAAGTACCAACTCGACGGCGACAATTCGATGTACCGCCTCCCGAGCGGTCTGGTCGCCCCCGTCGTCACGCGCCGCGGCATGGAGGACCCGGGCACCGCCGACTCCGGCGGCGCCGTGCGGATCTCGGGCGTGAGCATCCAGCACACCCCCGCCCGCCGGCTCTGGTTCGGCCAGGTCAGCAACGAGCCCGGCTACCGCTCGGTGACCCACCACCACGGCGAGGCCGAGACCGGCGGCTACGTCCTGGAGGGCCGCGGCCGCATCTACTTCGGCGAACGGTTCGAGGACTACGTCGACATGGAGCAGGGCGACTGGGTCTTCGTGCCCCCGTTCATGCCCCACATCGAGTGCAACCTCTCGCGCACCGAGCGCCTCGTGTGGATGACCACCCGCACGCCCGAGAACATCGTCGTCAACCTGCCGGACGTGGCCGACGACGACCTGCGCGACTGGACGGACCGCTGATGGCCGCCGATCCCACCTCCGAGGCCTTCACCTCGGCCGTCACCCTCAAGCCCGCCGAGCCCGAGCACTTCGACCTCGCCTTCACCGCCACCACCCAGCCCTGTCCGTGGCCCAAGGCCTACGGCGGCGACCTCGTCGCCCAGGCCGCCGCCGCCGCGATGCGCTCGTTGACGGACGGCAAGTCGCTGCACTCGATGCACGGTTACTTCCTGCGCCCGGCCGACATCGGCGCCGACGTCCGCTACGAGGTGGAGGTCCTGCGCGACGGCCGCGGCTACAGCACCCGCCAGGTGCGCGGCTACCAGAACGGCAAGCCGCTGTACGTCTGCCTGGCCAACTTCGCGGCCGGCGAGCCCGGTGGCACCTTCGCCGCCGGCTTCGACGGCTCGCTGCCCGCCCCCGAGGACCTGCCGAGCTCCGCCGCCTACCTCGCCGACCGCACCGGCGGCACGATGACCGACGCGTCCAAGGCCTACTGGTCCGGCGGCCGCAGCTTCGACATGCGCCACGTGCCGGGCCCCGTCTACCTCACCGTCGAGGGCGAGCGGACCCCCCACCAGGCCGTCTGGATCAAGCCGTTCGACCACCTGCGGCCCGTCGAGGGCCTCACCGACGCGCAGCGCGACCAGGCCGCCCTCGCCTACGTCTGCGACTACACGATCCTGGAGCCCGTCCTGCGCGTGCTCGACCTCGCGTGGGCGCGGCCCGGGCTGGTGACGGCGAGCCTCGACCACGCCATGTGGTTCCACCGGCCGGGACCGGTGGACGACTGGCTGCTGTACGTGCAGGAGGCGGTCGCCGCCGACAGCGGACGCGGGCTCGGCACGGGCAGGTTCTTCACCCGCGACCACCGCCACCTCGCCACCGTCGCCCAGGAGGGCATGATCCGCACCACCTGATCGTGCCTGTCTTCGAACCCCCGCCTGCGTGGCGGCGTCTGGGCACGCACCTCGCCGCGTTGTCGTCGGTCGCCGATGTCCCCCAGCCTGACGGCCGGGAGGTGCCCCCACCGCATGGAACTCCCTCCTCCGCCTTGCGATGCACGCACCCAGACGCCGCCACGCCCGCCCTCCGGGCGGACGGCGGGGGTTCGAAGACAGGCCCGCGGCGCCCCCACCGCCCGCGAGTTCCCCCGGAAGGACCCGTCCGTTGTCCCTCTCACCCTCGGCCCACCAGGACACCTTCACCCGCGACCACCTCCCGCCGGCGGACCACTGGCCGACGATCGAGTTCACCACGCCGGAACTGCACTACCCGGACCGGCTCAACGCCGCCACCGAGCTGATCGACCGCCCGGTGGCGGAGCACGGCCCCGACCTCCCCGCCCTCCGCACGCCCGACGGCGAGACCTGGTCCTACGGCCTCCTCCGGCGCCGCGCCAACCAGGTCGCCCAGGTGCTCACCGAGGACCTCGGCCTCGTGCCCGGCGGCCGCGTGCTGCTCCGCTCGCCCAACAACCCCTGGGCGGTGGCCGCGTGGCTCGGCGTGCTCAAGGCGGGCGGCGTGGCCGTCACCACGATGGCCGCGCTGCGCGCCCGCGAGCTCGCCCCGGTCGTGGAACGCACCAGGCCCGCCGTCGCACTCGTCGACCACCGCCACACCGAGGAGGTCGAGCGGCTCCAGAACGCCTCCCTCGTGATCGTCACCCACGGCGCGGACACCCCGGACGACCTCCTCGCCCGCACCGCCGCCAAGTCGGGCGAGTTCACCAACGTCCCGACCGCCGCCGACGACGTCGCCCTGCTCGGTCCGACCTCCGGCAGCACCGGCGTCCCCAAGATCACCATGCACTTCCACCGCGACGTGCTCTCCATCGACCACACCTTCGGCCGCCCCCTCCTCGGCCTCGGCCCCGGCGACACCGTCGCGTGCTCCGCGCCGCTCGCCTTCACCTTCGGCCTCGGCATGCTCGTCGTCTTCCCGCTGCGCGCCGGCGCCTGCGTGCTGCTCACCGAGACCGCCACCCCGCTCCAGCTCGCCGAACACGTCGAGCGCCACGGCGTCACCGTCCTCGCGACCGCCCCCACCGCGTACAAGGCGATCCTGCGGGAGGAGCAGGAGCACCGGCTCGCCGGGCTGCGCGTCGCCGTCTCGGCCGGCGAGCACCTCCCGCAGAGCACCTGGGAGCAGCTGCGCGACCGCCTCGGCCTGCGCGTCATCGACGGCATCGGCGCCACCGAGCTGCTGCACATCTTCATCTCCGCCGCCGGCGACGACATCCGCCCCGGCGCCACCGGCCGCCCGCTGCCCGGCTACCGGGCCACCATCCTCGACCTCGACGGCCACGAGCTCGGCCCCGGCGAGCCCGGCCGGCTCGCCGTCATCGGCCCGGTCGGCTGCCGCTACCTGGACGACCCGCGCCAGGACGAGTACGTCGTGGACGGCTGGAACGTCACCGGCGACCTCTTCCACCGCGACGCCGACGGCTACTTCTTCTACCAGGCCCGCAGCGACGCCATGATCGTCTCCTCGGGCTACAACATCGGCGGCCCCGAGGTCGAGGCCGCCATCGACACCCACCCGGACGTCGTCGAGTCCGGCGTCGTCGCCAAGCCCGACCCCGAACGCGGCTCCGTCGTCTGCGCGTTCGTCGTCCTGCGCGACGGCGTCCCGGACGGCGAGGCGGCCGCCGCCAAGGCCAGGGAGATCCAGGACCACGTCAAACAGGTCCTGGCCCCCTACAAGTACCCGCGCGACGTGCGGTTCTGCGACGCCCTGCCCCGCAACACCAGCGGCAAGCTCCAGCGCTTCGTGCTGCGCCGGCTCGTCGCGGACGGCGAGCGCAGCGGCGGCCAGGCCCCTGCCGAGAAAGGAACCCAGTGAAGATCGCGATCGTCGGCGGCGGCCCCGGCGGCCTGTACCTCGCCGCGCTCATGAAGCAGCTCGACCCCGCCCACGAGGTCACCGTGTGGGAGCGCAACGCGCCCGACGTCACCTTCGGCTTCGGCGTGGTCTTCTCCGACGAGACGCTCGGCGGCATCGAGAACGCGGACGCCGAGTTCGCCGCCGCCATGGCCGACCGCTTCGCCCGCTGGACGGACATCGACATCCACGTCGGCGGCCGCACCCACACCGTCGGCGGCCAGGGCTTCGCCGCCATGAGCCGCCGCGAGCTGCTGCACCTGCTCCAGGAGCGCTGCCGCGGCCTCGGCGTCGACCTGCGCTTCGGCACGCCCGCGCCGGACACCGCCGCGCTGCGCGCCGGGCACGACCTGGTCGTGGCCGCCGACGGCGTCAACTCGGCCGTCCGGCAGGCGAGTCCGGACGCCTTCCGGCCCACGCTCGACACCCGCCGCAACAAGTACATGTGGCTCGGCACCGACCTGGTCTTCGAAGCCTTCCAGTTCTTCATCAAGCAGACCGAGTGGGGGACCATGCAGGTCCACGGCTACCCCTACTCCGCCACCGGCTCCACCTTCATCGTCGAGATGCACGAGGACGTGTGGCGCCGGGCCGGCTTCGACACCGGCCCCGACCTCCCGCCCGGCGCCTCCGACGAGCCCGCCGTGGAGCGGATCCGCGCCCTGTTCGCCGACGAGCTCGACGGACACCGGCTGTTCGCCAACAACTCGCGCTGGCTCAACTTCACCACCGTGCGCAACGAGCGCTGGCACGACGGCGGGCTCGTCCTGCTCGGCGACGCCGCGCACACCGCGCACTTCTCGATCGGCTCGGGCACCAAGCTCGCCATGGAGGACGCCCTCGCCCTCGCCGCCTGCCTGCATGAACACCCCACGCTGGACGGGGCGTTGACGGCCTACGAGGCCGAGCGCCGCCCGGTCGTCGAGTCCACCCAGCGCGCCGCCCAGGCCTCCCTGGAGTGGTTCGAGAACATCGGCATGTACACCGGCCAGGAGCCCGTGCAGTTCTGCTTCAACCTGCTCACCCGCTCCCGCCGCATCACCTACGACAATCTCCGCACCCGCGACCCGCGCTTCGCCGACCGCGTCGACGAGGCCTTCGCGAAGGCGCAGGGCGCCGACAGCGTCGTCCCGGCGATGTTCCAGCCCTTCCGGCTCGGGCCGCTGGAGCTCAAGAACCGCGTCATCGTCTCGCCCATGGACATGTACTCCGCCGTCGACGGCCTCCCCGGCGACTTCCACCTCGTCCACCTCGGCTCGAAGGCGATGGGCGGTGCCGGCCTGGTCATGACCGAGATGGTCTGTGTCTCCCCCGAGGGCCGCATCACCCCCGGCTGCACGGGCCTGTGGAACGACGGGCAGCGTGACGCGTGGCAGCGCATCGTCTCCTTCGCGCACGCCAACTCGACCGCCCGGATGGGCCTCCAGCTCGGCCACTCCGGCCGCAAGGGCTCGACCCGGCTCATGTGGGAGGGCATGGACGAACCGCTGGAGCAGGGCAACTGGGACGTCGTCGGACCGTCCGAAGTCCCCTACGGCCCCGCCTCCGCGACGCCGCGCGAGCTTACCCGCGCCGAACTCGACCGGATCACCGCCGAGTTCGTCGCCGCCGCCCGGCGCGGCGCGGAAGCCGGCTTCGACCTCCTCGAACTCCACTGCGCCCACGGCTACTTGCTCTCGTCCTTCCTCTCCCCGCTGGCCAACCACCGCACCGACGAGTACGGCGGCCCGCTGGAGAACCGCCTGCGCTACCCCCTGGAGGTCTTCGACGCCGTCCGCGCGGCCTGGCCCGCCGACCGCCCGGTGATCGTGCGCATCTCCGCCACCGACTGGGCCCCCGACGGCAACACCGAACACGACGCCGTCGAGATCGCCCGCGCCTTCATCGCCCACGGCGCCGACGGCATCGACGTCTCCACCGGCCAGGTCACCAAGGACGAACGCCCCGCCTACGGCCGCTCCTACCAGACCCCGTACGCCGACCGGATCCGGCACGAGGTCGCCGCGGTCACCGGCACCGCCGTCATCGCCGTCGGCGCCATCGCCTCCTACGACGACGTCAACTCCATCCTCATGGCCGGCCGCGCCGACCTCTGCGCCATCGGCCGCACCCACCTCTACGACCCGCAGTGGACGCTGCACGCCGCCGCCGAACAGGACTACCGCGGCCCGGCCGCCGACTGGCCCCTCCCCTACCGCGCCGGCAGCCGCAAACCCCCCACCTCCCGCACCGACGCCATCCGCCCCCGCCTCACCCTGCTGCGCGCCGAGGACCCCGACCGGGCCGTCCACCTCCGCTGGACCCCGCCCCGTGAACCGGCCCCCGTCTCCTGAGCCGGTGGACGGTGCGCGCTTCGCGAGCGCCGTCCACCGCAGCCGCGTCGAGTGGATGGACACCGACGCGGCCGGCCACCACCACAACACCGCGATCGTGCGCTACGTCGAGGCGGCGGAGGCCGAGTTGATGCGCACCCGCGGCATCACCGGCT
The DNA here is from genome assembly GCF_042887925.1 of Kitasatospora sp. NPDC057904. NCBI lineage: Bacteria > Bacillati > Actinomycetota > Actinomycetes > Kitasatosporales > Streptomycetaceae > Kitasatospora > Kitasatospora sp. NPDC057904. The sequence goes on from NZ_JBHVOL010000001.1 coordinate 500,012, forward strand.
ACTTCGGCGCGGCCCCGCGCGTCCGCTACGAGGCCGACTTCAGCGCGCCGCTGTGGTTCGGCCAGGAGGTGACGACCGAACTCACCGTCGAACGCATCGGCACGACGTCCATCACCCTCCGCTTCGAGATCCGCGCGGAGGACGGCCGACTCGCCGCCTCGGGACGGTACGTGGCGGTTCACGTCCCCCGCGGCGAGCGCACGAGCACCCCGTGGCCCGCCGCGTGGGTCGAGGCCTGGTCGTCAGGGAAGGGGGATCACGTGTAGCCGCGCCTGGTAGCCGCCGTTGGACCCGCCGGCGACGAGGGCGTCCGGCCCGACGGCGAGGCCGCTGAGCTGCTCCTCGGCGACGGTGACGCCCTCCTCCGGGACGGTCTCGCCGGTCGCGGCGTCCACGGAGAGGATCTGCGCCTTGTTCGGGGCGTTGTCCTTCACCGCGTAGAACCGGCTGCCGTCCGCCCCGGCCCGGGCCGTGTTCACGGTCGAGCCCTCGGGGGCGAGCGTGACGTGCCGGCTCACCGTGTCGGTCGCGGGGTCGATGAGGTCGCCCCGGCCGGACGAGCCCCCGTCGACGGCGAAGAGCCGCGTGCCGTCCGGGGAGAAAGCCAGGTCGAACTCGGCGGCCGAGACCGTCCCGGCCACCGTGCCGACGAGGGCCGGGCCGGCCGTCCTCCAGTGCTGGATGCCGCTTGAGGTGCCGATGTACAGGTCCCGCCCGCCCGGCCGCACCACCGGGGCACCCACACCGCTGGAGGGCAGCGGGACGGAGCCGGTGAACACCCGCCGAGCGGTGTCGAAGGTGAGCATCCGACCCGGACCCGGCTTCTGCTTGTAGTGCATCGGCCCGCGCTGCGACACGTACACCGTGCCGCCGTCCGCGCCGACGGCCAGGCCGAGCGCCGGGCCGGCGCTCCAGCGGGCCGGGCGCGGCTGGTCGGGCAGCGCGACGGTCGCGAGCACGGCCCTCCCCGCGGTGTCGACGACGACGAGCCGCTGCCCGTCCGCGACGTACAGCCGCGAACCGTCCGCGCTGAGCGCGGCGTTGACGCCCCACTCCAGCGCGCCCAGCCCCACCCGCCCCCGCGTCGCGCCCGTCCGGACGTCCACCGTCTTGACGCTCACGCTGCGGTCGCTCTCGACGGCGACGACGTACAGCGTGCCGCCGTCCGGGCTGACGAGCGGCACCGGCCGCTCGCCGCTCACCGTCACGACGGTCTCGCCCGCGGGCGCGGCCTGCGCCGCCGCAGTGCTCGTCGGTCCGAGCACGACGACGGCCGTCAGAGCCGCGATGCGCATCCTCCTGGACATGCTTCTCCTCCCCTTGCTGCGTATGCGATCCCCCAACGGGCACGCTAGCGGACGGAGTTGACATCTGTCAGTCAATTCTCCGCTTGCGGAGAAGATGTGATGGACGGTCAGGCCTGCGCGGTGGGCCGGACGACGATCTCGCTGACGTCGACGCCCTCGGGCTGCCCGATCGCGTAGCCGATGGCCGAGGCGATCGCCGACGGCGGCATGGCGATCTCGTCGCGCTGCCGGGTCATCGCGGCGGCCGCCTCGGGGCTGGCACCCTTGCCGACCCCTTCGGTATTGGTGAAGCCGGGCGAGACGAGGGTGACGCGCAGATCGGGCCCGGATTCCTGCCGCAGCCCCTCGGTGAGCACCTTCACCGCCGTCTTGGTCGCCGCATAGACGCCCTGCGGCGACTTGACGACATAAGCGGCGGTGGAGGCGACGTTGACGAACTGGCCGGAGCACTGGCGACGGAAGACCGGCAGGGCCGCCCCGATGCCGTTGAGCAGGCCGGTGATGTGGGTGGCCACCATCGCGTCCCAGTCGTCCTGACGCAGGTCGTCGAACGGCGAGACGGCCATCGTGCCCGCATTGGAGACGAGGACGTCGAGCCGGCCGTACCACTCGACGGCGGTGTCCGTCAGCCGCTGGAGGTCCTCGCGGCGCGTGACGTCGACGATGACACCGACGGCGGTGCCGCCCTTCGCCGTGATGCCGTCCACGACGGCGGCCAGACGGTCCTCGCGCCGGGCCCCGAGCACGAGCCGGGCGCCTTCCTCGGCGAGGTACGTCGCGGTCGCCTCCCCGATGCCGCTGCTGGCTCCCGTGATCGCGATGACCTTGCCCTGGATACCCGACATGATCGGTCCCTTCCCCTGGCTGCGTGCGGGTCGTCACCACGACCCACAGTGAAAGCGGAGACGCCCCCACTTATTCTCACGCTAAGTGGGGATGCCTCCGCTTAGCAAGTCGATAGGCTGCCGCCAGACTTCCGGGAAGGGATGGCGAACACCGATGAGCGACGTAGCGCCGCGACCGCTGCGGGCCGACGCGCAGCGCAACAGGGAGAAGATCCTCACGGCCGCCGTGCGCGTCTTCACGACGGAGGGCCTGGACGCCCACCTGGAGCGCATCGCCAGGGAGGCCGGCGTCGGCAGCGCGACGCTGTACCGCAACTTCCCCACCCGCGAGGCCCTCGTCGAAGCGGTCTACCGCAACGAGGTGGCCCACCTGTGCGAGGCCGCCCCCGCCCTGCTCGCGCAGGAGCCGCCCATGCAGGCCCTGCGGGCGTGGACGCGCCTCTTCCTGGACTACGTCACCGCCAAGTACGGCATGATCGACGCCCTGCGGGCGATCGCCGCGACCGGGAGCAGCCCCTACGGGCACAGCCGGGAGATGATCCAGGCCGCCATCACGTCGCTGATGGACGCCTGCACGGCCGCCGGGGCGATCCGCACCGACATCCGGCCCACCGACGTCTTCGCCGCCCTCGAAGGCATCGCCCTCACCTCGGCGGGCGCCGAACACCGGCCGCAGGCGGAGCGCCTGCTCGACCTCGTGCTGGACGGCCTCACGGTCCGTCCGTAACGCCTCGCGGCCGGACTCAGGCGGCGACCAGTGCCAGCCGGATCCAGCGCTCGGCCTCCGCGGTCGCGGCCGTCACGTCGAACGCGTCCGGGTCGGTGGCGCCCTGGACGACGAGCCCCTTGACCAGGCCCACCATGGCCAGCGCGAACGCCCCGGGGTCCAGCGCCGCCCGCACCTCACCCCCGGCCACGCCGTGCCGGACGACGTCGGCCACCCACGCCCGCGTACGGGCGTCCAATTCCGCGACCGCCGCCGTCAGCTCGGACGCCCCCGCGAGCGCCTCCGCCCCGAGGACGACGAACGCCCGCCCCAGGTCGGTGGGCTTCCGCACCCCCTCCAGGCACCCCCGGGCGAACCCGCACAGCTCGTCCACCGCCCCGGCACCGCTGCGCTCGGGCGCGGCGGCGGCCATCGCCTCCGCCAGCGCCTCCTCCTGCAGCCGGGCCAGCAGGGCGGCCTTCGAGCCGAAGTAGTGCGAGGCCAGCCCCCGGCTGAAGCCCGCCTCCTCCCCCACCCGCGCGAGCGTGACGCCGGCACTGCCGTGCTGGGCGATCAGCCGGGCCGCGGCGGCGATCAGGGCGGCCTCGGCCTGGGCGCGCCGCTCGGCCTGGGTGCGGCGGGACGGGGTGCCCGGAGAAGCGGCGTCCGGACCATCGTGCGTGGGCATGGCACCATGCTAGTGTCGAACTTGCTTGTTGACCAACAAGTAAGTGCGCGGGGCGGGCCCGGAGACGATCCCCCGGCCGCGCCGCCCCCGTCGGAAGGGAAGATCCGGATGACCGCCACGATGCTCGCCGGCCGCCTCGACGTCACGAAGGGCACGTTCGCCGTCGAGGAGGTGCCCGTCCCGGTGCCCGGCCCCGGCGAGGTCCTGATCAAGGTCGAGGCGGCGGGCGTCTGCCTGTCCGACGTCCACCTGATCGACGGCACCCTCAAGCCCTTCTACCTCCCCGGCGACAAGGTGACCCTCGGCCACGAGGTCGCCGGCACCGTCCACACCCTCGGCGAGGGCGTCACCACCGCCGCCGTCGGCGACCGCGTCCTCCTCCAGGCCGGCGAGCACCGGGGCGGCGTCGTCTTCACGCGCGGCGTCGACTACGACGGCGGCTGGGCCGAGTACAGCCTCGCGACCGCCACCACCCTCGTGCCGATCCCCGACGAACTCCCCTTCGAGCAGGCCTGCTTCATCCCCGACGCGGTCTCCACCCCGTGGGCCGCCATCACCGCCACCGGCGCCGTCCGCCCGGCCGAGGCCGTCGGCGTCTGGGGTGTCGGCGGACTCGGCGCCCACGGCGTCCAACTCCTGCGCGCCATCGGCGCCTTCCCCATCGTCGCCGTCGACCCCCTCCCCGCCGCCCGCGAACGCGCCCTCGCCTTCGGCGCCGACGCCGCCCTCGACCCGCTCGACCCCGGGTTCGCCGCCCACCTGCGCGAGGCCACCGGCGGCCGCCCGCTCGCCGCCGCCTTCGACTTCGCCGGCGCGGCCCCCGTGCGCGAGCAGGCGATGGCCGCCCTCGGCGAACGCGGCCGCCTGGTCCTGGTCGGCCTCACCGACCAGCCCCTCACCATCACCAAGGGCACCATGGTCAGCTTCCTGCGCCAGGAGATCCGCGGCCACTACGGTTCCCAGTCCCAGGACGTGATCGACCTCGTCGCCCTCACACGGGGCGGCCGCCTCGACTTCTCCCGCTCGGTCAGCGGCACCTTCCCGCTCGCCGACGCCGCCAAGGCCGTCGAAGCCCTGGAGCAGAAGGCGGGCAACCCGATCCGGCTGATCCTCAAGCCCTGAGGGAATGTCATCATGACGGCGTGACTGACTCGGTACACAACAACCTTGACGGACAGGTCACGGGGAATGTGATCCAGGCGCACACCGTCAACAACTACGCGCCCCCTTCGCCCGCCGAGGACGAACTGGCCAGACACGTGCTCGTCCAATGGGAAGACGAGGCCAACGCCCGCCGGTTGACCGGTTCCGTACGCATGCCGGTTCGCTGGGACGCACGGCAACTCGGCGCCCTCGAAGAGTCGATCGACACTGATGAGGCACTCTCCCGGATCCGGACGCTCGACCCCGCCCGGCTGGTCATCACCGGACCCGCCGGAGCGGGGAAGTCGTCCCTGGCAGTGCTCCTCGTCCTCGACCTGCTGCACCACCGGAAGTCGGGGGATCCCGTTCCCGTCCTGCTGTCGCTCTCGGGCTGGACGCCCAAGAAGAACCTTCAGGACTGGGTCATCGAGCGCATCCAGCAGGACTACCGGGCCGCGGCGCGCCCTGCATGGAATCACGAGGTGCAGTCGTTGGTCACCGGGAAGAGAGTCATCCCCATCCTGGACGGCCTCGATGAGCTCATGTCCCTCTCCGGCCAGGAGGTCGTCCTCGGAATCGACGGCTGGCGCGCGAACACCAAGGTGCCCCTGGTCCTGCTGTCGCGGCCGGAAGCGATCGAGAAGATTCCCCCGGACTCCGAACTCCGGCACATCCCGGTGATCCAGGCCTGTCCGATGTCCCCGGAAGCCGGACGGCACTATCTCACCGGGAAATGCCGTGAGGACCAACTTCCCCAGTGGGAAGAAGTCTTCGAGCAGATCACACGAAGTCCTGACGGACCCGTCGCGGCGGCCTTCTCCTCACCCCTGATGCTCTGGCTCGCGACGAAGGTCTACGCGAGCGGGGCCCGAGATCCTCGCGCACTCCTCGACTCCGCAAGGTTTCCGACACGCGCGGACGTCGAAGGCCACCTCCTCGACGAGTTGATCCCCGCCGTTTACTCGCGGGCCCCGGCATCCGCCTCCAAATCCAAGCCCGTCCGCCGGTGCGGTGTGAAGGACGCCCGGACGTACCACGACTTCCTGGCCCGGCAGTTGATCCGCCGCCGGACACAGGACATCGCGTGGTGGCAGCTGCGCGGCGTGGTCACGCATCCGCTCGCATGGGGCGGCATCGTCCTCACGGCCGTCCTGGCGCTCCTCTCCCTCGACCGGCTCCTGTGGCCCGGCACCACCACCGAAGCGATCGACCTCGTCGCCGAGTTGGCCACCATCTCCACGGTCCTCGGACGCACCACCGCCCGGCACCTGTTCCCCGGCCTCGACGGCCGCCCCCGCCGGCCGGCCGCACCCAGGATCCAGGTCATCATGGCCCTGCTCGCCGCAAGCCTCGTCGGTGCGGCAACGGTCGTTCCGGGCGGCGTCCCCGCGGTCGTGCCCACCGTCGCCCTGCCCACGCTGTCGGGCCTCCTCCTCACGCGGCGGGCCGAGTACGACACGGCCACGAAGCCCAGGATGCTGCTCGCCGACGAACGGCGGATCGCCCTGATCGAGGCGGCGGTCGTCGCACCCGCCATCGCCGGGCTCTCGATGGCGGTCTTCTCGCAGACCCACGACAGTCCCCTCATCCCCACCGTGTCCTTCCTCACCGCCTGGTCCTGCTCGGCCCTGGCCCTCGTCGCGATGAGCCGATGGGGGCGCTGGACCGCCACGCGGGTCGAACTGTGGCTGTTCGGGCGCCTTCCGTGGGACGTGATGGGTTTCCTGGAGGACGCACACGGACTGGGCCTGCTGCGCCAGGTCGGCGGCGTCCACCAGTACCGGCACACCGAACTGCGCCGGCGCCTCGCCGGAGCGGACGCCGACCGGTCCGCGGCCGAGGCGTGGACACCGCGCACCGTCCTCATGCGCAGCAGCGCCCACACCGTCCGCACCGTGTGGTTCCTCGCCCTCGACCTCGCCATGCCGGTCCTCGCGTACCTCGCCGTCGCCTCGCCGCTCACTGCACACGACGGCCCGAGAGCGGACTGGCAGCAGAGCTGGGACCTGTTCCGCAGGCACCAGTTCCAGTTCGTGGGGGTGACGGTCACGCTCGTCCTGATGGCGGTCGCCCTGTGGGCCGTGGCCACGAGGCTCCGGATCGACGCCGAGACGGTCGAGATCAACCGGGGCCGCAAACTTCGAGTGCGGTGGGAGGACGTGACTGCGGTGCGGGTTCACGGGACCGACGGCGACGTCCTGCCGAACCAGTACCACGTCGCCTTGGAGCTCAAAGAGGGCCTGATTGTCCCGAAGGCCCTCACTGACTCGAAAGGCTGGGCCCGCATCTGGGACCTCGGCCCGACCAGCGCCCTCCCCCTCGACCTCGAAGCCGCCCTCGTCTACTTCGCCGGCGACCGCTGGAAGGGCAGCGGTGACGGGTGGGACCACCGACAAGGTCCCTCTGACGCCCTGGAGGAAGCCGGCCGTCGGGCCCGGCCCTGAGCGGGCGGGGCCCGAAGGGCTGGGGCGTCAGCGGTTGTCGTGGAGGTCCTGGTGCATCTGCGGCTGGTCGTCCTGGTCGTGGGTGAGGGCGTACCGCTCGACCTTGCTGAACGCCTCGGACACGGCTCCGAGGATGTCCTTGTACGGGTTGACGCCCGTGACCTGCTTCGCGGCGCCGCCGAGCAGGCCGCCACCGATGCCGCTGACGATGCCGTGGCCGGCGGCCGCGACCTTGCCCGCCTCCGACAGCGGCGTCCGGTCCAGGCCGGCCATGTCGGCGTACTTGTCGGTGAGGGCGACGCGGGAGAGGGCGAGGTAGGCGTCGCTCATTCCCGGCTTGAGGAAGTCCCGGTAGAACCTGACGGCCTGGGCGGTCATGAAGACGCCGTCCTCCGACTTCCGCCATTCCCGGTCGCGTTCCTGGTTCCACAGCCGTTCGAGCTCATCGGCGTCCTTGGGCAGCTGCCACCTCTCCGGGGTGCCGAGGTAGTGGTTGACGTAGTGCCAGGCGCAGACGAAGCCGCGGGCGTCGTCCTTCGACACGTCGATCCCGAGGTTCCGCATGGCCTGCAGGATCTGGGTGCTGAAGACGCAGGCGGCGCCGGTCGTGTACTTCTGCGAGACCGGCTCGCCCCACTTCGCGTAGTCCCACTCCCCGCTCTTCTTGTGCAACTGCCGCACCGAGGCGTGGACCAGGCGCACCTTGGTGACGTTCGCGGCCAGGGTGCCGTTGCGCAGGGCGTCCTTGTCGCCCATGTCGATGAACAGCCGGCTGGACTGCGAGAGCCGTCGGCCGGGCCCTTCCACGCCGCCCAGGCGGCCGGTCGAGCGCAGGGTGAACGCGCCGGTCGGGGAGAGGTAGGTGCCGATGAGGCCGACGGTGCCCTGCAGCATGGACGCCTCGCCGTGGTGGTGGGCGAAGAAGCCCTCGGCGGCCTTGACGTCGGCCTCGCTCCAGTCCGGCGGCGGCGCCGCCGCCTCGCGCAGGAAGTCGGCCAGCCGGTCGGGCAGTCGGGTGAGGTCCTGCCCGGGCTTGAGGGTGCCCACGGTGCGGAAGAGGGCGTTGACCCCGTCGATCTCCCTCTTCTCGATCAGCTCCGAGACCAGGGCGTCGGCCTCCGGGTCGCCGACCGTGCTCGCTGCCTCGAGTTCGGCCGTGACCGTTGCGGCTGTCAGTGCCACCAGCAGTACCTCGTTTCTGGGGTTCGGGTGCGTCCCGCGCCACGAGGCAATCGAGTTCGTGCTCGCATGATGCCCTGGCGGCAGCGGGTGTGCGCGAGCGTACTGTTCATCAGGCATACGGACGATCGCTCGAATGGGGGACCCCGGCGCGCGCCCTGTCCGCAGGGGGCGCACACCTGGGAAGCGCGAACTCGCGCTACCCCGCCGGGACCGGGCGGTGCGGGAGGTCGGTGGGGTTGTCGGGGCCGAGGGAGAAGGTCGGGGCGGGCGTCGGGCGCATGGGCGGCGGGGTGGTCACGGCCGTGCTCGGGGCGGTCGGCATCGTCGTGGGCCGTCCCGTGGCGGTGGGCGTCGGCGCAGCAGGCGAGCTGGACGGGCTCGACGCCGTGGACGGGCTCGGCGCCGTGGACGGCGTGGACGGCGTGCCCGTGACGGCCGGTGTCGGCGACGGAGTCGGCGGCGCGGCCGTGGAGTTGCACGCGGCGGTGGCCAGCGCGAGGAGCAGGGTGCCGGCGGCGATGGTGGCGGCGGGTCGCTTCACGGGGCGGGGTCTCCTGATCGTCGGGGGTCGCCGCTTGGACGGTGCGGCCCCCGAACCGGTTCCGCAACGCCGGTTCCGCAACGCCGGTTCCGCAACACCGGTTCCGCAACGCCGGTGCCCGGCCCGCCGACGTTCGGCGGGCCGGGCCTCAGTGGAACGCTCAGTCCTCCTGGTCCCCGGCCACGTCGCCGACCACGTCCCTGTAGTCGAAGCGCCGCAGGTCGACGGCCCAGATGCCGCGCCCGAAGGTGGCCGCGTACAGCTTGCCGTCCGGGCCGGTCTTCAGCTGCTGCACGGACGTCGTCGGCAGGTTGCGGCCGAGGACCTTCCAGTCCGTGGCGCCCGGCGCCCGGTAGAACGCCGCGAGGTCGGTCCCGAGGGCGAGGCCGCCGTTGGGCAGGATCTTCACCGAGTCCGCGGGCACGTCGGGCAGGTTGGCCGAGATGTCGGTCCAGGTGACGCCGCCGTCCCGGGACTCGAAGACGTGCCCGATGCCGGCGCCGGGCCCCTCGGTCCAGGACCGCGAGAAGCCGTTCATGGCGACGAACACGTGCTGCGCGTCGTTCTCGTCCACGGCGAACGACGAGATGTACCGGTTGGGCAGGGTGCCGTCGACCGGCAGGTTGAGCTGGTGCCAGCCCGTCCCGTCCGTGTTCCCCACCGCGATGCCGCGCGTGAAGCCCTGGTTGTTGCAGGGCCCGCACCACCCCGCGTACACGGTGCCGTTGACGGTCGAGACGGCGGTGGCGAAGTGCCCGGCACCGAGGTCGTAGGCGCTGGTCCACTCGCTGCCGCTGCGGATCGCGTAGCCCTTGTGCTGCACCCAGATGTGCCGGCCGCCGGCGATCCAGGTGTTGACGTCCTTGGGGTCGGCGGCGAGCGGGGCGATGAAGCGGGCGGAGTTGGTGGCCTTGTCGGGCGGGGCGACCTCGTAGGACGTGGCCTTGCTGGGGTCGGAGTTGCCGGAGCCGTCGTTGACGGCGCAGTTCTGGGTGACCCATACGTCCATGTAGACGTATTCCTGGGCGATGTTGCACCCGTTGCCCGGGTCGACCAGCGTGTCGCCGCCGTCGCCGCCGAAGTTGGAGCCCATCACCTTGTCGTGGGCGCGCAGGATCGATTCGCCGTTGTCCTGGAGGCCGCCGCTGACGCTGACGCCCCGCCCGGAGCGGTCCGAGAGGTCCTTGCCCACGCCCACCGAGTAGTACTGCAGGGTGTCGATGGTGCCGTCGGCGAGGGACTTCCAGTCCTTGGCGTGCCCGCCGGAGTCGACGGCGCCGTTGACCGGGCGGGTGTAGATGCCGCCGTCGTTGCCGACGTACACGCTCGCCTTGCCGTGGTAGGTGCCGATGGCGACGGCGTGCTGGTCGGAGTGGGTGGTCGGCGAGCAGTCGCCGGTCTGCTTCGTCGGGTCGATGCTCCAGCAGGGGAACGGGAAGTTCCAGTAGGGGCCGGGGACGATCCAGGAGGCACCGCCGTTCTTGGTCTCCAGCACCTCCTCCAGACCGGCGTAGACGTGGTCGGGGTTGGCCGGGTCGACCTGGAGGAACTGGTTGTACCAGGACTGGATGCCCGGCTGGTAGCCGGCGCCCTGGAGGGCGGAGCCCGAGTTCTTGATCTTGTCCTTGTCCGCGATGAGCGTCCACGGACCGGACGGTGAACCGGACTTGGAGACGTAGATGCCCTTCAGTCCGGAGTCCGGGTTGTGCGCGGTGAGGTCCGGCGACTGGTCGATCGCGTAGTAGCGCGAGCCGTCCGCCGAGCGCGCGAAGGTCACGTTGCCGACGTTCGCCGCGTCCGTCGGCAGGTCGCCCAGTGACGCGACGCGCTGCCAACTCCCGTCCGCGGCCTTGCTGTAGAAGCCGTTGTACGTGTCGCCGCCGCGCCAGCCGACGGCCAGGACCACCTTGGACGGATCCTTGGGGTCGATCGCGATGTCGTTGGCGATGTTCTTGTACGGCGCACTCGGGTCGCCCGCCTTCGAACCCCCGGGCAGGTACTCGGGGTTGGGCACGAACTCCTGCGTCCACGGGCCCGAGAGGTCCGTCGTCGAGTGGCTCCACACACCCCGGCTGGTGGCCGCCCACACCTTGTCGCCCGCGAAGCGCAGCGCGTGGATCGTCGTCGACTCCAACTCCGCCCCGCCGACCCGGTTCCCGGGCTGGAACTGGCCGCGCTTGGGGTCGGCGAGCACGTAGACGCCGGTGCCGACGTAGGAGACCGCGCCCGTGTTCGACTCACCGGTCGCGTACCAGAGCCGCCCGGTGCCGTCCAGGTCCAGCGTGCCGGTGGACAGCGACGGCAGCTTCTCCGAGATCGACTGCCACTGCCCGCCGCCGGTCCGGGAGCGGAACACGCCGCCGTTCGCACCGCCCGCGTACACGTACCCGTCGTCGTCCGCCGCGATGCCGGTGATCCGGCCGGTGACGAAGCCCGCGCCGCCGCTGGAGTTGGAGTTGACGTCGCGGTAGCGCGGGTCGTCCGCGTTGTACGGCTTGCTCGTCACCTGCTCCCAGCGGCCGCCGGCGCTCGGCATCGACTTCAGCTGCGCCCAGGCCGCGCCGTACGCGCCGGGGGCGACGACGCCGGGGGCCGTGCGGGCCTCGGTGTACTGCGCGGTGCCCTCGGCCGCGTTCTCGGCCTCGTCCGCGCCGCCGTCGTCCCCGCCCCGGTCGGCCTTCGCCGAGAACGCGGGCCCGGCCGCGCCGCGGCCCTCCTGGACCTTTCTCGCGTGCTGCTGCCCGATCTCCTGAAGGTGCTGCGCCTGGTGCGGGCGGGGCCTGGGCGGCTCGGAGGCGGCGAGCGCCTGGGTGGTGGTCAGTCCGAGGGCGGTCAGGGTGACGGCCGGAAGCAGCAGCCGTCGACGTTGCCTGTTGGGCACGATGTCGGTCCTCCCCATGCGACGGGCCGCGCGGTCGCGCGGCCCGGTGGCAGTCCGAGCGGAAGCCTCGCGGGTCCGACCGGCCGGTGTGAAGGGAGTGTGCACGAGGGAGAGCCGAAACTACGTCAGATGAGAGAGTCGACGCGCGACGGATGACCCGCCCGGACGCCCGTGGTGCTGCGTGCTGCGTGCTGCGTGCTGCGTGCGACGCACGCCGCACGCCACACCGTCGGTTGCGGCTCCCCGCTTCAGCGAATCCTCAGGTACCCCCCGCAACACTCTGTTCCGTAGTCGGACGGTAGGCGGACGGAGCAGTCGATGTCGGAATCCATACGCGGCTCGGCGCGGGCCGGGGGGCTCCTGCGCCGGGCCGGGTGGTCGGCGGTCGCGCTGGCGGCGGTGGTCGGCGCCGGAACCGCCGCGCGGGAGATCGCGAGCGCGGACGTGCGGCCGCTCCACGTGGTGTGCGAACACGCCGCCTCCGCCGGGCACCACCGGCTCGCGATGCGCTTCTGCCGCGGCGGCATGGACCGCTGGACGACACCGGCGGGACGGCCCGGGCCGACCGGCCACCACCGGGCTCATGAGTTCCTCAGGTTCCCGCTGTCATGATCCTCCGCAGACGGCGCGCCTCCCGGTCCCCCACGGACGCGGAGGCGCGCCGCCCCTCGACCCTCCCCGGAGGCGCGTTCGTGCCCGCAGGACCGCCGACGGCCCCTCCCCGGGCCGTGGATATCCTGGCCGGCATGCGCATATTGGTGGTCGAGGACGACGAGGACCTGCGGTTCGCCGTGGCCGCGGCCCTGCGGGGCGGCGGGCTGGCGGTCGACGAGGCCGGGGACCTCCCGGCCGCCGACGAGGCGCTGTTCGTCACCGGCTACGACTGCGTCGTCCTCGACCGCATGCTGCCCTCCGGCGACTCCGCCGACTACGTGCGCCGGATGCGCGCGGACGGCCGGACCGTCCCGGTGCTGTTCCTCACCGCCCGCGACACCGTCGCCGACCGGGTCGAGGGCTTCGCCACCGGCGGCGACGACTACCTGGTCAAGCCCTTCGCCGTTCCCGAACTGGTCGCCCGGGTGCACAACCTGTGCCGCCGCACCACCGTCGCCCGCCCGCCCGTGGTGCGCCTCGACGGCCTGGAGATCGACACCGCCCGCCGCACCGTGCACCGCGACGGCGTCCGGCTGACCCTCACGATCAAGGAGTTCGCCGTCCTGGAGACGCTCGCCGCCCGCCCGGGCCAGGCGGTGCGCCGCGCCGAGCTCATCGAGCGCTGCTGGGACGAGCTGACCGAACCCAACTCCAACGTCGTCGAGGTGCTCGTCTCCCAGCTGCGCCGCAAGCTCGGCGAACCGGCCCTGATCCACACCGTGCGCGGCGTCGGCTACCGGCTGGAGTCGCACGCGTGAAAGCCGCACGCGTGAAAGCCGCACGCGGGCGGACCACGGGCTGGAAAGCACTCAAGAAGGACGTCCCGCCCACCCCGGCCGGCCGGATCCGCCGCCTGCGCCGCCGCATCGCCCTGCTCTTCGCCCTGGTCAGCGCCCTCGCCCTGGTCGGCATGGCGGTCGTCGCCGTGCACGCGGACGACGACGCCTGGCGCTCCCAGGTCGACTCCGACCTGAAGCTGCGGACCAGCGAGTTCGCCGCCGACCTGCACTACGACGAGCAGGGCGCCCTGGAGTACCCGGACCCCAAGGAGGGCGGCTACGACTGCCCGCCGGTGACGCTCTTCACCGGCACCGCCGAGCAGATGACCGTCGCCGCCCGCCCGCACCGCGCCTGCCTGACCGTCCCCGCGGACGCCTACCAGGCGGCCGCCGACGACGCCGCGCGCGAGGGCGACGTCGTCCGGCTCACCACCACCGCGCCGAACGGCCACCAACTCCGGCTCTCCGCCCAGCCGTTCACCGGCCCGAACCAGGACACCACGGACCCCGTGGCCGTCGCCGCCGTCGACATCTCCGGCAACCTGGCCGACCACGACCGCCTCGCCCTGCTCCTCACCGCCGCCTGCGCCGTCCTCGTCGCCCTCTCCGCCCTCGCCGGCCACTGGCTCGCCGGCCGGGCCGTGCGCCCCGCCCTGGACGCGCTCGACCAGCAGGAGGCGTTCCTCGCCGACGCCGCCCACGACCTGCGCACCCCCGTCGCCTCCGTCCGCGTCCTCGCCGAGACCGGCCTGCGCGGCGAGGCCGACACCACCGAGATCCTGCGCCGCACGCTGCGCCAGTCCACCCGGATGAGCGAGCTCGTCGACGACCTGCTGACCCGCGCCCGGCTGATGGCCGGCGCCGTCCCGCTCGACCGGGAACCGCTGCGGCTCGACCAGCTCGTCGACGCCGTCGTCGCCGACACCCCGGCCGACGGGCACCGCGTCGCCGTCCGCGCGGAGCCCGTGATCGTCCTCGCCGACGCCGGGCTGCTGCGCCGTGCCATCGCGAACCTGCTCGGCAACGCGCTCGCCCACGGGCACCGGCCGGGCCAGCCGGCCGACGTCGAGGTCACCGTCACCGCGGACGGCACCGTCGCCGTCGACGACGCGGGCCCGGGCATCCCGCCCGAGCGGGCGGCCTCCCTGTTCGAGCGCTTCCACAGCGGCGGTGGTTCGAGCGGCCTCGGCCTGTCCATCGCCGCCTGGGTGGCCCACGCCCACGGCGGCTCCCTCACCATCGACCCGAGCACCCGCGGCGGCACGCGCTTCCTGCTGCGCGTGCCCGTGCACAAGCCCCCGCGCTCATCCGGGTGAGGGCCCGCGAGCCGGGGGCACCGCGCCGCAGGGAGGTGCGACCGTCGGTCGCATGCCGCTGATCGCACGCTCCGACCGCCGCGCCGTCCCCGTGCTGCTCCCCCTGCTCTGCGTGTGCGCCGCCCTGGTACTCGTCCCGGCACCCGCCGCGCGCGCATCGGCTCCTTCCGACCCTGTGCGCGCATCAGCCCCCTTCGACCCCGCGCCCGCCGTCGCCGCCCTCACCCGGCTGCTGCCGGCCCACGCCGCGCAGATCAGCCTCGTCCCCGAGGCGCAGGCCGCGCCCGGCGTCGACGCGTTCACCGTCTCCGGCGCGCCCGGCGCGATCCGGGTGCGGGGCACCTCGCCCGCCACGCTGCTGACCGGCGTCGGCTGGTACCTGCGCAACGTCGCCCACGCCGACATCGGCCTGCCCGGCGACAGCACCGCGGCGCTCCCGGCCACGCTGCCGCCGGTGCCCACCCCGCACACCGACTCCGCCGTCGTCCCGCACCGCTACGCGCTCAACGACACCGACAACGGCTACTCCGGCCCCTACCGGAGCTTCGCCGACTACCAGCACGAGGTCGACGTCCTCGCGCTGCACGGCTTCAACGAGGTCCTGGTCACCGTCGGCGCCGAGGCGCCGTACCTGCGGGCGCTCCAGGGCTTCGGCTACTCCGCCGACGACCTGCGCGCCTGGATCCCGGCGCCCGCACACCAGCCGTGGTGGCTCCTGCAGAACATGTCCGGCTTCGGCGGCCCGGTCTCCGAGCAGCTGGTCGCCGCCCGCGCCGCCGTCGGCCGCCGGGTCTGCGACCACCTGCGGGCGCTCGGCATGACGCCGGTGCTGCCGGGCTACTTCGGCACCGTCCCGACCGACTTCGCCGAGCGCAACCCCGGCGCCGCCGTCGTGCCGCAGGGCACCTGGACGGCGTTCGCCCGCGACTCCTGGCTCGACCCCACCGGCCCGCTGTTCGCCGAGGTCGCCGCCGCCTACTACGCCGCGCAGCGCGACGCGTTCGGCGACAGCGCGATGTACAAGATGGACCCGCTCCACGAGGGCGGCACCGCGGGCGGCGTCGACGTACCCGCCGCGGCCGGCGCGATCCAGCGCGCCCTGCTCGCCGCGCACCCCGGCGCCGTCTGGGCGGTCCTCGGCTGGGAGCACAACCCCACCACGGCCCTGCTGGCGGGCGTGGACCGCAGCCTGATGCTGATCGTCGACGGCCTCTCGGACCGCTACGACGGCCTGGACCGCGAGTCCGACTGGGGCGGCACGCCGTACGCGTTCGGCACGATCCCCAACTTCGGCGGCAAGACCACCTTCGGTGCCAACACGGGCGTCTGGACCACCCGCTTCCGCCAGTGGCTCACCAGGCCCGGCAGCGCGCTCAAGGGCATCGCCTTCATGCCCGAGGGCACCGGCACCGACCCGGCCGCCCTCGCCCTCTTCGCCGACCTCGCGTGGTCGCCCGCCGGACTCGACCGGGCGGCCTGGTTCACGGCGTACGCGACGGCCCGCTACGGCCGCCCGGACGCCCACGCGGCGGCGGCCTGGGCGCAGCTGCGCGAGGGCCCGTACGGCATGCCGTCCGACGGGTGGAGCGAGCCGCAGGACGGGCTGTTCACGGCCCGGCCGTCGCTGACCGCCTCGACCTCGGCGTCCTGGTCGCCGAAGGCGCTGCGCTACGACCCCGCGACCGTGCGCGGCGCCCTCGCCGAGCTCCTGGCGGTGGCGCCGGAGCTGCGCGCCACCGACGCCTACCGGTACGACCTCGTCAACGTCGCCCGGCAGGCGCTCGCGGACGAGAGCCGCCGGCTGCTCCCGGAGATCGCCGGGGCCTACGGCGCGGGGGACCTCGCCGCGTTCCGGTCGCTGGTGAGCCGCTGGACGGCCGCCGGGGACGACCTCGACCGGCTGGCGGCCACCGACGCCCGCTTCATGGTGGGCACGTGGCTCGCCCAGGTGCCGTCCTGGGGAGCCACCGACGCCGAACGCGACCAACTCCAGTACGACGCGCGCTCGATCCTCACCACGTGGGGCGGCACCCGGGCCGAGGCCGAGGACGGCGGCCTGCACGAGTACGCCGCGCGCGAGTGGTCCGGCCTGGTCGCGGACCTCTACGCCAAGCGCTGGGCGGCGTTCTTCGCCTCGCTGGAGGTCGCGTTGACGCAGCACACCCGCCCGGCGCCCGTCGACTTCTTCGCCCTGGACGACGCGTGGGCGCGCTCGACGTCCGCCTACCCGACCGCGCCGGTCGGTGACCCGGTCGACGTCGCGACCGCCGTCGCGGCCGCTGTTGCGGCGCCGCTGGAGCAGCCGTCAGAGTCTTCGCGTTGACAACCCGCCCACGGTACGGCGACCGACTACCCGGTGCCGTGGGTGGCCTACACCCGAGGAGTGGGCATGAGCCACGACCGTCCGGCAGCGCACCCCCCGCAGCGGCCCGGCCGGAGGCAGGTCCTGCGGCTCGCCGCCGCGCCCCTCGCGGCGGCGGCGCTCGCCGCGTGCGGCGGGCCGAAGCCGGAGCCGTCGCCGGACCCGTCGACCTCCGCGAACAGCCCCACGCCGTCGCCGACCCCCACCCCCGTCGGCCCGCCCGACTGGGCCGCGCTGGCGAAGGACCTCAGTGGGACCGTCATCGGCCCGCAGGACGGCCGCTATGACGACGCGAGCCACCTCTACCAGCCGCAGTTCGACGGCCTGCGCCCCGCCGGGATCGTCTACGCCGCCACCCCCCAGGACGTCGCCACCTGCCTCGCCTTCGCCCGCCGGTACGCCCTCCCGGTCGCGGCGCGCAGCGGCGGGCACAGCTACACGGGCTGGTCGTCGGGCAGCGGGATGGTGCTGGACGTCGGGTCGATGGCGGCGGTCTCCGGTTCCGGCGGCACGGCGACGGTCGGCGCCGGCGCCCGGCTGATCGACGTGTACGCGGGCCTGGCGGCCGACGGCGTGACGGTCCCGGCGGGCTCCTGCCCGAGCGTGGGCGTCGCCGGGCTGACGCTCGGCGGCGGCATCGGCGTCACGTGCCGCGCGTACGGTCTGACCTGCGACAGCCTCACCGGCGCCCAGATCGTGACGGCCGACGGGCGGGTCCGCCAGGTGGACGCTTCGACGGACCCCGACCTCTTCTGGGCGCTGCGCGGCGGTGGCGGCGGCAACTTCGGCGTGGTCACGTCCTTCACCTTCCGCACCCACCCGGCGCCGACCTGCGCGTACGCGTTCCTCTCCTGGCCCTGGTCGTCCGCGGCGCCGGCCGTGGCGGCCTGGCAGACATGGGTGGCGAGCGCGCCGGACCCGCTCTGGGCCAACCTCCACCTCGACACCTGGCCGGACGGCCGTCAGCGCCTCACCAGCACCGTCAACTACCTCGGCCCGAAGTCCGAGCTCGCCGGCCTGATCGACCGGCTGACCGTCGCCCCGGCCACCGCCTCACTCCACACGGCGCCGTTCCTGGACACCATGAAGGAGATGGGCGGCGTGGCCGGCTGGTCGGAGGCCGCCGCCCACCTGCCCGGCAGCCTCCCCGGCCAGAACCCCGACGGCAGGCTGACCCGGGGCTCGTACGCGGCCCGGTCCGACTTCTACACCCGGCCGATCGACCCGACCGGGATCGCGGCGCTCGTGGCCGCCGTCGACCGGTACCCGCAGAGCGTGCCCCAGGGCGGGAGCGCCTCCGTCTCCTTCGACGCCCTCGGCGGCGCCGTGAACCGGGTGGCC
Organism: Kitasatospora sp. NPDC057904; assembly: GCF_042887925.1. Classification (NCBI taxonomy): domain Bacteria; kingdom Bacillati; phylum Actinomycetota; class Actinomycetes; order Kitasatosporales; family Streptomycetaceae; genus Kitasatospora; species Kitasatospora sp. NPDC057904. The sequence goes on from NZ_JBHVOL010000001.1 coordinate 518,201, forward strand.
CCCGGCGACACCGCCTTCGTCCACCGGAACGCCCTGTTCGGGGCCCAGTACATCACCAACTACCCCGCGCCCGGCGCCGGTTCGGGACCCGCCGTGGACCAGTCCCAGGCCTGGCTGAAGGACGTCTGGACGACCATGCGCCCGTACGCGAGCGGCGAGGCCTACCAGAACTACCCCGACCCTACCCTCGCCGACTGGGCCCAGGCCTACTACGGCAGCAACCTCGCCCGCCTGCGCCAGGTGAAGGACGCCTACGACCCGGACGGACTGTTCCGCTTCCCCCAAGCCGTGTAGTCCGCCAGAAATCTTCCGGACGCGCGACGGTTTTCCGGGGTCCCGCCGGTCTTGATTGGCGACCGTGTCCCACCAGCCCTCCCCGGGAGCCCCCGATGTCCGACACCATCCCCAGCGCCGTCCCCACCACCATCCCCACCGCCGTCGTCACCGGTGCCGGCCGCGGCTTCGGCCGCGCGATCGCCGGGGCGCTCGTCGCCCGCGGCACGCACGTCATCGGCATCGCCCGCACCGGGGCCGACCTGCTCGCCGTCCGCGAGGAGCTCGGCGAGCGCTTCACGCCCCTCACCGGCGACGCCACCGACGAGGCGCTCGCCGCCGAGGTGATCCGCACCCACCGCCCCGGCCTGCTCGTCCTCAACGCCGGGACCGTGCCGCCCATGGCACCCGTCCAGGAGCAGACGTGGGAGAGCTTCGGCCGCGCCTGGGAGGTCGACACCCGGCACGTCTTCACCTGGACCGGCGCCGCCCTGCGCGAGCCGCTGGCCCCGGGCAGCGTCGTCGTCTCCATGTCCAGCGGCGCCGCGCTCTTCGGCTCCCCGCTCAGCGGCGGGTACGCGAGCGCCAAGGCCGCCGTCCGCTACATCCGCTCCTACGCCGCCGGGGAGTCCGAGCGGGCCGGGCTCGGCATCCGGTTCGTCGCGCTGCTGCCGAACATGACCCCGGTCGGCGGGGTCGGCGACGCCGGGGTCACCGGATACGCCGCGCAGGCGGGCCTCGACCGGGAGACTTTCCTCGCAGGGCGCGGGCCGATCGTCACGCTGGAGCTGATCGGGAAGGCGGTGACCGAGGTCGCCGACGACCCCGACGCCGCTGCCGAGTACCGGGTCGAGGGCACCGGGCTCGTCCCGCTCGCCTGAGACCGCACCCGAAAGCCGTTCCGGAAGGACCCCCCCGCGATGCCGTCGAACGCCGAGTTCACCGCCCTGGCCGAACCGTTCCGGCCGGAGCTCCTCGCCCACTGCTACCGGATCCTCGGGTCGGTCCACGACGCCGAGGACCTGGTCCAGGACACCTACCTGCGGGCGTGGCGGGCGTTCGACGGCTTCGAGGGCCGTTCCTCGGTGCGCCGGTGGCTCTACAAGATCGCCACCATGGCCTGCCTCACCGCCCTGGAGACGCGCTCCCGCCGCCCCCTGCCGTCCGGGCTCGGCGCCCCCGCGGACGACCACCGGGTGGCCGTGGCACCCCGCGAACCGTCCGTCCCGTGGCTCCAGCCGGCGCCGGACGCGCTGTTCGGCGCCGGCGACCCGGCGGTGACCGTCGCCGCCCGGACGGGCGTGCGCCTCGCCTTCATCGCCGCCCTCCAGTACCTCTCCGCCCGCCAGCGCGCCGTGCTCACCCTGCGCGACGTCCTCGGCTTCCGCACCGCCGAGGTCGCCGCGATGCTCGACACGACCACCGCCGCCGTCGACAGCGCGCTGCGCCGCGCCCGGGGCCGCCTGGCCGAGGTGGGCCCGGTCGCGGACGACCTGGCCGAGCCGGACGAACGCGTGCGCCGCGGCCTCCTCGACGACTACGTCGACGCCTTCACCCGCGCCGACCCCGACGCCCTCGTCGACCTCCTGCGCGTCGACGTCGAGATGGAGATGCCCCCGACGCCGACCTGGTTCACCGGCCGCGAGGCCGTCCTCGGCTTCCTGTCCGCCCGCATCCTGCGCCCGTCGCTGTGGCGGATGACCCCGACGACGGCCAACGGCCAGCCCGCCTTCGTCGTCCACCGCCACGCCGGCGCCGGCCGCTACGAACCGTACGGCGTCCAGGTGCTGACCCTGGTCGGCGCGCGCGTCGCCCGCATCACCGCCTTCAACGACCCGGCCCTCGTCCCGACCTTCACACCGGCCGGCGTCGGAGGCCTTGCCACGAGTTAGTGCATGTCGCACTCTGGCGCGAACGGGACGGCGGAACAGGGGCCGCGAAGAGGACGACGACGGGGACACCCGGCGGATCGCCGCCTTCCAGAACACCCGCGCGCCACAGGGCTGACACCCCCTAAGCGGCCCGCACCTGCTGCTCGTCCAGGTACCGCTCCTCGATCTCCTTCGGCCCGAACGGCCAGACGCCCTCGACCCGCGACCACCCGAGGTACGCGACGAGGCCGAGACCGACCCACCCGACCGACCACTCGATGGGGTGCAGCCCCGGGTTGGCCTCGTCCGCGTACCCGTAGACGACCAGCCAGCCGACGGCGGCCACGATGCCCGGCAGCGGGTAGAGCAGCATCCGGTACGGGCGGGCGAGGTCCGGCTGGCGCCGCCGCAGCACGGTCACGGCCGCGATCTGCGCGAGCGCCTGGATGATCACCATCACGGTGGTGAGCAGCGTGATCAGGACCGTCAGCGGCGGGTGCGCCGCGGAGTCGCCCGCGTGCCGCGCGGCGAGGAAGGCCCCGGCGGTGATGACGCCCATCGCCACCAGGCCGGCCACCGGGAACCGGTGCTTGGAGTGCAGCCGCGCGAAGGAGCGGAAGAAGAGCCCGTCCCGCGCGGCGTCGTAGGGGACGCGGGACCCGCCGAGCAGACCGGTGAAGACGGAGGCGAACGCGGTGACGAGGACGAGCACGGTGACGACGTCCGCCGCGCGCTTGCCGAGCGTCCGTTCCAGCACGGCCGAAGCCACCGACTGGGACGCCGTGTTCGCGGGGTCGAGCATGTCCTGCCACGGCACGACGCCGAGCACCCCGATCTGGAGGAGCAGGTAGATCCCCATGATCGCGACGACGGAGCGGATGATCGCCCGCGGCATCACCCGGCCCGGGTCCTTGATCTCCGCCCCCATGTAGGCGGCGGTGTTGTACCCGAGGTAGTCGTAGATCCCGATCGTGAGCCCGGACGCGAAGCCGAGCCAGAAGCTGCCGCTGGTCAGTCGCACCGCGTGCGCGGGCCAGGTGAACGCGAGCGAGGGGTGGAAGTGGGTGAAGGCTGCGAGGACGACGGCGGTGACGGCGAGGATCATCACCGCCCACATGGCGACGGTGACCCTCCCGACGTTCTCGACCCGCCGCCACAGCAGCAGGACGACGAGCACGACGACGCCGACCCCCACGAGATCGCCCTGACCGCCCGTGATGTCCGGCCACAGGTAGCCCAGGTACTGGACCAGCCCCTGCACCCCGGTCGACATGATCAGCGGGATGAACAGCATGGCCGTCCACACGAAGAGGAACGGCATCAACCGCCCGGTCCGGTACTGGAACGCCTCCCGCAGGTACACGTACGTCCCGCCCGACCCCGGCAGCGAGGCCCCGAGCTCGGCCCAGACAAGCCCGTCCGCGAGCGCCAGGACGGCCCCGGCGACCCACCCGATGACGGCCTGCGGCCCACCGAAGGCGGCGACCATGAGGGGAATGGTGACGAACGGCCCGATGCCGCACATCTGGCTCATGTTGATGGCGGTGGCCTGGAACAGGCCCACCCGTCTGGACAGTTGAGGAACGGAATCGGTGGTGGCCAACAGGCACCTCCTGGGGGCGAGAGGTCGACCGGCGGAGAAAGTAAAGTTCCTTAACTCACTCGGGGTCAAGGCCCGCGCAGCACCGGACCGCGCCGATTGGCGTGCCGCCCCGCGCGCCGGCCCCCGCGCGTGGCAGGATGCGGGCGACCGCACCGCGCTCGGACAGCACCGCGCTCAGACCGCACCGCACTCTGGAGGGACGCTCATGTCACAGGCCGTCGAGGGTGTCGATCCGGCGGTGCCGCCCAGCGGGACGGGCTGCGTCGAGTGCGAGGCGGTGCAGGGCTGGTGGGTGCACCTGCGGCGCTGCGCCCAGTGCGGGCACGTCGGCTGCTGCGACACGTCTCCGGCGCAGCACGCCACGCGGCACTTCGCCGAGACCGGGCACCCGTTCATCCAGACCTTCGAGCCGGACGAGGACTGGTTCTGGGACTACCGCAGCAACGACTACTTCGAGCAGGGCCCGGAGCTGGCCGCGCCGCACCACCACCCGCGCACGCAGACGGTGCCCGGGCCCCAGGAGCGCGTCCCCGCCGACTGGCAGGACCACATCCACTGAGGGGCACGGCCACCAGGAGGCTCGGGACCGTGGTTTCGGCCCTGCAGAACGTGGCGGTCGACTACGCGGACGCCTACGGGTCGGCCCGCTTCCGGAGCGCGGTGACCGACCGTCCGCTGCACCCCGACGGCTCCGGCCGGGCCGTCCTCGCCGACCCCGAGGGCAACGAATTCTGCGTCCTGCGCGGCGGGTCGGACCGGGCCGCCCCGCCGTCCTGATCCGCGCTACAGCGGCGGGAGCGCAGGTGCAGGGCCCAGCGTGGTGGTGCCCGGGGTGGCGCGGTGGGCGAGCCCGGCGCGGTAGGCGTCCAGCGCCTCCTCCGGGCGGCCGGTGCGGCGCAGGAGATCGCCGAGGAGGCGACACAGGTCCGCCGAGTCGGCCGTGGCTCCGGCGTGTTCGAGGAGGGCGAGGGCGCTCCGGTAGTGGTCCTCGGCGTCGGAGTCCTCGCCCCGGTCCTCCGCGATCAGGCCCAACAGCCGGTGGGCCGCCCCCGCGTGGACCGCTCCGCGGCTCGGGTGCAGGGACCCGAGCAGGTCGGCGAGCAGCGCGGCCGCCTCCGTGCCGCGGCCCGACCGCCGCAGCACGTCGGCGAGTTCCACGTCGATCTGCTGGACGTACAGCACCGCGCGGCGCTCGGTCAGTATGCGGCGGGCGGTGCGGAGTTCGCGCTCGGCGGCGGGAAGATCGCCGTCCTGCGCGCGCAGGTAGCCGCGCATCCAGTGGCAGTGGGCGAGTTCGGTGCGGATGCGGAGCTGCTGGTAGAGCTCCTGGGCGCGGGCGAGGGAGGCGTCGGCCTCGGCGGCGCGGCCCTCGGCGAGGAGGGTGCGGGCCACCGAGCGGTGCAGCCGGGCCACGGCGGCGGGGTCGTCGACCTGCGGGGCCAGGGCGAGGGCGAGTTCGGCGGCCTGGGCGGCGAGATGGTGGGCGCCGAGGTCCAGGTAGGGGGCGGTGATCGCGGAGTAGAGGAGCAGCAGGGCCTGCGGGTCGGGCAGGCCGGCGGCGTTGAGCTGGTCGATCGCGCTCTCCAGGAGGTAGCAGGAGTAGCGCAGGTCGCCGGCGAGGAGGTGGGCGACGGCCCGTCCGCGCAGGGCCGGTATGCGCTGCGGGAGCGGGGCGTCGCGGAGCAGGTCCTCGGCGGCTCTGAAGTGCCCTATGGCCTGGTCGAGTTCGCCCGCTTCCAGGGCGCAGTCACCCGACCCCACCAGGGCTGCGGCGCGTTCGTCGGCGAGGCCGTAGCGGTCGGCTTCGGCGGCCAGCGCGGTGAACTGCGCTGCCACGTCCGCCGGTTCGCCGGTGCACAGGGCTTGCCGGGCGTCGGCGAGCCGGGACCGGAGGTCGGTGGCGAGGTGGGCGGGCCGTCCGGTGGCGAGCTGCTCGGCGCTGACGCCGAGGCGTCCGGCGAGGTAGCGCAGCGCGGTGTCGGAGGGCCGGGCCTTGCCGGACTCCAGCGTCGACACGTACGCCGCCGTGTAGGCGGGTTCGGCCAACGCGCGCTGGGTGAGTCCGCGTTCGGCCCGCAGCTGCTGGATCCGCCGCCCGATCAGCAGTCGGTCGTCCCCGTCGTTGCTCGTCATCGCGCCCCCGCCTTCCCGTCGCCACCACGCCGCCGCCACGCGCCGTCACGTCGTCACCTCGTCGACGCGCACAGGCTATTGCGTGCCGGTGCGGCCGCCGCTAGCTTAACCCCACACGTAAGCGAGCTTAAGTCAGGATTTAACTCCCCTTCCCCCGGCCGGACTTCACTCACGGCCACCACCCCCGCTGAATGGACCCCCACATGCGTATTCGGCGTACCGCCGCCGCCCTCGCGGCCGCACTCGGCATCCTCACCGCCGCCCCCGCGACCGCTTCGACCACCGCAACCCCCGCGGCCACCGCGTTAGCCCCCGTCGTGCCGTCCGCCGCGCCCCTCGCCGACGGCACCGGCCCCATCTGCTGGTTCGGCGCCTGCTACGACTACGTGTCGGGCCGCCAGCAGACCGACGCCACCGGCGCGAGCATCCGGATGCTGCAGTCCTCGCCCACCCTCAAGTCCGGTGACACCGACGCGCATTCGCTCCAGGAGCTGGCCGTCCAGTCCACCGACCGCAAGTCCACCGTCGAGGTCGGCTGGACGGTCGACCTCGGCCTCAACGGCGACCTCCTGCCGCACCTGTTCGTCTACCACTGGGTGGACGGCAAGGAGAGCTGCTACAACGCGTGCGGCTTCGTCCAGGTCTCCCCGGTCTACACGGCCGGCATGGCGCTCCAGCCCGGCGACGCCGCCCGCTACGGGATCCGGAACCTCGCCGGCGACTGGTGGATCTTCTACGACCAGCACGCCGTCGGCTACTTCCCCGGCTCGCTCTGGAACGGCACCTACACCCGCACCCAGGTCATCAGCGCGTTCGGCGAGGTCGCCCACGGCACCGGCAGCACGTGCGAGTCCATGGGCGACGGCCGCTTCGGCAGCGCACCGGGTTCCGGCTGGATCCGCGACTTCCAGCTCTTCGGCTCGGCCGACGACGCCCGCCTGACCGTCACCTCCACCAGCCCTGCCCTCTACGATTCGGGCCGCGTCACCCCGACGTCCTTCCACCTCGGCGGCCCGGGCACCGGCCCCTGCTGACGGACGCCCGCCAGCGGCCGGCCCACCCCCGCGCCCGACCCGCGCCCGGCCCGCGCCTGCGCGTCACACCCCCGGCAGGTCGCGGGCCGTGCGCAGCGGGGAGCAGTAGATCGGCACCCACACCACCATCAGCCCCACCGCCCCCGCCCACAGCGCCGTCCGCACCGACGTCAGCGAGGCGAACGTCCCCGCGAACGCCGCGCCCACGGTGAGGGCACCGGTGAGCAGCACGCGCATCGTGGCGTTCATGCGGCCCAACAGGTGGTCGGGGGTGGCGTGCTGGCGGAAGCTCACCTTGATGACGTTGTCGACCCCGACCTTGACCGTCGTCAGCAGCCACGCCCCCGCCGCACACCACAGCGCCGGGCCGCGATCGGCGAGCGCGACGACGACGCCGAGCGGCGCGATCGCCAGGCCCATCAGCCACAGGACGCGCCCCGCGCCGACCCGGCGGGCGAGCGGACGGGCGAGGAGCGAGCCGCTGAAAACGCCCACGCCTCCGGCGGCGAGGAACAGGCCGGTCACCGCGTCCGGCAGGTGGAGCGTACGGACGAACAGGACGGGCAGCAGCGTCTGGAACACCTGGATCGACAGGTTGGTGCAGGCGCCGGCCAGGGCGATCGGGCGCAGCAGCGGATCGCCGAGGACGAACCGCAGCCCCTCCCGGATCTCCGCCACCAGCCGGCCGCCGCTCCCGGCCGCGACGGGCGCCGGCTCCGGCCGCCGTATGCGACGCAGGAGCAGCGCGGACGCGAGGTAGCTGACGGCATCGACGAGGACGGCCACGGGCGCTGTGAGCAGCCCGACGAGGAAGCCGCCGACGCTGCGGCCCGCGGTCATGGTGACGGCGTCGATGGTGACCAGGTGGGAATTGGCCCGCGTGAGGTGTCCGCGCCCGACGAGCGCGGGCAGGTGGCTGAGCGCGGCGACGTCGGAGAAGAGGGTGGCCGTCCCGGTGAGCAGGGCGACCACGCACAGGTGGGGGAAGGTCAGCCGGCCCAGGGCCCAGGCGGCGGGAACGGACGCGAGCAGGCCGGCGCGGGCGAGGTCGGCGGCGATCATGACGGGCCGCTTGCGCAGCCGGTCGACCCAGGCCCCGGCCGGCAGCCCGAGCAGCAGGAACGCGACGGTGCTCATGGCGGCCAGCAGCCCGACCTGCCACGGCGGGCTGTGCAGCGCGAGGACCGCGGCCAGCGGCAGGGCGAGCGAGCCGACGGCGGTGCCGGTGCGGCTGACGGCGTTGGCGGCGAGGAGCAGGCGGTAGTCGGCGCCGACGGGGTGCGGCGCCCTCGTGATCACGGTGGTCATGGCGGTAGACCCTGGCGGGTGACACCCGGGACGGGCCACGGATTCAGCAGGAGCTGAATCCTCACCAGCCGTGGCCGGCCCGCCTCGCCCCGCCCCGCCCCGCCGGATCCTGCCCGGAACAGTGACGCGCCCCCGGTGAGATCATCGGCACGTCACAGAGAGGAGAGACCAGCGGCGGACCGCCCGCCCCACGGAAGACCACCGCATGCTCGAACTCGAATTCACCACCAGGGACCTGGCCCTCACCCGCTTCGCCCTCTCCCCGCTCTGGGAGGCGGTGGCCGCCGCACGGGTCCTCACCCTGCCCGCGCCCGACCCGCTCCACCGCCCGTGGGCCGAGGCGGCCCGCGCCCGGCTGACCGGCGCCGGGCTGGACTGGGGCCTCCTGGCGGATCTCGTGCCGCCACCACCCCGGACGATCCCCCTGTTCCTCGCCCCGCCGCCCACCACGCCCGTGGCGGACCTCCACCTGGAACTCGACGCCCTGCGCGCGACCCCGCCCGAGGACGTCCGGACCGCCCTCCGCTCCCCCCGGGCACCGCAGTCGCCACGCATCGACGCCCTGCGCGATGACCCGGTCACTCGGCTCGCCCGACTCGCGGTCACCATCGAGGCGTTCTGGGACCTCGCCGTCGCACCGCACTGGCCGAGGATCCGCGCCCTGGTGGAGAGCGACATCATCCACCGCGCCCGCCTCCTCGCCCGAGGCGGCGCCCAGCAGTTCCTCAACGACCTCGCCCCACAGGTCAGCTGGGACTCCGACACGCTCTCCATCGGCCACCACCACACCCGCGGCGGCCACCGCCTCGGCGGCCGCGGCCTGCTCCTCGTGCCGTCCGTCTTCGTGTGGCCGCAGGTCTTCTCGATCAGCGCCCCCGCCTGGCAGCCCACCCTGCGCTACCCGCCGCGCGGGATCGCGACCCTCTGGGAACGCCGCCGCCACGAGCCCTCCCGGGCACTCGCCGCCGTCCTCGGCCGCGGCCGGGCCCTCCTGCTCACCGAACTCGACGAACCCGCCACCACCGCCGAACTCGCCCACCGCACCGGCATGACCCCGGGCGGCGTCTCCCAGCACCTCACCACCCTCCGCACCGCCGGCCTCCTGACCGCCCACCGCACCGGCCGCCACGTCCTCTACGCCCGCACCGAGGCGGCCGAGGCGCTCCTCGGGGCATCGCAATCGCCGCAGGGCTGAGGACCCCGCGGCCGGCGCCGGGCCCCGGTCCGGACCGACCGACCGGACCCATCGTCGAATAGTCGCGAATCATCTTTGTTCACGTAACAGTTGATCCCAAACTCTTCCTAAAGGTTCGGTCGAGCCGCTACACCTTCAGTCCTAAGCCACAACGAGACGAGCGGGACGATGACCAACGAAACCCCTGGCTACGGCTACCCGTCAGAGCCGAACCCCCAGAACCCCTACGGCCAGCAGCCCCCGCAGCAGCCCGGTTACGGCGTCCCGCAGGGCCCGTACGACCCCCAGCCCGGCGGCCCCGGCACCCCGCCGCCCGGCTACGGCTACCCGCCGCCGCCCCAGGGCGGCTACCCGCAGGGCGGCGGCTACCCGACGAGCGGCCCCCAGCTCCCGCCGTGGCTCGGCGCGCCCAACCCGTACGGCCCGACGGCGCCCGGCACCCGCGTCCTGGCCAACCCCGGCGACCGCTTCCTGGCCCGCCTGATCGACGCCCTCGTCCTGCTGATCCCGTTGCTCATCGTCCAGTTCGCCGTCGCGGCGGCGATCGGCGCGATCATGTCCAGCATCGTCAGCGGCATCGTCGTCTTCGGCTACGAGGCCCTGATGATGATGACCCAGGACCAGCAGACCGTCGGCAAGAAGGTCATGAAGCTGCGGGTCGTCTCGGTCGAGCACGGCGGCCGCCCGGTCGACAACGACCTGTGGATCCGCAGCGCCGTCTACGGCCTGCCCCAGGCCGTCTACTGCATCGGCTCGCTGTTCTACCTGGTGAACGTGCTCTCCCACCTCTGGGACAAGCCGCTGCAGCAGTGCTTCCACGACAAGGCGGCGAAGACCCTCGTCATCAAGGAGTCCTGAGCCCGGAGCACCACCCGGACCGGACCGGACGAAGCCCGGTCGCCCCACCCGAGAGGGGGCGACCGGGCTTCGTCGCTGCCGCCGGTCCGACGGCTCCCGGCTCAGCGGGAGCCGAACTCCGCGTTCCACGAGGCGTTGCCCGTCCGGGCCAGCCCGACCTCGGTGTGGTTGGGGTCGAGCATGATGTCGCGGTGGCCGGACGAGTTGATCCACCCGTCGACGGCCGCGTCGATGTCCGTGGGGCCGTAGAACGCGATCTCGCCCCAGCTCCGGAAGTTGTAGCCGAGGCCCCTCAGGATGCCCGGCGAGTCGCAGAAGTGCCCCGAGACACGACGCTGGTTCATCTGGTCGGCGTTGCACCGGGCGGCCTGGGCGAGGGTCTCGTTGTAGCGGAGCGCCGGCCGTCCGTACTGCGCGCGCAGGTCGTTGACCCGCTGGAGGAAGCGCTGCTCGACGGACGTGCCGTTGTTCTGGCCGCCGCTGCCGACGAGGTCGAAGCGCTGGGACGCCGTGCCGTTGCAGTTCTCCACCGTGGCCTCCCGGTCGAGGCCGTTGAAGGTCAGGCAGCGGCTGTCGAGCGCGTTGTGGATGTAGGTGCCGCCCTCGGCGGCGTTCTCCAGGGTCCACTGCTGGTTGGCACCCGCCCACCAGTGGATGAACTGGGTGGTGCGGCTGTCCCTGGTGTCCATCTCGACGACGCGCTCGGTGCCGTTGACGTTGCGGACGAAGTCGACCCGCCCGCCCGGCTTGTTGGAGATCCAGAACGAGGTCGAGGCGTCCCGGTAGTTGCGGGCGACGATCCGCGAGCCCTCGCCGTCGATGGTCGCCAGGGCGTAGCCGTTCTGGTGGTCCTGGATCGTGACCGTCTGTTCGACCACGTCCGACGTGGCGGCGCTCGCGGGCGCCGCGGCGAGCACGGTGAGGCCGGACGCCGATATCGCGGACACGGCGAGCGCCACCGCCGCCAGGCGGGAACGGCGGCGGACGGTGGAAAGGGCGATGTGCGACACGGGACTCTCCTGCCTCGGGGCGGCCCGCGCGCGGCTGCGATCGCGGGGCGGGAGACAGGACACCAAGCGTGCGTAGACAATCGATCAACAACGCGTCAGCGCACGCCCCACCCGGCACACCCCCTGCCTGGCCTGGCAGGATGTCCGACCGTGACACACAGCGAGAGTCCCCGGCCCGCCAGCGGGCAGCGGCGCCGAGGCCGCGGAGGCCACGGGAACGACGTCCCCTGGCCCAGGCGCCCCCTGCTGACGGCGCTGTGGATACCGGCCGCCGCCGTCCTGCTGCCGCTCGGCGGGGCCCTCGGCGCGTTCGGGCTCTGGATGCTGGTGCCCTCGCTGGCGCTGGTCCTCACCGGGATGACCGGCCTGGTCGTCGCGCTCTGGGGCCTCTGCCCGTCCAAGGCCCTGCGGAAGGTCTCCCTCGGCCTGCTCCTCGCCCCGCTCATCGCCGTGCCGCTGCTCAGCATGAACACCGCGCAGGCCACCGTGCTGACGATCCGCGGCACCGAACACCCGGGCACGGTCGCCGACATCCGCGTCATCCACGGCAAGACCACGACCTACGACTGCGACGTCCGCTACGACGACGCCCCGGCCCGCACCCACGCCGTCGACTGCGGTGCCGCCGACACGGCCGGCGAGCGCGTGGCCGTCACCGAGGACCCGGGCGGCCTGGTCTCCCCCGAATTCTCCGGCCAGGCCGCAGGCGGGCGCTTCGACCTGGTCATGGCCGCCTTCTTCGACACGGTCCTCGTCGCCGTCGCCGTCGTCACCGCGACGATCGGTGTCCTCGTCCACCACCACCGCACCCGCAGGGCGCAGTCCGGCGCAGGACCTACCGCGCCGCGCGCATGATGTCGGCCACCGTCGCCGCCTTCAGCTCCGAGTAGGCCAGCAGGCTGCCCGCCGCCAGCGCCGCCTCGCGCTTCACGCGCGCGTACCGTGCGGCCGCCTCCGGGTGTGCCCGCAGGTGGTCGCGGAACGCGAGGTTGGCGGCCCACAACGGCCCGTCCAGCGCCATGACGTGGACGTTCGCCGCCTGGCCGGTGCGCCGCCGCAGGTACGCGCGGCCCGGGACGCCGGCCTCGCCCAGGTGCTCGAACCCGAGCGCCCGCACGCGCGCCACGGCGACGCCGAACTCGCCCGCCACGCACCCGACCTGGACGTCGATCACCGGTTTGGCGTCCAGGCCGGGCACCGCCGTGGAGCCGATGTGCTCGACCTCGCAGACGGTCAGGCCGCGCAGCGCGCCCCGCACGCGCGCGACCAGCGCACTCCCCAGCTCCACCCAGGCCGGGTCGTACGCCACCACGTGAACGGGCTCATCGACGGAAGTCACACCCGGAAGGCTACCGAAGCGGAATCAGCAGATCCGCGGCAGCTGCTCCCCCATCGGCAGGTCGACGACCCGCGTCCCGCCGAAGCCGGTCCGGGCGACGACCATCCCGGGGTGGTCCTCGACGCACTCGCCGATCACCACGGACTCCGCGCCGAGCGGGTGGGCCCGCATGGCGGCGAGGACCGCGTCCGCCTCGTCGCGCGGCACGAAGGCGACGAGCTTGCCCTCGTTGGCGATGTACATCGGGTCCAGGCCCAGGACGGAGCACGCGTTGGCCACCGCCTCCGGCACGGGGACGGCCCGCTCGGTGATCACCACGCCGACCCCGGCCGCCGCGGCGATCTCGTTGAGCGAGGCCGCCAGGCCGCCCCGGGTGGGGTCGCGCAGGACGTGGACGTCACGCGTCACCCTGAGCATGGCCTCGACGAGCCCGCCGAGCGCCGCGCTGTCGCTGCGCACCTCGACGCCGAACTCCAGGCCCTCCCGCACGCTCATGATCGCCACGCCGTGCAGCCCGATCGGCCCGCTGAGGATGACCACGTCACCCGGTTCGGCCCGCTGCGGCCGGATGTCGACGCCGGCCGGGACGAGACCGATGCCGGCGGTGTTGAGGTAGATGCCGTCGCCGTGCCCGGCCTCGACCACCTTGGTGTCCCCGGTGGCGACCTCGACCCCGGCAGCGCGGGCGGCCGCGCCGAGGGCGCGGGCCACGCGGTCGACGACGGCCATCTCCACCCCCTCTTCCAGGATGAAGCCGCAGGAGAGGTAGGCGGCGCGGGCGCCGCTCATGGCGAGGTCGTTGACGGTCCCGTTGACGGCGAGGTCGCCGATGCAGCCGCCGGGGAAGAACAGCGGCCGCACGACGTAGGAGTCCGTCGAGAAGGCGAGCCGGGCGCCGCCGAGGTGGAGGACGGCGGAGTCGCCGAGTCCCTCCAGCGCCTGGCCGCCGAACGCGGGCGCGAAGATGTTCGCCACGAGCTCCGCGGACATCGCCCCGCCGCCCCCGTGCCCCATGACGACCCTCGGGTGATCGCGCAGCGGCAGCGGACAGCTCCAGCCGGAGAAGTCCAACGCGCCGGTGTCCGTGAGCAGTTCGACGTCAGCCAACGCGACTCGCCTCCTGAGCGGAAAGGGGCACGACCGGCACGCTCAGCCGCCGGTAGAGGTAGTACGCCGCACAGGCGCCCTCGCTGGAGACCATGGTGGCGCCGAGCGGGGTGCGCGGGGTGCAGACGGTGCCGAAGGCCTCGCACTGGTGGGGCTTCAGCAGCCCCTGCAGCACCTCGCCGCTGCGGCACGCGGCGGGCTCGCAGGTCGTGATCCCGCCGACGTCGAAGCGGTGCTCGGCGTCGTGGTCGCGGTAGCGCGGCGACAGCCGCCAGCCGCTCAGCGGGATGACGCCGATGCCGCGCCAGGCGCGGTCGGCGACCTCGAAGACGTCCTCCAGCATGGCGCGCGCCGCCGGGTTGCCCTCGGGCCGGACGGCTCGCGGGTAGGCGTTGTCGACGGCGTGTTCGCCGCGCTCCAGCTGGCGGACGGTGCGCCGGATGCCCTCCAGGATGTCCAGGGGCTCGAAGCCGGTGACGACGATCGGCACCCGGTGGCGCTCCGCGAGCGCCGGGTACTCGTCGGTGCCCATGACGCTGCACACGTGCCCGGCGGCGAGGAAGCCCTGGACGCGGCAGTCCGGCGAGTCCATGATCGCCTCGATGGCCGGGGGCACCCGGACGTGCGAGACGAGCATGCTGAAGTTGCGCAGGCCCTGCTTCCTTGCCAGGTGGACGGCCATGGCGTTGGGCGGGGCGGTGGTCTCGAAGCCGATGCCGAAGAAGACGACCTCGCGGTCCGGGTTCTCCCGGGCGATCTTGAGCGCGTCGAGCGGCGAGTACACCACCCGGACGTCGCCGCCCTCGCCGCGGACGCGGAACAGGTCGCGGTCCGTCCCCGGCACCCGCAGCATGTCCCCGAAGGAGCAGAAGATCACCTCGGGCCGGGCGGCGATCGCGAGCGCCCGGTCGATCACCTCCAGCGGGGTGACGCACACCGGGCAGCCCGGACCGTGGATCAACTCGACCTCCTCCGGCAGGAGTTGGTCGATGGCGTGCCGGATGATGCTGTGCGTCTGGCCACCGCAGACCTCCATCAGCGCCCATGGCCGGGTGACCGTCGCCCTGATGTCGGCGAGCAGGCCCTCCGCGAGCTCGGGGTTGCGGAACTCCTCCAGGTACTTCACCGTCCGGCCTCCTCAGCCCCGCGGTCCGTCCCCACTGCCTCCACCGCCCGCGCCGCTTCCCACGGGTCGCCGAACTCCTCCTGCAGCAGCCCGAGTTCCTCGAACAGCTCCAGGGTCCGCCGGGCCGACTCCTCGTCCAGGCGCTGGAGCGCGAAGCCCACGTGGACGATCGCGTACTCCCCCACCGCCAGGTCGGGCAGGTACTCAAGGCACACGTCCTTGACCACTCCGCCGAAGTCCATGACCGCCATCCGGGTCCCGTCGCGTTCCTCGATCTCCGTCACCCTGCCGGGCACCGCCAGGCACATGCGCCCTCACTCCTCCCGGGTGGCCGCCGAGCGGGCGGCCACCATCAGCTGGCCGAGCGCCAGCCCTCCGTCGTTGGGCGGCACCCGGCGGTGCCGCAGCACGGTGAAGCCGTCCTCCCCGAGGCCGCTCGCGCAGGCCGAGGAGAGCAGCGCGTTGGCGAAGACGCCACCGCTCAGCGCCACCGTCGAAATCCCGTACTCCTCCCGGGCGGCCGCGCAGATCCGCCGGACGAGCGAGGCCACCCCGGCGTGGAAGCGCGCGGCGATCAGCCCGGCCGGGGCGCCCGCGGCCAGGTCCGCCAGCACCGCTGCCAGCACCGGCCCCGCTTCGGCGGTCCAGCCGCCCGCCCGCTCCGACAGCCCGAAGGCGTACCCCTCGACCGTCCCGAATCCGTCCGCCCCAGGCCCGACGGCCGCGGCCTCCAGTTCGATGGCCGCCTGGGCCTCGTACCCGGCCCGGTGGCAGACGCCGGCGAGCGAGGACACCGCGTCGAAGAGCCGGCCCATGCTGGAGGTCGGCACGCAGTTCAGTCCGCGGTCCAACTGCCGCTCCAGCAGCCGCAGTTCCTCTTCCGGGCAGGCCTCGACCGGCGGCAGTCCCGCCGCCCACGGCAGCCCGGCGGCGCGCAGGTGCGCGAGCGCCGTCCGGTACGGGCGCTCGACCGCCGCGTCCCCGCCCGGCAGCGGCACGTACGCGAGGTGGGCGAGGCGGCGGTAGCCGTCGTAGTCGGCGAGCAGCACCTCGCCGCCCCAGATCGCGCCGTCGTCGCCGTACCCGGTCCCGTCGAAGGCGACGCCGAGCACCGGCCGGCGGCCGTCCAGGCCGTGTTCGGCCATCACCGCGGCCACGTGCGCGTGGTGGTGCTGCACCCGCCGGACGGGCCGGCCCTCGGCGGTCCGCTCGGCGTGGTGCACCGAGCGGTAGCCGGGGTGGCGGTCGGCGACGAGCAGGTCGGGCCGCACGCCGCTGACGACGCCGAGCTGGTCCACCGCGTGGTCGAAGGCGCGCAGCGTCGCGAGGTCGTCCATGTCCCCGATGTGGCCGGAGAGCCAGGCGTAGCCGTCGCGGGCGAGCGCGAAGGTGTTCTTGAGGTCGCCGCCGACGGCCAGTGCCGGCCGGACGGGCACGGGCAGCGGGAGCGGGAGCGGCGCGTAGCCGCGCGAGCGCCGCAGCGGCAGTTGCTCGCCGTCGACCACGCGCACGACGGAGTCCTCGCAGGGCACGTGGATCGGGCGGTCGTGGGTGAGCCAGCCGTCGACGAGCGGGGCGAGCGCGGCGAGCGCGTGCCGGTCGTCGGTGACGATGGGTTCGCCGGAGAGGTTGGCGCTGGTCATCACCAGGAGGTCGGTCCCGGGCGCGGCGAGCAGCAGGTGGTGCAGCGGCGTGTACGGGAGCATCACGCCGAGGTCGGGGCTGCCCGGGGCCACCGCTTCGAGCCCGGCCGGCGCCGCGCCCCGCAGCAGGACGATCGGCCGCACCGGGCCGGTGAGGAGCTCCCGCTCGACGGGGTGGAGGGGCAGCAGGCCCTCGACGGTGGCGAGGTCACGGGCCATCAGCGCGAACGGCTTGTCGCCGCGCCGCTTGCGCCGCCGCAGCAGTGCGACGGCTCCGGCGTTCCGCGCGTCGCAGGCGAGGTGGTAGCCGCCGATGCCCTTGACGGCGAGGATCGCGCCGCCCGCCAGCAGCCGCCGGGCCTCCGCCAGCGCGTCCTCGCCCGTCCGCCCGGCCCGTCCCGGCACGGCGAGTGCGAGCCACGGCCCGCAGGCGTGGCAGGCGACGGGCTGCGCGTGGAAGCGGCGGTCGGCCGGGTCGGCGTACTCGCGGGCGCAGTCCGGACAGAGGGGGAAGCCGGCCATGGTGGTGTTGGCGCGGTCGTACGGCAGGCCGGTCACGATGGTGTGCCGGGGGCCGCAGTTGGTGCAGCTGATGAACGGGTGGCGGTGGCGGCGGTCGGCGGGGTCGGCGAGTTCGGCCAGGCAGTCGGCACACACGGCGACGTCGGGCGGGATCAGGGTGGCCCGGGGGCCGTCGGCGCGGGACGGGGCGATGGTGAAGCCGGTGGCGCCGGTGGCGGCGAGCGCCGCGTGCTCGACGGAGGCCACCTGGGCGAGCGGTGGGGCGTCGCTGGCGATCCGCCGACAGAAGGCGTCGACGGCCTCGCGGCTGCCCTCGACCTCGGCCAGTACGCCCTCGCCGGTGTTGGTGACGCTGCCGGCCAGCCCGAGCTCGCCGGCGAGCGTGAAGACGAACGGCCGGAAGCCGACGCCCTGCACGAGCCCGCGGACGGCGACCCGCCGCCGCTCGCGGTCGAGCGCGGTCACGGGGTCTCCTGCACCACGTGCACGTGCCCGCCGTGCGAATGCCCCGAAGCCATCACCGGCCGGTGCACCGCCGCCCCGTCCAGCACGCCCAGTGCCCGGTCCAGCAGCGCCCCGACGCCGTCCCCGGTGCGGGCCGAGGTGTGCACGACCTCCACACCCGGGTTGACGCGCTGGACGTTCGCCAGGAACGCGGCCTCGTCGAACTCCGCCGCCGCCGCGAGGTCCGCCTTGGTCACCAGCACGAGGTTGGCGAGGCCGAACGCGGTCGGGTACTTGAGCGGCTTGTCCTCGCCCTCGGTCACCGAGGCGAGCACCACCCGCAGCGACTCGCCGAGGTCGTAGGAGGCGGGGCAGACGAGGTTGCCGACGTTCTCGACGAACAGCAGCCGGCAGTCCGCCGGCAGCCAGCCGTCGAGGTGCCCGGCGAGCATCCGCGCCTCCAGGTGGCAGAGCCCGTCGGTGAGCACCTGCTTGACCGGCGCGCCCGAACGCGCCAGCCGCAGCGCGTCGTTCTCGGTGGCGAGGTCGGCGGTGAGCGCGGCGACGGCGACGCCGCGCTCCTTCGCGAGCCCCAACTCGGCTTCCAGCAGGGCGGTCTTGCCGCTGCCCGGGCTGGAGAGCATGTTCACCACGACCGTGCCGCGCGCGCTCAGCGCCGCGCGCAGCTCGCGGGCGCTGTCGTCGTTGCGGGCGAGGACCGCCTGGCGGAGGTCGACCGTCTGGCACATCGGCGTCAGCCTTTCTGTTCGGCCCGGACGCCGGGGCGCTCGGCCCACTCGACGCCGAGGATCTGGAGCTCGCGCCCGCACAGCAGCTCGACGCCGCCGCCCGAGCAGCTCGGACAGCCGAGGTCCGGCGGCATGCCGACGGCCCACTCGACCTCGCAGGGGGTGCAGCGGGCCCGCGCCGCGACGGCCTCGGTGTCCAGTACCGCGCCCGCCACCAGCGTTCCGGCGCAGGCGAGTTCGAAGCAGAAGTCGAGCGCCTCGGGCACCACGCCGGCCAGCTCGCCCACCTGCAGCCGCACCCGGGCCACCCCGGGGGCGCCGTGTTCGCGCGCGGCCGCGTCCACCTGCTCGACGACGGCGGCGGCGATCGACATCTCGTGCATCGGTCCCTTCCCACGCCCGGCGGCAACGCGCCCCATTACAGGACGCGGTGGCGGCGCCGACCCGTAGCCGCGCCGCCACCGCGTCCGGGGCTGCACCGTTCGCAGCAATCCGCGCCCCGCGCGCAGCTCACGTGCGCGTCACATGCGCGAGATCCTCAGGTACCGCTTGAGGTCCGGCAGGCTCTGCCAGACCAGCGCGCCGATCCCGGCCAGCAGGGCGGCGCAGAACAGTTTCCTCAGCATGGTGTCGTCTCCTTCTCCGGCTGCGCGGCCTCGTCCACGACCCGCAGGACCACTTGGACCGCCTCTTCCACGGCGGCGGCGACCGGGGCGCTCAGCCCGATGCCCTCTTCCAGCGACGCCGGCTCGCAGCCGACCACCAGCACCCGTCCGGGCGGCTCGCCGCCGGTGCCCGCGGCGAGCGTGGCGAGCAGGCCGAGCACGGCGTCGGGCCCCATCCGGTGCCCGTCCAGCAGCGGCGCCTCCAGCGGCTCGGCGGCCGCCTCGATGAGGTAGACGGTGCCGGGCACCCCGCCGCGGCAGGTGGCGTCCACCAGCACGGCGGTCCGGTAGCCGTCGAGCAGCCGGTAGGCGAGGTCCACGCCGCGCACGCCGACGTCGACCACCTCGACGCCGTCCGGCACCGGGTGGGCGGCGAGCCGCCGGACGGTCTCGACCCCGAAGCCGTCGTCGCCGAGGAAGATGTTCCCCACCCCGGCCACCAGCACCTTCGGGCCGCTCACGACTCCTCCAGCGGGGTGACCTCGTCGGGCTGGAAGTAGCGGAAGCGCCCCTGCGCCCGCCACAGGTCCGCGCCCGGGTCGTCCTCCACCGTGACGGCCAGGTGCACCGAGCCGTCCACGTCGTGCAGCACGGCCTCGACGACGCCCGTCCGCCCGGCCAGGAACAGGTCCTGGGCGTCGGTGCGGCGCCGTCCGGGCCGCAGCAGCACCCGGCTGCCGGCGGCGACGGCACGGCCGTCGACCAGCACCTCGTCCCGCTCGGGGTCGACCGCCGGATCGTTGCCCGGGTCCCACCAGGGCTGCTCCGCATCGGCGGAGGAGATCTCGCGCAGCCCGCGGATGGCCCCGTGCAGGCGCTCCAGCACCTCGGGCGGCATCGACTCGGCGAGGTCGATCACGGCACCGGCCCGTTCGTCGGTGCCCCGCGCCTCCCGCTTCTCCTCGTCCGTGAGGGCCGCGGTGCGCAGCGCGAGGATCTCGTCGATCTCGGTCGCGTCGTACAGCGTGCCGAGGCTCTCCGGGGCCACCCGCGGGTGGTCCTCCAGGATGATCGGCGAGGAGAGGATCACCTTGCACCCGCCGTCCGCTCCGGCCAGGACGGGCCACGTCTGCTCGTTGCGGCACCGCTCGACGGCCGCACGCGCCCACTCGGGCGGGTCGGTGACCGACAGGAACCGGCCGTGCTCCAGCCCGAGCAGCAGGTGGGCGGAGACCAGGGCGCGCGGCAGCGCCTCCTCACGCGGTGTGCGCCGGCGCGGCATCCAGGTGGACGCGTTCTCCACGACGGCCGTGAGGCGCTGCGCGCGGTAGGGGCCCGGCAGCTCCTCGGTCCTCAACCGCACGACGCCGTCGACCTGTTCGCGCCGCCGGACGAGGCGTCCGACGGCGGTGCCGTCCTCGCGCAGCAGCTCGGTCTCGCCGACGCCCGGCAGGCGGAACCCGTGCTGTACCCCCTCGCCCATCAACTCCTCGACCGGCACGAGGAGTTCGATCCGCTCCTCGACGGCCTCGTCCCACTCGACGAGCACCCGGTCGGCCAGCTCCAGCCGCTCCACCGGTTCGAACCCGCCGGTGGCGGTGGCCTGTTCGACGGTGCGCCGCTGGACGCGCAGGAAGCGCAGCTCGACCGCGAGCCGGTCGTCCTGCCGCGCCTCCATGACGCACTCGGTGCGCTGGTGGGAGTGCTCGCCGCCCTGCGCGGTGTACTCCGGCGGCACCAGGACGCCGAACTGCCAGCGCAGCCGGTTCTTGGCCGCCGAGGCGCGGTACGGGTAGAGCACGTAGCCCTCCAGCAGCACGGCGTCGGCGATCTGCCGCGCCCCGGCGAAGCCGCTCTCGATCGATTCCGGAAACCCGCTCACCGGAGCGCCTCCTCGACGGCCGCCGCCGCGAGCAGCTCGCGCACCGTCGCCTCCCACGAGGGCAGGGCCCGCCGGGAGCGGTAGGCCAGCAGGTCGTCCATCACGTCGTCGGGCAGGCGCAGCCAGGCGCAGCCGGGGAAGTGCTGGTCGATCGCCTCGCGCCAGACCCGCACCGGCATCCGCACCCGGGCCTCCTTGTCCCAGGGCACGGGGGTGACCTGGAAGCCGCCGGGGCCGGCGAAGGCGGTGCCGGAGAAGAGCAGCAGGAGCGGCACCTCGCCGCCGTCGAGCGCCCGGAAGTAGCGGGCGGAGGCCACCTCCAGGTCGTAGCTGCACGGCACGGCGAGATCGGCCTCGGTCTCGCCGGTGAAGCCGGGCACGAGCAGCGGCACGGTGGCGAGCTGGATCGGGTTGAGCGTGGTCGCCCAGCGCTCCCGCTCGCCGAACAGGTCGCCCAGCCGCCCGCCCTCGGCCTCGGCGTACGACCGGCGGCCCGGTTCGATCCGCAGCTGGCACTGGAGGGCGAGGGCGTGCACCCGGGTGTCGGCCGGCGCCGTGATGCGCAGCCGGAACACCAGTGTCGGCGCGGCCGCGTACGGGTCGGAGCGCACACCGGTGCACGCGAAGCCGAGCGGCATCATGCCGTCACCTCCGTGGGCAGCGGGCGGGCCCGGTCGGCGAGCCGGCCGAAGAACGCGTCGAGTTCGGCCCGCGCCTCGGCGCCGCCGTCGAAGCCGTGCCAGCACAGCCGCAGCCGGCCGACCAGCTCGTAGCAGACGTCGATCGGCACCAGGTAGCACTCGACGCGGCCGTCGGTGCGGCGCAGCAGCAGCGCCTCGACGTCGGGTTCGAGGGCGGCGGCCAGTCGGCTCCCGCCGAGGACGCGCTCCCAGGCGTCCTCGTCCAGCTCGCTCTCGGTGGCGCCGGCCGGGCCGGGGTAGAAGGCGAGGAGCTGGTCGAGCACGGCGTTGCGGAACAGGAACGCGGTGCCGACGGGGATCCCGAGCACCGACCACAGCCGCTCGTCGACAGCGCCGTCCGGGTCGGCGAGGTAGCGGTCGGGCACGGTGCGAAAGCGCCCGCCGGCCGCGCCGGGCTGCTGGAACAGCAGGCCGCACGCGGTGCAGGTGCAGGCCAGGGCGCGCTCCTCGACGTCCACCAGGTGGCGGTGGCCGGGCGGCAGGTCGCGGCCGCAGAAGCCGCACTGCTCGGGGCGCGGCGGCGCCGGCTCGCGCAGCCGGCGCAGCAGGGCGGTCCCGTCCCGGGAGACCCTCCGGGTGTTCATCGCGCCTCCGCGGGCTGCTGCGGGCGGGCGCCGATCTGGAGCAGCTGCGGGGCGCGCTCCAGCTCGACGGCCGTCACCTCGGGGGCGTGGCAGGCGAGGACGGCCTCGACGTCCTGGTCGGAGCAGCCGCAGCCGGAGGCCGTCCGGCGCAGCCGCAGGGCGCCGGTGGCCGGTTCGAAGCCGAGCACCTCGACCCGCTCGGGCAGGGCCGCGAGCGCCCGGTCGATCCGGGCGGTCACGTCCTCGGGGTGCAGGTCGTGCAGGAGCAGCAGCCCCGCGACGGCGGGGTCGTCCAGCATCCGCTCCAGGGCGGGCGGGGCGAGCGCCGGCACCAGCCTGGCCAGGCCCTCGCCGTAGAACTCCATGAGGTCGCGCACGAGTTGCTCGCCCGCCTCCTCGGCGCCGCTGCCGGCCAGGGCGTCCAGGGCCTCCTGGATCCGCAGCCCGGTCTGCTCGGCCGTCATGCGGTGAGCCCGCTCAGGCCGGTGGGCACGTGCATGGTCTGCACGGTGCGCCCGCCGCCGACGTACATGTGCACGCCGCAGGGCAGGCAGGGGTCGAAGCTGCGCACGGCGCGCATGATGTCGATGCCCTTGAAGTTCTCCGGGGAGTTCTCCTCGAAGATCGGCGTGTTCTGCACCGCGTCCTCGTACGGGCCGGGCGTGCCGTAGCTGTCGCGCACGCTCGCGTTCCACGGGGTCGGCGGGTACGGGTGGTAGTTGGCGATCTTGCCGTCGCGGATGACCATGTGGTGCGAGAGCACGCCGCGCACGGCCTCGGTGAAGCCGCAGCCGATCGACTCGTCCGGCACCTCGAAGCGCTCCCAGGTCTGGCTGCGCCCGGCGCGGACCTCGTCGAGCGCCTTCTCGGCGAAGTGCAGGGCGGCGGCGGCCGCGTACGCCTGGAAGTAGGTGCGGGCGCGGTTGCGCTCGATGGCGTTGCTCCACTGCGGGATCTTCCACTCGAAGGTGACCTCGGGCTTGGTCATCGAGCGGGGCAGGTTGATCTTGACGCTGTGTCCGGTGGCCTTGATGTAGCCGATGTCGACGAGGCCGGACAGCGCGGTGGACCACAGGCGGGCGATCGGGCCGCCGCCGGTGTCGAGGGCGAGGTGGTCCTTGCCGTCGAACCAGCGCGGGGACATCACCCAGCTGTACTTGTCGTCGAAGTTCCGCTTCTGCGGCTGCGGGATGGTGTGCTGGTTCCACGGGTGGCGCGGGTCGACCGGGTTGCCGAGCGGGTCGTGGGTGACGAACAGCTCCTTGCCCTGCCAGTCCTCGTAGTAGGAGCTGCCGAGCAGGATGCGGATGCCGAGGTTGATCTGGGTGAGGTCGTTGGTGACGAGCTTGCCGTCCACGACGACGCCGGGGGTGACGAACATCCGCCGGCCCCAGTCCGTCATGTTGCGGTACGTGAAGTCGCAGTGGTCCGGGTCGTTGAGGCTGCCCCAGCAGCCGAGCAGGACGCGGCGGCGGCCGACCTCCTCGTAGCCGGGCAGCGCCTGGTAGAAGAAGTCGAAGAGGTCGTCGTGCAGCGGCACGACCTTCTTCATGAACTCGACGTAGCGCATCAGCCGGGTCAGGTAGTCGGTGAACAGCTGCACCGTCGCGACGGTGCCGACGCCGCCCGGGTAGAGCGTGGAGGGGTGCACGTGGCGGCCCTCCATGAGGCAGAACATCTCCCGGGTGTAGCGGCTGACCTGCAGCGCCTCGCGGTAGAACTCGCCCTCGATCGGGTTGAGCGAGCGCATGATGTCGGCGATCGTCTTGTAGCCGTGGTCGCGGGCGTGCGGGGCCTCGGTGCGCTCGGCCAGCTCCAGGACGCCCGGGTTGGTCTCCTTGACCATCTTCTCGCAGTAGTCGACCCCGACCAGGTTCTCCTGGAAGATGTTGTGGTCGAACATGTACTCGGCGGCCTCGCCGAGGTTGATGATCCACTCGCCCAGGTGCGGGGGCTTCACGCCGTAGGCCATGTTCTGCGTGTAGACCGAGCAGGTGGCGTGGTTGTCGCCGCAGATCCCGCAGATCCGGCTGGTGATGAAGTGCGCGTCGCGCGGGTCCTTGCCGCGCATGAAGACGCTGTAGCCGCGGAAGACGGACGAGGTGCTGTAGCACTCCGCGACCCTCTTCTGCTTGAAGTCGATCTTCGTGTGGATGCCCAGGCTGCCCACGATCCGGGTGATCGGGTCCCAGGACATCTCGGTCAGGCCGCTGCCGTCGCCGGAGGCCCTGGTCGTCGGTGTTGCCATCGTGTGTGTCGTGCCCTTCTGTCGTGGCCTGCTTGGGTGGGGAGGTGGGCGGGGCGGCGACGGGCCGCGCACCCCGGGCGGGGTGCGCGGCCCTCCGGCGTCACCAGGGCGGGCGGTAACCGGTGGTCAGCTGGCGGCCGGTGTGGCGCCACTTCGGTTCCTTGTCGACGGTGCTCTGCGTGATCGCGCGCAGCCGGCGGATCACCGTCCCGTACACGCCGCTGGCGCCGGTGGAGACGCGCGAGCCGGGCGGCGGGTCCATGAAGGGCATGAACTTGTCCGGGAAGCCCGGCATCGTGCAGGCGATGCAGATCCCGCCGACGTTCGGACAGCCGCCGACGCCGTTGATCCAGCCGCGCTTGGCGACGTTGCACTTGACGACCGGTCCCCAGCAGCCGAGCCGCACCAGGCACTCGGGCGTGCCGTAGTCGGTGGCGAACTGGCCCTGTTCGTAGTAGCCGCCGCGGTCGCAGCCCTCGTGCACGGTGGCGCCGAACAGCCAGGCGGGCCGCAGCTTGTCGTCGAGCGGGATCATCGGCGCGGAGCCGGCCAGCTGGTAGAGCAGGTAGGTGAGGGTCTCGGCGAAGTTGTCGGGCTGGATCGGGCAGCCCGGCACGCAGACGATCGGCAGCCCGGCCTTGGACTTCCAGTCCCAGCCGAGGTAGTCCGGCACGCCCATGGCGCCGGTCGGGTTGCCGGCCATCGCGTGGATGCCGCCGTACGTGGCGCACGTGCCGATGGCCACCACCGCGGTCGCCTTGGGGGCGAGCCGGTCCAGCCACTCACTGGTGGTGATGGGCTGGCCGGTCGCGGGGTCGTCGCCGAAGCCGCACCAGTAGCCCTCCTTCTTGATCTTCTCGTTGGGGATGGACCCCTCGACGACCAGCACGAACGGCTCGATCTCGCCGCGCTCGGCCTTGAAGAACCACTCGACGAAGTTGTCCGCGCCCTGGACCGGGCCGCACTCGAAGTCGATCAGCGGCCAGTGCACCGCGACCCTGGGCAGGCCGGGCAGCGCGCCGGTGACGATCTCCTCGATGCTCGGCTGCATCGCGGCGGTCAGCGAGACGGAGTCGCCGTCGCAGCTGAGGCCCGCGTTGATCCAGAGAATGTGCACCACGTCGGTGTCGGTTGATGCAGCTGTTGCAGCACCCATGAGGATGCCTCCTCGGGGATGGGAGCCGGACGAAATGGCTCAAAGACAGTCATAGCAACCGTTCGGATCGAACGCCGGTCCGGAGAGCCGTGCGGGTCGCCCGGTGGACGCAAGCCGGCTGGGCCGTTCGGGTCACGTCCGGGCGAGGAGGCCCGCGGGCGCGGGGCGCTTGCGGACGAACGCGGAGCGCAGCGCGTGGTACGGCGATTCGGGTGTGAAGAACTGCCGGTGCATCACCGCGAGCTCCTCGGCCCGGTAGGCGGCCAGCGGCTTCTTCCGCTCGTCGGCCTCGCGGACGGCCTTCTTCTCGGCGATCCGGCGCTGCGTGCCCGGCGAGGCGGCGAGCAGCCCGGCCAGGTGGGCCGCGGTCGGCCCGAACTCCTGCGGGCCGCAGGCGAGTACGCGGTCGACCAGGCCGGCCCGCTCGGCCATCGCCGCGGACAGCGGGAGCGCCTGGCGGGTCAGCCGCTCGGCCTCGGGGGCGCCCACCCGCCGGGGCAGGGTGTACGTCCAGTACTCCGACCCGTACAGGCCCATCAGCCGGTAGTGCGGGTTGAGGACGGATCCGCCGCGGCACCACACCTCGTCCGCCGCCAGGGCGAGCATCAGGCCGCCGGCCGCCGCGTTGCCCGCGACGGCGGCGACCACCAGGCGGTCGGTGGTGGTGAGCACCTCGGCCACGAGGTCGTCCATCGCGGTGATGTTCGCCCAGGACTCGGCGGCCGGGTCCGGGGCGGCCTCGATGACGTTGAGGTGGATGCCGTTGGAGAAGAAGTCCCGGCCGCCGCCCAGCACCAGCACCGAGGTCGGCCGCCCGAGCGCGAAGCGGTACGCCTCCCGCAGGCGGCGGCAGTGCTCGGCGGACATCGCGCCGCCGGGGAAGGAGAAGCGCAGGAAGCCCACCGGGCCTTCCTCGCGGTAGCCGATGTCCGACCAGGCGGGCTCGTCGTCCCCGCCCGGCATCAGCGGCGCCGGCACCTCGGGCAGCGCGGGCAGCAGGGCGCCGAGCGCCGTCACGGCCGGGAGCTTGAAGGTCGCGGGCCCGCCGGGTGTGCGCCGCCGGCGGAGTTCGGGGATCCACACTGCGCCGTCCGGAGTAGCCCGGCACACCGCCCCGGCCCGGGTCGCGAGGAGGTCGCCGGGACGGCCGCGCAGCTCCGGCTCGGGGTGCCCGCCGTGCAGGTACCACTCGCCGCCGCACAGCTCGTCGAGCACGCCGGGCTGCGAGTCCGCGGCGCGGAGCCGGCGCAGCACCTCCTCGGTGGAGTCGTCCGCCCAGTCGATCCGGCGCTCCTCCTGGCGCAGGACGGACCGGGTGCGCACCGGCGCCCGCCAGCCGGACCCGTGCTGCGGCTGCGGCGCGTACGTGCCGGAGGCGACGCGTTCGACGGCGAGCAGCGCGGCGGCCACGGCCGCGTCGGAGACCTCGTTGCGGTACAGGTCGCTCTTGCCGCGCGCGGGCAGGCGGCACGGCGCCCAGGCCCAGACCGGCCCGGCGTCCATCTCGGCCTCGGCCTGGAGCACCGTGACGCCCCACTCGGTGACGCCCTCCTGGACCGCCCGGTCGAGCGAGGACGGGCCGCGGTCGCCCGGCGGGCCCGGATGGACGATCAGGCAGGTGGTCTCCGACCAGACGTCCGGCGGGACGGCGGTGCGCAGCATGGGCGCGAGGACCAGGTCGGGCCGCAGGCGCCGAACGGCGGCGCGCAGGTCGTCGTCGTCCCCGGCGAGGTGGACGTCCACGGTGTGGCGGCGGTCGCGCAGTTCGGCGTGGAGCCGCTGGCTGAGGCTGTTGAACGCGCTGGCGAGGAGCAGGATCCGCATATCCGCCTCCGGTGGGGTGAGCGTCCGGGAACCCGGCGATCATCGCCCCGGCCCCGTCCGCCCCCGGCCGCGCGCCCGCCGCCGCGCCGCCCGTTCACCCGAACCGCCGCCGTCGCCGCCGCTGCCGCCCGGCCGACGTGGAGGTGGCCCACCCCCGGGGAGGTGGGGCGGGCCACTGGTCGGCTGATTGCGGGGTTAGTGACGGGTGTGCACCTCCGCGGACGGGTTTCATGAACATGTACAGACAACGTGTACGGACAAGAAGCCTCATCGCGGTCGGCCCGGCCCACAACGGCGTGCGGAGGCGGGCAGGGCGCACTGGGGCGCGGCGGGGCGCCTCCGAAGCGCGCGCCGGCGTGGGGCGCGGCCCTCACGACCGGGGTCGGGGGCGGCGTCGTCGGCGGTCCAGCAGCAGCACGGTGAGGGCCGCCGTGGCGACCCCCTCGGCCCAGACGGCGAGCGTCTTGTCGGTGAACCACACGGGCTCGTACATGTTCGGCAGCGGGCCGATGGCGCCGACGTCCACGTAGCGGTAGAGCAGCAGCGCGCCGAGCCCGGAGGCGGCGACGGCCCACGCGAAGGCGTCGCCGGTGCGGTGCCGCCACAGGAGCAGGAGCAGCGCGGCGAGGCTCGCGGCGGCGGATTCCAGGCGGAACAGGGTGCCCTGGCTGAGCGAGTCGCCGATGGCGTCGTACTGGTCGGCCAGCCGGGCGTGGACGGCCGCGTCGATCGCGAGTCCGGCCGCCGCCGCGAGGCGCAGGACGAGGTGGGTGAGGCTCCGGCCGCGGCGGCGGCCGGGTGCGGGGGTGTCCATGGTGCATCAGCCAACGGTGAGGGTGCCGTGCATGAACGGGTGGATGCTGCAGATGTACGGATGGTCGCCCGTCTGCTGCGGCGCGGTGAAGGTCGCGGACGCCCCCGGGGCGATGTTCCCGGTGTCGAAGGACTTGTCGGAGGCGGTCAGCGTGTGGGTGGTGGAGTCCTGGTTGACGACCGTGACGGTCTGACCGGGCTTCACGGTGAGGGAGGCCGGCGCGAACGCGAAGTTCTTGATCGTGACCTGGAGCGCGCCGGTGCTGGTGGGTGCGGGCGTGGCGGCGGAGGCAGACGCGGTGGCACTGGCGGTCGCGGTGGCGCTCGCGGTCGCGGTCGCGGTGGCACTGGCGCTGGCACTTGCACTGGCGGCCGGGGAACTCGCCGCGCTGGTGGTGGTGTTCGCGGGCTTGCTGGAGCTGGAGCAGGCCGCGAGACCCACGGAGAGCAGCAGGGCGGCGGCAGCAGCCAGGAGGGGCCGGGTTCTGGTCACGTACGGGCTCCGTTTCGGGTGGGTCGGGTGGAGGGGTGGGGCGCGCGCCCGGGGTGTCGGGTGGGCGCGCGCCGGCTCGTGGTGTCGTCAGACGGTCAGCAGGTCCGGGCTGGCGGCCTTGTCGGTGGGCAGGAAGTCGTCGGGCACGGGGTACTGGCCGAGCACGTAGTTCAGGATCGCCGCGTGCATGGCCTCGACGGGGGCGATGCTCGCGGCCGTCGCGATGCCGGCCGCACCGGTCACGTTGTACGTCGCGAAGAGGTAGGTCTGGGCGGCCTGGTCCTCCAGTTCGAGCGCGAGTTTGGCCACGTCCCCGACCGAGGCCGCCTTGCCGAGGGCCGCCATCGTGTCCGCCTGGTTGGACAGCGGCACGTCGTTGATCGCGGGCAGTCCGGCGCCCGTGAGGACGGCGTTCCAGGCCTTGGCGTGGTCGGCGTGCTGGTTCATCGCGGTGGTCACGAACGTCGCGACCGCCGGCGGCACCGTGCCGAGCTTGCCCGCGCCCGCGGCGTCCAGCGCGGCCTTGTAGGCGCCGACCGCCTGGTTCTCCAGCGCGACGGCCAGCGCGACGACCCGCAGGTCCCCGGTGTAGCCGCCGGACGCCGACGGCGAGCCGGACACCGCACTGGCCGAGCCGGCCGGACTGGTCGGCGCCGGCTCCTTGACGCTCTTGCTGCCGGAACACGCCGCCAGCGTGAGGGCCGCGGCCACGCCGCCAGCGCCGAGCAGGAACCGGCGCCGGCCAGGATCGGCCGGGACCGAGGCGCGGAGCTCTTCCCCGAGGTCGCGCGCGGAGGCCCGCATCAGCGGCAGCGTGGCCCGGTGGGCCTCGTCCATCTCCCGGGTCAGGCGGGCGAGTTCGGCCTCGCCGAGGGCGGGCTCCCAGGTGCGGTCGGCGGTCACTGGACGGCCCCTTCGGTGATCGGGGAGGCGCTGTCGGTCTTGTAGAAGGCGTCGGGGAAGCCCACGCTGCCGGCCGCGGCGGGCAGCTTCGCCGGGTCCACCGGGATCGTGATCAGATCGGCGGCGTTGCCCGCCAGCAGCGCCTGCACGGCGAGCAGCACGGCACGGTGCTGCGCCTCCACCGGGGCGACGGAGGCGAAGAGCTTGCGCAGGTCGGCGCCGGAGACCTGGCCGACGTTCTTGGTGTACGTCTGGGCGGCGACGTCCTCCAGCGTGATGGCGAGCTTCACCACGTCGGCCGGCGTCTTGATGGTGGGCAGCGTCTGGTCGACCACCGCCTTGTACTTCGGGTCCGGGCCGGTCTGCGCCTTGCCGCCGCCGGCGGTCGCGGCGGCGTTGAAGGCCTGGGCGTGCGCCTGGTGCTGCTCGGTGGTCTTGGCGATGAACGCGGCCACCGTCTTGTTGCCGTCCTTGATGAACGGCAGGCCGGCGGCCGTCTGGTAGACGCTCACCGCCAGGTTCTCCAGCGCCGCGGCGGTCTGGAGCGCGCGGATGTCGTCCGCCGTCACGGCGCCGGAGGCGGATCCCGACGGCGACGGCGACGCCGAGGGCGACGGGGAGTCCGCCGCCGCCCGGGCCGTGCCGAGCAGGCCCGCCCCGCCCACCAGGGCGGCGAGCGCGCCGCCCCGCCACCACGGCCGCGACGGCCCGGCGGCCTCCGCGAAGCCGCTCAGCGCGCCGCGGGTGATCCGCATCGCGTCGCTGTTCAAGTCCTGTGACTGCTCGGTGAGTTCGTCCAGCAGTCGGGTGTCGATGCGCTCGTCGGCCATCATGTCCCGTCTCGGTCCGGCGACCCGGCCGGATGCCGGACCGCTTTCCCCTGCCCTTCGGTACGAGCGCGGCCGCGGCTCGGTTCAACGCCCCGTTTGGCCCGTCTTTTCCTTCGTGCGGGTGGGGGCGAAGGAGCGCGGTTGACGGTCATCGCCGCGTGCCGCCGAGCCACTCGGCGAGGACGGCGGCCTGGCTGTGGTCGACGTCCCTGGTCGCGGTCAGGAGCGTGAGACCGCCCCCGGCGGCGAGGTCGCGCAGGTGCCCGGCCGCCTCCCGGTGCTCCGTGTCGCGCAGCTCGGCGCGGTAGCGGCGGCGGAACTCGGCGAACCGGCTCGGCTCGTGCCCGTACCAGCGGCGCAGGCCGGTCGACGGGGCGACGTCCCGCAGCCACTCGTCGAGGTGCGCGTCCTCCTTCGTCATCCCGCGCGGCCAGACCCGGTCGACGAGCACCCGCCGCCCGTCCTGGGGCGAGGACTCCTCGTAGATCCGCCGGTAGGCGACTCGTGCGGCCATGACGGGACCCTCCCGGTTCTGTCCGGACACCGGTCTCCACGAGAACCCGCGACCACGCCCGTCCACAAGCGGGGCACACCCGCGCGGGCGTACCGCGCGCCCGTCAGCCCCTCACCGGACGTCCTTCGGCGCCGGGCGGACGGACAGGCCGGGGCGGCGGCGGTGGACGGTGAGGTAGACGAGGCCGTCCGGGCCCGCCGAGACGGCGCGGCGGGCGCCGTGCGGCAGCCAGGCCGTGCAGCCGGGCGCCAGGACCTGCCGGCCGGCGG
This sequence comes from Kitasatospora sp. NPDC057904, assembly GCF_042887925.1. Lineage (NCBI taxonomy): Bacteria > Bacillati > Actinomycetota > Actinomycetes > Kitasatosporales > Streptomycetaceae > Kitasatospora > Kitasatospora sp. NPDC057904. Next base: position 549,238 of record NZ_JBHVOL010000001.1, read on the forward strand.
CCGTCTCCAGGTGGCCGCTGCCCTCCAGGACCTGGACGAGGACGTCGAGGTCCGGCTCCACGTGGGCGGCGACCTCGGCGTGCGGGAGCAGGCGGATGACGTTCGCGTCCAGCTGGCGGCCCTCCTCCGCGAGCCGCCACAGGGCGCCGCCGCGGTCGGCGGGGGCCCGGTCGAGCAGGCCGTCCAGGCAGGTGAGCACACCGGGCCGCGGGTCGGACGTCAAGGCTTCCTCCTGCGGACGGGCGGGCGCGACCGGATGGGCGCCCGTGGATTCTACGGAAGCCCGCAGGTGGCAGGTGGACGTCGTCGCCCTAGGCCTGTGCCCCCTCGGCTTCGGTGACGACGAGGACGACGTGCCGCGCGTCGTCGCTGTGGACGGCGCTGGACCGGTAGCCGGGCGGGACGTACAGGGCCTCGCCGCTCAGGGTGGAGACCTCGGCGGCGGGGTCCCCCGGCGAGCGGAGCGTCCAGCGGCTCGATCCGGCGGACTGGATCACCAGGAGGTGGCCGGAGGGCGGCCGGGGGCCGGCGGCGTGCTCGACCCGCCAGCCCAGCAGGGCCGTGAGGCCGTCGGCGACGTACCTGGCCAGCACGGTGTCCGGCGGTCCGCCCGTCCCCCGTGGAACGACGGGCTCGTTCTCGGGCCAGACCAGCCCGAAGGTGCGGGCGAAGTGGGCGTCCAGGAAGAGCGCCAGCTCCTGGAGGTAGGGATCCTGCCCCGGGCGCTCGCTCAGGCGTTCCCAGTCCACGTGTCGTCTCCTTCGGCGGTACCGCTCACCCCGCTGATGTCGGGATGTCAAGCATGGTGCATCGGCGTGTCGGACGGCATCACGGTTTTCGGGTATCCGGCCCTCGGGTATCCGGCTCCCGGGTGTCCAGCAGGCCCGCCCGGCTGGCGGCGACGCCCGCCTGGAAGCGGCTGTCGGCGCCGAGCCGCTCCAGGATCTCGGCGATGTGCCGGCGCGCGGTGCGCAGCGACATGCCCAGCCGGCGCGCGATCGCCTCGTCCTTCATCCCGTCGGCGAGCAGGCGCAGGATCGTGCCGTGCATCTCCCGGGCGACGGCCTCCATCTCGCGTCCGGTCGACTCCTGGAACGGGGTGGCCTGGCCCCAGGTGAGTTCGAACATCTCGTACAGGTAGGCGACGGTCGACGGTTCGCGGATGACCGTGGCCCCGAGGCCCGGGCCGGTGGAGGGGAGGAAGGCGGTCTCGCGGTCCATGATGATGACCCGCCCGGCCAGTTCGTGCGTGGTGCGGTACTCGGCGCCCAGGGCGGAGGCGGCGGCGACGTAGGCCTGGCTGGGGCCGTTGAAGCGGGCGGTGTGGTGGTAGAGGGTGCGGATGCGCACGCCGCGCTCCAGCATCGCCCGGTCGCGCACGAGGGCCTCGGACATCGCCTCGGGGAGCCGGGCGCCGCCGCCGGGCTGGCAGGAGACCACTTCGGTGGTGCACTGCTCGCCCAGCCGGTTGAGCAGGAAACGCACCTCCGCGAGCGTGGGGATCACCTCGATGCCCGCACCGGTCTCCCGGCTCTCCGGGAAGAGCGTGGAGAACTCGTCGTACCGGCTGCGCATTCGGGCGATGTCGTCCTGGCGCTGCCGGATCTCCGCCTCGACGGGCGCGGCGCGCCGGAAGAAGGCCGCGTCGGGGGACACCACCCGCAGCGCGTCCTGCCGGGCGCCGGCCGGCGCCAGCAGTCCCGTGTCGAGGAGTCTCTCGACCGCGGCCGCCACTCCGGACGGGGCCAGTCCCGTCGCCTGAGCGACGACCACCGGATCGTGGGCCCCGGCGAACCGGTTCTCCGCGAACCATGCGTAGACGGACAGGTCGGATTCCTGCCCCTGACCTGGTTCGGCCCGACGCCCTGTCACATCGTGATCACTTTTGTCCATGTTTACACCCACACCCCTTTGTTGCCAGGCACGTTGATGAACGGCTCCAAGCATGTCGGCGATCTTCGATGCCCGCCAGAGTGAGGCCACCGCCCCTTCAGCGGATGGGGCGAATACCAACGAACCACGGGAGACACCCCATGAAGCGCATCGTCCTCACCACCGTGGCGCTCCTCGCCGCCGTCGCCGCCTGGCTCCCGCCGACGGCCTCGGCACGCGCCCACGACGGCCACACCACGACCGCCCAGCGCAGCGGCCCCACGCCGTCCGCCCCGTTCACCTGCCCGCCGCGCACCCGCTGCAACGACACCTCCTGGGGAGGCTGAACCCCTTGTTCACGACGCGGGAGAGGGAGATCCTCGACCACCTCGCGCACGGCCACACGTCGCGGGCGATCGGCCGCCTGCTGCACCTGAGCCACCACACCGTCGAGACCCACATCCGCAACATGCGGGCCAAGAGCGGAGCCAGCAGCCGCACGCAGCTGCTGGCCATCGCCCTCGGGCTCGACACCGCCGGGCCCGCCGGGCCCGGTACGGGCTGATCCGGTCCGCATCCGAAGCACCGACCGGCGGGACGCCGGCGTGCCGGGAGGACCACTCCGGAGAAAGGGGATGTCACGGACCGATGGAGATACCGATCCTGATTTGTGCGGGCCAGCCGCTGATGCGCAGCGGACTCTCCTCGGCCCTCGTGGCCGAGCCGGACTTCCGGGTGGTCGGCGAGACCGCGGACGGGAGCACCGCCAGCGCGCTGGCCCGGGAGCTGAACCCCGCCGTCGTCGTGGCCGACTACGAACTCGCGGACATGACGGGCATCGAGCTCGTCCGCGACCTCCAGGGGCCGAGCCGGCCGGCCCCCCGCACGCTGCTCATGACACCGGCCGAGGACGACGCCGTCCTGGAGTCCGTCCTGGCCGGCGCGACCGGGATCGTCACCCGGAACACCCTGGCGGAGGACTTCCCCCAGGCGATCAGGGCCATGGCCGCCGGCCACTCCTTCCTCTCCCCCGACATCGCGGCCCTGCTCCTGAGCTGGGTGCGCGACAGACGGCCCGCGCTGTTCCCGGCGCTCGGGCTCAACCTCCTCACCTTCCGCGAACGCGAGATCCTGGCGCTGCTGGCGAACGGGATGTCCAACGCCGAGATCTCCAAGCGGCTCTGCATCGTGCAGTCGACGGTCAAGTTCCACGTCTCCCAGCTGCTCAGGAAACTCGGCCTCCGGGACCGCCTCCAGGCCGCCGTGTTCGCCCACCAGAACGGTGTCATCTGATGCTGCGACAGAACCGTGACCACGGCGCCCGCTGGCTGCCCTGGACCAGGACGACGACAACGGGTTCGCCCCGCCTCTACTGCCTCCCCTTCGCCGGCGGGGCGGCACGGTTCTTCCGCCCGTGGACGGCGGCCGCCCGGCCGCTCTCCGTCGAGGTCGTCCCGGTCGAACTGCCGGGCCACGGCACCCGGTTGCTCGATCCCCCGCTGACCGACATGGCCGCCGTGGTGGACGCGCTGTGCGAGGAGGTCCTCCGGCGGGAGAGCGGGCCCTACGCGATCCTCGGGCACAGCATGGGCGCGAAGATCGCGTACGCCGTGGCCGAGGAGCTGGAGCGGCGGCCGGGGGCCACCCCGCCGGCCCGGCTCTTCGTCTCCGGGGCCCTGCCGGCCTCGGCCGCCGAGCCGAAGCCGCTGCACGGACTGCCGGACGCGGAGCTCCTGGCGGAACTGTCCGCGATGGGCGGCACGCCTCCCGGGATCCTCGCCAACGCCGAGCTGATGGAGCTCATGCTGCCGGTGATCCGGGCCGACCTGACCCTGTTCGAACGGTGGCGGGCGCCGGCCGGGAGCCGGGTCGCCTGCCCCATCACGGCGTTCGCCGGCCGGGACGACCGGGTCGTCCCGGTGGAGCCGACCGCGGGCTGGGCCGATCACACGTCGGCGTCGTTCGCCCTCCACGTCCATCCCGGCGGGCACTTCTTCCTCCGGGAGGAGATGGACCGGATGCTCGGCCGGATGGCGGCCGAGCTCCACGGACGGCCCGCGCCGGAAGCGATGTGACGGATCGTCACTCCTCTTCCACGCCGACCTCGATCAGTCCGGTCACCTCGGTCAGCGCGCGTCCGACCTCCTCCGGCGAGGAACCCACCGCGATGACGTGGCCCAGCCGGTCGTAGGCGCTCTGCGGCGGCCGGACCTCGCGCCCCGGCGTCCCGCTCACCACGACCCGCTCCACGCCCGGCACCCGCCCGGCCAGCGCGACCCCGTCCACGCCGGTCAGTCGGCCCGGCCTCGGCGCGGTCAGGAACCGCAGGCCGGCCCGGCGCGCGTGACCGGCCGACAGGTTCAGCGGCAGGCCGGCGGCGGCGCGGATCTGCTGCTCCAGCAGGTCGATCCCGGTGGCCGGGCGGATCAGCTCCGGGATCATGCCGCCGGCCAGCCGTCCGTTGACCTCGATGACGGCCGGGCCGTCGGCGGTCAGCCGGAGCTCGACGTGGGCCGGGCCGCGCTCGAAGCCGAGCGCCTTCAGGGCTTGCCGGGCGGTGTCGGCGATCCGTCCGGCCAGCGCGTCGTCAACGTCGGCGGGGAAGAGGTGACCGGTCTCGACGAAGTGCGGCAGCGGGCTGACGGTGCGCTGGGTGACGCCGACACAGCGCGCCTCGCCGTCCACGCCGAACATCTCCGCGCTGAACTCGGGCCCGTCCAGGTACTGTTCGACCAACACCGCGCCCGCCGTCCGCTGGCCGCGGACGTTGTGGGTGACGGCGAGCAGCCCGGTGGCGTGCGCGACGGCCGTGGCGGCGTCCTCGCACCACAGCACGGACTGCGAGCCGGACTCCCCGACCGGTTTGACGACGCAGGGCAGCCCCACGGCGGCGACGGCGGCCGCGGCGCCGTCCGGGTCGGTGACGACCGCGAACCCGGGCTGGTGCACCCCGGCCTCGTCCAGCGCGGTGCGGGTCAGCGCCTTGTCGCGGCAGCGGGCCATCGCCTCCGGCGGGTTGCCGGGCGTGCCCAGGGCGGCGGCGGCCCGGGCGGTGTGCTCCAGGTAGAACTCGCTGGTCGTCGTGACGCCCGCCACCCGGCGTCCGGCGCTCACCCGGGCGACGGCCTCGTCCAGCGCGGCCTCGTCGTCGGTGTCGCAGACCTCGACCCGGCAGCCGGTGGCGGGCAGGTCCGGGTAGCGCGCCGCGTCCTTGGTGAACAGCACCGGCTCCAGGGCGAGCCGGACGGCGGTCCGCAGCGCGATCATCCCGGTGCCGGTGGTGTTGGACTCGACGAAGAGCAGCAGCCGCCGGTCCCGGCGGGGGATCCGGGCGAACGACCAACTGGACACCGTGGCGCCGTACTCCACCTCCTCGGGGGCCTCGGCCACGGCACCCCCGGGGGCGCTGTCGGCGTAGACGCTGTCCACGTAGCGGTCGCCGCGGTCCGGCATGATCCCGACCAGCCGGGTGCCCGGCTCGGCGCGGGCCGCGAGGTGGGTGAGGACCCGGTAGACCGAGCCCGAGGTGTTCCCGCCGAAGATCTTCTGCTCCCGGGCGAGCCGGCGGGTGGCGTCGAAGGCCTCGTCGTCGGAGAGCCAGTGCACCTCGTCGAGGACGCGGTAGTCGATGTTGTCCGGGAAGAGGCTGTTGCCGAGCCCGCCCTGCCGGCGGGTCGGGCGGTCCGGCTGGCCGAAGAGCACGCTGCCCACGCAGTCCACGCCCACCACCGCGACGCCGGGCAGGCGTTCCAGCAGCGCCTTCGACGTCCCGCAGAGCGAGCCGCCGCTGCCCACCGCCCCCACCAGGACGTCCACCGTCCCCAGGTCGGCGAGCAGTTCGCCGGCCAGGCCGCGGTAGGCGGCGGGGTTCTGCGGGTTGCTGTACTGGCGCGGCCAGAACGCGCCGGGCAGGCCGGCCATCAGCTCGGCCAGGCGCTCCAGCCGGGCGCTCTGCCAGCCCTGGCCGGTCATCGTCTCCACGACGTGGACCTCGCAGCCCAGGGTGCGCAGCTTGGCCAGCGTGACGGGGTCGATGCGCGGATCGGTGACGATGTGCACGGGATGGCCGAGGTAGGTGCCGACCAGGGCCACCCCGAGCGCCATCGTGCCCGAGGAGCTCTCCACGATCGGCCCGCCCTCGGCCAGCGCGCCGGTGCGCCGGGCTTCGAGGATCACCTGCCGGGCCACCCGGTCCTTCATCGCGAAGAGGTTCTGCATCTCCAGTTTGGCGAAGACCTCGACGCCGTCCGGGGCGTCCACCCGCAGCCGCACCGCCGGGGTGTGGCCGATGCCGTCGATGACCGATTCCTGCCGCATGTCGGTACGTCCTTAGGGTTCGTGGGAAGGGCGGGTGAGGGTGCGGAACAGCAGGACGTCGTCGCCCAGGGCTTCGCAGGCCGCGTGCGCCTCGGCCACCTTGGCGGCGCGGTCCGGGTCCGCGTCGTCGAACAGCAGACCGAGCATGGTGCCGCTGTGGGCGCACACCACGCCGAGCGCGCCGGTCCGCCGGGCGACGGCCAGCATCGCGTCGAGGTGCCGCTTGGGCGCGAAGCGCTGGTTGAGGACGGCGCTGCGGGTGGTCACCCGGCCCACGGCGGCGAGGTCCCCGGCGCGCACGGCGGCGGTCAGGGCGTCCAGCAGTCCGGTGAACTCGGCGGTGTCGGCCGGCGAGTAGCGCTTGGGCCGCTTGTTGAAGGCGACGGTGTCCAGCCGACCGCCCTCGTCGACCGCCACCACGGTGGCCGGCGGCAGCCCGCCGAGGGCCTCGCGCAGGCGCACCTCGCGGTGCTCGAACACGACGACGCCCGGGTGCATCACCCCGTCGGTCGGCTCGATCGGGCGCAGCCAGCGCTCCACCTCGGCCGGGCCGGTGTCCAGGCCCAGCGCGCCGCCGACGGCGCGCGCGGTGGCGACCAGGTCGGCGGAGGAGCTGGCGAGGCCCTTGCCGATGAGCAGGTCGCTGTCCAGGATCAGGGTCCCACCGCCTCCGGGCTGGTGGGCCGTCAGCATGGCCTCGGCCAGCCGCAGGGACTTCGTCTTGTGGGCGGGGAATACGCGTAGCGGGCCGGCCGGGTCGAAGCGGAACCAGGCCCGGGAGCGGAGCGTGATCGGCAGGGTGACGAGGAAGTCCGTGCCGTCGGGCAGCCGTCCCTGCAGGAGCTCGCCGAAGGTGCCCGAGGCGTCGGCCCGGCCGCTGCGCAGGTCCGCGCCCGGGCGGCGGGTGATGAGGCCGGAGCCCGTCACGAGGTGCTCGCCGGGGTGCGCTCGGCGGTGTCCTCGACGGCCAGCAGGGCGTCCACGCGCGCCGCGGCGACGCTCGCCGCCTCCTCGCGCAGCCGCCACTGGCCGGCGACCTCGCGGTAGCCGCGTTCCTGCGCGGCGAGCATGGCGCGGACGGCGTCGGGGTGCGTCGACCCGGCGGAGTGCTTGACCCGGACGGCCCGGTCGGTGTCGAAGGCGCCGGACAGCAGTGCGGCGGGTTCGGGCACCCGGTGGCCGTGCTCCCCGGCGATCGCCGCGAGCAGCGGGCCGTCGGGGTCGGCCGCGGTCAGGCCCTTCGCGACGGCGGCCCTGACGTAGGCTCCGGCGATCACCTGTGCCGTCCGCCAGGGGACGCCGGCCTCCAGGGTCAGCAGGTTCGCGAGGGTGAAGCCGCCGAGGAAGTCCGCCTCGCAGGCCTCGCGCATCCGGTCCGTGCGGAACACCGCGCCGGCGAGGGCGGTGCGGGCCAGCCGCAGGGCCGAGCGCAGCGCGGCGACCTGGGCCTGGAGATGGCGCCCGGCCTCCTTGGAGACCTCGACGCTGTTGGCGTACGGGGTGCCGCACTGGGCGAACGCGAGCTGGGTCGCGCAGCCGACCACGTGCGAGCAGCGGCCGCGGATCCGTTCCAGGACCGGGAAGTTGCGCTTCTGCGGCATCGCGGCCGAGATCCCGGCGAGCGCGTCGGGGAAGTCCACGAAACCGAAGCCGGCGCCGCTCCACGTCATCAGGTCGGTGGTGAAGCGGCTGAGCAGCACGGCGGGGTCCGCCAGCGCGGAGGCGACCGCGAGGGCCCAGGACCGGGAGGCCACCGAGACCAGGGCGTGCGGCTGCGGCTGCCGGAAGCCCAGCAGGCCGGCCATCCGCTCGCGGTCCCAGGGCAGTTCCTGGCCGGCCATGCTGCCCGCGCCGAGCGGCGAGCGGTCGATCTCGTCGTAGGCGGTCAGCAGGCGCCGGGCCGCGCCGAGGATCTCCTCGGAGAGCGCCGAGAGGTAGAAGGCGGGCGTGATGGTCTGCGCGGCCTGCGCGTGGGTGTAGCCGGGCATGGGGCTGTCCGGCAGTTCGGCGGCGCGCGCCGCCGCCGTGCGTCCCAGGGCGATGAGGTCCCCGGCGACGGCCCGGACGTTCTCCCGGCAGGACAGCAGCTGGCCGCAGGCCTGGAAGTCGTTGCGGCTGCGGTCCACGTGCCAGGCCGCGAAGGGAGCGGTGGCGCCCCGGGCCACGTGGCGTTCCATGGCGAAGAAGATGTCCGACATGTTGTCCCGCGGGTCCGCCCGGATCAGCTCGGGGGTCAGCTCGTCGAGCCGTCCGGCGATCGCCGCAGCCCCCTCCGGGTCGACCAGGCCCATCCTGCGGTACTCCAGCAGCAGCACCTTCTCGATGGAGACGTAGTGCGGCAGCAGGGCCTCGGCCTCGTAGGCGAACTGCGGGGCCAGCACCTCCTCGTCCCAGACCTCGCTGGGCACGCCGTCGATCCGGCCGGTCACTGCCATGTCTCTCCCTCGGAGTCGTTCTGCTCGTGCCGGTGGGGCGTGGTGCGCCGGTCCAGCACGGCGGCCAGCCCCGCGACGGTCGGGTTCGCGAAGAAGGCGTCGACGGTGGTCTCGACGCCGTGGTCGGACGACAGCCGGGCGAGCAGGCGCAGTGCCTGCAGCGAGTGGCCGCCGGCCGCGAAGAAGTCGTCGTCGACGCCCACGCGGTCGACGCCGAGGACCTCCGCCCAGGCGCGGGCCACCAGGGCCTCGGCGGCGGTGCGCGGCGGTACGCGGCCGGGCAGTGGGGCCGGTGCCGCTCCCGGCCCCGGGCCCGGGCCGGCCGGGAGCCGGGACAGCGGGGTCGCCGGGTCGGCCAGGGCCGCCGTGAGCACCGCCGCGTAGTCGGCGAGCAGCCCCGCGGCGGTCTCCCGTCCGAACAGCGCGGTGTTGTACTCCAGGCGGACCGCCGTGCCCGAGACCTCCAGCAGCAGGTCGTCCTCGGCCGCCGTGGCCGGGGGCCCGAAGCCCTCGGCCGCCGTGACGTTGAACGCCAGCTGGTAGAGCGGGGGCAGGCCGGGCCCGCGCTGCGGCGCGAGCTGCTGGACCACGGCCTGGAACGGCATCTCCTGGTGGTCGCGCGCCGCCCGCCACACCGCCCGGACGCTGTCCACGAGCGCGGCGTACGAGGGGTCGCCCGAGGCGTCCACCCGGAGCGCCACCGTGTTCACGAACGTGCCGACGAGGGGCAGCAGTTCGGGCCGGTCCCGGCCGGAGAGCGGCACCCCGAGGACGAGGTCGTCCCGGCCGGAGCGCCGGTGGACGAGCGCGGCGTACCCGGCGAGCAGGAGCTCGAACGGCGTGGCCCCGGACCGGCCGGCCGCCGCGAGCGCCCGCGCGGTGGAGGCCGGGAGCGCGGCCCGGAGCTCCGCGCCGGCGAAGGACCGCCGGGCCGGGCGCGGCAGGTCCAGCGGAAGGCCGTGCGCGGGCGGCAGGCCGGCCAGCTGCTCCCGCCAGTAGCCGGCCAGCGGGGCGATCCCGTCGCCGCCGAGCCGGTCGCGCTGCTGCCGCGCGTAATCGCCGTAGGAGACGGGGAGTTGGGGAACGTGCGGCGTACGGTCCTGCTCGAAGGCCGCGCAGAATTCGGCGATCTCGGCGTGGAGGTTGAAGAGTGACGGTGCGTCGCAGACGGCGTGGTGGGCGACGAACAGCAGCCGCCAGCGGCCCGCGCCGAGCCGGACCAGCCCCGCGCGCCACAGCGGCGCGCGGGAGAGGTCGAAGGCCGTGTGCTTCAGCCGGTCGGCGAGGGCCTCGCGGTCCTCGCGCCGCCGCTCCTCGGGGCGGCCGGACAGGTCGACGACCTCGACGTCGGGGTCGACGCGGTCGTGGACGACCGCGGTCAGCACGCCGTCCACGACCCGGAACCCGGTGCGCAGCGGCTCGTGCCGCGCCACCACGGCGGCCAGCGCCGCCCGGATCTGCCGCTCGGAGAGGTCCCCGTGCAGCGGCCACTGGTCCGCGACGTGGTACAGGGCGGTGCCGGCCGCGAACCGGCTGGCCAGCCAGGCGCGTTCCTGCGCGAAGGACGCGGCGGTCATCCGGCCGCACCGCCGGGCAGGACGTGCCCGGGCAGCCGCACCGGGTCGCCGAGGACCACGGCGACCTCGCGGGGGCCCTCGTACGGCTCGCGGCTGTGGGCCGTCCGGATGTTGTCGACGACCAGGACGTCGCCGTCCCGCCAGGTCTCGCCGAAGGCGGCCGCGTCGTAGACCGCGTTGACGGCTGCGACGGTGCCGGCCCCGACCGGGGCGCCGTCGCCGTGGGCCGTGGTGAAGGGCAGGCCGGTCGGCCCGTACTGGTGGAGGAGGTACTCGCGGACCGCCGGGTCCATGGTCAGCTCGTTGAGGAAGGCGATCTGGTTGAACCAGCCGGGCACGCCGGTGCGGGGGTGGGCGACGACGGCGGCCCGGCGCTGCACGGTGCGCAGCGCGCCGTCGCCGGACCACGCGTGTGCGATGCCCTCGGCCGCGCAGTAGGCGTCGACCGCGGCCCGGTCGTCGGTGCCGAAGGCGTCGGTCCACGGCACGCCGACGTCCTGGTAGGCCCGCAGCAGCCGCCAGCCGTCCCGGCGGAACGGCTCGACCAGCTCCGGGGGCAGGGCGCGCAGCACCTGTTGGGAGTCGGCGAGCATCGTGCGGCCGCCGCGCCGCGGGGCGGTCAGGCACCCGAACACCAGCAGTCCCGGGACCTCGGCGGCGTAGCTCTGCTCGTGGTGCATGCACATCGGGGTGTCGGCGGGCCAGTGCGAGGCGGAGTGGACGCCCTCGCCGAGGCGGTCGCGGGGCGCGAAGCCCTCCCGTTCGGCCATCGGCTCGATCCCGAGCGCGGCGGTGACGGCCGCGAGCCCGGCGGCCGAGGCGACACCCAGGCCGCGCAGGAGGACGGCCCCGGAGGCCTCGACCTCGGCGAGGACCTCGGCGCGGTGTTCGGCGGCCCACTCCGGGCCGGGGGCGGCGGCGAGCACGCGCAGGACCGGCACGGCGTCGGCGGCGGGGGTCATCGGCGCGCCTCCGCGGTGCGGCCGGCCGCCTTGCGGTCGAGGAGCGCGGCCACCTCGGCGACGGTCGGGGTGTCCTTCAGCTCGCCCACCGTCACCGCGCGGTCCAGGGCGATCGCCAGCCGGATCGCGGCCAGCGAGGTGCCGCCGAGCTCGACGAACCGGGAGCCGCGGCCGACCCGGTCGAGCGGGACGTTGAGCAGCTCGGCCCAGAGCCCGGCGACCCGGCGCTCGGTGTCGGTCTCCGGGCGTGCCGCGTCGCCGTCGGCCGCCGCCGGGCCGCTCGTCCGGGCGTTCGTCCGGGCGGTGGCGGTGAGCGCCTTCCGGTCGATCTTGCCGTTCGCGGACAGCGGCAGCCGGTCGAGGCGGTGCAGTCGGCCCGGCACCATGTAGTGGGGCAGGACGGCGGCCAGGGCCCGCTCCACGGCCCCGGGCTCCGGCGCGCCGCCGCCGCTGTAGAAGCCCACCAGCTGCGGGTCCTCCGCCGTCCCCGCGATCACCACGGCGCCGTCCCGGACGCCGGGGACCTGGAGCAGCCGGTTCTCGATCTCGCCGATCTCGATCCGGAAGCCGCTCACCTTCACCTGCGAGTCCCGGCGGCCGAGGTACTCGAACTCGCCGGTGGGCAGCCGGCGGCCGAAGTCGCCCGAGCGGTAGAGCCGTTCGCCCGGCCGATACGGGTCCGCGCGGTACGCGGCGTCGGTGCGGGCGGCGTCGTTGACGTAGCCGCGGCCGACGCACACCCCCGCGAAGACGATCTCCCCCGGTGCCCCGTCGGGGACCATGCGCAGCCGCTCGTCCACCACGTACACCCGGACGTTGCGGGTCGGCGGGCCGAGCGGGACGGAGCGGCCGGCCGACGGGCCGTGCAGCACGCCGTGGTTGGTGTCGTCCGAAACCTCGGTGGTGCCGTAGCAGTTGACCAGCGGAATGCCGGGGAAGGCGGCGAACCAGCGGTGCACCAGCTCGGTCTTGAGCGCCTCGCCGGTCACCGCGAGGCAGCGCAGCGACGGCAGGCCCGGGCTGTCGCCCCGGAGCGTCTCCAGCACCAGGTCCAGGTAGGAGGGCACCAGCTGGGCCACCTGGACGCCGGCCCCGGTGACGGTCTCCACGAACCGGCGGACGTCGGTGACGGTCTCCTGCCCGACGATCTCCGTCCGGCCGCCGACCAGCAGCGCGCAGACCAGCTGCCACAGCGAGATGTCGAAGCACTGCGGCGCGGTCTGGGCGATGACGTCCCCCTCCCGGACGCCCAGGTCCTCGATCTTGGCGTAGAGGTGGTTGAGGAAGCCCGCGTGCTCGCACATCGCGCCCTTGGGCTCGCCGGTCGAGCCCGAAGTGAAGTAGATGTACGCCAACTGGTCGGCTGCGACCGCGAGTCCGAGGTCGTCCTCGCGGCCGGGCGCGGCCAGCACCTCGGTCAGCACCGAGACGGTCACCGCCTCGCGGCCGCGCACGGCCTCGTCGAGCTGCGCCGGCCCGGGGTCCGCGAGCACCCGGCGGCAGCCGCTGCGCTCCAGCACGACGGCGATCCGCTCGGCCGGGAACGCCGGGTCCAGGGGCAGGTAGCAGCCGCCCGCCTTGAAGACCGCGAGGACGGCGGCCAGCCACTCCAGCGAGCGCTCGGCCACCACGGCCACCACGTCCTCGTCGGCCAGCCCCTGCTCCCGCAGCGACCACGCGATCCGGTTGGCGCGGCCGTTCAGCTCCGCGTACGTCCAGCTCCGGCCGTCCTGCGCCGCGGCGACCGCGTCGGGGTGCCGGCGCACGCGCTCCTCGAACAGCTCGTGGAACCGGCGGTCCGGCAGCGCCCGGACCGGGCCGGCGGAGGCCGAGAGCACGGCGGCCAGCTCCTCGCCGGCGACCAGGCCGTGTGCGTCGTGCGCCTCGTCCGGGGAGCCGGTCATCCGCTCCAGGACCGTACGGACGTAGCCCTCGGTGCGGTCGGGGCCCACGTGTCCCTGCTCCGCCGCCTCTTGGAGGACCTTCTCCGCATCGGCCCGCCCCTCCGGGGCGGCCACCCGGGCGATCAGCTCCCGCCAGCTCCGGCCGCCGTCGCCGAGCGCGTCGGAGCCGGTCAGCACCGCCGCGACCTTGAACGACGCGGCCAGCCGCACGGTGTCCGGATCGACCCCGGCCTCGGCCGCCAGGGCCGCGACCGCCGCTTCGGCGTTCCTCATGATTCGTCACCCTTCAGCTCGTTCAGCTCGTTCAGCGCGTTCCGACGTGCCGGCAGGGGCCAGGGCAGCCGCGCACGATCACGTTTGTTGGTGGCGGTGCGCGGCAGATCGGCCAGCACCGCGATGAGGTCGGGCACGGCGGGCGCCGGCAGCCGCCGGGCCACGAGCCGGCGCAGCTCCTCCGGGGAGACCCCGGCGTCGGCCACCACGTAGCCCACCAGGCAGGGGTCGCCGGTCGCGGTGGTGCGCACGGCCGCGGCGGCCTCCCGCACCCCGGCCTGCCGCTCCAGGACCGCCTCGACCTCGTCCAGCTCGACCCGGTTCCCGCGGATCTTCACCTGGTTGCCGGTCCGGCCGGTGAACGCCAACGTGCCGTCGGCCCGCCAGTACCCGCGGTCGCCGGTGCGGTAGAGCGTCCGGCCGGGCCGCCACGGGTCGGGCAGGTACGCCGAGGCCGTCTCGGCGGGACGGCGGTGGTACGAGCCGGCCAGGAACGGGCTGCGCAGGTGGATCTCGCCGGGTACCCCGGCCGGGCACGGCCGCCCGAGGGCGTCGAGGACGAGCGCCTCCCGGCCCGGGATCGCCCCGCCGATCGGCACGGTGGCCGGGAACGCCGCGCCCGGGGGCAGTTCGTGGTGGGTGGCGAGGATGCACTCGGTGGGCCCGTACAGGTTGTGCAGCGCCGGGCGCACCGGCCGGTGCGCCCAGGCCTCGGCCAGGTCCACCGGGAACACCTCGCCGGCGACCAGGACGTGCCGCAGGTCCGGCAGTTCGCCGCCCTGCGCGTCCAGCGCCTCGGTGAGCAGCCGGAGGAACGACGGCACGGTCTGGATCTGGCCGATCCGCTCCCGCCGCAGCCAGCGCACCACCGCGACCGGGTCGCGCCGGGCCCCGCCGGGCGGCAGGCACAGCGCGGCGCCCGCAGTGAGCGCGGCGAACACCTCGGTGTACGCGGCGTCGTAGGTGAGCGGCGCCCACTGGGCGATCCGGCTCCCCGGCCCGATCCCGAACCGCTCCCGCTGCCACTCGGCGAACTGCGCGAACGCGGCCCGCGACAGCGCGATCCCCTTGGGCGTCCCGGTGCTCCCCGAGGTGTGCACGATGCACAGCGGGTGGTCGGCGGCGGGCGGGGCCTCGAAGCCGTCGTGGTCTCCCGGCGGGTCCTGGGGCGGGACGGGCTCCAGTGGGAGCACCGGCAGGCCCGCGAACCGGCCGTCCGGGTCGAGCAGTTCGGGGTGCGCCGCGACGGCGGTCCGGTCGGCCAGCACGCAGACGGCGCCCGTTCCGGCCAGGATGTCGCGCAGGCGGGCGTCCGGGTCGGCGGGGTTCAAGCACGTGAACGTGGCGCCGGTGCGCATGGCGCCGAGCACGGCCGCGATCCCGCCGGCGCCGCCGCCCGGCAGGATCGCCACCACCCGCCCGGGGCCCGCGCCGTGACCGGCCAGGGCGTGGGCGATCCGGCAGCTCCACCGGTCGAGCCCGCGGTAGTCGAGCGTGCCCTCCGGGGAGCGCACCGCGACCGCCTCGGGGGCCTCCTGCACGCGTGCCGCGAACTCCTCGTCCAGGAAGGCCAGGTAGTCGCGGTACGGCCGCGCGGTGCCGGGGACGGGCGCCGGGTGGGGCGCGGGGCGGCCGGAGAGGTCGAGTTCGGCCAGGGGCCGGTCCGGGCCGTCCTGCCCGAAGCGCAGCGCCCGGACGAGGTGGTCGGCGAAGCCCTCCGCCGTCGTCTCGCCGGGCAGGGTGCCGGTGAGGGCGACGGTGAACCCGTGCGGCCCGGTCACGGCCAGGGTCAGCCGGCCCCACGGGTCGGGCGGGGCGTCGACGGTCACCTCGGCCGCGACGCCCGGCAGGTCCAGGACCGCCGCCGGGAGGTCCCGCCCCGCGAACACGGCGCGGATCGGGAAGTCCGGTACGTCGTCGGCCTCCGGCGCGGTGCGCACCCGGGCGACCAACTGGGCGGACGTCAGGGCGCCGGAGAGGTCCAGCCGGATCGCCCGGTGCTCCGGACCGTCCGCCACCGCCACCACCGCCTCGGCCGTCCCGGCGTACCTGCCGAGCACGGCCGCGAAGGCGGCGAGCACCCGCTCGGCGCCGGCGTCGTCGGGCAGCTCGCGGGCCGCCCGCTCCCCCGGGAACCGGACGCCCGGCCGGGGGCCGGGCCCGGGCGCCGGTGCGGCCCCGGTCCGCGCACGGTAGGCGGCGCCGAGGTCCCCGGTCAGCGCCGCGACCGACCACTCGTCGGCCCGCGCCGCGTCCACCGCGATCAGGAGCTCGTACGCCCCGGCGCCCAGCCCCGCCAGGCAGGCCCGCAGCCGGGGGCGGCCGGCGGCCCCGACCGGCCGGGCGGCCTCGTCCGCCGCCAGGTCCGCCAGGACGCGCCCCTGCTGCTCCCCGCCGGACCGCGCGAGGTCGATGACCCTCAGCCGGACCCGGCCGGGCCGCTCGCCCTTGAGCTGCGGGTGCGCGGCCACCACGTCGTCGACGGCCGCGGACAGCGCGGTGACGTCCAGCTCGCCCGTCAGACGGGCGCGGAGCAGCGCGTTCGCGACGGAGGCCTTCGCGACGGAGGCGGTCACGACGGGCTCCCCGCCGTGCGGTCCGTCACCGCGGCGGCGAGCCCGGCGACGGTGGGGTCCTGGAGGAACGCGCGCAGCGGGAGGTCGACCCGGTACTCGTGCCGGACCCGGTCCATTAGGCGCGCGATCGCGAGGGAGTCGCCGCCGAGGAGGGTGAAGTCGTCGTCGCGGCCGATGTCCGCCAGGCCGAGGATCTCGCTCCAGATCGCCGCGATCCCGGTCTCCGTCGGCCCCTTCGGCGGTTCCGCGGCCTCCGCCGCCCGCTGCAGCGCGACCTTCGGCAGGGAGCGGCGCTCCACCTTGCCGTTGAGCGTCCGGGGGATCGCCGCCATGCGGACGAACACCGAGGGCACCAGGCCGGGCGCGAGGCGCCGCGCGGCGTGCGCGCGCAGGTCGGCGTCGGAGACGTCCGGGGCCACCACGTAGGCGACCAGGGCGGTCGTCACGTCCTCCGTGACCGCCGCCGCGCAGACGTCCTGCACCCCGGGGCGGCCGCGCAGGGCGTTCTCGACCTCGCCGAGGTCGACGCGCACGCCGTGGACCTTGACCTGCTGGTCGCGGCGGCCGTACAGCTCCAGGCTCCCGTCGGGCCGCAACCTGCCGAGGTCGCCGGTGCGGTGGGTGGTGGCCGTGCCGCGCCACTCGTCGTCGCCGAGGTAGCCGAGGAGCGGGAACGGGACCTCGATCTCCACCTCGCCGAGCGCGTCCGGCGGGTCGCCGGGCCCGGTCAGGACCCGGGCCGACACGCCCGGCAGCGGCCGGCCGACCGGCACCGGCCGGGCGTGGGCGTCCTCCTCCGTCGTCCGGTGGAAGAGCTTCGTCATGGTCGTCTCGGACGGCCCGTACAGGTTGACCAGCTCCTTGCCGCCGCCGAACAGGCCGCGCCACCAGGCGACGTCCGAGGGCTGGAGCGGCTCGCCCGCGAGCAGCACGGCGCGCAGCGCCGGGAACGAGCCGGGGGTGAGGGCGGCGGAGCGCAGGGTGCGGAAGAGGGTCGGCACGCAGTGCAGGACCTCGACCTCGTGCTCGGTGAGCCAGCGCGCCAGGCCCTCGCCGACCGGCGTCCCGCCGGCCGGGGGCGCGCAGACGGTGCCGCCCGCGCACAGCGGGGCGAAGGCGTCGCGCAGGAACGCGTCGAAGCCCGGCGAGGTCAGCTGGGAGACCCTGGTGCCCGCGCCGATCCCGAACTCGGCGATCTCCCAGTCGACGAAGTGGTGGACCGCCCGGAGGCTGCCGCGGATGCCCTTGGGGCGCCCGGTCGTGCCCGAGGTGAAGTAGACGTACCCGCGGTCCTCCGGGGCGGACCGCTGCCAGGCCTCCGCGGACCACGCCCGCGGCTCCAGCTCCTCCGGGCGGACGAGCCGTGCGCCGCCGGGCGGTTCGCGCTCCGCGAGCGCCGCGCGGCCCGGGGCGTCGGCCACGACCGCGCCCGGCCGCAGGGCGGCGAGCACGCCGTCCAGGACGGCCGCGGGCAGCCTGGGGTCGACCGGCGCGAAGGTGCGGCCGGCGGCCGCGCAGCCGAGGACGGCCGCGATCACCTCCACCGGGTCGGCGCAGGAGATCAGGACCGGGTCGGCGGGCCGCACCCCCTCGAAGGCGGCCTGGTAGCCGGCCACCCGGCCCGCCAGCTCTTCGTAACTCACCTTCCGCTCACCGGACTTGACGGCGCAGCGGGCGCCGTCGCGGGCCAGGCCGTCCGCCCATCGCGTCAGAACCGTCGGCGTGGTCATATCTCTCCGTTCCTGATCCGCCGTGCGATGACGGTCATCGGGTCGATGCTGGGCAGGTGGCGGGTCAGTCCGCGGGCCTCGATCGCCCTGGTCACCAGGTGCAGTTCGGTGCAGCCGGCGACGAACGCGGACGCCCGGTACTTCGGCAGCAGGCCGCGGACGAAGTCGACCGTCGGGAGCCGGTCGGCGTTGCGCTTGAGCCGGTAGATGTGGTGGTGCAGCTGTTCCTGGTCGGCCTCGTCGGGCAGGACCAGGCGCTGCGCGTACTGCGGCCACCGCTCGTGGCCGGTGAAGACGCCGGCCAGCACGCTGCCCCGGGTGCACAGCACCAGGTGCCGGCCGGGGCGTTCGGCGAGCTGCTCGAAGACCAGGTCCACCAGGGAGACGCAGCGCGAGCGCAGCGCCTCCGGCAGCAGCCGGATCGCGGGGTGCGCGGTGATGCAGGCCACCACGACGACGTCGGCGCCGGCGGTGAGCAGGCGCTCGACCGAGTCCTCCAGCGCGTCGCGGACGAGGCCGACCGTCCCGGACTGGATGGCGGTGGTCCGGTCGGCCACGGCCGGGTCGGACCACAGCAGGATCCGGGCGGCGAGCTGCTCGTGCTCGGGCGGTTCGAGCCCGTACACGGTGTTGAGCAGCTCGGTGGAGGCCAGCGGGCCCATTCCGCCGATCACGCCGATCAGCGGCTTGCGGGCCCCGGGCTCCCCGGTGCGCGCGGGGGCGCCGGCCGGCAGGGGTCGCGCGGCGGCCGCCGGGGGCGTGGTGACGCGTTCTCGGGTCATCCCAGGCACGGCAGGCCGAACTCCTCCAGGAAGATCGCGAAGGTCGCGATGACGAGCAGGTAGTCCGTGTCGAGGTGCGGGTGCACGGTGCGGGCCCCCGAGGTCTGGCGGCGGATCAGCTCGGCGACGACGGCCGGGTCGAAGTAGCCCTGCCGGCGCACGGTCGCGGGCGAGAGCAGGTCGTCGAACCACTCGTCGCCGGCCAGGAGCAGTTCGGTGCTGGTCTGGCTGCGGAAGCCGAACTTGCGGCGGTCGAGCACCTCCTGCGGGACGAGGCCCTCGGCCGCGCGGCGCAGCACGGCCTTCTCCCGGCCGCCGGCCGTCATCAGGGACGGCGGGATCGTGGTCGCGTGCCGGACGACGTCCCTGGCCAGGAACGGGAAGCGCATCTCGACGGAGCTCGCCATGGCCATCCGGTCGCCGTGGTCGCCGAGCAGGTGGTCGGCGAGCCGCAGGTGGAAGTCCAGGTAGGAGCGCTGGTGCAGCGGGTGGCGCCCGATCAGGCGCTCCGGGTCGACGAGGCGCTGGGAGGTGACCGAGAAGGCGTCGAACTCCTCGGCCAGCGGGCCGCTGTAGAGCTGGCGGCGCAGGTCGTGGGCGGGCACCTGGTCGGTCTCGTAGCGCAGGTCCAGGCCCCACATCCGGTGGGCGGCCGCGCGTTCGAGCTGCTCCTCCAGGAGGTCGGCCGGGCCGCGGCCGGGGCCGCCGGTGTCGAACAGGTAGCCCGGGTAGCCGCCGAACAGCTCGTCGGCGCCCTCGCCGCTGAGCACCGCGACCGTGCCGGTGGCGCGCACCTCTCGGGCCAGCAGCATCGAGCAGACGTTGTAGGACTCCTTCACCGGGGTCTCGGCGTGCCGGACCATGGCGCCGAGCAGGCCGGCGGTGTCGGCGGCGTCGACCGGCACCTCGTGGTGGCGGGTGCCGATCTTGCCGGCCACCAGCCGCTGGTAGCGCGCCTCGTCGATGCTGCTGCCGGGGAAGGTGACCGCGTAGCTGGGCCACGCGTGGCCGGGGCGGCCGGCGGCCAGGAGCGCGCCGATCAGGCTGGAGTCCAGGCCGCCGCTGAGGTAGGTCCCGACGGGGACGTCCGCGACCGAGCGGGAGCGGACGGCGACTTCAAGGAGGTCCCGGGTGCGGTCGGCGCAGGTGTCGAGGACGCGCGGGTCGCGCAGGGCGGCGGCGTCGCGGCGGCGGGCCTCGTCGTCCCAGAGCGGGTAGTCGAGGTCCCAGTAGCGTTCGGTGCGGTGGCCCGAGCGGTCCGCGACGAGCCGCTCGCCGGGGCGCAGCGACCTGATGCCCTCGAACATCGTCCGGGGGCTGACCAGTCCGGGCAGCGAGAGGACCTGGTCGAGTCCGCGCAGATCGACCCGGCGTTCCACCAGCGGGTGGCGCAGAATGCTCTTGGCCTCGGAGGCGAAAACGATTCGGCCGGCCACCTCGGTGTAGAACAGCGGCAGCACTCCGCAATGGTCGCGGGCGAGCACGAGGCGGTCCTCGCGCCGGTCGTAGAGGGCGAAGGCGAACTGGCCGTCGAGGTGGTCGGTGAGTTCGGTGCCGTATTCCTCGTAGAGGTGGACCAGGACTTCCGTGTCCGAACCGGACCTGAATGCGTGGCCCTTTCTCCGGAGTTCCTCGCGCAGTTCCCGGTGGTTGAATATCTCGCCGTTGCACACCGAGACCACCGAGGAGTCCGGGGTGGCGTGGGGCTGTCCCCCGCCGGCCAGGTCGACCAGCGACAGGCGGCGGAACCCGGCGGTGAACGCGCCGGTCTGGCAGGTGGTGTGCGCGTCTGGCCCCCGGTGCACCAGCGCGTCGGTCATGGCCGTCAGGACGTCGGGGTCCAGGCCGGCCGGGTCGTCGAATCCGTAGACCCCGGCTATTCCGCACATCGAGCACAGGCTCCCATCACCCGGTCGCTCACACGAATCCTGACGGAATCCGCTGTTCTTCCGATAACTCCGCCGGTCACATTAGGAGCGGCGCCTCGCACGGGTCAACGATTTACCGCTCGTCCTTTGGGACAGAATCCCGGCCCTACCGGAGTACAGGTCGGTTCTCGACCTGCGGGCGGCGACGCGCGGCGCTTTCCCGGCCTAGCGTGAGGGCCGAACGATTTCGCGTGGCAACGACGGTGAGGTTGGAGACTATGCGCGTCCTCGGCTACAGCGGGCTGAACGGCGGACTGGAATTCAAGCGGGCGGCTTTCCCCGGGCTCGATCCCCGGCTGCACAGGTTCGCCCAGGGCTACGACTCGGCGGCTGCCCTGGTGATCGACGGCGAGGTCGTGGCCGCCGCCGCGGAGGAGCGGTTCACCGGCGAGAAGACCACCGGGTCGTTCCCGGCCAACGCGATCGCGTTCTGCCTGGAGCAGGGCGGGCTGAAACCCGACGACGTCGACGTCCTGGCGCACGGCTTCGCCTACGGGGAGCCGGCCGGCGGCGCCGGGAGCACCTACGCGGCCACCCGGTTCCGCGAGGTGTACTCGACGGCGTCGCAGATCGCCCTGGCCGAGAAGTTCCTTCCCGGCCGGCCCTGGGGCGACCGCTTCCGGCCCGTCCCGCACCACCTCGCCCACGCCGCGAGCACCTTCTACCCCAGCGGGTTCGAGGAGTCGCTGATCGTGGTGAGCGACGGGATGGGCGAGTCCGAGAGCCTCACCGTCGCGGTCGGCCGGGGCGAGGAGATCGAGGTCCTGCGCACCGTCCCGGCCATGCACTCGGTCGGGATCCTCTACAGCCTGGTGACCCACCACCTCGGCTTCGTCCCCTTCATGGACGAGTACAAGGTGATGGGACTCGCGCCCTACGGGGACCCGCAGCGCTACTACGACCGCTTCGCCGACATGGTGCGGCTGCGGGAGGACGGCACGTACACCGTCCCCGTACTGGCCCGGGACCGCACGGCCTTCGAGCACGAGACCCACGAGGGCGTCCTGCGCGAACTGGCGGCCGTGCTCGGCCCCGCGCGGCTCCCGGGGCAGCCCTCGACCCAGGAGCACGCCGACATCGCCGCGGCCCTCCAGGCGATCACCGAGCAGTCGATGCTGCACGTCCTGCGCGCGGCCCGCGAGCGCACCGGCCTGAACCGGCTCTGCCTGGCCGGCGGCGTCGCGCTCAACTGCACGCTCAACGGCCTCGTGTCGCGCAGCCGGCTGTTCGACGACGTCTTCGTCCAGCCGGCCTCCAGCGACGACGGCACCGCGATCGGCGCGGCGCTCGCGGCGGACGCCGCCGCGTCCGCCGGGGCCGGGCGGATGTCCATGCCGTACTGGGGGCCCGGGTTCTCCGACGAGGAGCTGGCGGCGGCGGTCGGCGAGCCGGCGGGCTGCACCGTCGAGGAGTACGCCACCGACGCCGAACTCGCCGAGCGGGTCTCGGAGCTGCTGGCCGACGGCCGGATCACCGCGTGGGTCCAGGGCCGGATGGAGTTCGGCCCCCGCGCGCTCGGCAACCGCAGCATCCTCGCCGACCCGCGGACCGAGGCCATGCGCGACCGCCTGAACGAGGTGGTCAAGGAGCGCGAGAGCTTCCGGCCGTTCGCGCCGGTCGTCCGCGTCCAGGACGCCTCCGAGTACTTCGAGATCGAGCCCGGCACCGAATCCCGGTACGCCCACATGCTGTTCGTGACGCAGACCCGCGCCGGGCACCGCGACGACCTCGGCGCGGTCACCCACGTCGACGGCAGCGCGCGCGTCCAGGTGCTCCACCCGGAGAGCAACCCGCGGTTCTTCGAGCTGATCGGCGCCTTCGGCCGCCGCACCGGCACCCCGGTGGTGCTGAACACCTCGTTCAACCTGCGCGGCCAGCCGATCATCGCGACCCCGCAGGAGGCCCTGCGGACGTTCCTGCGCTCGAAGCTGGACGCCCTCGTCCTCGGCCGGACCGTCGTCGTCAAGGGCGCCGAGGAGTCGATCGCCGATGTCGGCTAATCCCTTCCCGTCCCCGGCCGCCCACGCGACCCTGCCGCCCGACCGGCCGCGCCCGCCGGTGCCGCAGTTCCGGCGCGCGACGGTGGGCCTCGACGGCGCCGCCTTCGCCGAGTGCCTCACGGAGGTCTCGGCCCGCTACGGGATCGAGCCGCGGACGGCGGCCGTCGCCGCGGTCGCCGCCGCGCTGGCCGCCCGCCACCGGCGCGGGCGCACGGTGCTCGCGGTCGGGACGGACCTCGGACCGGCCCGGCTCGTCGACGTCGGGGTCGAGCTGGGCGGGCGGACCGCCGCGGCGGCGGCCCTCGGCCGGCTGGAGGCCGAGCTCGAAGCCGGGCTGGACGCCGAACTCGAAGCGGAGTCGGGTCCGGAGTCCGCCGAACGCTCCGGCGTCGCCGTGCTGTTCGGGCGCCCGGCCGAGCAGTGGAGCGGCCTCGGACCCCGGCTCGCCGACCGGGACCTGGTCCTCAGCATCGACCCCGACCGCAAGGAGGCCGGCTGCGAGTTCGACCGCGACCTCTACGACCCCGCCGGCGTGACGGCCTTCTGCGCGGACGTCCGCCAGGTGCTGGCCGCACTCCTGGACTCGCCGGACCTGCCCGTGCTCGACGTCGAGGAGAGCCCCGGCCCGGAAACGGCCGACGCCACGGCCCCGGACGCTCCCGCGCTGAGCTCCGCCGAAGCCCTCCTGGCGGGCATCTGGGCCGAGGTGCTGGACGTCTCCCCCACCGAGATCGAGGCCGGCTCCGACTTCTTCGCCCTCGGCGGGCACTCGCTGCTCGCCGCCCGGGTCGCCATGCGGGCGGGCACCGTCTTCGGCGCCGAGGTCACCGTCGAGGACCTCTTCCACCACCCGACGCTGTCCGGCCTCGCCGCCCTGATCGGCCGGGCCGCGCCGACCACGGTGGCGCCGATCCCGGTGGCACCGGCCGGCGGCGCCCACCCGCTCAGCTCCGCGCAGACCGGCATCTGGCTCGCCGAACAGCTCGACCCGGGCGCGGCGCAGTACAACTTCCCGCTGTACTGGCGGCTGCGCGGCACGGTCGACCCGGCGGCGCTGCGGCGGGCCCTGGACGGGCTGGTGCGGCGTCACGAGGCGCTGCGGCTGCGGATCACGGAGTCGGACGCCGGCCCGGTCCAGGGCGTCGCCCCCGTCTCGGCGGTCCCCTTCGAGACGGTCGACCTGCCCGGACACGACGACGCGGCCCTCGCCGCACTGGTCCGGCGCACCGTCGACGCGCCCTTCGACCTGGCCGAGAACGCGCTGCGTGCGCTGCTCGTCCGCCTCGCGGACGACGACTGGGCCCTCGTCCTCGTCGTCCACCACATCGTCTGCGACCAGTGGTCGCTCGCCCACCTCGTCGACGAGCTCGGCACCCTGTACGCCAGCCGGGCGGGCGCGCCGCAGGACGGACCGCGCACCGGCTACCTGGACTACGCGTCCTGGCACCGGGACGTGCTGGCCGAGCGGCTGCCCGCGCTGCGGGAGCACTGGCGCGAGGACGTCGTCACCGCCCCCGAGGTGGACCTGACGGCCCTGCACCGCGCCGACGCCGGCCCCGGCCTGCGCGCCGGCTGCCACCGCTTCGAGATGCCCGCCGGGCTCCTCGGCGAGGTCGAGGCCCTCGGACGGCGCAGCGGCGCGACCCCGTTCATGGTGCTCTACGCCGCGTTCCTCGGGCTCCTCCACCGCTACTCCGGCCAGGACGACCTGACCGTCGGCACCTCCGTCGCCGGCCGCGGCCACCCCCAGCTGGAGACGGTGGTCGGCTCGTTCGTCAACCTCGTGCAGCTGCGCACCCGGCTCGCCCCCGGCGTCCCGTTCCGCGAGCTCCTGGACCGCGCCCGGACCACCGTCATCGACGCCTACGCGCACCAGGACTACCCGCTGGAGGCGGCCCTGCGGGAGCGGCGGGCCCACGGCGCCCCGGGCACGCCGCCGACCTCCGTCATCTTCGAGCTGCTCAACGTCGACCCGGTGCGGCTGACGCTCCCGGGCGCCGAGGCCGAGGAGGTGCCCGTCCGGGTCGGCTCGGCGAAGTTTGGCCTGATGGTGACGCTGGAGGCCACCGCGTCGGGGACCATCGGCAACGTCGAGTACCGGGCCGACCGCTACGACGCGGCGCGCATCGCCCGGTTCGTCGAGCACTACCTGTCGCTCCTCGCGGCCGTGGTGCGGGACCCGGAGCTGCGGGCCGACCAGTGGCTGCCGGCCGGGGACCCGGCCGTTCCGAGCCCGGCCGCCCAGGCGGTGGCGGTCGCAGCCGACCAGGAACAGGACCACGGCGCCACTCCGGCCTCCCGCCAGCGCGACGCCCTCGAAACCGTCCTGGCCGGCATCTGGGCCGACGAGCTCGGCGTCGCCGCCGTCGGCGCCGACGAGGACTTCTTCGCGCTCGGCGGCTACTCGCTGACCGCCACGAGGATCGTGGCCCGGCTGCGCCGCGAGCTGTCCGTCACGGTGCCGCTGCGCGTCCTGCTCGTCGACGGGACGGTCGCCTCGCTCGCGGCCTACGTCGAGGCGCACGAGCCCGACCTCCCCGGCCTGCAGCGGACCGTCCGGGTCATCCGGCTCGCGCGGGCGGACACCCACCGGCAGCGGCAGACCGCCGACCAGGAAGGGATGTGACCACCATGACCCGCTTTCTGTCCCCCACGCAGCACGGCATCTGGCTCGCCGAGCAGGTCAACCCGGGGCAGCCGGTCTACAACGTGCCGGCCGCGCTGCGCCTGCGGGGCGAGCTGTCCCCGGACGGCCTGCGGCACGCGGTCGAGGCGCTCGTCCGGCGCCACCGCGCGCTGCGGACGCGGTTCGTGTCCGTCGCCGGGCTCCCCCGCCGGACCGTCCTCGACCACGCCGACGTCCCGGTCCGGGTGCTGCGGCTGCCCGACGAGGCGGCGGCCCGGCAGGCCATGGACGAGGAGATCGCGCGGCCCTTCGCCGTCGCCACCGACCCCCTGCTACGGGTGTCCGTCATCCGCTACGCCGAGGACGAGTGCTTCCTGCTGCTGGTGTCCCACCACCTCGTGAGCGACGGCTGGTCGGTGGACGTCCTGCTGGAGGAGCTCGCCGCCCACTACCGGGCCGACGGGGACCCCGTCTCCGTGGATGTCCCGGCGGACGCACCGGCTGAGCCCGAGCTCCCGCCGCTGGACGCCGCCACCGCCGAGGAGAACCTCGCCTTCTGGGAGCGGACGCTGCGCGACGCCCCCGCGGCGACCGAGCCGCTCGGCTCCGGCCGCCGGCCGTCCGCCCGCACCAACCGCGGCATGACGTCCCGGTTCACCCTGCCCGACGAACTCTGCGCCACGATCCGCGAGTTCGGCCGGACCCGCCGGGTGAGCCCCGCCGTGACGCTCCTCGCCGGCTTCGCCGCGCTGCTCACCCGCTGCTCCGGGCAGCAGGACCTCGTCATCGGCACGTCGCTGGCCGGCCGCGACGACCCGGCGACGGAGCGGCTGGTGGACTGCCTCGTCAAGGTGGTCCCGCTGCGGATCACGGCCGGCGCGGGCACCGACTTCGCCGGGCTCCTCGGCACCACCAGGGACGCGTTCATCGACGCCCTGGAGCACCAGGACGTCGTCCTGGAGGACCTCGCCCGGCGCCTGGGCACCGATCGCGACGGCTCGCCGCTGTTCCGGGTCCTGTTCGGTTACAGCCGCGGGCACGCCGCACCGCGGATGGCGGGGCTGGAGACCGCCCACGTCCCGGTGAACACCGCGACCGCCAAGTTCGACCTGACCTGGAACGTCAACGACGACGGCGAGCGGATCGAGGTCGAGGTCGAGCACCGGACCGAGCTGATCGACGCGGCGCAGGCCGCGCGCCTGGCCGGGCACTGGTGCCGGCTGCTCGGGGCGCTCCTGGCCGAGCCGGAGGCGCTCGTGGCGCGGGCCGAACTGTTGTCGGCCGAGGAGCGGGCGCGGCTCGTCGGCGCGGCTCCGGCGCCGCGGGTGGGGCCGTCGGCGGCGGAGCGGTTCGCCGGGCGGGTGGCGGCGGCCGGTGACAGCGTCGCGGTGAGCGACGGCACCCTGGAGTTGACATATCGTCAACTCGACGAGCGTGCCGCGAGCTTCGCCGCCCTGCTCGCCGGGGCCGGCGTGAACCGCGGCGACCGCATCGGCCTGTGCCTCACCCGCACCGTCGACATGGCCGCCGCCGTCCTCGCCGTGTGGCGCCTCGGCGCCGCGTACGTCCCCGTCGACCCGGACAACCCGGCGAGCCGCATCGCGTACGTCCTCGGCGACGCCCGCGTCCCGCTCGTCCTCACCGACGCCGCCGACCACGTCCCCGCCGGACCCTGGCACACCCTCGACACCTCCCAGGCGACGGACGCCGTCCACACCGGCTCCGTCCGCCCCGAGGCCGGCGAACTCGCCTACGTCATCTACACCTCCGGCTCCACCGGCACACCGAAGGGCGTCGAAGTCACGCACGGCAACCTCGCCGCACTGCTGGACGCCGGCGAGGAGACCGTCGGCCTGCGCGACACCGACGTCTGGTCGCTGTTCCACTCCTTCGCCTTCGACTTCTCGGTCTGGGAGATCTGGGGCGCCCTCGCCTACGGCGGACGGCTCGTCGTCGTCCCCCGCGAGGTCACGCGCGACCCCGCGGCCTTCCGCGACCTGCTCGTCCGCGAACGCGTCACCGTCCTGAACCAGACCCCCTCCGCGTTCCGCCAGCTCGTCGCCCAGGAGGAGCGCCGCCCGGCCGGCGAACTGAGCCTGCGCCTGGTCGTGTTCGGCGGCGAGGCGCTCGACATGGCCCCCGTGCGCGCCTGGTGGCGCCGCCACGCGCCCCACCGACCGGTCCTGGTCAACATGTACGGGATCACCGAGACCACCGTCCACGTCACCTGGCGGGTCCTGGACGAGGAACGGATCGAGACCAGCAGCAGCCCCATCGGCCGCGCGCTGCCCGGCTACCGCGCGCTCGTCCTGGACGAGTACGGCGAGCCGGTGCCGGTGGGCGTGCAGGGCGAACTGTACGTCGGCGGCGACGCCGTGGCCCGCGGCTACCTCGGACGACCGGGCCTCACCGCCGAGCGCTTCGTCCCCGACCCCTTCACCGACGCGCCCGGCGCCCGCCTCTACCGCAGCGGTGACCTCGCCCGCTGGACCACCGACGGAGAGCTCGAATACCTCGGCCGTAACGACGACCAGGTCAAGATCCGCGGCTTCCGCATCGAACTCGGCGAAGTGGCCGCCGCCGTCGGCCGCCACCCCGCCGTACGCGGCGTCACCGTCGTCGTCCGCGAGGACAGGCTCGTCGCCTACGCCGCCTGCCCCGACAAATCCGAAGGAACCGGCACAGCCGACCCGCACGACCTGCGCGACCTCGCCGCCGCCCACCTCCCCTCCCACATGGTCCCGGCCGCGGTCGTCACCCTGGACGCCCTCCCCCTCACCCGCAACGGCAAGATCGACCACGCCGCCCTCCCCGCACCGGAGTTCTCCGGCGACACCGCCGGCTACGTGGCACCGCGCACCCCGGCCGAGGACATCCTCGCCGAGATCTGGGCCGAGATCCTCCAGGTGGACAAGGTCGGCGCGGACGACGGCTTCTTCGACCTCGGCGGCGACTCCATCCGCGCCGTGCAGGTGGCCGCCCTCGCCCGGGGGCGCGGGCTCGGCCTCGCCGTCGCGCAGATCTACGAGCACCGCACCCTCGCCGGCCTCGCCGCCGCCGCCGACACGGCCGGCGACCGCGCGGGCACCAAGCCCTTCGAACTGCTCTCCCCCGCCGACCGGGCCCGGATCGGCGACGGCCCCGCGGCCGGCCTCGACGACGCCTACCCCATGGCGGCGCTCCAGGTCGGAATGATCTACCACACGGCCTCCGATCCCCGCGTCCTCCCGTACGTCAACGCGGCGAGCTACCGCCTGCCGTACCGCTTCGACGAGGACGCCTTCCACCGGGCCGTGCGGTCCGTGGTCGCCCGGCACCCCGTGCTGCGGACCGGCTTCGACCTGGCGACCTTCGCCGAACCGATGCAGCTCGTGCACCGCGAGGCCGAACTGCCGGTCGTCGTCGAGGACCTGCGGGCCCTCACCCCGGCGGAGCAGGAGCGGGCCGTCGACGAGCTGATGGAGCGCGAGCGCCGCCGCCCGTTCGACGTGGAGCGCCCGCCCATGCTGCGCCTGGCCGCGCAGGTGCTCACCGACGACAGCTTCCAGTGGACGATGGTGGAGCACCACGCGATCCTCGACGGCTGGAGCCTGTGGTCGACGATCACCGAGATCCTCCTCCAGTACACCCGGCTCCTGGACGGCGCCGGCCTGGCCGAACTCCCCGCCCCGGCCTCGGCCTACCGCGACTTCGTCGCCCTGGAGCAGCGCGCCTCGGCCTCGCCCGAGGCCCGGCGGTTCTGGACGGAGACGCTCGCCGGGAGCACCCCGCCGCAGCTCCCGGCACGCGCCGGGGAGGCGCCCGCGCCCGCCGGGCCGACGCTGCGCAGCGACGGCGCGAGCGGCGTGGTCGACGGCTACGGCTGGCGCGACGCGCACGTCCCGGCGGCCCTGGCCCCGCGGGTCACGGCGCTCGCCAAGCGCCTCGGCGTGCCGGAGAAGACCGTCCTGCTCACCGCGCACCTCCAGGTGATCGCCGCGCAGACGGGCCTCGACGACGTCTGCTGCGGGCTCACGCTCAACGGCCGGCTGGAGGAGAACGGCGGCACCGAGGCCCGCGGACTGTTCCTCAACACCGTCCCGTTCCGGGTCGGCACCGCCGGCGGCAGCCGCGCCGACCTCGTCCGGCGGGTCTTCGACGCGGAGGCCCGGATCCTGCCGCACCGCCGGATGCCGCTGGCCCGGATCCGGCAGTTCACCGGCGGCCGCGACCTGTTCACGACCAACTTCACGTTCAACAACTTCCACGTCATGCGCGACACCATGGGCGACGGCGAACACGCGGGGCTGCTCAGCGGACTGGGCGAACTGACCGCCATCCGCCGCGTGGAGCCGGCCGACGTCCCGCTCACCGTCACGTTCTTCCGCAACCCGCTGACCGACGGCCTCCAGCTGTGCATCGACTACGACGCCAACCGGCTGGCCCCGGAGCAGATCGAGGAGATTGCCGAACAGCACGTCAGGGCGCTGGAGTTGCTGGTCGACGACCCCGAGGGCGAGCTCACCGGGCCGGCCGCGACGGCTGTGCCGGCTACAACACCCGCCGCGACGCTGAGCGCGCCGACGGCACCGACGGGAGCGCTGGAGCGGTTCGCGGCGCAGGTGGCGGCCCGCGGCGACCACCTCGCTGTCACGGACAGAACGGGAAAAGAACTGACGTATCGTCAACTCAACGAGCGTGCTGGCAGATTCGCCGCACTGCTCACCGAGTCCGGCGTGAACCGCGGCGACCGCATCGGCCTGTGCCTCACCCGCACGGTCGACATGGCCGCCGCCGTCCTCGCCGTGTGGCGCCTCGGCGCCGCGTACGTCCCCGTCGACGCCGACTATCCGGCGGCCCGGCTCGAATTCGTCCTCGGGAACGCGCGGGTCCCGCTCGTCCTGACCGACCCCGACACCGTCGGCCGGATCCCCGCCGGCACCTGGCGCACCCTCGTCACCACCCAGGTGACGGACGCCGTCCACACCGGATCCGTCCGCCCGGAGGCCGGCGAACTCGCCTACGTCATCTACACCTCGGGCTCCACCGGCACACCGAAGGGCGTCGAGGTCACCCACGGCAACCTCGCCACGCTGCTCGCCGCCGGCGAGGAGACGGTCGGCCTGTCGGACTCCGACGTCTGGTCGCTGTTCCACTCCTTCGCCTTCGACGTCTCGGTCTGGGAGATGTGGGGTGCCCTCGCCTTCGGCGGACGGCTCGTCGTCGTCCCGCGCGAGGTCACGCGCGATCCCGCGGCCTTCCTCGACCTCCTGGTCCGCGAACGCGTCACGGTGCTCTCCCAGACACCGTCCGCGTTCCGCCAGCTCGTGACCGCGGAGGAGCAGCGCCCTTGGGACGAACTGGTTCTGCGCCTGGTCGTGTTCGCGGGCGAGGCGCTCGACCTGGCCTCCGTGCGCGCCTGGTGGCGCCGCCACGCGCCCGACCGCCCGGTCCTGGTCAACATGTACGGGATCACCGAAACCACCGTCCACGTCACCTGGCAAGTCCTGGACGAGGAACGGATCGAGACCAGCAGCAGCCCCATCGGCCGCGCCCTCCCCGGCTACCGAACACTCGTCCTCGACGCCGACGGCAATCCCGCACCGGTGGGCGTGCAGGGCGAACTGTACGTCGGCGGCGACGCCGTGGCCCGCGGCTACCTCGGACGACCCGCCCTGACCGCCGAACGCTTCGTCCCCGACCCCTTCACCGACGCGCCCGGCGCCCGCCTCTACCGCAGCGGCGACCTCGCCCGCTGGACCGCCACCGGAGAGCTCGAATACCTCGGCCGCAACGACGACCAGGTCAAGATCCGCGGCTTCCGCATCGAACTCGGCGAAGTCGCCGCCGCCGTCGGCCGCCACCCCGCCGTCCGCGGCGTCACCGTCGTCGTCCGCGAGGACACCCCCGGCGACCGCCGGCTCGTCGCCTACACGGCCTGCCCGGACGGGACCGACCCGCGCGAGCTGCGCGACTTCGCCACCGTGCACCTGCCCGCGTACATGGTCCCCTCGGCGTTCGTCGTCCTGGAGACGCTGCCGCTGACCCCCAACGGGAAGATCGACCGCGCCGCCCTGCCGGCACCGGAGTTCTCCGGCGACGCCGCCGGCTACGTGGCACCGCGCACCCCCGTCGAGGAGGGCCTGGCCCGGGTGTGGGCGGAGATCCTCAAGGTCGACCGGGTCGGCCTGGAGGACGACTTCTTCGACCTCGGCGGCGACTCCATCCGCGCCGTGCAGATCGCCTTCCGGGTGCAGCGCGGGCTCGGCCTCGCGCTCAGGCCGGTCGACGTCCAGCTCCACCCGACGGTCGCGGAACTCGCCCGCCACCTGTCCGCCTGACCGTCCCACCGCGAGCACACCCATCCCTATTCCCTCTGAAGGCCGTGGAGGCTGGCATGTCGAACGACGAACTGGACCTGGACTACAAGGTCGTGGTGAACGACGAGGAGCAGTACTCGATCTGGCCGCAGGACCGGGAGAACCCGGTCGGCTGGCGGGACGCCGGGGCGCGCGGCAAGAAGCCCGAGTGCCTGGAGTGGATCGAGCGGAACTGGACCGACATGCGGCCCAAGAGCCTGCGCAGCGCCTAGGAACGGTCGGTCGGGACGGAGTGAGGAGGTACATCGAGATGTCTCGTGGTCTGGACGCCCCGGAGGACGGGTCGACCCCCGTCCCGGCTCCCGCCGGGACGGACACCCCCGCCGCGGCGGGCACCGGCAGGCTGCCGCTGTCCCTGGCGCAGCAGCGGCTGTGGTTCCTCTCCAGGCTCGGGGAGTTCCGAGCCGGATACAACATGCCCCGGGTGGTCCGGATCACCGGGCGGCTGGACCGGACGGCGCTGACGGCGGCGCTCGGCGACGTCGTGCGCCGGCACGCGGCGCTGCGGACGGTCTTCCCGGAGGTCGCCGGAGAACCGTGGCAGCAGGTCGTGGCCGCCGGTGACGTCGCCGCGCGGTTCGCGGTGGAGTTCGCCGAGTGCGGCTCCGGCGAGGTGGCCGAGCGGATCGGCCGGGCCTGCCGGCACGACTTCGACCTGACCTCCGAACTCCCGGTGCGGGCCTGGCTGTTCGCGACCGGCCCCGAGGAGCACGTGCTGGCGCTGGTGATCCACCACATCGCCGCGGACGGGTGGTCCGTCGGCCTGGTGGACCGCGACCTCGGGACGGCCTACGCCGCGCGCCGCGCCGGCGCCGCGCCCGAGTGGCCTGCCCTGCCGACGGAGTACACGGACCACGCGGTGCGCCAGCGGCGGTCGTTGGGCGCGGAGGACGATCCCGACAGCCTCTTCTCGCGGCAACTCGACTACTGGCGGGAGGAGTTGCATGGAGCGCCGCCGGAGCTGCGGCTCCCCCGCGACCGCCCGTGGCCGCAGTCGGCCGGGTCCGCCCGGGCCGGGTCCTCCCGGGCCGACTCCTCAACGACAAGCCCCTCCCGCGCCGGGACGGTGCACTTCGAGCTCGACGCCGACACCCACCGCGGGCTGGCCCGGCTGGCCCGCGAGCACCGGGTCACGCTGTTCACGGTGCTCCAGGCGGGTTTCGCGGCGCTGCTCAGCCGGCTGGGGGCGGGCACCGACCTCCCGATCGGCTCGCCGGTGGACGGCCGGACCGACGAGGACCTGCAGGAGGTCGTCGGGTTCTTCGTCAACACCCTGGTGTTCCGGCTCGACTGCTCCGGCGACCCGACGTTCGCGGAGCTCCTGAAGCGGGTGCGCCGGACGGCCCTGACCGCGATCGCCCACCAGGACGTCCCCTTCGACCGGGTGGTCGAGGCCGTCAACCCCGCCCGCACTGCGGGCGGGAACCCGCTGTTCCAGGTGAGCTTCGCACTGGAGGCCGGCGGGGACGGCGGCCTGGTCCTCCCTGGCCTGGAGGTCGCCGACGAGCCCTTCGAGGCGGGCTCCGCCAAGTTCGACCTGAGCCTGGGCGTGACCGAGCACCGCGACGGGGACGGCGGACCGGCCGGCCTGAGCGGGGTGCTGGAGTACGCCGAGGACCTGTTCGACCGGACCACGTCGCAGGCCGTGGCCCGCCGCTGGAAGCTGCTGCTGGCCGGGGTGCTGGCCGGGCCGGGGCGCCCGATCGGCGAACTGCCGGTGCTGGACGGGGCCGAGCGGCGGTGGGTGCTCGAACGGGCCGGCACGGACGCCTCGTTGCCCGGGGTGGGGCCGTCGGCGGCGGAGCGGTTCGCCGGGCGGGTGGCCGCGGCTGGTGACAGCGTCGCGGTGAGCGACGGCACCCTGGAGTTGACATATCGTCAACTCGACGAGCGTGCCGCGAGCTTCGCCGCCCTGCTCGCCGGGGCCGGCGTGAACCGTGGCGACCGCATCGGCCTGTGCCTCACCCGCACCGTCGACATGGCCGCCGCCGTCCTCGCCGTGTGGCGCCTCGGCGCCGCGTACGTCCCCGTCGACCCGGACAACCCGGCGAGCCGCATCGCGTACGTCCTCGGCGACGCCCGCGTCCCGCTCGTCCTCACCGACGCCGCCGACCGCGTCCCCGCCGGGCCCTGGCGCACCCTCGACACCTCCCGGGCGACGGACGCCGTCCATACCGGATCCGTCCGCCCGGAGGCCGGCGAACTCGCCTACGTCATCTACACGTCCGGCTCCACCGGCAGGCCGAAGGGCGTCGAAGTCACCCACGGCAACCTCGCCGGGCTCCTGGCCTCGACCGAGGGCCTGGCGAAGCCGTCGGAGCGCGACGTCTGGTCGCTGTTCCACTCCTTCGCCTTCGACTTCTCGGTCTGGGAGATCTGGGGCGCCCTCGCCTACGGCGGACGGCTCGTCGTCGTCCCCCGCGAGGTCACGCGCGACCCCGCGGCCTTCCTCGACCTGCTGGTCCGCGAACGCGTCACCGTGCTCTCCCAGACACCGTCCGCGTTCCGCCAGCTCGTCGCCCAGGAGGAGCGCCGCCCGGCCGGCGAACTGAGCCTGCGCCTGGTCGTGTTCGGCGGCGAGGCGCTCGACATGGCCCCCGTGCGCGCCTGGTGGCGCCGCCACGCCCCCGACCGCCCGGTCCTGGTGAACATGTACGGGATCACCGAGACCACCGTCCACGTCACCTGGCGGGTCCTCACCCCGGAAGGGACCGAGACCGCCCGCAGCCCGATCGGCCGCGCACTGCCCGGCTGGCGGACGCTCGTCCTGGACGGCCGCGGCGAGCCCGTCCCGGTCGGTGTGCCGGGCGAGCTGTACGTCGGCGGCGCCGGGGTCGCCCGGGGCTACCTCGGCCGCCCCGGCCTCACCGCCGAGCGCTTCGTCCCCGACCCCTTCGGCGACGCACCCGGCGCACGCCTCTACCGCAGCGGCGACCTCGCCCGCTGGACCGCCGACGGGGAACTCGAATACCTCGGCCGCGCGGACGACCAGGTCAAGATCCGCGGCTTCCGCATCGAACTCGGCGAGATCGAGGCCGCCCTCGGCCGCCACCCGGCCGTCCGGGGCGTCACCGTCGTCGTCCGCGACGACACCCCCGGCGACCCCCGGCTCGTCGCTTACGCCGCCTGCGCTGACGCAGCCGACCCGCGCGAACTCCGCGACTTCGCCGCCCTCCACCTGCCCGCCTACATGGTCCCCGCAGCGATCGTCACCCTGGACGCCCTCCCCCTCACCCGGAACGGCAAGATCGACCGCGCCGCCCTCCCCGCACCCGGGTTCGCCTCCGGATCCACCGGCCGCGAGCCCGCGAACGCGACCGAGGCGGCCCTGTGCCGGCTGTTCGCCGACGTCCTCGGCCTGGAACGGGTCGGCGTCGAGGACGCCTTCTTCGACCTCGGCGGACACTCGCTGCTGGTCATCCGGCTGGTGGACCGGATCCGCGCCGCCCTCGGCGTCGAACTGTCCATCCGGGCCGTGTTCGAGACCCCGACCCCGGCCGGCCTGGCCGCGGCCGTCGCCCTCGGAGAGCGGGCCCGGCCCGCCGTGCGCCCCGCGGCGCGCCCGGAGCGCCTGCCGCTGTCCTTCGCCCAGCGCCGCCTCTGGTTCCTCAACGAGCTCGACGGCGGAGCGGCCTACAACATCCCGTACGCGGCCCGCCTGTCCGGCGCCCTGGACGTCGACGCGCTGACCGCCGCCCTCGCCGACGTCGTGGAGCGGCACGAGGCGCTGCGCACCGTCCTGCCCACCGAGGACGGCCGGCCGTGGCAGCGGATCCTCTCCCGGGCCGAGGCCCGGACGGACCTCACCGTCACCGACACCACCCCGGACGCGCTGGACGCCGAACTCGCCGCGGAGAGCGAACGCGTCTTCCGGCTGACCACGGAACCCGCCCTGCGCGCCCGCCTCTTCCGCCTCGGCCCGGACGAGCACGTCCTCCTGCTGGTCGTCCACCACGTGGCCTGCGACGGCTGGTCGCTGGAGCCGCTGCTCGACGACCTCGCCGAGGCGTACGGCGCGCGCCACACCGGCACCGCGCCGGCCTGGCCGCCGCTGCCCGTCCAGTACGCCGACTTCACGCTGTGGCAGCGCGAACTGCTCGGCACCGAGGACGACCCGGAGAGCCGGCTCTCGCAGCAGACCGAGTACTGGCGCCGGACGCTGGCCGGCCTCCCGGACCAGCTGGCGCTGCCCTTCGACCGGCCGCGGTCGGGCACGGTCGGCCTGCGCGGCGGCGAGGTCGCGGTCGAGGTCGGCCCGGCGCTGCACGCCGCGCTGGCCGCCGCCGCGCGGGCCCACGACTGCACCGTGTTCATGGCGCTCCAGGCCGCCGTCGCCGTCGTGCTGTCCCGCTCCGGCGCGGGGCCGGACATCCCGCTCGGCACGGCCACCTCCGGGCGCGCCGACGCCGCGCTGGACGGCCTCGTGGGCTTCTTCGCCGGCACCCTCGTGCTGCGCACCGACCTCTCGGGCGACCCGACCTTCGCCGAACTCCTCGGCCGGGTCCGGGAGGCCGACCTCGGCGCCTTCGCCCACCAGGACGTCCCGTTCGAGACGCTCGTCGAGGCGCTCAACCCGGCCCGCGTGCCCGGCGCCAACCCGCTGTTCCAGGTGAGCGTCTCCATGCTGAACAGCATCACCGCGGAACTCGCCCTCCCCGGCCTGGAGGTGGCGTCCCACGACCTGAGCATGGGGATCTCGGCCTTCGACCTGTCCTTCGTGTTCGGCGAACGCCCGGGCGCCGCGGCCGGGCAGGCCGGCGGGCTGGTCGCCGCGATCGGGTACGACGCCGACCTGTTCGACCACGCCAGCGTCGAGGGCATCGCCGACCGGCTGGAGCGGGTGCTGGAGGCGCTGGCCGCCGACCCGGACGGCCGGGTCGGCGAGGTGGACCTGCTCTCCGCGCAGGAGCGGCGGCAGGTCCTGCGGGAGTGGAACGACACCGCCGCCGAGGTGCCGGAGCTCCCGGTGCCCGCACTGTTCGCCGCCCAGGCCGCGCGCACCCCCGCCGCACCGGCGGT
This sequence comes from Kitasatospora sp. NPDC057904, assembly GCF_042887925.1. Lineage (NCBI taxonomy): Bacteria > Bacillati > Actinomycetota > Actinomycetes > Kitasatosporales > Streptomycetaceae > Kitasatospora > Kitasatospora sp. NPDC057904. The sequence goes on from NZ_JBHVOL010000001.1 coordinate 585,598, forward strand.
GCGCCACCTCGACACCGAGCTGACCTACGCCGAACTCGACGCCCGCGCCAACCGGCTGGCGCACGAGCTGATCGCCCGCGGCATCGGGCCCGGGCGGCTCGTGGCCCTCGCCCTGCCCCGCTCGGAGCAGATCGTCGTGGCCCTGCTCGCCGTCCTGAAGGCCGGCGCGGCCTACCTCCCCGTCGACCCGTCCTACCCCGCCGACCGCATCGCCTTCATGCTGCGGGACGCGGCCCCGGCCTGCGTCCTCAGCACCACCGAGGTGGCGGCCGGGCTGCCCGGCGGCCCCGGCCTCCCGCTCCTCGCCCTGGACGACGCGCACGTGCGGCGCTCGGTCGCGGAGCGGCCGGCCACCGCGCCCACCGACGCGGAGCGCACCGCGCCGCTGCTCCCCGCCCACCCGGCGTACGTCATCTACACCTCGGGGTCGACAGGTCGGCCCAAGGGTGTGGTGGTCTCCCACCGCGGCCTCCCCAGCATGGTGTGCTCCCAGGCCGCGACGCTCGGCGTCGGCGGCGACAGCCGGGTCCTGCAGTTCGCCTCGATGAGCTTCGACGCCTCCGTGTGGGACACCTGGATGGCGCTGCTCACCGGCGGGTGCCTGGTCGTCGTGCCGGAGTCCCACCGGATCCCCGGCCCGGCCCTGGCGGACTTCCTGCGCGTCCACGGCATCACCCACGCCACCCTGCCGCCCGCCGTGGTGCTCGCCACCGAGTTCGACGAGGACGTCGCCGGGGTCACCCTGGTCACCGCCGGCGAGGCCTGCACGCCCGCCGTCCTCGACGCGGCCCGCCACTTCGCGAAGGTGGTCAACGCCTACGGCCCCACCGAGTCCACGGTGTGCGCGACGATGCGCACCGTCGACGGGGTGCCGCAGGCCGTCCCGATCGGCCGTCCGGTCGCGAACACCCGGGTGTTCGTGCTGGACGCGCGGCAGCGCCCCGTCCCGCCCGGCGTGCCCGGGGAGCTGTACCTCGCGGGCGCCGGGCTGGCCACCGGCTACCTGGACCGGCCCGCCCTGACGGCCGAGCGCTTCCTGCCCAGCCCCTTCGGCGGCGCCGGGGAGCGGATGTACCGCACCGGCGACCTGGTGCGCTGGACGGCGGACGGCGAGCTGGTCTTCCTCGGCCGCACCGACGAGCAGATCAAGATCAGGGGCTTCCGCGTCGAGCCCGGCGAGGTGGAGGCGGTGCTCGCCGGCCACCCGGAGGTCGCCCACGCCGCGGTGATCGCCCGCGAGGACCGCCCGGGGGACGTCCGGCTCGTCGCCTACGCGGTTCTGACGGACCGTCAATTCCAGGAGGACCCCGCCACGGCGCTGCGGAGGTACGCGGCCGAGCACCTGCCGGAGTACCTCGTCCCCGGCGACGTGGTGGTCCTCGACCACCTGCCGCTGACGCCGAGCGGGAAGGTCGACCGCAAGGCCCTCCCCGCGCCCTCGGCGAACGGCCCGAGCGCGAACGGCCAGCACACAAACGGCCAGAGCGCGAACGGCTTGAGTGCGAACGGCCCGAGCGCGAACGGCCCGGCCGTGAGCGGCGCGACCACCACGGACGACCCGCGCGTGGCGGTCCTGGTCCGGCTCTTCGCGCAGGAGCTCGGCGTGGACCGGGTCGGTCCCGAGGACTCGTTCTTCGAGCTCGGCGGCCACTCGCTGCTGGCGACCCGACTGATCGGCCGGATCCGCGCCCTGCTCGGGGCCGAGATCGGCATCGCGACGCTGTTCGAGACGCCCACCGCCGCGGAGCTCGCGACCCGGCTCGACCGGGCCCCGGCCGACCCGTACGCCAACGTCATCGAGCTCCGGCGCGGCCGGCCCGGTGCCCGTCCGGTCTTCTGCATCCACCCCATCGGGGGCCTCGGCTGGTGCTACGGCTCCGTACTGCCGCACCTGGAGCGGGACCAGCCTGTCCACGGGATCCAGGTGACGGAGAGCCACGGCCGCTTCAAGGCGGTGGAGTCGATCGACGCGCTGGCCCGGCGCTACGCGGACCTGATCACCGCGACGCACCCGGACGGCCCGTACGTCCTCATGGGCTGGTCGCTGGGCGGGGTCCTGTCCTACGAGGTGGCCCGCCTGCTTGAGGCCGCCGGCCGGACCGTCGACCTGGTCGTCCTCTTCGACGCCTGGCCGTACGAACGGCCGGTGACCCCGGAGGAGTTGGAGGGGGATTTCGCCGCCTGGGTGACCGGCGAGGTCATCGCCGGCCCGTCCGCCGACGGCACCCTCGACGCCCGGCAGAGCCGTGCCCTGGTCCGCGCGGCCAAGGGGGTCGCCGCCCTCCTCGGGCCGCCGCACCCGGACGGCTACCACGGGCGCGTCCTGAGCATCGCCGCCGCCAAGACCGTCGCCGAGCGCGGCTCCGCCGAGGAGGCCTGGCGGCCGTACCTCACCGACGCCGAGCACCACGTGGTGAACGCCGACCACGACGCGATGATGACGCCCGCCGTCCTGGAGCAGTCGGGCCCGCTGGTCACGGCCGCCCTGACGTCCCTGCCCGCGCGGCGCACGGAGGCCGACGGTGACTGAGCGCCACGACTCCACCGACCCCTGCGACCTCGACCCCGACCTGGACATCCCGGACCCCCGCGATCCGCGCCCGCTCGGCGACGACCGCTGCGTCTTCATCCGCCCGGTGCTCCAGCCCGGCGGGAAGGTCGTCGCCGGGAACTTCTCCTACTACGACGCCTCCGAGGACACCGCCGGGTTCGAGGAGGCCCGGGTCCGCTACGCGTTCGGCGCGGAGCGGCTGTTCATCGGCCGCTACTGCTCCATCGCCGCGGGCGTCACCTTCGTGATGGCCGGCGCCAACCACGTCTTCGACGGGCCCACGGGCTACCCGTTCCTCAGCTTCGAGGGCGACTGGCGCGACGCCCTGATCGACGACCTGATCGCCCGGGGGCCGGGCCGCAAGGGCGACACCCGGATCGGCAACGACGTCTGGATCGGCCGCGGCGCCACCGTCATGCCCGGGGTGACCGTCGGCGACGGCGCCATCATCGGCGCCGGCGCCCTGGTCGCCTCCGACGTGGCGCCCTACCGGATCGTGGGAGGCAACCCGGCCCGGGTGATCCGCGCCCGCTACGGCCCCGAGGACGTCGAGCGGCTGCTCGCGGCCCGCTGGTGGGACTGGCCGGTGGCGGCCGTCTCCCGGCACCTCCCGGAGCTGGTCCTCGGCCGGCCCGAACGGATCCTGTCCATCGCCCGGGCCGAGCACCTGCTCGGCCCGGCGCCGGCCACCCCCCAGGGGAGCGCATCATGACGACAGCAGCAGGCGGCCCCGGCGCCCCGCCGACCGTCGACCCCGCGGCGATCGACCCCACGACCGTCGACCCCGCGGCGGTCGACCCCACGGCGGTCGACCTCGCCGACCCGGCCCTGTACGGCACCGGCGACCCCGAGGCGGTGTGGGCCGGGCTCCGCCGCGACCACCCGGTCCACTGGAACGAGGGCCCGGACGGCGGCGGCTTCTGGGCCGTCACCCGGCACGCCGACGTCCAGCGCGTGCTCAAGGACACCGCGGCCTTCACCTCCGCCCAGGGCATGCGGATCGGCCACAACCCGACCGCCACCGCCGAGGCCGCCGGGAAGATGCTGATCGTCACCGACGCGCCCCGGCACGCGAAGATCCGGCGGGTCATCAGCTCCGCGTTCACCCCGCGCATGGTCGCCCGCCTGGAGCAGAACATGCGGACGATCGTGCGCGAGGAGCTGGCGGCCGTCCTGACCGACGAGCCCTGCGAGTTCACGGACTTCGCCGCGGTCCTGCCGGTCGCGGTGATCTGCGACCTGCTGGGTGTGCCGAAGAGCGACTGGCGGTTCATGCTCGACTCCACCCGGGCCGCGTTCGGCGCGTCCGGCGTCGACCCGATCGCCCGGCTCGAAGCCCACGCCGGCATGCTCGCCTACTACGCCGACCTCGTCGACTTCCGCCGCGAGGAGCCGGGCGAGGACGTCGTCAGCGCCATGGCGAACGGCCTGGTCGACGGCGTCCCGCTCACCGACGAGGAGATCTTCCTCAACTGCGACGGCCTCATCTCGGGCGGGAACGAGACCACCCGGCACGCCACCGTCGGCGGCCTCCTCGCCTTCGCCGCCCACCCCGACCAGTGGCGGCTCGCGGCCGCCTCCCCCGACGGGATGGACACCGTCGTCGACGAGGTCCTGCGCTTCACCAGCCCGGCGATGCACGTGCTGCGCACGGCCGCCCGGGACGTCGAGGTCGCCGGGGTGACGATCCGGGCCGGCGATCCGGTGACGGTCTGGATGCCGTCCGCGAACCGGGACGAGACGGTCTTCGAGGCCCCCGAGGCCTTCGACGTCCGGCGCACACCCAACCCGCACGTCGCCTTCGGCAGCGGTCCGCACTTCTGCCTCGGCGGAGCGCTGGCTCGCACCGAACTCCGCGTCCTGTTCGGCGAGTTGCTCACCCAGGCCGCGGGCGCCGAACCCGCGGGACCGGCCCGGCGGCTCCACTCCAACCTCATCCGGGGCTTCGAGTCCGCGCCCGTCCTGCTGCACCCCGGCGACAGCCTGGAGAGGCGGTGAAGCCACTCGCGGACCCCCGCTTCCGCCGCCTGCTCATCGGCCAGGCGCTCTCGGGCTTCGGCAGCAGCGCCCTCTACCTGACCCTGGGCATCTGGGCCAAGGACCTCACCGGCAGCAACGCCGCCGCCGGCGGGGTCGAGGCCGCCCTCGGCGCGCCCATGGTGCTGTCGCCGCTCTTCGGCCACCTCGCCGACCGGGTGCGGCGGCGCCCGCTGCTCATGGTCACCAACGCCCTCATGGGGCTGGCCGTGCTGTCCCTGCTCGCGGTGCGCGGCGGCGAACAGCTCTGGATCATCTACCTGGTGGCGGTCTGCTACGGCGTGGCCTTCGGCGTCCTCGGCGCCGCGTCGGCCGGGATCCGCCGGGACCTCCTCCCCGACGACCAGCTGACCGGCGCCAACGCGATCCTCCAGACGACCACGCAGGGGCTGCGCATCCTCGCCCCGCTCGCCGGCGTGGCCGTCTACGCGGTCGCCGGCGGCGGCACGCTCGCCGTGCTCAACTCCCTGACCTTCCTGGCCGCGATCCTGGCGCTCGCCGGCCTGCGGGTCGAGGAGTCCGTCGGTCCCGAGGCCTCCGGCGAAGCGTTCCCGCGCAGCGCCCTCGCGGGCCTGCGGCACATCAACGCCACTCCGGTCCTGGCGCAGATCGGCTACGCCGCCGCCTGCGCGTTCTGCGTCATCGGCCTGAGCCAGACCGTCATGTTCGCGGTCGTGGACGAGGGGCTGGGCCGGCCGCCCTCGGCGCTGGGCACGCTCAACGCCGTCCAGGGCGTCGGCGCCGTGGCCGGCGGCCTCACGGTGTCCGCGCTGATCCGACGGGCCGGCATGGCGCGCACGGCGGGCCTCGGGATCGGCGCCTTCGCCCTGGCGGCGCTCGCCTACTGCGTGCCGCACATGGCGTTCGTCGTCGCGGGCGAGGTCGCGGACGGCATCGCCATCACCTGGCTCATGGTGGTGCTGTCGTCGGCGGCCCAACTCCACACGCCGCCACGGCTCCAGGGCCGCGTCAACGCCATGTGCACGATGCTGGTGCTGGTACCGCAGTCGCTCTCGCTCGCCGCCGGCACGGTCCTCATCGACCGGTTCGACTACCAGTCGCTGCTGGTCGTGATGGCGGCGGTCACCGCCTGCTGCGCGGCGGTCCTGGTACTGCGGCCGACCGCCGCACTCACCGAGCGGACGTTCGTCACCTCGGCGCCGGGCGGGCCGGAGAACCGGGAGGCCACCGACTCCGCGCCGTCGGCGCAGCACTGAGGCCGTCGGCGGGCCGGGGCCGGTCGGCTCCGCCCCGCCAGGACGGCACCTCGGGACCTTTGACAATCCGCCTATCGTCATACAGTCTTCTCGACATGTCTGCCCGTCACCCGATCGAGTGCGCCGCCATCGAGCTGGCGCTGATCGGCGTGGCCGCGCACTGCGTCGCCGACAACCTCTGTCGCTGAACCCGCCTGCCCCGACGCGTTGCGGTGACCGCCGCGCCGGGGCGTCGCCCCTTCCCGCGGGCGCGGTGCCGCTCACCCTTCCCCAGGCCTCACTCCTCCCCAGGCCGCACTGCCGCCCGCCTTCCTCCGTGCACCATCGGTAGCGAAAGGCTCCCTTTCCGATGTCTCGAACCACCTTCACCCCTCGCCGCCTCGCCGCGGCGGCCGTCACCGTCGCCCTGGTCGCCGGACTGGCGGCGTGCGGCCCGAAGGCCGACGGCGGTGGGAGCACCGGCAAGGACGCCGCGCCGCGGCAGGGCGGCACCCTCACCGTCCTCAACCAGAACCCGGAGGACCAGTTCGACCCCGCGCGGCTCTACACCTCCGGCGGCGGCAACGTGCCCTCGCTGGTCTTCCGCACCCTCACCACCCGCAACCGGGCCGACGGCGCGGCCGGCACGAAGGTGGTCCCGGACCTCGCCACCGACACCGGCACCCCGTCGGAGGGCGCGGCGGTGTGGACGTACCACCTCAAGGACGGCCTCACGTACGAGGACGGCTCGCCGATCACCACCGCCGACATCAAGTACGGCATCGAGAGGTCGTTCGCCCCTGAACTATCGGGCGGGGCGCCGTACTTGAGGGACTGGCTGGTCGGCGCGGCGGACTACCAGGGCCCCTACAAGGACGGCCGCGGCCTGGACGCCGTCCAGACCCCCGACGACAGGACCATCGTCTTCCGCCTGAACAAGCCCGAGGGCGACTTCCCGTACCTGGCCACCCAGACCCAGTTCGCGCCCGTGCCGAAGGCCAAGGACACCGGGACGAAGTACCAGGACCACCCCGTCTCGTCCGGCCCCTACCAGGTCGTCAAGAACGAGAACGACGGGACGCACCTCGTCCTCGCGCGGAACCCCCACTGGTCCGCGGCGACGGACGACCAGCGCAAGGCGTACCCGGACACCATCGACGTGCAGTCCGGGCTCGACCCGGCGGTGATCAACCAGCGGCTCTCCGCGGGCACCGGCGCCGACGCGGCCGCCGTCACCACCGACACCAACCTCGGCCCCTCCGAACTCGCGCAGGTGAAGGACGACAAGGCCCTCGCCGCCCGGGTCGGCACCGGCCACTTCGGCTACGTCGACTACCTCGCCTTCAACCCCAAGGTGAAGCCGTTCGACGACCCGAAGGTCCGCCAGGCCGTCGCCTACGCGCTCAACCGCACCTCGGTCGTCAACGCCGCCGGCGGCTCCTCGCTCGCCGAGGCCGCGACCACCTACCTGCCCACCCAGGAGACCTTCGGGTACACGCCCTACGACCCGTTCCCGGCCGGCCCCACCGGCAACCCGCAGAAGGCCAGGGAGCTGCTGAAGGAGGCCGGTTACCCCGACGGCCTGACCATCACGCTCACCCACTCCACCGCGACCGGCCGGGGCTACGGCCCGGACCTGGCCGCCGCCGTCCAGGACGGCCTGAAGGCGGCCGGGATCACCGTCCGGCTGGACGCCCTGGAGTCCAGCCGGTACTCCAAGACGATCCACACCGTCGCCACCGAGCCCGGCCTGTTCCTCTCCGGCTGGGGCGCCGACTGGCCCTCCGGCGGCCCGTTCCTCGCACCCGTCTTCGACGGCCGGCAGATCGTCACCGACGGCTACAACTTCAACTCCGCGCAGCTGGACGACCCTTCGGTGAACGAGGAGATCGACCGGATCAACAAGATCACCGACCACGCCGAGGCCGCCAAGCTGTGGGGCGCCCTCGACAAGCGGCTCGGCGAACAGGCCCTCACCGTCCCGCTGTTCCACCCCGTCTACAAGCGGCTGTCCGGCAAGGACGTCCGCAACATCGTCATCAGCGACTGGACCGGCGTGCTCGACATCTCCCAGGTCGCGGTCAAGTAGCGCACGGGACCGGACGGAACGGATCGGATCGGACGGAAATCGGACCACCATGGCTCCACGGAATCCCGCTGCCGGGGGACGGCCGGTGTGGCGGCGGCTGCTCGCGCGGCGCGCCGTCCTCGCCGGCGGCCTCGTCATCCTCCTGCTCGCCCTGACCGCGGCGGCGGCACCGCTGCTCGCCGCGATCGAGGGCCAGGACCCCACGAGTTACCACGACGGCCTGCTCGACTCCGCGGCCGGCGGCGTGCCCACCGGCTCGTTCGGCGGCATCACCGCCGAACACTGGCTCGGCGTCGAACCGGGCACCGGACGGGACGTGTTCGCCCGGCTCGTGTACGGCGCCCGCATCTCGCTGCTCGTCGCCGTCGGCGCCACGCTCGTCCAGGTCGCGACCGGCGTCCTGCTCGGCCTCGCCGCCGGCCTCGGCAACCGTCTGCTCGACCAGCTGATCGGCAACACCTCCGAGGTGATGCTCGCCCTGCCCTCGCTGGTCTTCGCCATCTCCCTGATGGCCGTCGTCCCCTCGGGCTTCCCCCGCCCGGTCCTGCTCACCCTCGTCATCGGGCTGCTGGGCTGGGCCGGCACCGCCCGGCTCGTCCGGGCGCAGACGCTGAGCCTCCGGCAGCTCGACCACGTCGCCGCGGCGCGGCTGGCCGGCGCCTCCCGGTGGCGGATCGCCCGCCGGGAGCTGCTGCCGGCCCTGGCCGCGCCGGTCATCACCTACGCGGCCGTCCTGCTGCCGTCCAACGTGGTCTCCGAGGCCGGGCTGTCCTTCCTCGGCGTGGGCGTCAAGCCGCCCACCTCGTCGTGGGGCCAGATGCTCTCCGGCGCGACCACCTGGTTCCGCGCGGACCCGATGTACGTACTGCTCCCGTCCGCGCTGCTGTTCACCACCGTGCTCGCCTTCACCGTGGTCGGCGACGGCGTCCGCACCGCGCTCGACCCCCGCGCGGCCTCCCGGCTGCGGGCCGGCTCCCCGGCTGCCCCGAAGACCGAGGAGGCCGCCGCATGACCCGCTTCCTGCTCCGCAGGGCCGTCGGCATGATCGGCGTCCTGATCGTCCTCTCCCTGATCGTCTACGCGGTGTTCTACATCGCCCCCGGCGACCCCGCCCAGCTGGCCTGCGGCGAGAAGTGCAGCCCCGCCCAGGTCCACCAGGTGCGCGAACGGCTGGGCCTCGACGCTCCCGTGTACCTGCAGTACGCCCACTTCCTCCAGGGTGTCGTCGCCGGGCGCGACTTCAGCGCCGGCACGGGCCCGCTGCACTGCCCGGCGCCCTGCCTGGGCGTCTCCTACCGCAGCGGCGAGCAGGTCACCGACATGATCGCCGCCCGGCTCCCGGTGACGGCCTCGCTGGCCCTCGGCGCGATGGTGCTCTGGCTGGTCCTCGGCGTCGGCACCGGGCTGCTCTCCGCGCTGCGCCGGGGCGGGCCGACCGAGCGCCTGCTCACCGCGCTGACCCTGGCCGGCACCGCCGTACCGGTGTTCGTCATCGGACTGGTGCTGCTCATCGTCCTCTGCGCCCAGCTCCAGTGGCTGCCGTTCCCGAGCTACGTGCCGCTCACCGAGGACCCGCAGCAGTGGTTCTGGGGCCTGCTCCTGCCCTGGATCTCGCTCGCGCTCATCGAGTCCGCCAAGTACGCCCGGCTGACGCGCGCGTCCATGCTGGAGACCCTCGCGGAGGACCACATCCGGACCTTCCGGGCGTACGGCGTCAGCGAACGGCACCTGGTGACCAGGCACGCGCTGCGCGGCGCGCTCACCCCGGTGATCGCGCTCACCGCCCTGGACCTCGGGACGATGTTCGGGTCCGCCGTGCTGACCGAGTCGCTGTTCGGCCTCCCGGGCCTCGGCAAGCTGCTCGTCGGCTCGGTGAGCCTGATCGACCTGCCCACCGTCGTCGGCCTCACCCTCGTCACCGGGTTCGCCGTCGTCCTCGCCAACGTCGTCGCGGACGTGCTCTACGCGGTGGCCGACCGAAGGGTGGTCCTGGCATGAGCGCCGAACCGCTGGTGAACGTCCGGGACCTGGTCGTCGACTTCCCGGTCGGCGACGGCCGCGTCCGCGCCGTCGACGGCGTGGGCTTCACCCTGGCGGCCGGGCAGGCGCTCGGCATCGTCGGCGAGTCCGGCTCCGGCAAGAGCACCGTCGCCCACGCCCTGCTCGGCCTGCACCGCGGGACGGGCGCCCGCACCGGCGGCTCGGTCCGGGTCGCGGGCGTCGACGCCGTCACCGCCGGGCGCGACGAACTCCGCCTCCTGCGCGGCGGGTTGGCGGCCATGGTGTTCCAGGACCCGCTCTCCGCGCTCGACCCGTACCACGCCGTCGGGGACCAGATCGCCGAGGTCGTGCGGGTGCACCGGGACGTCTCGCGCCGGGACGCCCGGGCCCGGGCCGTCGAGGTGCTCGACCGGGTCGGCATCGCCGACGCGGTGCGCCGCTCGCGCTCGCGCCCGCACGAGTTCAGCGGCGGCATGCGCCAGCGGGTGCTGATCGCGATGGCCCTCGCCTGCGAGCCGCGCCTGCTGGTCGCCGACGAGCCGACGACCGCGCTGGACGTCACCGTCCAGGCCCAGGTCCTCGACCTGCTGCACGAGTTGCGCGCCGAGACCGGGGCCGGGCTGGTCCTGGTGACCCACGACCTGGGCGTCGTCGCCGGGAGCGTCGACCGGGTGCTCGTGATGAAGGACGGCCGGGCGGTGGAACACGGGCCGGTCACCGAGGTGCTCGGCGCTCCGCGCGAGCCGTACACCCGCGCGCTGCTGTCGGCGGTGCCCCGCGTCGACGCCGCCGAGGCGCCCGGCCCGGCGGCCGCATCCGGGGGCGAGGTCCTGCTCGAAGCCACCGACCTCCGGAAGGAGTTCGCCACCCGCGGCCCCCTCGGGCGGCGCGCCGCCCCCGTGGTCGCCGTGGACGGCGTCTCGCTCACCGTGCGGGCCGGCGAGACGCTGGGCATCGTCGGCGAGTCCGGCTCCGGGAAGACCACCCTCGGCAGGATGCTCGTCCGCCTCCTGGACCCGACGGGCGGCCGGCTCCACTACCGCGGCCGGGACATCGGGACGCTCGGCGACAAGGACCTTCGCCCGCTCCGGCAGGAACTGCAGATGGTCTTCCAGGACCCGGTGTCCTCCCTCAACCCGCGCCGCACCATCGGCGAGTCCGTCGCCGACCCGCTGCGCATCGCCGGCGAGCGCGACGAACGCCGCATCCGCGCCCGGGTCGGCGACCTCCTCGAACGCGTGGGCCTCGACGCCGACTGGTACCACCGCTACCCGCACGAGTTCAGCGGCGGCCAGCGCCAGCGCGTCGGCATCGCCCGGGCCCTGGCACCCCGGCCGCGCCTGCTCGTCTGCGACGAACCGGTCTCCGCACTGGACGTCACCACACAGGCCCAAGTGGTCCGTCTGCTCGGCGAGTTGCAGCGGGACCTCGGCCTCGCCCTGGTCTTCATCGCCCATGACCTCGCCGTGGTCCGGCAGGTGAGCGACCGGGTCGCGGTGATGCGGGCCGGCCGGATCGTGGAACAGGGCGACGCGACGGCGGTGTACGAATCCCCGCAGCACGAGTACACCAAATCCCTGCTGGCCGCCGTCCCGGTCCTCGACCCGACCGAGGCCACCGCCCGCCGCCACGCCAGACTGGCGGCCACCCGGGCCTGACCGCCACCCCCGGCTCCGGGGGTGGCCACCCCGCCCCCGAAGCCGGGCGCTCCCGCCGACCGGAGCATCAGCCCGACCGCTCGGTCGACGCGCGGGCCGGACTGTCGGTCCCGCACCATAACGTGATCACATGAGTTCCTCCCTCAGCGCCTTCCTGATCGACCCCACGGCCGCGCGCGGTTTTGTCGGCTCCGGAGACGAACAGCTGCTCCAGGTCGTCCGCGACGAGTTCGGCAAGAACCTGGCCGCGGACGACGGCTGGTTCTCCTCCCAGATCGAAGAAGGCGCCCCCACCGCCTACGAGGCGCTGCACGCCGTGGTGCACGACGGCCCCTACTCCGACAACCCGGACCACGCCTTCCAGTACGGCTACGCCTACAAGCGCCTGGTCTCCCTGACCGGGAGTTTCCTCGACAACTCCAACTTCTGCCCGTTCCGGGGATCCTGGCTGGAGGTCGTCGACGAAGGGCTCCAAGCGCTGCGGATCACCGCGGTCTCCGTCGCCGAGTTCGGCCACTCCTCCGGCATGCCCGACGGCATCCCGTACTCCTACCTGCCCGGCTGCGGAGAATGGACGCACGAGCGCTGCCTCGAAGCACTGGAGCAGTTCGAGCAGACCAAGCGCGACGACCACGCCCCGCCGCTCGATCCCGAGGTCGTCGACGCCGTCTCCGACGTCATCTCCTGGCTCCGCCACGCCCAGGCCCACCCCGGCTTCGGCGTCATCGGCTTCGTCTCCTGAACCAGTGGGGCCATCTGCCCCTCGACAGCCGTGCCGTTGGAACAACGTCGTCTGCCGGGCACCCAGACCCGCACTCGTCCTCCCCTACAGGGGCGTGCCGGACGACGCGGGCAGCGGGCCGTCAGGTAGCCGCGGCCCCGGTGGCGAGCATTGAATTCGCCCGCCCCGTTCAATTCCGCGCGCGAATCCTGCGCTTGCGGCCGACTACGGCGAAACCGTGCAAGATGGGGAGGAGGAACACCAGCAGGCCGGTCACGGCATGCCAGTTGCTCGTGTACCCGCCGAACACCGCGACCAGATCGGCCGCGTAGAGCAGCAGCCAGAAGACCAGGTTGGCCACCAGGGCGGTCCACGAGTTCCCCGGGCGCGCGAAGGTGACCTGTCCCCAGAAGGCCTTCACTGTGTTCATCGAGCTGTCCTTGCGCCATTGTTCTAAAAGGGGATTCGTCGAATGGAGCGCACCTCGGTCGGTGCGCTCCATTCGACTCGGTCGGACTATAGGTTATGGACTAGTACAGGATCCAGTAGACCGCATTGTCGATCGCATTCCACGAGCCCCACCCGAGGAATCTCACGATCGGACCGCGTGCATACGTCAGCAAGTACCTGATCTCGAAGCGGTACCTGCTCAAGGCGTAGCTCATGGCCCCGCCGAAACCGATGCCCCAGGCGAAGGTCGTCCCGAACTTGTACCCCGCCGTGCTCCAGCTCCAGCAGCGGTTCATGCACTGGTAGGCGTACTTCGCGACCGCGAGCAGCCCGGACCAGATGGCGCTGCACACGAAGCCGGCGACGCCGCACGCGGCTTCGAGCGCCCAGCCTCCGGCGTAGTCGAGCGAGTAGAACATCGCCTGGCAGCCCCAGCCGCAGCTGCGCGCGCTCGACCGGCCGTCGAGGTCGACCCGGTTCAGCGGGTCGCCGTAGGTGTAGTCGTAGGCGTTGGCGTTGGCCCCGCGGATCGGGTCGACCGAGAGGAAGCGCCCGAGGGTGGGGTTGTACAGGCGGGCGCCCATGAGGACGTCGCCGGTGGGCGTCTCGCTGGAGCGCTCCTTGCCGCCCAGGTAGTCGTACCGGGCGGTGCCGGTGCCGGTGAGTGCGTTGCCGTACTCGTCGGTGGCCAGCACGGTGACCGGCGTCGTGGAGTTGCCGATCGGCAGGGTCATGGTGACGTCGCTGTGCAGGTTGGTCAGCTGCAGGACGATGTCGCCGTTGGCGGAACTGTAGGTGGCCCCCAGGTCTCCGGCGAGGTCGGCGACGTTGCGGGTGAACGCGCCGGTGCCGGTGTTCTCGACGGTCCAGGACGGCGAGTCGCCGGTGCCGTCGTAGTGGTTGACCCGCGACGCGGTCTGGGACCACGTGCCGCCGGAGTTGGCCTCCGTGGTGGAGGTGCGGAACCGGCCGGTGGGGTCGAGCTGCCAGGTGGTGCGGTTGGTGCCGGAGACCTGCTGGTAGGCGAGGTCGTTGGCGTAGTAGGCGGTGGTGGTGCCGTTGGCCTCGGCCGTGGTGCGGCCGAAGGCGTCGTACGTGTAGCCGGTGTCGGCCAGGCGGTCGGCGCTGTCGTAGGTGTGGTTGAGGGTGGTGCCGCCGCTCGTGGGGCAGGACGGGGTCGTGCCGTCGAGGGTGGTGGCGCTGACCGCGGTGTTCTGGCTGGTCCGGTTGGTGTCCTGGTCGAACCCGTAGGAGCGCGCCGTGCAGGTCTGCGCCTGGTTCTGGATGACGGTCTCGTTGGCCGCGGTCAGGCGGCCCCGGGCGTCGTAGCCGTAGGTGTCGTTGATGCCGAGCCCGCCGGAGGTGGACAGGGCGCGGGTGACCCGCTGTCCGGCGGCGGAGTAGCCGGCCTGGTCGGAGACCAGGACGTTGCCCGTGGCGCCGGTGTAGACGCGGGAGGTGTGCTGGCCGGTCTCGTCGACGTTCTCGGTCAGGGTGACCGAGCCGGGCAGGGTCTCGGTGGCCGGGGCGCCGTTGCCGTCGTAGGTGACGCCGAAGGTACCGGCGTTGGAATCGGACTTCGAGGTCGGAAGACCGCGCGCGTCCTTGGTGGTGTCGTAGGTGTAGGTGGTGGTGGACGGCGCCGAGTCGGTGACCTGGGTGGGCCGGTCCAGCGCGTCGTACTGGGTGCCGGCGGTGTTGCCGTCGGCGTCCGTGTACGAGGTCTGGCGGCCGAGCTGGTCGTAGGAGCGGGTGACCGTCTTGCCGTCCGGGGTGGACGCGGTGGCGAGCAGGCCGGTGGCCGTGTCGTAGCCGACCGTGCTGGTCTGCACGGCCTGGCCGACGCCGCCGGACACGGCGAGCTGGGTCTTGCGGCCCGCGCCGTCGTAGCTGGTGGTCACGGTGCGGGAGCCGCCGTTCGCGGTCTCCGTCACCGTGGCCACGGACCCGTAGCGGTTGTACGTGGTCGTGGTGGTGCCCACCTGGGACGGGTTCGAGCCGCCGCCGGTGATCGCCCCGGCCGGGGCGGTCTGGCAGAGCAGGTCGGCCCACTCGGGGTGCCCGCCGCAGGGCGCGGAGCCGGTCGCGGTGTAGTAGGCGGTCGCGATGGTCCCGGCGTCCGTCCCGTTGGAGGCGGGCTGGGAGACGGCGGTGGTCTGGCCGGCCTGGTTGTAGGCGGTCACCGTGGTGATCGCCAGACCCGCCGGGTCGACGACCTTCCTGGTCGGCTTCCCGACGGTCCAGTCGTAGACGGTCTGGACGGTGCGGGTGTCGGCGTCGGCGGCGTAGCCGCTGATCGCCGCGCCGGTCACCGAGGTGGTGGCGAGGTCCGAGGTCTTCGCCGAGCCGTCGGTGGGACGGTTCTCGTCGAAGCCGGTGTGGACGTGGGTCCGGGCGTTGACCACGGCACCCGCGCCGAGCGCGGCGGACGTGCCGGACGCGGCGAGCGCGTGTTCCAGGGTGGTCTTGTGCAGCGGGCCGTAGGTGTCGGTCTTGATCAGGCCGGAGGTGTCGTAGACGTTCTGGGTCGACAGCAGCGTGGCGCGCTGCGCGGTCGGCATCGGGGCGATGCCGAGGGCGTTGAGCTCCGCGTTGGTGCTGCCGGCCAGGGCCAGTTCACGGTTGGCCGCGGTGAGTTCGCGGACCGTGTTGCCGAAGGAGTCGGACTCGCTGGTGGTGATGTGCCCGCCCGGCGAGGCCGCGTTGACCTGACGGCCGGTCACGTCCAGGTAGTAGACCGAGGCGCGGTTGTAGGAGGTGGAGGTCAGGTTGCCCGCCCCGGTGTTGGCCGAGGGGACCTGGTCGGAGGGGAAGACGGCCGTCGCGTCGGTGGGCACGTCGCTCTGCGCCCAGCCGGCGACGTCGGAGGCGCCCATGGCGTAGGGGCCGCCGGCCGCCGTCGTGAGCGGGACGCCGTAGACCACGGTGGTGGCGGCGGTGCCGTTGGTCTGCGACGCCGAACCCGGGGTGAGGGTCGCGCGGGAGACGTTCAGCAGCCGGCCGGCGTTGGTGTCGCCGTCGGTGCCGGCCGTGCCGTAGGCGAAGGTCCAGGCGAGCTGGCCGGGCGGGGTGAGGGTGGTGACCCGGCCCGCCGCGTCGTAGCCGTAGGACGTCACGAGGTTGGGCGTGACGCGGGGGTCCCACTCGCTGCGGAGCAGGCCGGCCGTGTCGTAGGCGTACTGGGCGACGACGGTCGAGGTCTCGGTGCCGGTGGCCGGGTCCATCGCCCACAGCGTGACGGTGGCGGCCCGGCCGGCGTAGTCACCGAAGGTGCCGCCGGTCGCGGTGGTGGTGCCGGCGTAGCCGAGCTCCAGGACGCGGCAGCCCGCGGCCGGGGTGGCCGGCGTCAGGCAGGAGGCGGTGAGGTCGGAGATCGCCGACGTCGGGGCCGCCATCCGGGCCAGGCGGGCCGAGGTGGTACCGCCCGAGGTGACCGTGTCGAAGCGGTACTGGATCGTGTTGCCGAGCCCGCTGGAGGTCGTCGAGGCGACCGTCCAGACGCCGGTGGCACCCGACGCGCCGAACACGGTGACGGTGCCGTTGGTGTCGGTCAGCGTGTACCGGTTGGCCGTGCCGTCGTACGCGAGCGTGTACTGCTTCGCGCCCGGCTCGGGCGCCCAGCTGCCGTCGGCGTTCTTGGTGAAGGCCACCTCGGCGCCGCTGGCGAGCACCAGCTGGACGGCGGTGGCGGTCACCGAGCGGATCTCGGTGTAGTCGGTCGAGGCCTGCGCCGCGACGCCGCCGAAGGACCACTGCGGGCCGAACGGCGCGACCTGGCCGGCCGCCGCCGCGGCGCCCGGGTTCCGGGAGGAGGCCGTGCGCGTCACGACGAGCCCCAGCGCCGAGGTGTCGGTGCCCGACAGCTGGAAGTCGCCGGTGGACAGGTTGAGCGTGCCGGGGCCGACCTGCGTGGTGGAGGCGCCGGAGGACTTGCGGTCCACGGTCGCGGTGACGGCCGAGGAGTCGTACGGCGTCGTGGCGGTGGTGAACTCGCCGCGCAGCTGGACGGATCCGTCGTCGGTGAGGGTGGTGGCGGCGTCCCAGACCAGGGCCGGGGAGGTGCCGCCGCTCATCGCCACCGGCCAGGCCGACAGCGGGGTGCCGCCGGAGGTGACGTCACCGACCGGGATGTCGCTCCAGGCGTCCGAATCGGCGCGCCGGTACTGGAACTTCACGGCGCTGGAGCCGGCCGGGCCGGCCGCGGTCAGGGAGAAGCGGCGCGAGGTGCGGTCGCCCAGCCTGGGCGAGGTGACGGCGCCGCCGCCCGCGTTGAACGCGTAGGTGACGGGGTTCGAGACGCTCCCGGCCACGTTGGTGGTGAACACGGTGAGCGTGTGCGGGCCGTCGGTGGCCGGGGTGACCGCGACGGTCACCGCGGATCCGGTGGTGGCCACCGTGGTCTGGGGCCCGGAGTCCAGCTGCCAGACGATGCCGGCCGTGTCCGTGGCACCGGACGGCGGGGTCACGGTGACGTTGCCGCTGCGGCCGGCGCCGAGCGCCCAGCCGCCGGACGGGTAGTCGGTGGAGGTGACGGTCGGCGTGCCGGGCGTGGTGGTCTTCACCGTGAAGACCAGCCCGCTGGGCACGGTCTGGCGCGACCACAGCGATCCGCTGTAGCCCCAGGGCCACGCGGTGTACTGGTGGCCGTCGACCAGCTTGCCGGCCGGCACCGTCGCGCTGGAGATGCCGCCCGACGCCGTCCAGGAGCCGCTCAGGTTGGAGATGACCTGGGTGTTGCCGCCGCCGGTGGTGTCGTAGACGTTCCATTGCGCCATCACGTTGCCGCCGTCGGCGTCCGTGACGGTCGACTGGAGCTGCGGCGTCGCCGTGTTCGTGTAGAGCGTGGTGGTCGAGCCCGACACCGAGGAGACGCCCGGCGAGACCGCGGGGGCGGAGCTCATCGGGTACGAGTTGTACGTCACCGACAGGTACGGCACGTTGCTGCCGTTGTTGGCCGAGTAGAACCGCTTCCAGCTGTTGGAGTCGGTCTCGTTGGTCGCCCTCAGGCCGATGTTGGCGTAGTTGTAGCCGTGGTCACCGGCGTACTGCAGGAACGAACTCGGGTCGATCGACACCCAGCCCGGCGCTATCGAGCCGCCGCAGTTCGACGGGTAGCCCTTGGTCTGCGTGGTCGTGGCGTACTTCGTCATCCACGAGGGCTGGTTGGTCCACACCGTGGAGGTGCCGGCCGCATTGGTCTGCCACAACTCCCACGAGTTCTGGCTGCAGTTGGCCGACCAGTACTCGTACAGGTTGAGCGAGGAGGAGAGGATCTTGGTGTTCGCCAGCTGCTGCACCGGGAACTGGAGGAACGACCGCGCGACGTCGCCGCCGGCGTTGTACGTGCCCAGCTTGAGGTCGGTGGAGGTGTACTGCGGCGTGGTGTAGCTGATCTGCGCGAAGGTGTCCAGCACCGTCGACAGGCTGACGGACGGGTCGACGGTGACCGGGTACGTGGTCGCCGGGTCGGCCAGGAACTTCTCGTCCGGGGTCAGGGTGAGGTTCACCGTGTCCCCGGACTGCGTCATCGTCATCGCCACCGGCGCCTGGTGCGGGTGCTCCAGCGACTTGGCGTCGACCGTGGCGTCCCACATGAACGGTGCCGGGATGCTGCCGGCCGGCTTGCCGTTGGTGTCGGTGAAGGTGACCGTGCCGTCCGCGTCCTGCTTGGCGGTCAGGCCCTTGGCGGTCACCGGGATCGTCACCCGGTAGCCCGCGGCCGGGCGCGACTTGAGGAGCACGCTCTGCTCGAAGCCGTTCCGGGTGGCCTGCACGGACACGTCCGTGCCCGGGGTGACGTCGGTGTAGGTCGCGGTGTCGCCCTTGAGGGTCGGCTTGGGCAGGTCGCCCTGCCAGCCGATCGAGACCCGGTGGTCACCCTCGCCCTGCGCGGCGAGGGTGACGTTGTGGCCGCCGCCGGCCAGCTTCAGGCCCCGGACGTGGCCCTTCGGCGCCACCGAGTGGTCCGGCGCCTCCTGGAGGGAGGTGTCCACGGCGACCCACTGGCCGTCGCGCTTGAACCGGAACGGCAGCGCGTACGAGTCGGTGGTGAGCGTCCCGTCCGGGTTGGCCCACGTCTTGGTCTGCTCGGTGCCCTGGTCGAGCACCTCGACCTTGGCGTTGCGCAGGCGCGCCGTGGCGATCGCCGACGGCACGTCGGGTGCCGTCAGCGGTCCCACGGGCTGCTTGCCCTGACTGGACGTGCCCTTGTCGCTCTTGGGCCCGACGGCCACGGCCTGGCCGGTGACGGCGAGCGTCACCGCCGTCTCCGCTGCCAGGACCAGCGCCACGACGGCGGCCGTCCTCGCGATTCGGCGCCCTGAGGCACCACCAGAAGAGCCGCTCGGGAAGCGGCCCACTCTTGGCTTCATGCAGGTTCTCCTCGGTTCACATCCCGGATTGATCACCCGGGATGCTGGAAGAACCTAGATCCTCCGGCGCCCTGTCAGAACCACCTAAAGAACCGCTCTGACGTGCAACGATTCGCCGACGCTCCATCAGAAAATGATCCGAGTTCAAACGATCTAGCTGTCACACCGACCAGACCGTCACTCAGAGTAGCCAGGGCCCCGACGCCGCCCCGGAGCGCCGCTGCACGGTGATCCGAACGTCATCAGATCGAGATGACGGCTCGCCACGCCGTCAACCGGTTGCCCGCCCCGATCCGGGCCGGCGTGAGGTGATGCCTACTGACGGGCTACGGGCGGACTACGGACGGGCTACGGGCGGGTGCCCTTGACCGTGGGCTGGGTCTTCTGGTTGTAGATCTCCTTGCCGTCGGCGTTGTAGGCGTGGACGTAGGGGAACGGGGGGAAGGAGTCGCGGGTGAGCTCGGTGGAGATGGCGGCGCTGTAGACGAACGCGCCGTCTGCCATGACGGCCGGGTACTGCGTCGGGTCGTCGCCGTAGCTGATGGTGACCTTGGCGACGCCGGGTTCGTAGTGCCCGGCGCCCAGCGAGAGGATCTGTCCCGTACCGGCGGGCGAGCTGACGGAGTCGAAGAACTCGATCAGGTGACCGGTGCCCCACAGGCGGTCGTTGATGAACGTCGGAGGGACGGACATGCTGGTGCCCTTGTTGCCCTTCGACTCGCACTGCACGTACTGGTTGGCGGAGTTGACGGCGAGGACCACGCCGTCCTTGGTCTCCGAGGCGACGGGAGTGCGGACCGCGATCACCGCGTGGTACTGCGACGCGTCCGAGCCCAGGCAGGAGGCCAGGATCTCGGCAACGGCCCCGGCATCGATCGGGACCGTCTTCGCGCTGGTGACGGTGAAAGGAGCCTGGGTGACAGTGACGCGGGCATCGGATGAGCCGCTGCTGGGGACCGCCGGGGCGCCGGCCGAGCCGGTGCCGCCGGCCGCGGGGGTGGGCGTGGCGGTGGGCGCTTCGGAGGGCTTGCCGCCGGCCGTGAGGGTGGGCGCTTCGGAGGGCTTGCCGCCGGCCGTGAGGGTGGGCGCTTCGGAGGGCTTGCCGTGGGCCGCGGGGGTGGGCGTGGAGGTGCTGGTCGCGGCGGTGGCCGCTCCCCCCGCGGTCGCGATGACCGCGGCGGAGGCGGCGATGAGCATGATCGGGCGGATGCGCATGAATCCGTGTCCTTTCCTGCGGGGCGTCCGGTTGAAGCCCGCGCCCCTGTACGCCTCCCTGCGCCCGGCAGGTCGCACCCCGCACACGTGATCCAGGTCATAGGCCCTGGGCGCAACCCGGGGACGGCGCTCGTGCGTACAGGGCGGGAGGCTCCGCCCAGGACGCACGGCTCCACCGCCGCGGCCGAGGAGTGCTCCCTCGCGAGCCGCCTGAGCCGCGAGCCGACGGACAGTCCCGGAAGAGAGGCCCTTGATGACGCCCCAGGAGTTCGACGCGTTCTACGCGGCGTCCTTCTCCCGCCTGACCGGGCAGCTCTACGCGATGACCGGCAACTGGTCCGAGGCGCAGGACGTGGTCCAGGAGGCCTTCATCCGCGCGTGGGACCGAAGGCTCACCTTCAACCCGGACGGTGCCCCGGAGGCGTGGATCCGGACCACGGCCCGGCGGCTGGCCCTCTCCCGCTGGCGGCGGCTGGCCCGGGGCCTGCACTTGGCCGGACGCCATCACCGCCAGGAACCACCCACCGTCGAGCCGCCCACCGAGGAGCACCTGCTGGTGGTCACCGCGCTCCGCGACCTGCCCGAGGCGCAGCGGAGCGCCCTGGTCCTGCACCACATGTGCGACCTCTCCGTCGAGCAGGTCGCGGTCGAGACCGGCGCCAGCGTCAGCGCCGTCAAGAGCCGCCTCGCCCGCGGCCGGACCGCGCTCGCGGCCAGACTCGCCGACCGAACCCCGACCAGCGAGGAAGGAAGAATCCGTGTCTGACCCCGTCCACGACACCCTCGGCGACCGGCTGCGGCTGCTCGGCACGCAGATGCCCGCACCGACCCTGCCCGCTGCGGAGATCCGCCGACGCGCCGACCGCCGACGCCGCCGGCGGCACGCCCTGGGCGCGACCGCGGCCTGCACCGCAGCAGCCCTGTGCCTGGCTGTCCCGTCCGTGCTGCACTCACCGGGACCACACCAAGGATCCGCGCTGAACTCACCGGAACCACAACAAGGAGCAGCCACCACGGACGCCTCCTCCGCGTCGGCTTCCCCCCACCCCCCGGCCGCTTTCACTGTCACCAGCGCGAAGACGGTCCCGATCGATGCCGGGGCCGTTGCCGAGATCCTGGCCTCCTGCCTGGGCTCGGACGCGTCGCAGTACCACGCGGTGATCGCGGTCCGCACTCCCGTCGCCTCGGAGACCAAGGACGGCGTGGTCCTCGCCGTCAACTCCGCCAACCAGTACGTGCAGTGCGAGTCGAAGGGCAACAAGGGCACCAGCATGTCCGTCCCTCCGACGTTCATCAACGACCGCCTGTGGGGCACCGGTCACCTGATCGAGTTCTTCGACTCCGTCAGCTCGCCCGCCGGCACCGGACAGATCCTCTCGCTGGGCGCCGGGCACTACGAACCCGGCGTCGCCAAGGTCACCATCAGCTACGGCGACGACCCGACGCAGTACCCGGCCGTCATGGCAGACGGCGCGTTCGTCTACAGCGCCGCCATCTCCACCGAGCTCACCCGCGACTCCTTCCCCCCGTTCCCCTACGTCCACGCCTACAACGCCGACGGCAAGGAGATCTACAACCAGAAGACCCAGCCCACGGTCAAGGGCACCCGCCCGTAGCCCGCCAGCAGGCATCACCTCGGACGCCCGGTGGTGCGGCGGGCGCCCCGGCGCCGGCGGGTGGCCGGCACCGGGGCGCCCGTGGGTCGTGCGGGGTGGGGCGGGGTCGTTCGGGTCAGCAGGGCTCGGCGGTGCGGCCGAACTTGGTGGACCAGATCGCCTTCCACCGGTCCGCGCCCTCGCCGGCGGCGTGCCCCTTGTAGAGGACGAGGTTGCCGTCCTGCTGGACGCGCAGCCAGACGTACCGGCCGCCGCAGGACGGTCCGGTGCCGGCGTTCCAGGCGGCCCGGCCGTCGGCACCGTAGACGACGAAGTTGCCGTCCTCCTGCATGATCGCCACACCGGGGCGGGTGCCGGCGGTGCCCGAGTTCCAGATCACCTCGGTCGTGGTCGTGCCCTGCTGGCAGTCGGGGCCGCCGCAGAACGGGATGTCCGCCTCCCAGTGGGACAGCACGAGGTTGCCGTCGGTCTGGTACTCCAGCTTCCAGCCCTCCTCCGTGGTGTTGATGCCGAACAGGCCGGAGCTGCCGTACTTGATGGACGTGTCGATGTGCTGGCCGGGGCGCAGGCAGCGGCCGCTGTCCAGGTGGTCGACCGTGCCGTCCCAGGTGTCCCTGGGACCGTTCGGCAGGTCCTGGCAGTTGGGGAGCGGGAGGGGCAGGGGCAGGGAGTCGGGGCCGCGGAACCCGCCGCCCGAGCCGCCGCCACCGGTCGACCCGCCGCCGGTGCCGCCACCGCCGCCGGTCGAACCACCGCCGGTGTTGCCACCTCCCGTGCCGCCACCGGTCGAACCGCCGCCGTCGAAGGGAAACGTGTCGAGCTTCCACCACTGCGCAGTGGTGTCACGGCACTGCCAAATGGCCAGGTCCTGGTCGTTGTTGACGGCAGTGAGGCAACCGCCGTCCGTGGCCGAGATGATCCGGTACCAGCCACGCGCACCCTCCTGGAAGCGCCACAGCTGATTGGCATTGCCCTCCTGCGAGCCGATGAGATGGGTGCGGTGAGTACTGGGGTCATGGTCCATGACCATCCCCCCACCGACCTTGGTCTCGATCAGCCACTGGCTGTTCGGCTTCTGCCAGAGCGTCCACTGCTGAGCGAGGGCACCGTTGGCACCAAGCGACTTGATCCGCGTGCCCGAGGCATTGGAGCCGCGGTCGAGGTCGGCGACCATCCAGTTGTTGCCGGACACCAAAGACCCCGTCACACCATGCCGCGGATCACTGCCACCCGGAGCCTGCGGAGAACCAGGACTCCCGGCACTGCCACCGGGAACCGCACCACCACCGGTGCCGCCGCCGGTCGAACCACCGCCAGTGCCGCCACCTCCCGTGCCGCCACCAGTCGAACCACCACCGGTCGAACCGCCCGTGCTACCGCCGCCGGTGCCGCTGTCGCCGCCCTGGGTCGGGCCGTTCTGGATGTTGTCGAGTCGCCAGCGCTGCCGGTCCGAGCCGTCGCAGGCCCAGATGCCCAGCTGTTCACCGCTGTTGGCGGCGGTCAGGCAGCCGTTGTCGGTGTCGCTGGTGATCCAGTACCAGCCGCCGCCGGCGTCGCGGAACGCCCAGTGCTGGTTGGCGTTGCCGTCCGAGACCCGGATGAGGTGGGCGCGGTGGCTGCCCGGGTCGTGGTCCATCACCATGCCCTGACCGGCCGCCGTCTTCCCGTCGGTGAGCAGGGTCTCGATGATCCACCGCCCGTTGGCCGTCGGCCAGAACGCCCAGCGCTGCGCGTCGTTGCCGTTGGCGCCGAGCGCCTTGACCGGCGTCCCGGCGGCGGTGTTCGCGCGGTCCAGGTCCGCCACCAGGCCGGCGTTCGCCGAGCGCAGGGTGGCGACCTGCGAGGAGCCGATGCCGGGGCTCACCACCGGCGTGGTGCCCGGCTGCGGGGCCGGCTGCGGGGCCGGCTGCTTCTCCTGCCGGGGCGGGACGGTGCCCAGGCCCCAGCGCTGGGAGTCGCTCTGGTTGCAGTCCCAGAGCTGGAGCGGGGTCTCGTTGACGGCCTTGCCGTCGGTCACGTCCAGGCAGCGACCGGAGGCGGGGTTGACCAGCGAGTAGCCGGGGCCCTGCTGCCAGTCCTGCGCGGGGCTGTCGTTGCAGGTGTACAGGCCGACCCGGGTGCCGCCGGCGGTCTTGCCGTCGGCGACGTCCAGGCACGTGCCGAACGCCTTCAGGGTGAACACGCCGCTGCGCGCGGACGGGGTCCACTGCTGGGACGGGCTCGCGTTGCAGTCGTACAGGTCGGTCGGGGTCCGGTCGGCGGTCTTGCCGCCGGCGACGTCCAGGCACTTGCCGGGGAAGGCCGAGTACACGGTGACGGGGGCGGGGCCGTTCCCGCCGCCGTCCGCGACCACGCCGTTCAGTCGCCACTTCTGGCGGTCGGAGCCGTCACAGGGCGCCACGGTCAGCGGCTGGCCCTTGGCGGCGAGGGTGAGGCAGCCGCCGCCGTCGCCGTTGGCGATCGTGCTCCGCCCGTCCCCCGCGTCGGCGAACCGCCACAGCAGGTCGTTCCGGCCGTCCGCCACCGGCTGCAGCGCCGTACGGTGGGTGGCGGTGTCGTGGCCGAGCACCAGCCGCTCCTCCGGCCGGCTCCGGCCGTAGGTGAGCCGCGTCTCGATCAGCCAGTTGCCGTTGCCGCGGTCCCAGAACGCCCAGCGCTGCGAGTCGGTGGTGTTCGGCTGCCAGGCCTGCACGGGGGTGCCGGCGTTCGCCACCCCGTCGCGCACGTCCGGCACGAGCTGCGGGTCGGCCGCGGAGACGACACGGATCCCCTGCGTCGGATCGGGCTGCTGCCCGCCACCGGAGGGACCGCCCCCCGGCAGGCTCGGCCCGCCGGGCCCGCCGGGGCCCCAGCCGAACGGCGGCAGCAGCGGCAGGAACGGGAAGCCGGGCAGCGTGATCCCGGGCAGCGAGGGCGCCGGCTTGGTCCCGGTCCCGGGGTTGGTCCCGGTCCCGGGATTGGTCCCGGGGTTGGTCCCACCGTTGTCGCCACCGGGGGTGCCCGGGTCGGGCTTGCCGGGGTCGGGCTTACCCGGGTCAGGCTTGCCCGGGTCGGGCTTGTGGGGATTCCTGCACGCTCGGACCGGCGGGTCCGCCGGGAGCGGCTTGTCCGGCAGGTTGGGGAACCCCGAGGCGGCGGGCCACGGAGTCGTCGGCAGGCCCGGCAGGGACGGCCAGGGCACGCTCGGGAAGTTCGGGATCGACGGCCACGACCAGGCGGGGAAGCCGGGCAGCGAGGGCCGGCCGCCCGTGGGCAGGTTCGGCGCGCCCGGCCAGGAGATGGCGGGCAGGTCCGGGTGCCCCGGCCACGGGACGTCCGGCGCACCGGGCACCGACGGCCACTTGACGTCCGGGAAGCCGGGCACGGTCGGCCACTTCAGCTCCGGATGACCGGCGACGCCGGGGGTGGCCGGTACGGGCTGACCGGGGATGATCACCTCGCTACCGGGGTCGGCACCAGGGGCGACCGGCAGAGGCAGGATCGGCCACGGCACGTTCTTGGTGCCCGGCATCGTCGGCCAGGCGACCCCGGGGAATCCGGGCACCGTCGGCCAGCCGGTGCTGCCCTGCTGGGTCGGCAGGAGCACGGCCGGCAGCTGCGGCGCGCCCGGCCAGTCGACGGCCGGAAGGTCCGGTCGGCCCGGCATCGGCACGTCCGGGTAGCCGGGCACCGACGGCCACGGGATGCCCGGCGCGCCGGGCAGCGCGGGCCAGGTCAGCTCGGGGTGTCCCTTGACGGTCGGCCACGGCAGGCCCTGGTAGCCGGGCACCGTGCGCCCGGCACCGCTCGGCGTGCCCGGGTCGGCGGGCACGCACGGCGCGGCGAGCTTCCACTTCTGCGGGATGCCGCCGTCGCACGGCCGGACGCTCAGCCCGGCGGACTGCTGCCCGGCCATGGTCAGGCAGGACTGGTCGGCCGCGCTGACGAGATTGAACGTGCCGTCACCGGCGTCCTTGAACGTCCACTGCTGGCCGGTGCTGCCGTTGGGCCGGCCCGCCGCGTCGTTCTGCACCGGCCGGATGACGGTGTTGTGGCTGTCGGCGTCCTGCTGGAGGACGGTGCCCTGGGCCAGGGCGCTCTCCACCACGTACCGGCCGTTCGCCACCTCGCGCAGCCGCCAGTTCTGCGAGGCGGTGCAGTTACGCGCGTACGCCTGGACCACCGTGCCGTCGGCCTTCACACCGCCGCGCACGTCCAGGTTGAAGGTCGGACCGTAGGCGGACGCCGCCGCCGTGAGCTGGTACGTCGCACCATCGAACGGCCGCGCACGGCCCGCGTCGGTGGCGGCCGGGGTGGTGACCGGCGCGTCGGCGGAGGCCGTCAGCGCCGCCGTCGACACCTTCGGCGCAGCGCCGGCGGCGGCGACCGTGGTCGCGGTCGATCGCAGCGCGGCGGACCTCAGCGTCGCGGCCGTGCTGCTCGTTGTCGCGTCGGGCTTCTTGCACTCGGGGTCTTCGTCGGCGGGGCCGCCCTCGCACTCCTTCTTGTTCGCCATGTTCGGTGCTTCGGCCACCCAGACCCGCGAGTTCCAGCCGAAGTCCCCGAGATCCGGTATCGCCGTCTGATTCGGCTGCGGGACGGTCCTGTGCCTCTCGTCCAGCACATCGAACTCGTTGCTGGGCAGCAACTCCCCGAGGACCCTGTTGTACGCCTGGCGTACATGCACCGCCGATTCCACGAACTCGCCGGGGATGGCCCCGATCGCCGCCCACTCGTACTCGCCCTTGGCGCTCGTGGGTGCTTCGAGCTCGGGGAACTGGTCAAGAACGTAGAAGAAGCGTTTATCCGGCCTGATCTTGTAGACCCAGCCCTCCTTCCACGCCCTCACCACCGTGCCGTCGGGGTCGGTTTCCACCCGGCTGAAGCCGGTGTTGCGCGCGGCGAACGCGTTCGCCGTCCCTTGTTCGGCACTCGTGCTGACGTAGCCCGAGTTGGCGGTGCTGTGGCCGGTCTTAATATCTCCGTCCACGTGTTCGTACAGGTCGAAGGAGGACGGACCCGCCACCGAGCCCCTGGACCTGAATCCGTCCCGGAAGATCGTGTCCGGGTCCATACCCTCGACGAGGGGACCCACCGTGCCCTGGTTGTCGTCCGTCGGACTGCCGCGATTGAGGCCGACCCCACGGTAGACGAACGGGGGAAGCGCCCTGCTCGTGTCCAAACACGGGTGCAGGTACGGCGGCGCCTCGGCCGCCTGGGCGGCCGGTGCTACGGCGCCCAACAGGGGAGCCATCAGCACCCCCGCGGTCACCACGGTCGCCAAGGACCGGATTGTGGATCTGAAGAAATCGCGGCGCATGAGCGTCGGCGACCTCACCTTCGTACTGGCATGCCGATCAAGCCCCACGCTCGGCGAGCGCGGGCCCGCCGAAGCTATAGACCGCCCGTATACAACTGATCAACGCAGGTCAGCGGCGGGCCCCGGCGGCCCTCCGGCCCGCTCGGCGTGCCCGGGACGTCTGCGCCCGAAGTCGTCTCGTGCTGCCGGGTCGTCAGGTTCGCAGTGCGGGAACGGAGCCCCGCGGTCCGCCGCGATGCGCGCCTGGGCCCGGTGCATCGTGTCCGGAATAATCGGACGCCATCCACGGTCGCCGCCGACAAGCCCCTCAAGGAGCTCGACTCCTTCAAGCCCGGGCAAAGCCCCGACGCCCAGCGGGACCTGACGGTCGACAAGTCGGTGCGCCTGTCCTACCGGCGACGACCTGCAGCGGGTCGTACTGAACCTCGCCCGCGCCGACGGGCTCGGCAAGGGCCGGGGCGGATCCGCCGGGCCCGGCGCGGCGCCGGCCCCCGGAAAGCCGCTCACCGGCGCCCAGTCCGAGGAGCTGCAGCGCCTCGGGATGAGCCCGGCGGAGCAGGAGGTCTACACCAAGCTCGGCCTCGGATACGAGGACATGAAGGACATCGCCCAGAAGGGCTGACCCCTGGTCCTTCCCCACGCTGTCCGGTCCGCCGCCGTCGCGGCGGGCCGGTCACCGTCGTGCGACGGCCCGCGGCCGGGCGGGACGCACGGCCGCGCGTACGCACTGTCGGTGGGGACACGTAGGGTGCCGTCCGGTCCCGAGGAGACCATCCCGGCCTCCGGCGAGCCGTGCGCTCGCCGGGGGCCGTTGGCATCGGTGCGGCCCGGGGGCTCCGGCCGCGGGCAGCGGACCACATCGCCCGGCAGAGTGTCCAGGTGACCGGCCAGCCCGTCGGGGCAGCCGCATGGCAGCAGGTGCCCTCGACATACCTCGTCTGCACTCAGGACCGGGGCACCCCACCGCAGTTGCAGCGCGAGTTCGCCCACCGGGCCGGCAACGTCGTCGAGCTCGACGCCGGCCACCACCCGTTCCTGTCCCAGCCCGCCGCGGTCCGGGACCTGCTGCTGAGCCTGTGAGGACGGCGACAGCCGATCGTCGAAGTGCCCGAGCAGCACTGACGGGCCGTCGCTCCTACAGTGGGCGGCATGACCAGCCCTCGCGCCACCTCAGCCTTCCACGCACCCAACGCCGACCCCGCGATCACCGACCGCATGATCACCGCACTGGACGTCCAGGCCGCCAATCCCGGTGTGCGGCGGCTGCGGGAGTGGGCACACGCACAGCTTGCCGCGCGGCCCGGCGAGCAGGCACTGGACGTCGGGGCCGGGACCGGGTCGGAAACCCAGGTGCTGGCCGCGGCGGTCGGCCCGCAGGGCGCGGCGACCGGGCTCGAACCCCACCCAGGACTACGGGCGGTGGCCGAGCAGCGCGCCGCCGAAGCGGGCAGTTCGGCGCGCTTCCTCGACGGAACCGCCCTCGCCCTGCCGCTGCCCGACAGCAACGTCGACGTGATCTGGTGCGAACGAGTCCTCCAGCACCTGGACGACCCGGCGGCAGCGGTCGCCGAGATGAGCAGAGTCCTGCGCCCGGGCGGCCGGGTGGCCCTACTCGACACCGACTGGGCCACCTTCGTGCTCCACCCGGTCGACCCGGAGCTGCGCCCCGCGCTGGCCTCCGTCGCCCAGGCCACCGCCGCCACCCCGGACGCCGGCCGCCGCCTGACCGGCTGGCTGGCCGGGGCGGGCCTGACCGTCGACCACGTCGGCGCCGACGTGCTGCTCCACGACACCGGCAACGTCACCTGGCCGATCGTCCGCGGCCTCGCCACGGCGGCGCTCGGGCGCGGCCTGATCACCGAGAAGCAGCGCGACGGGCTCTACGACGACCTCACGGAAGCCGCCGAACTGGGCGCCTTCCACCTCTCCGTGACCATCTTCGCCGCGGTGGCGCACCGACCGGGCTGACCGTCCGGCCACCTCGCCCGGCACCGGCTTGCGCAGGAAACCGGGCTGGTCCGACTTCCTGCGCGCACACGGCCGTGTCCGTGTGCGGCCGGCCATGAATCGGCGATTCCGGCTCACGTCCACCGGTCGCGAGATTGCGCGACGCCCCCCCAGCGCGGGCGCAGCGCCTCGACGAGCCGCCGGTGAGCGGCGCCGAGATCGCCGTCGGCCGGCAGGCGGGCGATGCCCGGCGCCGGGTCGGCCCGCAGGGCCTCGATGCGGTGCAGGTGATCGGTGGTGTCGTCCATGGCGAAAGTCAACCGTGTGCCGCTGACAGGGCCTGATCCGACAGACGTCACACCGGCGGTTCAGCGCCCTGCACCCGTGATTCCGCCCGGCCGCCTTTCGCGGTGCGAACGGGCAGCCGGGGGACGCTGCTGATCGTCGAAGTTCCCGGGCAGCCCCGACAGGCCGCCGCTCCTACGGTCCGCAGCTTCCACACGATCCCGTTCAACAGCAGCCGGTCGTCCGACCGCGGACGACCGGCAAACCCCCGAAGCCAGCAGGAATCGTGACAGCACAACCCACTTGACGTCCGAGAGCCTATGACGACGCGCCGTGACCGACATGATCGCCCATCACTTGATCAGCTTTGAAGACGACCCAAGGCGCCGATGTCCTCCGGGTGGAAGAGGCGGAGGTCGTCGACGGTGCTCTCCAGACCCGTGCGTTCGCGTTCGCGGAGGCGGCGGGCCTGGGCGGTCTGGACGGAGGCGAGGAGTTTGCGGATCTCGCGGGCGTTGCCGAGGGCGTAGTCGGGGGCGTGGGTGGCGAGGTGGGAGCGCACGGCGGCCAGGGTGTCGGCGGGGAGGGTGTAGCCGGCGGGTTCGGCCATCCGGACCAGGATCTCGACGAGTTCGTCGGGGCCGTAGGCGGGGAACTCGACGGTGGCGGAGAAGCGGGAGGCGAGGCCGGGGTTGGCGGCGAGGAAGGACTGCATCTCGTCGGTGTAGCCGGCCACGATGACGACGACCTCGTCGCGGTGGTCCTCCATCAGCTTCACCAGGGTGTCGATCGCCTCCTGCCCGTAGTCGGGCCCCGAGCCGGCCGGGCGGACCAGGGCGTAGGCCTCGTCGATGAACAGCACGCCGCCGCGGGCCCGTTCGAAGGCCTCGGTGGTCAGGGCGGCGGTCTGCCCGGTGAACGCGCCGACCAGGCTGGCGCGGGAGACCTCGACGACCTGCCCGCGCGCGAGGACGCCCAAGGCCGCGAGCAGCGAACCGTACAGCCGGGCGACGGTGGTCTTGCCCGTCCCGGGTGGGCCGGAGAAGACCAGGTGGCTGGGCAGAGGATCGGCGGGCAGGCCGGCCGCGCGGCGGCGCCGGGCCATCACGATCAGGTCCATCAGGTCCCTGATCTGCTGTTTGATGCTCTCCAGGCCCACCATGGCGGAGAGTTCGCCCAGGATGGCGTCCAGCTGATCGGTGTCCCTGGTCTCGCCGAAGCGTGTGCCCAGGCCGCGGTCGACCACGTCGTTCAGGTCTTCGGGCAGGAGCTGCACCAGATCCTCGGGCGAGGGGTCGTCGTGGTCGGCCAGCCGCAGCGCCTGCTGCTGGATGGCGGCCTCGAATACGCGCCGGGCCTCGCGCCCGTTGCCGAACGTCGCGGTGCGGCGGGCCTGCTGGAAGTGGGCCTTCAGCGCCTCCCGGGTGCCATCGGCGAGGACGAAGTCGAACTGCGCGGTCAGCCCCTCGACGATGGCGACGAGTTCGTCCGGGGTGTAGTCCTCGAACTCGATGGTGCGGGAGACCCGGGACTGGAGGCCGGGGTTGGCGGAGAGGAACTCGCGCATCTCGGCCGAGTAGCCGGCGAACACGACGACGACCTCGTCGCGGTGGTCCTCCAACAGCTTCACCAGGGTGTCGATCGCCTCCTGGCCGAAGTCCGTGCCCACGCCGAAGCGGCGGGAGAGGGCGTAGGCCTCGTCGATGAACAGCACGCCGCCGCGGGCGTTGTGGAAGACGGCGGTGGTCTTCTGGGTCGTCTCGCCGAGCACTTTCCCGACCAGGTCGGCGCGGGAGACCTCGGTGACGTGGCCGTCGGCGACCACGCCCAGGGCGGCCAGCAGCCGCCCGTACACCCTGGCGACGGTGGTCTTGCCGGTGCCCGCGGAGCCGGAGAACACCATGTGCCGCCCGAT
Source organism: Kitasatospora sp. NPDC057904 (assembly GCF_042887925.1). Classification (NCBI taxonomy): domain Bacteria; kingdom Bacillati; phylum Actinomycetota; class Actinomycetes; order Kitasatosporales; family Streptomycetaceae; genus Kitasatospora; species Kitasatospora sp. NPDC057904. The sequence goes on from NZ_JBHVOL010000001.1 coordinate 616,949, forward strand.
CGGCGGTCCTGGGGTCACCCCCGCGCGTCGGCGCTGCTCGGCCACCCGCAGGAACTTGACCAGCTTGCCGATCTCCTCCTTGACCTCGCGCAGGCCGATCATGGCGTCCAGCTCGGCGAGCAGCGCGTCCAGGGAAGTGTTCGGGGCGGCGGTCGGCGCCGTACTACCGGTCGGACGCTCGGCGGGCGGGACGAGCGGGCGGGACGGCGCCGACGGCGGGGAGGGGGTAACAGCAGGAGCTGTGGTGGAGTCCGGTGCGGACTTCGGCGCCGGCTGGAAGTCCCGCAGGTCGCCCTTCTGGTTGTCCGTCGAGACCAGTGCTTTGATGTCGGCGTCGGCGCCCCGGAACACGATGAGCCCGGGGCCCTCGGTCCTGGTGACGGTGACGCTGTGCAACCGGGCGGGCCCGCCGGGCATGAGCACCAGGCCGGCGTCGGCGTTGCGGGTCAGCTCGACCCCGGTCATGGTGAGCGCGCCGTCGTCGCCGAAGCCGACGCCGACCTTGTTCCGCTCGATCCGGCCGCCGGTCACCTCGGTCCGGCTGCCGCCCCCACCGGCCGCGAGCCCGAGGTCCGTCGACCCCTCAACGACGCAGTTGGTGAGCGTGGCCACGCCGCCGTCGTCCACGACGGCCCCGTAACGGCGGGCGTCCTGCACGGTGACCCCGTCGGCGGTCAGGACACCGCGGGTGGTGCACCAGACGCCGTCCTGCGCAGCCGCGGTGATCCGCAGCCCCTCCACGGTGGCGTGGGCGTCGTCCCGGACCACGAGCCCGCACTGCTTGGAGCCGGAGACGGAGCCACCGCGGATCGCGGCCCTGGCGTGGCCGTCGATCACGATCCCGCCTTGGTCCGTACCGTCGATCTCGCACTGCTCGATCAGCGGGTTGGCCCGCGCGGTGACCCAGATCCCGTGCTCCCCGGCGCCGCTGATCCGGCAGTTGCGCACGCTCACCCGGGCGCCGTCACGCAGCGCGATCCCGCACGCCCCGGCGCCGATCACCTCGGTGCCCTCGATCACGCCGGCGGCGTCCCGGTAGGCGATGCCGGCGTCGCGGACGGTGCTCCCGCGCAGGAACAGCTCCGCGCCGCCGCGGGCCCACACGCTGGTGGCCGACCGGCTCATGAACTCGCAGTCCTCCACCACCGCGGTGCCGCCGACGACGCTCAGCGCCAGCCCGTCCGGGTGCCAGTTGCGCAGAACCAGGCGTTGGAGCGTCGTGCGGCCCTCGATCTGGAGGTTGTGCTCGTCGGAGCAGTCGATCACTACGGACCCACGCGGGCCGAGCGCGGTGATCGTCGCGGTGCCCCAGAACCGGTACGCGTCGGTCCGGTAGTGACCGGGCGTGATTGCGATGTTGACCGCCCCGACCGGGGCTGCCTGCAACGCATCGCCTAGCGTCCGGTACGCCCTCGGCTCCGTCTGCGACACCAGCAGATTGAACATCCACACCCCATGCCCCGAACCACGATGCTCCCAGACATGATCGTATGTCAGGGCCCGGACTCGGCCGACCTGCGGTGTCGGTCGGCGGAGTCCGGGGCAGAGCGGGGACGGGAGTTTGAAGACCAGCCCCAGGTACAGCACCCGTACGATCGCCTCCAGCTCGGCGTCGGTGGTGCCCACGACCTACCGGCGCGAGCTGCCGATGGGCCCGCGAGGCGATCGCGGTGCCCACGCACCACCAGGAATCAGCCGGCCGCAGCGGCGTGGTGGCGGCGGCACGGGCCCGTACCGCAGAACGTCAAGGAGCTGATCGTGAACTCGCCGCGGTTCGCCGTCGAACGGGCCATCCCGCTAGGCAGCATCACCCTCGAAGTGATGACCGACGCGGTAGAACGGATCCTCATCAAGGCCGGGTGGATCGTGGACCGGACCCTGATCGGTGTCCACGACTCGGCGATCAAGATCCGCGATCGGATCCCAACCGACGATTAACCCCAGGCGCTGGCTGGAACCCCCTGCGGCCGTCCCTCGCACGAGGCGGACCAGTCGCACCGATCACACGATGTCGACGAGTTCGCTGAAGTGGTTCGGCTCGTGCCGACCGGGAAGGTAAAACCCGAACTGCTCCGGGCGGCGTGAGCGGTTGCGCCTCTTCTGCAGGACGTCCTGCTGGAGTACCGGCGGCTCGCCGGTCAGGGCACCGGGACGCGGTAGGGCTCCGGGGCCGGCTCGGCCCGGTGGTGGTGGGCCGGGCGGAGCGGCCACCAGAGGGCGCGGCCGAGCAGGGCGGCGACGGCGGGCACCAGGACCAGGGACAGGACGGCGGCGGAGAGCAGGATGCCGAGCGTCAGCGCGAAGGCGACCTGTTCGCTGCCCGGGGTGGCGGCGAGGGTCGCGAAGGAACCGGCCAGGACCAGGCCGGCCGTGGCGATGGCGGGCGTGGTGTGCCGTACGGCACGGGCGACGGCGGCGCGGGGCGGGCCGGGGCGCTGCATCTCCTCGCGGATCCGGTCGGTGATGAGGATGTTGTAGTCGGTGCCCAGTGCCACGACGAACAGGAACAGCACCAGCGGGAGGGTGAAGCTGACGCCCGGTTCGCCCAGCCCGTGCTGGAACAGCAGGGTCGCGGCGCCGAGGGTGGCGGCGAAGCCGAGCCCAACGGAGACCATCAGGACCAGCGGGGCGAGCAGGCTGCGCAGGAGCAGCAGCAGGATCAGGGCGATCAGGGCGGCCGCGACCGGGAAGACGATCGTCAGGTCGTGGTCGACGGCGGTGGAGATGTCGGCGAAGATCGCCGCCGTGCCGCCCACATGGGCGCTGGTCCCGGCGGGTGTGTGGGCGGCGACCGTGGCGCGGACCGGGCCGGAGGCCAGGTCGCGGGCGCGTCGGCTCTGCGGGTCTGCGGTCAGGTAGAGGTCGATCCGGGCGGCGCGCCGGTCCCCGTTGAGGACGGTGCCGCCCGTCTTGCCGACGCCCTCGACCTGGGTGAGGGCGTGGGAGAGGCCGTCGAGCCGGCCGGGGGTGAGGGTGGTGCCGTCCGTGGTGACGACGTAGACGCTCGTCGGGTCGGAGACGCCGGCCGGCAGGGTGCGGGAGATCTCGGCGGCGGTGGCGGCGGCCGGGGTCCGGTCGCCGGCGCCGCCGAGGCCGTAGTCCATCCGGATCCCGGTCATCCCGGCGGCCAGTGCGCCGAGCAGGGCGAGGGCGGCGAGCAGCATCGGCAGTGGCCGCCGGGCAACGAGCGCGCCGAAGCGGGCGGCGAAGCCCTCGCCCGGCTGGCGGCGCAGGCTGCGGGAGGGCCAGAACATGCCGCGGCCGCAGGCGGCGAGCAGGGCGGGCATCATGGTGAGGCTGCCCAGCAGCATGACCAGGACGGCGACGGCGATGGCCGGGCCGAGCGAGCGGAACTGGCCGAAGCTGGCCACGCCGAGGGTGGCGAAGGCGGCGACGATGGTCAGCGCGGCCGAGGTGATCGCGGTGCCCACCCGGGCGGTCACCTGGGCGGCGGCTTCGCGGGCGGGCTGCTCGGGCCGGGCCCGCAGGTGCTCGCGGAAGCGGAAGAGCAGGAAGAGCAGGTAGTCGACGCCGATGCCGAGCAGGACCACGGAGACCAGCCCGGGGGTGCCGGCGTCGAGCTTGAGGCCGGTCAGCGTCGCGGCGACGGCCACGGCTCCGCCCGCCACGCTGCCGATCATGGCGACGGCGAGCAGCGGCAGCAGGGCCGCCGCCACGCTGCGGAACACCAGCACGTTGAGCAGGACGATCAGCCCCATGACGAGCGCGCTGCCGACCGTCGCGGCAGTGCGGTGGGAGTCGGCGGTGTCCACGGCGTCGGCCAGTCCCCCGGTGAACCCGGTGCGCATCCCGGCGTCGGCGAACCGGGCCCGGGTGGCGTCCCGGAACGCCCGGTAGACGCCCTGGACGCCCTCGTCCGCGGCGTTGCCGGTCAGTTCGGCGGAGAGCAGTTCGAAGCTGCGGTCGGGCGCCACCATGGCCGGGGCGACCCGTGGGGTCTGGGACCGGTCGGGGACGAGGAAGGCCGGCTCGTCGTCCTTCCTGGGCATGACGACCCGGCGCTGGGCGAGCTTCGCCGCCTCGGCCTCGACCCGCTGCTGGTCGGCGGCGGTGAGCGCCTCGCCGTCGGTCCTGGCGACCAGAACCGTGACCGTGGTGGCGTCGGGTTTCATCCCGAAGTCGTCCTCGGCGATCCGCAGTGCGGCGGCCGAGTCGTAGCTCTTGGGCAGGAAGTCCCCGGTCTGGGACTGGGTGACCCGGGCGAGCAGCATCGGGCTCAGCAGGGCCAGGGAGATTCCCAGCACCACCCAGAGGGCGATCACCTTCCACGGGTTCCTGGTTGAGTATCCGGTCAGTGCACGGATCACGGTTTCCTCCGGCGGTGGACGCGAGCGTCCGCAGGGTCGGTCTCGGCTGCGGGGGTTCCCGGCCGGGTTCCAGACCATCACCCGGGGTGGGCCGAGGACGTCCCTGCGACGGACGATCCACACCGGGGCCCCTGCTCCTCGGCCGGGCCCGGACCCGGGACCGTGGTCCTGGTCCGGGCTCCGTGATCGGCCGTGGGGACCATGCAGGGGCGGGGTGGGTCGATGCCAGAATGGGGTCATCGGGCCTGATCAGGGCCGATGACGGTTGGATCAGGGCCGATGACGGTTGGTCGGGGCCTGATCGGGGCCTGGCCGGGGCTCATCGGAGCCCGGTCGGGGCTCAACGGGGCTCAACGGTAGGGCGCGGCGCGGGCCGGGCGCGGAGGGGAACGGATATGGGCGGGCGTCAGCGTCCCGGGGCGGAGGCGGCACTCGGGGCGGAGCGGGCAGACCCGGCGGACCCGGCGGACTCCGACGGTGCGCCGTGGACGCGCGCCGACGCGCTGCTGGCCGTCGGTGCCTGCACCATCGACCTGCTCGGCTACCTGGTGTTCAACGGGGATGCCGGTGACCACGGGGCGAGCCTGACGGGTTTCCTCCTGGTCACGCTGTCGGCCCTGCCGCTGCTCGCCCGGCGCAGCCGCCCGGTCGCGACGCTGGCCGGCGTCCTGGTGCTGCAGTCGGCGGCCGACCTGTCCGCGCCGGCGAGCCCCCACTTCGGCGCCGCGCTGGTGGTCGCCCTGTATTCGGTGGCCAGGGCCCGCACCGCCCTGGAGACGGCGGCAGCCTCGGTGGTGACGTCGGTGCTGACAGTGCTGAGCCAGAGCCACCTGCGGATGCCCGCCTGGCAGGCGGTCGTCAGCGCCCCCGTCTCCGCCCTGCTCGTGGTCGGCGCCGGCCTCGCCGTGGCGCGCTGGCAGCGGGAGGTCGCGGCCAACCGCAAGCTGCTGGCCGACCGCGCTGTGGCCGATGAACGCCGCCGCATCGCACGGGAGTTGCACGACATCGTGGCGCACCACATCACCACCATGCAGCTGATGGCCGGCGGCGCCCGGGCCAACCTCGCCCACCCGGAGGTGGTCCGGGACGCCCTGGTCACCCTGGAGTCCTCCGGGCGACTGGCCCTGCGGGAGATGCGCCAGCTCCTGGACGTCCTGCGGGCCGGCGACGAACCGGACACCGCCCCGCCCTCGCCCCAGCCCGGGGCCGAGGACCTGGGCCGGCTGGTGGACGAGTCCCGGGTAGCCGGCCTGCCGACCGACTTCGGCGTCCAGGGGCCCCGCCGCCCGCTGCCGCCCACTGTCGGCCTGACCGTGTTCCGGATCGTCCAGGAGGGCCTCACCAACGCCCGCAAGCACGCCGGGCCCGCCCGCGCGACCGTCACCCTGACGTACGGTCCGGACCGGGTCACCGTCGAGGTGCGCGACGACGGGGGCACAGCGGACACGGCGGGCACGGCGGGCACGGGCGGCGCCGCACCGCAGGAGGCGGTGCCGGCCGGCGGCCGGAGCGGGTACGGCCTGATCGGCATGCGCGAGCGCGTCGCCCTGCACGGCGGCACCCTGCGGACCGGACCACGTCCGGAGGGCGGCTTCGCCGTCCTGGCCGACCTGCCACTGGCCCCGGAGGAAACGGCCGACGCGGCCGTCCAGCACGGAACGGCGACGGCCCGGTGAGCGCGCACGGCGACGGCCCGGTGGGCGCGGCGGCACCGGGCATCCGGGTCCTCATCGCGGACGACCAGCCGCTGGTGCGGCGCGGCCTGTCCCTGATCCTCTCCCCCGACCCGTCCTTCGAGGTGGTGGGCGAGGCCGAGAACGGGGAACAGGCCGTCACCGCCGCCCGCCTGCTGCGCCCCGACGTCGTGGTGATGGACATCAGGATGCCCGTGCTCGACGGGGTCGGCGCGACCCGGGAGCTGGCCCGCACCCTCCCCTCCTGCCGAGTCCTCGCCCTCAGCACCTTCGACATGGACGAGTACGTGGTGGCCGCGCTGCGCGCCGGCGCCCACGGGTTCCTGCCCAAGGACGTTTCGCCGGAGGAACTGGGCGCGGCGATCCGCACCGTCCACGCCGGCGAGGCGGTGGTCGCCCCGCGCCTGCTCACCCGGCTGATCTCCACCTACGTCCGGGCCCCGGTCGGCGCCTTGCCGCCGGTCACCGACACGGGCGGGCTGACGCCCCGGGAGGTCGAGGTGTGGCGGCTGATGGCCACCGGCCTCGACAACACCGAGATCGCCCGGGCCCTGGACATCAGCCTGTCGACGGTGAAGAACTACATCACCAGCATCTTCGGCAAGCTCGACGTCCGGGACCGCGCCCAGGCGGTCATCGCGGCCTACGAGTCCGGCCTGGTCACGGCGCGCACGGGAGGCGGGTAGCGGGGGCTTTCCGTCTGCGGGCCCTTGTCGACCGCGAGCTCTGCCCGCCCGGGTCCTGGACCGAGGATCGGGACCGCTGCCGCGCGGCGAAGATCCCCGACGAGCGGGAGTTCCACACCAAGGGCCGGCTCGCCAAGGCCCTGGTCCTACGGGCACTCGCCTCCCCACTGCCCGCCGCCCGGGTCACTGCCGACTCGGCTTACGGATGGGAAGGACGCTTCCGCCGACTGCTGGAACAGTCCGTTGTCGGCTATGTCCTGGCAGTGCCCAAGTCCCAGTTCGGCGTGGGCTGTCCACGCATCGACTGGCTGTTCTCCCAGGCCCCGGCCGACGCCTGGCAGCGGATCTCGTGCGGTGCCCGCGACGCACCGGACTTTCCCGCGGTGCATGCTCACGATCACCGCCACGCCGACGAACGGCCACAGCCCGACCAGTTACCGAACACGCCTCAGCGCGGGGTCGTGTCGTCGGCCTCGAACGGGCCGCCGTGGCCGGGCACGATCAGGTCCGCCGCAGCCAGCACCCGCAGCCGTGAGGCGCGCAGCAGTTCGCGGTCCGGGGCTACCGGATCGTCCGCCGGGCCGTGCGTGTGCCACCACAGGTCGCCGGCGAAGGCGACGACGCCCGAGTCCGTGCCCGCCAGCAGCGTGATGTCCTCGGGGCTGTGGCCTGGGGTGCGGATCAGGCGCAGCGAGGGGGTGAGTTCGTAGCCTTCTGCGTCCCGGTTCTTCCACTGGTCGCCCTGGTACTCCACCTTGTGGTCGTGTACCCGGGCGCGGCGGAAGAGGCCGACGTTCATGGTGTTGTCCGGGTGGTGGTGGCTGAGTACCACGTCGGTGATGTCTTCGGGGGTCAGGCCCAGTTCCGCGAGCGGGGCGAGGATGTGGTCGGGGCTTGCCACCATGCCCGGGTCGAAGATCACGTGTCGTCCTGCGTCGGAGATGTAGGAGACGGTTGCGGCGACTCCGGGGCCGGTGGATCCCACGTAGCCGGTGGTCAGGACCTTGTATGTGGCGCTGCGGCCGAGCGGTGCGTCTGTCATGGCCTCAATCCTTCCGGGTGCGGCGGTGGTTCACGAGTGGCACTGATGCCCTTGATCGCAGGATTCGTGCCAGGTGTGCCAGACTGCGACGGTGCCGCCTTTCAAGACCGTCGCCGCGTACGCCCCTCCTGGTGTCGGCCTGCTCGCCGCCGGCATCGTCACCGAGGTGTTCGGTCCCCATGGGGCGGAGCTGCCCGGGTTCGACTTCGCCCTGTGCGCCGACCGGCCCGGACCGGTGCCGACGGACTGCGGCGTGCCGCTGTCCGTCGCGCACGGGCTGGACCGGCTCGCCGGCGCCGATCTGCTCATCGCCCTGCCCGGGACCGCATTCCGCGCACCACCGGCCCCGGCTGTGCTCGACGTGCTGAGGGCCGCGCACGAGCGCGGCGCCACAGTCGCGGCCCACTGCGTCGGCACGTTCGCGCTCGCCGCCGCCGGACTGCTCGACGGCCGTCGGGCGACCACCCACTGGCGGTTCGCCGAACTCCTCGCCGACCGCCACCCGCAGGTCACCGTGGAAGCCGGCGCGCTCTACATCGACGAAGGGAGCGTCGTCACGGGTGCCGGAGCAGCCGCGGGCTTCGACCTGTGCCTCCACCTGCTGAGGCGCGAGTACGGCGCCGCGCTCGCCAACGCCGTCGCCCGGGACATGGTGCTGCCGTCCCACCGCGACGGCGGTCAGGCCCAGTACCTGGCCGCGCCCGTCCCCGAGGACGGCCGGGACGAGCGGCTCGCCGAGGTCCTCGGCTGGGCCCGCGAGCACCTCCACGAGCCGCTGCCCGTCACGGAACTGGCCCGCCGCGCCATGATGAGCAAACGCTCCTTCGCCCGCCGCTTCACCGCGGCGACCGGTACCACCCCGCACGCCTGGCTGCGAAGCCTGCGGCTGAGCAGAGCCGAGGAACTCCTCGAAACCACGGACCTCCCGGTCGAAGAGGTCGCCCGCCGGGTCGGCTACGGCAGCGCGGCCGTGCTGCGCGAGCAGTTCGTGCGGCGCCGAGGGGTGCCTCCCCGCTCCTACCGGCGCGCCTTCACCAGCGCACCGAAGCGAACCGGGCAAGCCACCGCCGGATGAGCAACGAACTCGTCCTCGTCCGCGACACCGCCCGCTGATCACCCGCCGGCCGAGCCCCTGGGCCGGCGCCTCCGGAAGCTCGAATTCCCCCGAGACCGGTACGTATCAGGGGCGACTCCGGGGCGGCTGGGGGCTGATCCCTGATGGCTGGACAGTCAGCCTCCGGCAGGCTCGAGGCATGACTTCCGAAACCTTGCCGACCAACCGCGCGACCGCCACCCTGAAGGGCCGCAGGAGGCGGCTGCCGCTCGCGGGGCTGGCCTGCATGGCTCTCACCGCAGTGGTCCTGAGCGCCGCTGCCCCGGCTCTCGCCGCGCCGGCCGGGCGCCCCGCAGCCGTCGCGGCGGCCTCCGAGGCGTCTCTTACCGAGCTGAACGTGGCTGCGCTCCGGGCGGCGGTCGCAGGTGCCCCTGCCACCACGACAGCGGTGCTGGCCCGGGTCAGCGGGCCGGCCGGGCACTGGACGGGAACGTCCGGGGTCGCCGATGTGACGACGGGGGAGGCCGTCCCGGTCGACGGCCGGTTCCGCCTCGGCAGCGTCACCAAGATGTTCATCGGGACCGTGGTGTTCCAGCTGGCCGCGGAGGGCCAGGTCGATCTAGACCGTCCTGTCCAGGAGTACCTGCCGGACGTGCTGCCCGCCGACTACCCGGCGATCTCCGTGCGCCAACTGCTCGACTACACCAGCGGTCTGCCCGAGCTGACGGCACAGGACCTGCCGACCGACCCGCAGGGGATCGTCGAGCACCGGCTCGACGACCACTCCTTCGGCGAGTTGGTCGCCATGGCGGTCAAGCATCCCCGGCTCTTCGACCAGCCCGGCACCATGCAGAGCTACGGGGCCACCGGCTACTACCTCGCCGCGATGCTCGTGGAGAAGCTGACCGGCCGGAGCTACCAGCAGGAGATCACCGACCGGATCCTGCTGCCGCTGGATCTGCGGCACACCACCGCGCCCGAGACGGACACGACCATTCCCGGTCCGCACACCCACGGCTACATCGACCTCTCCCCCGCACATGACAAGAGCGGGCTGGTCGACATCACCGAGCAGAATCCGGGCGCCGGAGGCATGATCTCCACGACGGCGGACCTGGACCGATTCCTGACGGCGCTCTTCCGGGGACGGCTCCTGCCGCCCGCGCAGCTCGACGAGATGTTCACCGTCCCCGATGTCCCCTACCTGGGTGGCAGTGACCAGGACCCGGGCCGCGGCCGGGCCTTCTACGGCGCGGGCCCGATGCGTGTCACCCTCCCCGACGGCGTGACCGTGTGGGGCAAGACCGGCAGTACGTTCGGCTACACCGACGGCATGTTCGCCACCCGTGACCTGAAGCGCCGGCTCGTCTACTCCTTCAACCCCATCACCGGAGGCGGCAACGACCGCCGCCTCGTCAACCAGATCATCTCGGCGGCCTTCAACGCGTGAGCGGACGGAGAGGTACCACCGGTTCCCGACGTCGCCCGGTGGTGCTGTACGGCGACACCTTCTTCGTCCCGTGGTTGCCGTTGCCATGTCCCCGGCCTTCAAGGGACCCGAGCACGACGAGCAGAGCGCATGGCCGAGCGAACGATCTACCTCGATCCGGATCGACGCGATCCACGGTCCCGAAGATCCATGTCCGGTCCTCCCACGGGAGCCTCGTCAGCGGACGACGTCGAACACGTTCTTCTGCAGGCCGTTGGCGTAGGTCTCGTGCTCGACGAGCTTGAGCTTCTGGGTGTCCTTGTCGGTGGCGCTGAACAGGCGCTTTCCGGCGCCGAGGAGCAGCGGGAAGACGAGGAGGTGGTAGCGGTCGATGAGGCCGGCGTCCGAGAGGGCCTGGTTGAGGGCGGCGCTGCCGTGGACGATGATCGGGCCGCCTTCGGTCTCCTTCAGTGCGGCGACCTCGTCGAGCGAGCGGAGGATGGTGGTCTCGCCCCAGTTCGACACCAGGTCACCGTCGGTGAGAGTGGTGGAGACGACGTACTTCGGCATCACCTTGTAGTCGGCGAAGTCCTCCATGCCGGGCCACACCGGGCTGAATGCCTCGTAGCTGGTCCGGCCCAGCAGCATGGCGGTGGCTTCCTTCTGCTCCTGGCCCTTGATGCCGAACGCCTCGGGAAGGAACTCCGTGTGCTTGAAGGTCCAGCCGGTGTTGCGGTAGCCGGGTTCGCCGCCGGGGGCCTCGACGACGCCGTCGAGCGAGATGAAGGCGGTGCTGATCAGAGTACGCATCTGGGGTTCCTCGGTGTCTCGTGTCAGGTTCTCGGTTGATTCAATCGGTGCGCGCATCGATCGCAGTCGCGGCCGAGGCGCACCAGCCGTGATCTATGACTGTGGATCACAGCAAAACTCATCGCTCGTCGCCGATTCTCCACAGGCTCCTCGGGTTCAACGGCCCGAGCGGTTCGCCACGGAGGTCGTCCAGGACCTCGGCGATAGGCCGCCACCCGGGTCTACTCCACCGCCGCCTACTGGGCCGCCGCCGCCTTCGGCTGCCGTTCGGTGTCTGCCCGAAGTTCGGTGCCGTCGTGGCCGCGATCCCGGGCGGGGTGCTCGGCGGGATCACCGTCATCCTGTACGGCATGATCGGCCTGCTCGGCGCGCAGATCTGGATCACCGCCAAGGTGGACCTGCGCAACCCGCTGAACCTGGTGCCGGCCGCCGCGGGCATCATCATCGGCATCGGCAACGTCTCCATGAAGTTCACCGACACCTTCAGCCTCAGCGGCATCGCGCTGGGCACCATCGTCGTCATCACCGGCTACCACGCGCTGCGGGCGCTGGCCCCGGCGCACCTCAAGGCGCAGGAGCCGCTGCTGGACTCGGGCACGTCCTCCTACGACGCCGAGGAAGCGGGTGGGGCGGGCCCGACGAGGTAGGCGGACCGGCCCGTGCTATGGGCCCCGGCGGAGTGACGAGCGTCACCTCCGCCGGGCGTCCGGGCCGGCGGGACGGCTCCAGGCCCCGTGCGACACGGGCGGGCGGCCCGCCGGCACGGCCGGAAGGCCCGTCCGCTTCGGGACCTTCGTCGGGAATCCGGCCGACCTTCGGCCCGGTGGCGAGCCCGGTGCACCGGGGCAACCGTGGACGGTCGCCTTCGGGCGGCGGCGCCGTCCGACCGGGCGGCGTCCGTCCTGTCGTCTACCCGGCGCACGGCGCGCGAACAGCGCCGCCGTACGCTCCGGAGGATCCCCGAGACCATGTCCCGGACCATCGACAACGCCCCCTATACCGCCTTCCACCGCAGGCTGGCCCTCGCCTGTTCCGGTGGGCCGCTGCTCGACGGCTACATCCTGAGCATCGTCGGCGTCGCCCTCATCGGGATGCGGCCCGACCTCGGCCTGTCCACCGCGGAGGTCAGCCTGATCGGCGCCGCCGCCCTGGTGGGCATGTTCGTCGGCGGCGCCCTGTTCGGCGTGCTGACCGACAAGATCGGCCGGGAGGTGATGTACACCGCCGACCTGCTGGTCATGGTCGCCTGCTCGGTGCTCTCCTTCTGGGTCGACGCGGTGTGGGCGATCGCCGTGCTGCGCTTCGTGCTCGGCATGGCCGTGGCCGCCGACTACCCCATCGCCACCTCCCTGCTGGCCGAGTGGCTGCCCGCCAAGCACCGCGGGCGCCTCCTCGGCCAGCAGATCGTCGCGTGGTACGCCGGTTCGGTCCTCGCCTACGTGGTGGGCTACCTGTTCCTGGAGCTGGCCGGTCCCGGCAGTTGGCGGTGGATGCTGGCGAGCTCGACGGTGCTGTGCGTGGTCTTCCTCGTGATCCGCCGCGGCTCCCCCGAGTCTCCGCGCTGGCTGGCCGCCAACGGGCGGGTCGGTGACGCCGTCCGCCTGGTCGAGAAGCACCTCGGCGTGCGGGTGGACGGCCGGGAGCTGATGCCCGAGGCCGTCGGCGCCGCACGGCGCCCCGGCGGCCTCCGGCTGCTGATGACCCCGCCGTACCGCCGCCGCACCCTGTTCTGCGGCCTGTTCTTCCTCTGCCAGGTGGGCCCGCTGTTCGCGATGCTCACCTTCGGCCCGCAGATCCTCTCCTCGTTCGGCATGCCGGGCGGCACCGTGATGGAGACTCTCGGCACCGGGCTGATCAGCCTCGTGTTCCTGCTCGGCTGCTACCCCGCCCTGCGGCTGATCGATACCAAGGGCCGACGCCCCGTCATCATCTGGTCGTTCGCGCTCATGACCGTCCCGCTCGCGCTGCTGGGCGTGTGGCCCACCGCGCCGGCCGCCGTCGCGCTCACCGCGCTGTGCGCGTACGCCTTCCTGTGCGGCGGGCCCAACGTGCTCGACTGGACCTACCCCAACGAGCTCTTCCCGACCGAGATCCGGGCCACCGCCGTGGGCGTGGCCACCTCGGTGAGCCGGATCGGCGCGGCCGTCGGCACCTACCTGCTGCCGCTGTCGCTGACCGGGCTCGGCACCGGCCCGACCATGCTGATCGCGGCCGGGACCACGGCGCTCGGGCTCCTGGTGTGCGTGCTGTGGGCCGAGGAGACGCGCGGGACGGCGCTGGGCGCCACGCCGACGCCGGCGGGCACGGCGGCCGTCCCGGCGCAGCGGGTGCCGCAGGCGGTGCGCTGACGACACGTGGGTCGGCGGCGTTGCCCGGGAAGCCCCGGGCAGCGCCGCCTGCGCGTCATCAGTGCCCCTGCGGGGCGGACGGGTTGAGGACCGCGCCCAGGAGGCGGTTGGACAGCGGGCTCGGGGCGGAGAAGTCGGGGCTGAGGTTGGAAATGGAGTAGACGGCGCGGATCGACAGGTCGCGGGTGGCGAACATGCCGTTGGCGTAGCCGTCGTCGTGGCCGGTCTTTCCCCAGAGCACGGTGCCGTTCGGCAGCGGGGTGGACATCAGGCCGGCGCCGAAGCAGGCCACCTTGTCGCAGGAGGTGCCGCCGACGAACGGCACGGGCTTGCCCTCGGTGTCCCTGGGCACGGCGAAGAGCTCGTTCTGCTGTGCGGCGGGCAGCAGACGGCCCTGGAGGAGGGCGGTGATGAAGTGGTCCAGGTCGGCGGTGGTGGAGATCATGTTGGACGGGGTGCCGCCCTGCTCGCTGACGTCCACCGCGTCGCCCTGGCTGTCGGTCATGTAGCCGTGGAGGTAGGGGCGGGGCATCTCGGGGTCGTCCTCGGGCACCGAGGTCTGGTCGAGGTGCAGCGGTTCCAGGATCCGGCCGGTGATCTCGTCCCTGAAGGAGTCGCCGGTGGTCTGCTCGATCAGCTTGCCCCCGATCCGGAAGGCGAGGGAGTTGTACTCCTGCTTGGTGCCGGGGTCGAAGTGCGGGCCGGGCCACGGGCGGTCGGCGGGGCGCAGGGTGTCCTGGATGACCTCGTCGAAGGTCCGGTAGGAATAGCGGTCGGCGATCGTGTCGTCGACGCCGTCGGCGGGCTTGCCCTCGTCCACGTCCGGCAGGCCGCTGGTGTAGTCGACCAACTCGCGGACGGTGACCGGGGCGAAGGTGTCGGGGAGCAGGCCGGGCAGGTAGCGCTGGACGGTCTGGTCGAGGTCGAGCCGGCCCTCGGCGGCGAGCTGGAGGATGACGGTCGTCTCGAACACCTTGGAGATGCTGCCGGCGTGGAAGTGCGCGTTCTCCGGGATCTTGCGGCCGGTCTGGGAGTCGACGGTGGAGCCCGTCCACAGCCGACCCGGCTCGGCGACCCGGACGACCGCACCGGCGGCGCCGTCACCGGGCCGGGTCTGGATGGCGGCCTCCAGCGCGGCGGGGTTCAGCGGCGGGAACGCCGTCGTGGTACTCGGACCCCCCTCGGCGAAGGCCTGGGCCCCCGACACGACGGTGACGCCGGTCAGGACGGAACAGGCCAGGCCGAGGGCGGCGGCGCGGCGGACGAGGGGATTCATGTGGCACTCCATGGAGTGATTCGGGTTGAGCTCTGGTCGCTTGGCTACGAGATCGATCGTGCTCGGCCCTCGCCCGGACGGGTATCGGGAACAACCCTGAACGACCCCCGACCCACCGCGCCGCCGTGTCAGGGTGACCACCCATCAGCTCGCGGCACGGTTCGGCCGTCGCCGAACTGTTCCGCGCCTAGCGTGGCCCCATGACGATCTCCGAACCGTCCGTCCGCAGCGTCCATGACGTCCACGGCGTCCACGGCGTCAGCTCGTACGCCGACGCCCGCGCCGTGCTCGAACAGCCCCTGCTGGTCCCCGAACCCGCCGCCGGCGCGGCGGACTCCCCCGTCGGCTCCCTGGCCTGGCTGCGCGCGACCGTCGCCCGGTTCACCGGCGACGAGCAGGTGCACGCGCGTCGGCGCGCCCACGCCGAGGCCGGACTGGCCGGGCTGGACCCGGAGCAACTCCGGCTCGCCGAAGCCGGTTCGGCGGCGGGTGCGGACGACAGGCGCGGCGACGACCGGCCCGCGGACAACCGGCACGCGGACGACCGGCACGCGGTGGTCCGCACCCTGGCGGAGGCGCTCGGGCTGCCACGGCCGGACGCGGTGGCCGAGGCGGTCGTCGCCGTCTCGGCGGGGTACTTCGGCGGCACGCTGACGCCCGTCGAGGCGAAGGCCGCCGACGAGGCCGTCGCCCTGCTGCTGGCCCACGTCGGCGACAACGGAAGCCCGGAGGCCGCGGCGCAGCGGATCGGGCTGCTGGTCCAGGCGTGCGACGCGACGGCCCGCCTGGTCGAACACGCCCGCCGCGCGACGCCGGACGGGCTGCCGGCCGGCGGCGCGGCGGGCGTCCTCGGCGAGGTGCTGCGGTACGACCCGCCGGTGCCGGCGCTGCGCCGCCGGGCGGTCGCGGACGTCCGTGTCGGGGAGCGTGAAGTCCGGTCCGGTGAGGCCGTGTTGATCGACGTGGCCGCCGCCCAGCGGGACGCGCCGGACCTCCTCGTCTTCGGCGCCGGCCCGCACCGCTGCCCCGGCCGGGCCCACGCGCTGGCGCTCGCCGCCGGGCTGCTGGAACGGAACGGCCGGGCCGGGCACGTCGCCACGGCGCCGGGCGCCTGACCCGGGAAACTGGGGCGACCAACGCCCCGCACGCAGCCCACCACCTCGCCTTCTCAGGAGCAGCCATGACCAGCACCGCTTCCACCAACGCCGCTTCCACCAAAGCCACTTCCGCCAACACCGCCGCCGCCAACGCTGCCGCCTTCCGCGAGCTGCACGACCGCCCCGGTGAGCCCCTGCTGCTGCCGAACGCCTGGGACCACGCCTCCGCCGCCGCCCTGGCCGCCGCCGGATTCCCCGCCATCGCCACCACGAGCCTGGGCGTCTCCGCCGCGGCCGGACTGCCGGACGGCACCGGCGGGACGCGCGCCGAAATGCTCCAGCTCGCCCGCAGGTTCGGCCACGGGAGGTTCCTGTTCACCGTCGACATCGAGAACGGCTACAGCGACGACCCGGCCGAGGTCGCCGACCTCGCCGCCGAGCTCGCCGAGACCGGCGCGGTCGGCGTCAACCTCGAGGACGGCCGCGCCGACGGCGGCCTCACCCCGCCGCACGTGCACGCCGCGAAGATCGCCGCGATCAAGGCGGCCGTCCCCCTGCTCTTCGTCAACGCCCGTACCGACACCCACTGGCAGCGCGAGCCGGACACCGCCGAGACGGTGTCCCGCCTGGCGGCCTACCAGGACGCGGGCGCGGACGGCGTGTTCGTCCCCGGCCTGACCGACCCGGCGGCCATCGCCGAGGTGGTGGCCGCGATCCCGCTCCCGCTCAACCTCCTCGCCCCGACCGGCGGCCCGTCCCTCAAGGCCCTCGCCGACCTCGGCGTCCGCCGCGTCAGCCTGGGCGGCCTGCTCTTCCGCATCGCCCTCGGCGCGGCCGTGGACGCCGCCGTCGCCCTGCGCACGGACGGCGTCCTCCCCGCGATGCCGAACGTCCCCGGCTACGCGGCGATCCAGGCGCTCGCGGAGTGATCCCCTGACGGGGCCCGGCTCTCCGGACCGCGTCGGCACCCGGCGCCCTCGGCATGACCCGGACGGACCCAACTTGCGTGGAAAGGAGGGCAATTCGTCCGTGCTGCGGAGTCGGCCCGGGCACCCCGGCCGCGAGGCCGTCGACCATCGGGTTGCCGGTGGTGGCCGCCCTGCTTCCCTGGCCGTGGCCGTGGTGGCACTGTGGGGGTGACTCCGCACGATCGGAGCGTGACACGTGACGACCGTCGTCTGGCTGACCGAGGGCACCTGGCCCGCCTGTGTCGACGCCGCGCGCGAGCATTCCCCGCCCGGCGCCGACATCGTCCTGCTGTACGTGCGCGACCCCGAGGTCCCCGGGGCCGCGCACGGCGCCTTCGGCCGCGGCCACCGGCGGGAGGACTCCGATCATCTCCCGGGCGACGGCTGGGGCGGCGACCCCGGCAGCCGTCTGGAACACCTCGCGGCCGCCTCCGGTGAACACCTCGTGCGCGCCGCCGCCGAGCGCCTCGACCTCCCCTGCACCGCCCAGGTGCGCACCGGCCGCGCCGAACGGGAGGTCGTCACCGCGTCCGAGGCCGCCGACCTCCTGGTCCTCGCCCGCGACGGCGACCGCACCCACCCCGGCCCGCGCAGCCTCGGCCCGGCCACCCGTCACGTCGTCGACCACGCCCCCTGCCCGGTCCTGCTCGTCTGGCCCTGACGGAGGACCCGCCGGGGCCCGCTGGCGGAGGTTCGGCCCGCGCCCGGCCACGCGCTCTCCCAACCGCTCCTCCGTCGGACCAAGTCGTCAAACTTCTTGACTATCAAAGTTTGTGACTGCTTCACTGGGTCCAGCGACCGCACCGCGGCACGCACTCGTGAAGGCGTAACAGCCATGCACGGAACGACCACTGACGGATCGTCGCGCTTCACCGAGCAGCTCACCGCGGACAACGCCACCCTGCTGCTCGTCGACCACCAGATCGGGCTGCTCGCCGCCGTGCGCGACTACACCGTCGCCGAGCTCAAGCACAACGTGGTCGCGCTGGCGCGGGCCGCGCGAGTGCTCGGGGTCCCGATCGTGGTGACGACCACGGCGGCGGAGTCCCTGTGGGGGCCGCTGGCGCCCGAACTGGCCGCGGCCCTGCCGCCGGAGCTGGAGGTCATCGACCGGAGCACGGTGAACGCGTGGGACGACCCCCGCGTCCGGGCGGCGGTCGAGGCCACCGGGCGGAAGAAGCTGATCGTCGCCGGCGTCTCCACCGAGGTCTGCCTGACCCTGCCCGCCCTCTCGGCCACCGGTGCCGGCTACGACGTGTACGGCGTCGTCGACGCCTCGGGCACGTTCAACGACACCAAGCGCACCACCGGCATCCTGCGGATGCAGCAAGCCGGGGTCATCGCCGTCGACTACGCGTCGGTCGCCGTGGAGATGCTCGCAGACAACGCGAGCCCGCTGGCCCCCGCGCTGTACGAGGCCGTGGGCATGGACTTCGGCATCCTGAACGGCCAGCTCCGCGAGGCCTACGCCAAGCAGGCCTGATCAAACAGGCCTACGCCGAACTGGCCTGATGCCGAGGGGCTTGAGACGAAGCAAGCCCTGGGCGCCGTCCTGCGGTGGCCGACCCGGCCGGCGCGGACCGCCGGCCGGGCGGGCGATATCGTGCACGGACCAGACCAGCGACCCGCTGCCGATCCGAAGGGGGACCGCCATGCCGGAGGACGACGCCTGTGCGACGAGCGCCGCACCGGAACCGGACCTCGGGGTGCTGACCGGCATCCTCTTCCGCGCCCTCCAGGACGAGCTCTGGCACACCATGGCCCACGAGGGGTTCGGCGACCTCGCCCCCCGGCACGGCGCCCTCCTCGCACACCTGCGTCCCGACGGCGTGCGCCCCAGCGAGCTGTCCCAACTGGCAGGCCTGCACAAGCAGATCATCGGCAACACCGTCGACGAGCTCGAAGCCCTCGGCTACGTCGAACGCCGGCCCGACCCCGCCGACCGCCGCGCCAAGCTCGTCGTGCCCACGGAGCGCGGCACCGCCGAGATCGCCGCCGCGCGCCGCGTCCTCGCCGCGATCGGCCGCCGCCACGCCGACGCGATCGGGGCCGAGGAGTACACGCGGTTCATGCGCTCGCTGACCCGCATCGCGCACCTCCAGCAGCGGGCCGTGCAGCAGCCCTGAGCAATGGCCCGACGTGGTCACCACCCACCCGTAGGCCGGAGAGTGAAGGAGCACCACCGCCCGTGAAGATCGAATTCGACCCCTCGTACGCCTTGGGGGACGTCTCCGGCTCCGCCGAGGACCTGAACCTTCTGGCCCGCGTGGTGGCCGAGGGGGAAGGGGTGATCGACCTCCCGTCCTCGGCCGCGACGGGCCGCCACGACCTCACGGGGGTCGAGGTCAGGGACACACCCGGCCCCGGCGTGCTGCTTCACCTGGACGCCTCGCGCCGGCTACTGGTGATCAGCGGCGACGGCCCGGCGCGGGCGGTGCTGGCCGACAACCTGCGGGAAATGGCCGAGCTCGACGACGGCGGCCACCTCCACATCGAGTACTTCCCCGACCACTTCTACCTCGCGGAGGGATCACTGGCGCTGGTGGTCAACAGCCCGCACGGGGGCATGCCCCGGCGGTGAGACCACACAGGAGCGATGTCCTTCGCGGTCACTGTCGTTCGCGTCAGTCCGACGATTCGGGCACGCGCCGGTAGCGCTCGTAGACGACGCGGGAACCGAACGTCCTGGTGTCGACCAGGTCCAGCCGGACGTCCTCCGTGACGGGCGGCAGGAAGGGCGTGCCGCCACCGACGACGATCGGGTGGCGGAACATGCGCAGCTCGTCGACGAGCCCTTGCACGACCGCCTGTGCCGCCAGGTCGGCGCCACCGACCTGGACGTCCAGGTCGGTGGCGGCGAGCGCCGCGGCGGCCTCCTCGGCCAGCGGCGCCCGGGCGAGCCGCGCGTTGCCCTCGACGCGGTCGAGCGTCCGGCTGAAGACGACCTTCGGGATCCCGCTCCACACGTCGGCGAACTCGGCCCACAGCTCGGTGTCGCGCATCGACGGGTCCGTCTCCCACGGCAGCATGGTCTCGTACAGCCTGCGGCCGCACAGCAACCCGCCGAGCTCCCTGATCTGTTCGACGTGGAAGCGGAACTGCTCCTCGCTCGGGACCGACCAGCCGAACTTGCCCCCGCGGTCGGAAATGAACCCGTCCACCGAGACGCCCATCGAGTAGATCAGCATGGCTCCGAGCCTATGCCGCCCGGCGCGCTCACGCCGCTTCCAACGCGACCACGCCCTGGCCGGACTCCAATGCCGCCGAGGCCGGCCGGGCCGACCGGCCAGGACCGACCGGCCAGGACCGACCGGTCAGGCGCCGGCGGCGATGGCCTCGGCGAGGTCGGCGTTGGTGAGGGCGCGGCCTCCGATGCCCCAGGCGCCGTCGCGGGCGTTGAGGATGTTGACCCACGTGTCGGCGGCGTCGTGGCCGGGGACGGACAGGTGCTCGACGCTGCTGCAAGGCGCGCACGTGCTGTGCCGGGCGGCCGGCGACCTCGCACCCTTCGAGCAGGTCGTACGGACGGCCGGCGCACTCGTGCCGGGGCTGTGACGGAACGGCTAGGAACCGCCCAGCAGCAGCCAGAGCAGCAGCGTCAGGTACGGCGTGGCCAGCGCCCCGCCGAGGCCCGCGCCGAATGCCAGCCCGAAGAGCAGGTCGGCCAGCCACATCACGCGCGTCGGCGCGATCACGCGCGACGGGTCGCGCAGGTCGTAGCGGACCTCGTTGCGCCGGTTGCCCCAGCGGACGGACTCGTCGTGCGCGGAGCCGTCGAGCGCGCGGAACAGTGCGCGGAGGTCACCGGCCTTGGCGTACGTGGCGAAATCGGGCTTGAACTCCGCCCGCACCGTCACCCCGCGCCGCCACACCTGCCAGCGCTTGACCGGCTGGACCACCCGGAGGGACAGCCCGATCAGCCACAGGCCGGCCGCCGCCATCGCCCAGGCCACGAACGTGAGCCAGCTTCCGGCCAACAGGGCGACCGGCACGGCGAGCGCCGCGTGCCCGATCTGCACGCGGACGAGCGGCGACGAGGCACGCAGGGCCCGGGCCGTCCGCCGCACCGCCCTGACCACGGCGGGCGGCGGCGTGACGTCCCGGATCGGCGGGCGGTCGCCCGGTCCGGGGCTGTCGCCGATCAGCGGCTCGATCTCGTCCGCGAGCGCCCGGGCGACCTCCGGCAGCCGGTGCCGGAGCGTCAGCGAGGTGTCGTCGAAGAGCTCGACCGTCAACGTCCCGCCGTCCACGCCGACCCTGCGCACCCAAACGCCCGGGACGACGATCAGCTCCCGCCCCCGCTGCCAGTGCACCGCGCCGTCGGCCACCCACAGCCGGGCCCGGCCCTGCACCAGGATCACTCCTGATGACCTGTCAACCGCGCTGCCATCCCCCATGAATGATCATCATACGGACACGGGGCTTCCGGCGGCTCCGAACAGCGATCAACCGAGGAAGTCCACCCGGTCGATCAGGCCCTCGCGGACCCGGTAGCCGACCAGCACCCGGACGGGGTCGGCCTTGATGCCGTGGGCGATCTCCCGATCCACGACCCACTCCCCCTCGGTCAGCCGTCCGACGATCTCGGCCCGGCACTGCGCCTTCGCGAACATGCCCGCGTACACCTCGCGCAGCGCCTCGCGCCCGTCGAGACGGCTGCCGTCGCGGCGGTTGACGGTGACGTCGGGGGCGTAGGTCGCCAGGAAGGCGTCCAGGTCATGGCTGTTGTAGGCGGCGAGCTGGCGTTCGACGACGATCTCCGGAGTGGTCATCGGACGATCATGCAGCGCGAGCTGCCGTTCGTCCAGGGATGACCGGGTGACCGTTCGTCTCAGACGTACTGGAGCAGCGGGGAACCCGGAAAGCCGTCGAGGCCCGCCCACTCGAACACGCAGACCGCGGCCACGACGTCCACCCGGGCTTCCAGAGGATCTCCAGCGAACAGCCAGTCGGCGCCGTCCGATTCGTCGTCGGCGAACTCGACCGGGCCGCTTCCCCACCCCTCCGCACCCGTCTCGTGCCCCGGGATGCGTTCCGTGCGTCCGCCGGTCCTGTGTCCGGCCCGGTGAGGGCTATCGCTTCCAGGGGCGGGCGAACTCGTGCAGGGCCGCCACGGCCGCGGGTGCCAGGGTGTGGTCGTTCACCGGCGTGCCGGCCGGGTGGAGGAAGTGGTCGACGCCGTCGAGGGTGCGCAGGCCCGGGCCGGTGGTGCGGGCATGGGCGAGGGCGGCGAGCAGGGGCGGGGTGGTCGCGCAGGGGACGTTGGTGTCGGCGGTGCCGCACGTGACGGTGACCCGGGTGCCGGGGCGAAGGGCGCGGGCGACGTCGGGCGGGTAGACGGCGTCGTCGCTGCGCACGAAGCGGGCGTTGTTCGGGCCGAACAGCGCGTTCAGGAGGGCGGCGAGCGGGGGCAGCAGCGTGCTCGTGTCGGCCGGGCGGCCGGCCCGGAATTCCGCTATTGCGGCGCTCACGCCCGCCTTGTTCGCCTCGGCCTGCGCCGCGGTGACCTGGCCGGCGGCGACGGCCTGGTCGAGCTGGCCGACGAGTTGGGCGGCGAGGAGGTCGAGGAGGCGGGCGTCCTGCGGTGCCAGCAGTGCGAGGCCGGCCGGCGCGGGCCGGACCGTCCGGGCGACGAGGAGGGCCTGCAGGCCGCCCTCGCTGTGGCCGACGACCAGGAGGGCGTGCGGGTCGGCCTCGGGCTGGTCGCGCAGGGTGGTGTAGGCGGCCGCGGCCTGGCGGGTGAAGGCGGCGAGGTCGAGCCGGCCGGGGTCGCCCTGGTAGGCGCCGGGGCCGGTGCGGCCGGTGAAGTACTTGTCGAAGCGCAGCGTCATGACGCCGTCGCCGCCGAGGGTTTCGGCGAGTTGGGCGAGGGTGCCCGGGGTCAGTGCGGGCGGCTCGTCGCCGTTGCGGTCGGTCGGCCCGCTGCCGGGGAGCAGCAGGGCGGCGGCGAGGCGGTGTCCGGCGCGGTGGGCGGGGACGTGGAGGGTGCCGTAGGCAGTGGTGCCGTCGGCGGTGAAGCGGATTTCGCGGTCGGCGGCGGGGATGAGCCCGCCGCGGTCGGCCGCGGTCGCGGCGGGTGTGCCCAGCCCTGCCACGGAGACTGCGGCGAGCAGGACGGCCGTCGCCGAGGTACGCCAACGCATCTGTGTTCTCCCGAGAGTTGAGGTGTGGTTCAGTGGCCGATCAGTTGCATGACCGTCACGAGGGCGGCCGGATCCCCAACCTACGTGAGCATCTCGTGGATGCGGCGGCGCGGGCCGTGCTGCCGGTCGACCGGCGGGAGCGCCGGGGCCGTGGCCCGAATGCGACGCCGTCGGGACCCGGCGGTCCTCGGCCCGCAGGTCCGCTGGCATCATGAACGCCCGGCGGCGGTCGGCCGGTTCGGGGAGGGAAGGGCAGGGGACGGGATGCCGTTTCGGTTCCACTTCACGGGCGAGGACCTGGCCCGCACGCGCGTGGCCGGGAGCGTGGCTCCGATGATGGAGCTGAACGCGGCCCTGCGCGTCCTGCAGGACCGCGGCCAGGACGTGCGGTTCGGGGCGTGGCGCCGCGAGGTCCGGGGCCGGCTGGAGCCGCGGGCGCGGATGGTCCTGGACCTGGTGCCGTCGCACGGGCTGTCGCCGGGGTTCCTCAACCCGACGGGCACCCGGAGCGTCGCGGAGCTGCTGGAGGCCGTCGCGGCCACGCCGGGCCGGCGGATCCGGGAGGACCTCGCCGAGGTGGCGGCCGTGCAGCCGGTCCCCGGGTGGGCCCGGGCGCTGGGCGAGGACCGGGAGTTGCTGGGCCGGCTGGTCGGGGCGCTCGGCCACGTCCACGACGTGCTGCTCGCGCCGTACCGGGCGCCGGCGGAGGACCTGCTCGCGGCCGACCGGGCGGCCCGTGGGCGCGACCTGCTGGAGGGCGGGGTCCAGCGGCTGTTCAACCAGCTGCTTCCGTCGCGCATCCGGTGGGAGGCGCCGGTGTTGAGCGTCAAGATGTTCTCGGGGCTGGACGAGGACATGCACCTGGACGGCCGGGGGCTGCTGCTGGTCCCCTCGGCGTTCGTCACGGGGGCGGCCGTGGTGTTCCCGGAGGGGAGGCCGCAGCCCGTGCTGCTCTACCCGGCTCACCAGCCGGACGCCGTAAGGCCGTTGGGAGCCTCGTCGGTGCCGACGTCCGCGGCGCTCGCGGCGCTGCTGGGCCGTACCCGCGCGGCCGTCCTGCTCACCATCGCGGAGCAGGACGGCTGCACGACGGGCGCGATCGCCTCCGCCGTCCGGATCTCGGCGGCCAGCGCGAGCGAGCACGCGACGGTGCTGCGGGCGGCCGGGCTGATCTCGACCCTGCGAGACCGGACCACGGCGATCCACTCCCCCACGACGGCCGGCCTCACCCTCCTCGGCGCGGGCGCCGCCTGACGCCTGATGCCTGACACCTGATGCCTGATGCCGCGAAGCGCCCGGGGCGGCGGCGGCCGGAGACCACCCCCGTCGGCCTCCGGCCGGCGCGGCCCCGCCCCGGTGCTCCCATCGTCCCGAGAGTGCCGCGGCGCTGTCGCCGTCCTTCGGCCTGGGCCGAAAAAGGACGGATCCGCAGCCGACTTCAGGAGGCCGTCACGCGCAGACCGGCGAGCAGCGTGCCGCCGTCGGGGGTGACGGCCAGGACGCGGCCGCTGCGGTGCCACAAGGTGACCGCCCCCGCGTGGTGGCGGATGCCCACCGGGGTACCGGCCGCGCCCGGGAAGCCGGCCGTGAACGCGGGCGTCGCGCCGGGGCCGGCACCGGCGCGGACGTGGGCGCCCGTCGCGTCCGTCGCGGTGTACGCCCACCACGCGCCGTCGGTGCGCGCCTCGCCCTCGCCGTCCACCTCCAGGGAGACCGATCCACTCTCGCCCGTCCAGCGGAGCGCGCCCGGCCCGACGCTCAGCAGACGGCCGTTGGCCAGCGGCTGCGCCGCGACCCGGTCGTCCTCCTCCAGTCCCAGGCGACGGCGCAGTTCCCAGCTGGGCTGGTCCCAGCGCCAGAGTTCGGCCTGGCCCGGCGTGCGGCCGTCGGAGCGGGTGCGCACCAGCGCGGCGCAGCTGGTCGCCGAGCGCACCACTGGGCCCGACAGTCGCTGGTCGTGGCCGAGTTCGCGCCACACGACGGTGGGACGCGGGGTGTGGGTGTCCAGGACGGTGATGCCGTCGTCGTCCGCCGTGAGCAGGTGGCGGCCGTCGAAGGACGGGACGATCTGGCGGGTCCGCAGCGTCGTCCACGGGTGGAGGGTGCGGGTGGCGAGGTCGAGGCGGACCAGTTCGTGGACGTCACCGTAGTGGGCGACCAGGAGCGCGGTGCCGCCGTGGTCGGCGACCACGAGCTGGTCGGCGGGCACGTCCCAGCGGGCCCGGGTGCGGCCGTCGGGGGCGAGCAGCCGGACGCCCGCGTGCCCGCAGGCGACCAGGACCGAGCCCGAGCCGAGCCGGACGGCGTCGAGGACGGGGAGCGTGCCGGGGCGGTCGGGGGCGGTCAGGTGCGGTACGCCGGCCACGCTGTGCTCGGCGCGGCGCAGGCGGGGCAGGTCGACGGCGGCGAACGGGTCTGCGCGCTTCAACAGCCGCTCGTGGAGCAGGTGTTCGGTGTGCGCATCGCGCGTGCCGTCCGGCCGGCCGAAGCCGCCGGCCCGGATGACGGCGCGGAGCGCGGCGGTGGTGAGCTCGCGGTCGACGGCCGGGTCGGCGGCGGGGAGGTCGGCGAGGGCGGCGGCGAGGGCGAGGCTCCCGGCGGCCTCGTCGCCGCCGTCGAGGAGGGCGCGGGCGAGTCGACGGGTGGCGTCTCCCGCGCCGAGGGCGAGCAGGTGGGCGAGGGCCCGGCCGCGGACGGGCCCGCCGAGGGCGACGGCGTCGCGCAGGTCGGCGGCGACGGTCGGGCGCAGGACGAGGTCGGGCCAGGCGGCGGCGACGGCGCCGAGCCGGTCGCCGCGGGAGCGGCAGTGCTCGACCCAGGCGGTGCGCAGGTCGCGGGCGGCGGCCCGGTCGGTGTCGGCGAGGCGCTCGACGGCGCGGGCGAAGGCGCCGCGGCGGTGGGCGGTGCGGACGGCGCGATCGCGGTCGCCGGCCCGCCACCAGAGGCGGACGATCAGGTGGGCGGCGAGGCGGCGGCCCTCGGCGAGTTCGGCGGCCTGGGCGGCGCGGTCGTGCCGGGCGAGCAGGGCGACGGCTTCGGCGGGGGCGTCGAGGAGGTCGGCGAGGACGAACGCGGCCTCGTCGATCCGCCCTTCGCCTTCGAGGGCGCGGGCGGCCTCGCGGTAGAGGTCGGTGAGGTACTGGTGGACCGTCGGGCCGCTGATCGGACTGGCGACGAGCGGACCGTCGGCGAGCCGCGGGGTGGGCCTGAGGGCGCCGGTGAAGCGGCGGGGCAGGCGGCGGCCGAACCAGACCGGCTGGTCGCGGGAGCCCGCGGCGGCGAGCCGGATGGCGTCGCGCAGGGCGTCCTCCCAGCGGCGCTGCTCGAATGCCCGGGTGAGGTCGCGGAGGTAGCGCAGGTGGCGGCGGTGGAGCGCGCCGGAGGTGGACGGCGTGCGCCGGGCGCCGCGCGGCCTGGCCGTGCTGCGGGCGGCAGCACCGCCGGCCGCAGCGTGGGCGGCACCGGCCGACCGCGCCTGGCGCCGGTCGTGCAGGACGAAGCCCAGGAGGACCGCGGCGGCGCCGCCGACGGCGAGCAGGAACGCGCCGAGGTGGAAGCCCCTGCGGGCGATCAGGTTCGAGAAGGGGATCGCGGCGATCGCGGCGACCAGGAACACCGCCGCAGCGGCGACCCACCCCTCGTTGGAGCGGTCCGGGCCCGACGCCGTACGGCGGCGCACACGGTCGGTCGACTCGGAGATCCCTGCGGCCGCACGAAGGTCCACGGCGGGCGCCTGCGGGACATCCTCCCGGACGGGCTCGGGCACGACCGGGGCACCGACCGCGCCGAGCCGGTGGAGGGTGAGTCCGGACAGGTCGAGCCAGTCCTCTGGTCTCAACCGTGGTAGTGCATCGATGATATGACGCTCAATCACACTACCAACGTGGAGCAGGAGTTCACCGGGAGCCGCATTCTCGTCACCTCGCAGCCCGACGGCCTCCAGCCCGCCCCCAACCGCGCGAAGCGGCTCCCCCGGAGCGCCGTCGACCCGGATCGGCGTCGGCTCGGGAAGCGTGAAGAGCCAGCGGCCGTCCGGAAGTTCGCGCAGCTCGGCGCCCGGCCGCCAGGCCGCCAGGACGCGGTCGGCGGCCTCGGCCGCACCGATCACGGGGGCGTCGAGCACGAAGCCGGACGCGTGGATGACAGGGCTCATTCGTCGTTCTCGATCGAGAGGAGGGTCTTGCCGGTCGCCGCATTGCCGGCCCTCAGCCGGCCCGGCCGGGGCTCGGCCGCGATCATCGGCCAGCGCGGGTGGACGGCGGGCACCGCGGGCCCGCCGGAGAAATCCGTGAGCGTGCGGACCTGGCCTTCGCGGACGGCGCGGACCAGGTGGGCGTCGCGGGTGCACGTGAGGAGCACGGGCGCACCGGACTCGTCCTCGATGATCGCGATGACATCGCCGCCGCCGGGGAGTTCGAGGTAGCGGCGCTCGCCCTTCCGGGTGCGGATGTCCCACCCGAAGTCGTCCTCGGACCACGCGAGCAGCCCGCCCGCGCCGTGCACGAGGTGCTCGCACTCGGCCACGCCGGGCGGGAGCTCGCCGTCGAACAGCCGCGGCTCCCGGGCCCGGACGAAGGGCCGACCGCCGGCGGTCGACACCACCGGCCCGTCGAGGGTGACCCGGCCGCCGGGCGCGATCCGTCGCCAGTGCCCGGCCAGGGGGACGACGAGGTCCTCGCCGTCGCGCACGAGCGGCAGGACGGGCTGGTGCGCGAGCGCGGGGAGTGCGGTGGTGTCGAGCCCGAGGTCGTCCAAGTCGACGTCGTAGCGGCCCGGTTCACCGAAACGGCTGCCGCTGACGTGGAGGAGGAGGCGGTTCCGCTCGGCGTAGTAGACGAGCAGGCGCCGACCGGTCCGTCCGGCGGCGACCACCTGTCCGCGCAGTTGGTGGCGGCGCGGCCGGGCGCTCCCGGCGAAGTGCGCCGCACTCGGCGGCAGCCTCACCGCGAGCAGCACGGAGGCGTCCCGGCCGCGCGCGAGCAGCGTCGCGGAGTCCGTGGTGAAGGCGGGCAGCGCCCCGGTGCCGCTGGGGAGCGGCGCGAAGACCACGCCGCCCCGGCGGAACTCGGAGCCGCGCAGCGCCCGGACGGCGACGGCGCCGGTGGGCAGCGGGAGTTCGGCCTTCGGCCCGCCGTCCACCCGGATCGCGACGCGGGCGGCGCCGTCGGCGGTCCAGCCGGTCTCCTCGGTGCTCAGCACGCCCTTGCGCGACGGCAGTTGCTCGGCCAGGCGCGGCGAGGCGAGCAGCCAGGCGCGGTCGCCGTCGGCCAGCGACTCCTCGGCGCGGCGGACGTCCTCGGGCGTCGGGTCGGCGTGCCGACGGGCGACGAGCCAGCGCGGCAGCACCTCGGCGAGGTCGCCGCCCAGCAGCCGGCCGGACGGGTCCCCGAGCACGCCGACCAGCAGTTCGGTGCCGCGGGCGACGGCCCGCCGGTGCAGCACCAGCAGGACGGCGAGCTGGACCAGCCGGCCCGCGCCCGCCTGGGCGGGGCCGGTGTCGACCAGGGCGACGACCCGGCCGCGACCGGTGTCCGTGGTCGACTCGGGCGCGAGGTGCAGCAGTTCGCGGTCCGCGTACCGGCGCAGGAACTCGTCCGGGGCCTCGTCGGCGAGCAGCCACTCGGAGGGCAGCAGCTGGTCCGGGCGCCCGGTGCGTGCGAGGCCGCCGTGGCCTTCGGGCGTGCCGAGGACGCCGGCGGTGCTCTCGTACCCGCCGATGATGGCGTCCAGGCGGCGCAGCAACGGATCGAGGGCGTCGGCGAGTTGGGGGCTGATGGCGGCAAACGAGCCGGCCCGGCCCACGGGCTCGGCGGACGGACGGACGGTCATCGCTCCCCCTCCCCGCGCGCGACGGACTCCAGCGCCGCTTGAGAACTGATGGCGCCGACCGAGGCGGCCCGGCCCACGGACTCGACGGTCGGTCGGACGGTCATCGCTCCCCCTCCCCGCGCGCGACGGACTCCAGCGCTGCCGGGTCCGTCCCGGGCGGTGGCCGGTCGGCCACCAGCGCGTGCCCCGGCACCAGGACGCACAGCTGCCCCTCGCCCGCCCCGAGGGCGGCGCACCACAGGGCGGCGGCGGGCTGCGGCCGCGCCGTAGTCGGTACCAGCAGGTCGCCGTCGAGGCCGAGGTAGCGGGCGCCGGGGGCCCACGGCAGGTCCTCGGTGGCGCCGAGCACGAGCAGGGCGGTGGCGTCGGCGGCGACGCCGAGACGGGTGCCGGTCAGGAGGCGTTCGCGGGTGGCGACGGCGAGGGCCGGGACGTCCTCGCCGAGCGCGAGCACGGCGGCGGCCGGCAGCGGCGGCTCACGGCGCTCCCAGCGGAGCGGGACGGGCGTCGGACGAGAAGCGTCAGCCGACACGTGGCGGTCCCCGCCAGTCAGGCGGGGGTCGTCAGCCGACACCTGGCGGTCGTCACTCGTCATGCGGGGGTCGCCGCCCGTCATGCGGCGGTCGTCACTCGTCATCCGGCGGTCGTCGCCCGTCATGCGGGGGCGACCGCGGCGACCAGGCCGGCGCGTATGCCGACCAACGCTCCGGGCAGGTCGGCCACGGCGAAGCCGGCGTCGATCTCGCGCAGGACGGCCTCCAGCCGCAGCCGCGAGTCCCGCCCGTCGGGCAGTCCGGCGTGCTCGGCGAGCAGAGCGGCGCCCGTGCGCACGAGCCGTTCGGCGCGCGCGGCGGTGCTGCGGGAGAGCTCCTCGGCGGTGTGCGCCAGGCTGCGGTTGGCGGCGCCGTCGATCAGGTCGGCGAGGGTCTCGCGGGCGAGCGCCTGGGTGTCGGCGGTGGGCGCGACCAGCGGCAGCACCCACAGGTCGCGCGCGGAGGCCGTGGTGCGCCCGTCGAGGACGGCGGCCGCCGCGACGAGGTTCTGCGAGCGCACCGCCCGGCGGTCGCTGATCGGGACTCCCGCCGCCCGCAGGCGCCGCAGCGCCGTGCCGAGCAGCGGGGTGACGGCGCCCAGGTCGCAGGACCGGGCCGCGGCGGCGAGCCGGTCGAGCGCGCCGAGCAGCCTCGCCGGCCGTTCGGGTGCGGTGTAGGGCCGCCGGCCGGCGGTCAGCAGGTCCTCCAACTGCCCGTCGGGGACGGGTTCGACGAAGACGCGCGCGAGGAACCGGTCCGCGAAGGCGGCGAGGGCCGGGTCCTCGGGCAGGTGGTTGGCGGCGCCGACGCACACCCGCAGCGGGCTGGCCAGCACCGTCCGGCCGCGCCGGAACACCCGGTCGTTGAGCAGGCCGAGCAGGGTGTTGAGCACGGCCGTCGAGCCGAGGAAGACCTCGTCGAGGAACGCGAACTCGGCCTCGGGGAGCATCCCTTCGGTCGCGAACTCGACGTGGCCCTCGCGCAGCCGGCGCAGGTCGACCGGGCCGAACAGCTCGTTGGGCTCGGTGAACCGGCCGAGCAGGTACTCGAAGTACCGCCCGCCCAGCTGCCCGGCGACCCGCCGCACCGCCTCGGACTTCGCCGTCCCGGGCTCGCCGATCACCAGCACGTGCTCCCCGGCGACGGCGCACAGCGTCACGACCTCGGCGACCGTCCCCCGGCCGACCAGCCCTTGCCCGGCGGCGGCCGCCGCGGCGGCGACCAGGTCGCCGTCCTCCGCGGTCGACCCGGCGGCGGACGGTCCCGGGCCGCCCCGCCCGTCACCGGCAAAACCGGACACGGTGTCGGATTCGGGCGTCGAGGCGGCCCGGGATGCCCCGGGGGCACGGCGGGTCGGGGCGGGACGGGACGTCAAGGCGTCGGTGGCGTCCGTGGCATCAGCGGTGTCAGTGGCGTCGGTGGCGTCGGTCACGAGCACGGGAGTCTACGGGTGCCCCGTTCGCGCCCACCAGCGGGTTTGGCGCCGCTCGGTTCCGCGCCCGCAGCGAAGGCTCCGGAGCCCGATCACCCGATCCGGCTGAGCCGGGCCCGCGTCGCCGGATCGCCCCCGACGGACGGGACCGCGGCCGGACGGTCCGGCTCGACCCGCTCCGGCCCGGCGAGCAGGATCGTGCGCTGCAGCCGCCGCAGACCGGCCGAGGGCTCCATGCCCAGCTCCCGGACCAGGGTGTTCCGCAGCCGCTGGTACGCCTCCAGCGCCTCGCCGCGCCGCCCGGAGCGGTGCAGGGCGAGCATGTACTGGCCGTGCAGGCTCTCGTGGGTGCGGTAGCGGTCGACCAGGACGGTCAGTTCGGCGAGCAGGACGCGGTGGCGGCCGAGGCGCAGGTCGGCCTCGATGCGCTGGTCCAGCGCGCAGAGCCGGGTCTCCTCCAGGCGTTTGGCCTCGACGGCGAGCTGGCCGCCGAGCGGGACGTCCGCGAGGGCCGGGCCGCGCCACAGGGCGAGGGCGTCGGCCAACTGCCGGGCCGCGAGCGCGTGGTCGCCGCCGTCCATGGCGCGGTAGCCGAGGCCGGCCAGGCGCTCGAACTCGTGGAGGTCGACGGTGCCGCCGCCGGTGTTGAGCATGTAGCCGCCGGGCGACGTCACCAGGACGTCCTTCGCGCACGTGGCGGCGCACGGCTCGTCGGCCTGGGCGAGCGCCTTGTCGATCAGGTCGCGCAGTTGCAGCACGTAGGTCTGGACGGTCGTGCGCGCGCTGCGCGGCGGGCGGCCGGACCACAACTCCTCGGCGAGGACGCCCGCCGGGACGACCTGGTCGGCCCGTAAGGCCAGCAGCGCGAGCACCTGCCGCGGTTTGGGCGCGGAGGGCACCACCGACTCCCCGCACACCCGGACCCCCAAAGCCCCCAGCACCCGGATCTCCACGATGACCACCCCACATCCAGACGCGTCGGCGGCCCCGACGGCCACCGGTCGGCCGAGTACCCGTCAGCCGGACGGCAGGGCACCCACCACCATCCAAAAACAGGGCGGACGGTTTGTCAATGGAAAACCGACCAAGCTGTTTGTTTTATGCCGAACAATTCGCCACCCGAAGCTCGACGGAGACCGACGGGGACCGACGAGCCCGACGGGCGGAGGCCTCAGCCGGCGTCCGCGCCGCCCACGGCGTCCGTCTCCTCCGGCGCTCCTGACGTCGCATCGGCCGCATCCGCACCGGCCGCCGCCCGCGCCGCCACCTCGGCCGCCACCCTGGCGCCGCGGTCGGGCGCGAGGTCGAGCGTGGCCAGCACGCCGGGCATCGCGATGCTCGGCATGACGAGCCGGTAGAGCCCGGACACCCGACGCTCCAAGTCCGCCCGCCCGGTGAGCTTCTGAGACTGGATCTGCACGCCGGTCCACGCTCCGGTCAGCAGCCAGGCGGTCTCGGCCGGCACCACGTGCGGCAGCAGTTCACCCTGCTCCTTCGCCGCCACGAGCACCTCCTCCAGCCGGCTGATCCAGCCCTGGAAGGCGCCGCCACGGAGATCGCCGAAGACGTCCTGGCCCAGCGAGAGCCGCGCGCCGGCGCTCAGGAGCGCATCCCGCGGCATCAGGTGCGCCACCACCATCCCGGTGTCGACGAACTCCTGGAGCTTGCAGCTCCGTTCGGGCAGCGGCCCTTGGACGAACTGCTCCTCCACCACGCCGAGCGCGAGGTCGCGCTTCGAGGCGAAGTGGAAGTACAGCGCCCCGCGCGTCACGCCCGCGCGCGCGACCACCTCGCCGATGGTCGCACCCTCGTAGCCGAACTCGTCGAAGACCGTCGCCGCGGCCTCCAGGATCGACCGCCGGGTCTGGACCGCCCTCTCCTGCCGCACCAACGCCACCACCCCTGAACCGTTCGGAGAACCAAACCAAACACCCTGTATCTTAGCCGTACAGGAACGGGCCGGTCCCCCTCCCAGGCGGTGACTCGTCCGCTCGGGAACGCGGTGAAAACCGTGTGGACGGTATGGGTCGGACAGGCGACGCACGATTCGCCCGCGATCGGCCGGTACGGAACGCCGCCTCCCACTTCCCTCCGCCGTCCCCCCGGCCAAAGCGTGGTCAAATCACGCCCAAGTGTTCTTCCACCGTCGAATTGACCGCAGGTCAGGCACCCGTCTGCAAGCGCCGACGGCCTCCCGGACCCCTCGGTGCGCACCCGGAGCGACGAGATCGCAACGCTCGGTCGCCGACGAACCGTGGTCCGGACTCCTTGAAAACCAAACCGGAAGGTACGTATCTTACGAGCCCTGAGCAGCCCTACCCGCCCGCCACGGCCCTTCGGAGCGCTCCCGTGACCCAGCTTGCCTATCGTGCCCCCGCGCCCTCCCGCGCCGCTACCGGCCTTCCCCGCGGCCTCTCCACCGGGCTCTTCGCCGGCTTCTCCGACGACCTTCCGGACGACCTCTCCACCGGCATCCCCGGTTTCGGGCCCGCGCATGCCGACTCCGCCGCCGGGCTCGCCGACCGCCCGATCGGTGCGAAGCCCCGACTGACCACCACCGTCCCCAAGGAGTACGTCCACCGCGCCTGTCACGCCGAGGTCTTCCTGACCGGCAGTGAGCAGTTGAGCGACACCACGTTCACCGTCACTGCGCAGTGGCCGCGCGCCCACACCTTCTTCAGTACGCCGGACGGCACCCGGCACGACCCGATGCAGGCCGCCGAGACGATCCGCCAGACCGGGCTCTACCTCGCCCACACCCGCTTCGGCGTGCCGCTCGACCACCGGTTCATGATGTGGAACCTCGACTGCACCACCCACCCCCGGCGACTCGCCATCGGCGGCACGCCCACCGACCTCACCATCGAGGCCAGACTCGAGCCGCAGCCCAGAACCCGCACGACGATCGACTTCACCCTGACCATCACCATGCGCCGAGGCCCCCACGTCGCCGCGACCGGCCTCACCCGCTTCACCACCGTCTCCGACGCGACCTACCGTCGCCTGCGCGGCGCCTGCCGCAACCCCGACACGGACCGCACGGACGGCACTAACGGCACGGACCGCACCGACCGCACCGACGGGCCCGGCAGCCCCGACGGCGCGAGCACGTCCGAGCGGCTCATCCCCGCACAAGCCCCGGCCGGCCCGCCACTGCCGCCCGCCCGGGTCGGCCGACTGCGCCCCGCCGACGTCGTGCTCACCCCGTCCGACGAGCCCGACACCTGGCACCTCACGCCCGACCCGTGGCACCCGATCCTCTTCGACCACGCCATCGACCACATCCCCGGCATGGTCCTGCTGGAGGCCGCCCGCCAGGCCGCCAACGCCCTCACCTCCCCGGTCACGATCGCGCCGACCACCATGACCACCACCTACCACCGCTACGCCGAGCACGACGCGCCGACCACCGTCACCGCGTGCCTCACCCGCGCCGAGGACCCCGACGCACTCACCACCGTCGTGACCGGCCACCAGTACGGCGCCCCGATCTTCACCACGGTCATCACCGGCCGCCCGGAACACGGGTGAGGCACGGGCGAGCCACGGCCCATCCGCCGGACGGGACGTCCACATCGTGACAACGACCGGTCCCACCACCGGGATTGGCATCGGGCGAACACCTACGCGAGGATGAGCACCCTTTGGAAGGCTGTCACCGGGAGTGCACGATGAGTGAAGTCGCTTCGCAGCAGAACGAGTTGATCAGACTCGCCGACCGCCCGGGCGGCGCCGGGAAGAGCCTGCGGGTCCTCGTCCTCGGCCGGCACGCCCCGGTCACGCCGCTCGGACACGACCGGCTGGACTGCGAGATCGTCGCCACCGCCGAGGCGCTGACCGCCCGGTTCGCGACGGTCCTGACGGAACAACACCTCATCGACTGGGAAGCCGCCCTGGAGCGGCTCTCCCGCCGGGAGGCGGTCCGCTGGCTCGACGAGGAGCACGGGCCGGAGCTGCGGGTCGAGCCCGGCCGGCCCGGCGGGGTCTGGGTCACCGTCTCCGACGCCGAGGACTCCGGCGTGACCCTGCGCTTCATCCTCTCCCTCGCCCCCGGCTGGCTGGAGGAGCAGCACGCCCTCCTGAAGATCCTCCGGGAGGGCTACCCCGTCGAGGCCGTCGTGCACTCCCCCGACGACAACGACGCGCAGTAGGAGAGCAACTCCCGTTTCCTTGTCCTCAGTTGTGCGCGGCCGGCGCGAGCCTGCGCAGCGAGCGGTCGGGCAGGACGAGCGCGAGCAGGAGGGCGGCACCGCCGAGCATGAACAGCGCGAGGTGGTGCAGCCCCGCAGTGGTGGCGCCGTGGGGGAAGAACGCGGCATTGGCCGCGGAGGCCGCCATCGCGCCGAGGTACGTGAACGTGCGGAGCAGGCCCGCCGCGGAGCCGATCCGGGCCGGGTCGGCCTGGTGGTAGAGGGCGGCCTGGTTGGCCAGGCCGATGAGCCCCTGCGGGATCCCGGCGAGTATCCCGACGGCGACCAGCAGCCAGATTCCGCTCCCGGTTCCGACCAACAACATCGCCGAACACGCGGCGAGTTGGAGGCAGGAGCCGACGACCAGCTTGCCCCGGACGGCCGTGCTGCGGCCGGTGGCGGCGGAGACGGCGAGGGCGGCGCCGGAGAGCGGCAGCAGGACCAGTCCGGCGGCCGAGGGCGTGAGCCGGCGGCCTTCCTCCAGCCACTGGGTGTAGCCGTAGAGGAAGGCGTAGGAGGCGGTGTAGCCGAGGAGCTGGCGCAGGTAGGTGACGATCAGCGGGCGGTTCCCGGCGAGCGTCCGCAGGTCGATGAAGGGGTCGCGGACACGCAACTCCCGTGCGGCGAAGGCGCAGGCGGCGGCGACGGCGGCCGCCGGCAGGTACCAGTGGGCGGCCTGCGGCTTCATGAGGAAGAGCATCAGGGCGACGAGCATGGCGGCGAAGAGTGCGATCCCGGTGCCGTCCAGGCGGGCGGAGGTGCGCCGCGTGCGGGCCGGCCGCCTCGGCAGGCGGGCCGCGCCGAGCACCAGGCAGGCCAGCGACAGCGGCACGTTGACGGCGAAGACGGCCCGCCAGCCGCCGGCGCCGATCAGCAGCCCGCCGAGGGTGGGGCCGATGACGGCAACCGTCTGGTTGGCGACGGCCAGCGCGGTGAGCACGCCCGCCGGGCTGTCCCGCCCGGTCCGCGCGGCCTCGCTGCGGGTCAGGTGCATCGCGGCGGGATAGGCGGCCGACGTGCCGAGGCCCAGCAGCACGCGGGCGGCGATCAGCAACCCGAGCGAGGGGGCGAGCACGCCCAGCAGGCCCGCGACGCCGACCAGCGCCGTCCCGGCGAGGTAGAGGCAACGGGGCCCGTGGGTGTCGACCAGTCGCCCGATCACGGGTTGGCCGACGGCGGTCGCGAGGTAGAGCGCGGAGACGAGCCAGGCCGTCTCCGCGAGCGGGGCTCCGAAGGCGGTGCCGATGGGCACCAGGGCGACGGCGATCATCGAGGAGTTGACCGGGTTCAGCACCGAGCCGAGGACCATCGGGGCGATCAGCCGCCGGTCGAACTCCCCCTCCCGGCCAGGCCGTTGTCCACCGCGGGGTAGCGACCGGATCCGGGCGAGCAGCGCCGGCGCCTCCGGCACGGTGGCGCGCTCGGCGGACTCGCCGACGTCGGCAGGTATCTCGTTCACTCCGTCCACGGTAGGTTCATCAGCCTTGACTGTCCAGTCTTGCTGTACAGTTTCCCTGTGCAGTTTTGCTGCACAGTTTGCCCACCGGAACCGTCCACCGCCGCGCAACCGCCCCCAACCCCCTAGACCTCACCCGCTCCGGCACGACGGGCGACGCCTGGTCCGCCACCCTCGCCGGCCGGAAGGACGCCGGAACCGGCGCAGCCCGTTTCGGCGTTGGTGAGGACGGGAGGGAATCGACATGACAAGGAAGCCGTACCGGATCACGATCGCCGCGGTCGCACTGCTCGCCGCCGCCCCGCTGTTCACCGCGTGCAAGAACGCCGACCAGGCGCTCGACTGCGGGAAGCGGGCCATCAGCGTCACCGGCGACGTCCAGGACCTGGCCGACTCGGCGATCAACGTCGGGCAGATCACCGACGACAGCAAGCGGCAGCACACGCTCGACGCCCTGAAGAAGATCAGGGACGACGTCAAGAAGGTCCGCGAGAGCGGCAGCGACGGCAAGCTCGACAAGGCCACCGACAAGCTGTCCAAGACCATCGACGACGCCCAGAAGGCCGTGAACGACGGCAAGCAGCCCGACGTCGGCGCCATCGTGAGCGCCGCCGCCGACGTCACGACGGCCTGCGGCTCGTCCTGACGACCCGCGCCGACGAACACGCCGGGTGCGGCGGCAGCCCGCCGCCCACCCGGCCTGTCGCCGCATCCGGCCCCCGGCGAGGCGGTAGGAAGGGACGCCGGGGCCGCACCGCCCAGCGCCCCACCCGCAGCGCCCGTCCACGGAGGCACCAGGTGAACCACCCGATCCTCGCCCAGATCCAGCGACTGCGCGCCGAACTGGCGCCCGGCGACACCGCCCCAGCCCTCGTCACGGCCCTCGCCGACGGCCGGGCCCCGCTCACCACCCTCGCCGAACTCGCCGCCCAGCAGCACCGGATCATCACCTCCGACCGGCGCAGCCTGCTCCTCCTCGCCACCCGCTGCGCCGACCGCCCGGCGGGCGCCTGGTTCGCCACCCTGGCCGACGGCGAGAGCGCCGCGCTCCGCACCCTCCCCGCCCTCGCCTCGGCCTGCGGCCTCGACCCCGACGGACTCGCGCACCACCCGCCCCTCGCCGGCTGCCAGGCCTACCCCGCGTACCTCGCCTGGCTCGCCCTCAACGCGCGGCCGCCCGCGGCGGCCGTCGCCCTCGTCGCGAACTTCGCGGCCTGGGGCGGCTACTGCGCCACGATCGCCCAGGCCCTGCGCCGCCACTACGGCTTCCCGGACGAGGCCTGCGCGTTCTTCGACTTCTTCGCCCAGCCCGCGACCGCCCTCGAGGAACAGGCCGCCGAATCCCTCGGCCCGCACCCCCTCGACGACCACACCCTCGCCACGGCCCGCGAACACGCCCTCCTGCTCCAGGCCTACGAACACCTCTTCTGGAACACCCTGGCCACGCCCTCCTAGCGCTACGGCCCAGCGCTACGGGCCGAAGGCGCCCGCGAGGCTGGTCAGGACCGAACCGGACCAGTCGCTCTGCCCGAACACGCCGGCCGGCAGGGCGAGCACGCCGTACTCGCGCCGGAGCGTCTCCGCCGGGATCCCGACCGGGAAGAAGTAGTTGCCGGGAGACGTCCGGCTCGCCGCGGGAATCGCCCCGAGGACGTCGGCCGGCAGCCGCGCGAACAACCGCCCGGCCCATGCGGCCAGTTCGTCGGCGACCTGCCGGGGCACGTCGCCGTGCTCGGTCAGCAGGCGGTCGGCGAGGCTCAGTTGGGCCGGTGTCGGCGGGTCCGCCCGGAACGCCTCGGCCAGTTCGGGCTGCTCCGGACCCAGCAGGACCACGCCGAACGTGCGCGGCCACAGCCAGCCCTTGGTCACCGAATGCAGCAGGACCGCACGGCCGGTCTCCAGCAGTCGCCGCGTGCCGGCCGCGAACGGGGCTCCCAGGTCGTAGACGGCGTCGATCAGCAGACGGCGGTGCGGCGACTCCCGCAGCCACGAGATCACCGCGGCGCACTCGGTGTCGGTCAGGTACCGGCCGAGCGGCTTGCTGGGGTTGGCGAGCAGCAGGTATTCGGGCCGGTCGTCCGCCGGCGACGCCGGCAGGACCGGCGCCGGAAGCGTCGGGTAGGACCCTGGCTCCAGACCCGCGGCGCGGGCCAGCTCGAAGTACACCGGGTACACGTCGCCGGGCAGCCACAACCGCGCCCGCTCGGCGCGCAGCCGCGCGAACACCACCCCGAGGCCGTGCCGGACCCCGCGGGAGACCATGGCCCGGCGGGACCACTCCTCCGGCAGCCCGTACCGCCGCAGCCAGGCACGGGCGAGATCGCACCGGTACACCGTGTGCGGCTCGGCCGGCGGCTCCGGTCGCAGTGCCGCGAGCGCCCGGTACACATTGGTCTCGGCCGCGTCCAGCAGCGAGGGTTCGGCGCCGAGTTGCCGCTGCCGGAACTCCTGGAACTCGTCGAACCTCATGCGGGTGCTCCTTCCCGCACGATCTCGCTCGCCCGGTCCTCCAGGGAGACGTAGCAGCGTCCGTCCGCCAGAACGTTCCAGCTCCGCGCGGTCCCGGTGGTGCGTTCCCAGAGCAGGCTGGGCTCGGTGTACGCGGCGATCCGCATGGGCCGGCCCTCCCAGGTGCCGTCGTAGACCGGCGCGCCCCAGGGCAGCCGGCTCGACAGCGCAAAGCCGTGCTGCTCGGCGAACCGGGTGACGACGGACAGCGAGACCTGGTGCTGCCGGCTCCAGACGTTGGCCGCGCGCTCGAAGTAGAGGGACTCGGTACTGGTGGAGACGTAGAGCTCCTTGAAGCACACCTCGTCGACGCCGAGGTCCGCGGCCCACGAGAGGTAGTCGGCGACGCCGCTCGCGTCGGCCACACCGCCGTGTTGCAACACGCAGATCAGCCGCATCCGCAGCCCCGGCCAGCGCTCGCGCTCCGCACGCCAGGTCTCGACGACGGAGCCCACCGGCGTGCGCAGCGACATCAGCCGCTCGCTGACGGCGTCGTCCTGGTGGTGCCGGGAGACGGCCAGCACGCTCAGGCCCGCCGAGCTCAGGGCGGCCAGCCGGTCGGCCCGATCGGCGTGCTCGCCCTGCGCCAGGTTGTGCGCGTTGGTGATCAGGACGACCTTCGGGAAGGCCGCCGAGCAGGCGGACACCAGCCGCAGCTGCTGGTCGAACGGCAGCAGCGTGGGCTCGCCGCCCCCGGTGATCACCGCTCGCTCGGCACCCGCCGCACGGGCGCGCTCCAGCCAGGAGGTGACGCTGTCCCACGGCACCCGGGCCGGTGCCTGGTCGCTGGAGATCGAGGCCGCGGAGAAGCAGAACGAGCACCGGGCCTGGCAGGCGGAGGCGACCGGCAGGACCGAGACCGAGCGCGGCCGCAGCTCGGCGTAGGGTCTCCGGGCCGCCTCCTGCAAGTGCAGGGAGGCCGCCATCGCGTCCTCGACGGTCGTCGGGCGCAGGGTGACCTCGTCGTCCGCGTGGTCGAGCTCGTGGACGGCCGACAGCCGGATGCTCGCCTCGTGCAGTTCCATGCCGAGGCCGGTCCTCGTGTTGGGCACCAGCGCGTCGGGATCCACCGAAGTCTCCAGCACCAGCAGCCGGTCGCCCGGAACTGCCAGCCGCTCCAGCAGGCGCCGCGCCTTGCCGACGCCGATGCCCAGCTCCGCCCGGGTCAGCAGGTGGAACCGGTCCGGGTAGGTGCTCTCCGGGATCCCCGCCTTGCCGTAGGCGAACGCGTACTTGTCGAAGCCCCTCGCGAAGTTCGACAGCACGATGACGTGGAAGCGCTGGTCGCTGGATATCATCCCGTCATCATGCATGACCGGACCTCTCAGTCCGATTCCTCCTTCTGCAGGTGCAGGACGAGGAACAGCGCGAGGACCAGGTCGTCCGACAACGGTCCGTACCCGTCCGGCAGCTGCACCCAGCGCGGGCGCGCGCCGAGCCGGTCGTAGTCGAGCCTCATCGGACCCACCGCGCGCACGCGGTTTCCCATGTGGTCGGCTTCGAGGTCGTACGGGCCGATCCGGTGGAGCCGGTTGCCCATCCGGTCGTACTCGAGCGTCCAGCCCCCCGCGGTGCGCAGCCGGTTCCCCATCCGGTCGTACGTGAGCTCCACGTGCCCGACCCCCGCCAGCCGATTCCCGAGCCGGTCGTAGCGGAGCTCCCAGGCCCCGAGCGTCCGCGGCTTCGCCCCGAACCGCCGGTACCCGAGCTCCCGGTCCCCGATCGCCGTCAA
Source organism: Kitasatospora sp. NPDC057904 (assembly GCF_042887925.1). NCBI lineage: Bacteria > Bacillati > Actinomycetota > Actinomycetes > Kitasatosporales > Streptomycetaceae > Kitasatospora > Kitasatospora sp. NPDC057904. The sequence continues at coordinate 657,504 of NZ_JBHVOL010000001.1, forward strand.
CAGACCGCCCATGCGGCTGTACACCAACTCCACCTGCATGCCGTTCCCCCCGAGACGCCCCACTGCAGACCCGACACGCTCCTCCGGGTCTTCTCCACCATTATGGAGTGGTGCGGGCGGGCGAGCGGTTCCTAGAGTTGCCCGATGCCTGCTCACATGGACCAGACCGCACCGGCCGCGCCGACCAACGTCGTGGGGGCGGGCCCGGTGTTTACCGATCCGCTCTGGCGGGTTCCCGTCGAACTCAGGCCCGTGGAAGTCGAGTTGCTTCGGAGCGAGCCGTTGCGGCGGCTGCACTTCGTCGTGCACGGCGGAGCCTCGACGATCAGTACGCTGCAGTCGTACTCCAGGCTTGAGCACACCCTCGGGGTACTCGCGCTGGTCGTGCGCTTCCGGCCCCGGGACGAGCTCCTGCGGGTCGCGGCGCTGCTGCACGACATCGGGCACCTGCCGTTGAGCCACACCTTCGAAGGCCTCGGCGGGCTCGATCACCATGCGATCGGCTCGCAACTGCTACGAGCCGAGCCGATCCGGGGTGTGCTGGAGAAGCACGGGGTCGATGCCGACGCCGTCGTCTCCCTGCTCGACGGGAAACCGCTCTCGCCGCTGACCGGGCGCTCGGGGCTGCTGAACCTCGACCACCTCGACTCCTACGCGCGCAGCGGTCGTGCCGCCGGGCGGCTCGACGTCGATCCGGCCGCGCTGCTGGGGCGGCTCGGGCTGGCGGACTCGGCGGTGTCGGCCGGCCGCGAGGACGCTGCCGCGCTCGTCGGGCTGGTCGCCGCGGAGGCGCGGCTCCACACCTCGTGGGACAACGTGGGGCCGGTCTCGGTGGTCCGGCGGCTGGCGGGCCGGCTGCTCGACGACACCGGGCTCGCCCCGGCGCGGGTCGCCCGGATGACGGATCACGAGTTCTGGTCCGCGCTCAACGCCTGCGCCGCCACCCGGACGGAGAGCGGCAGGAGCCGGTACGAGCCGCACCGGCTGAAGGTCACGATCGGGCACGCCCCCGACGACGGCACCGGGTGGGACTTCTCCCTGCGCAAGATCTACAGCTCCGCACCGCTGGTGGACGGCGAGCGGATCGAGACCGCCGCCCCCGAACTCGCGGACGAACTGGACGCCCTGCGCCTGCTGCCCACCGACTTCCACGTCCGGTGGAGCTGAGCGTCAGGAAGCCCCATAGCGCAGGAAGTCGGCCGGGCCGACTTCCTGCGCGGCAGGTATGGCCGCTCTCTCACGCCTGCCAGTGCGGCTTGCCGCTCACGATCCGGCAGGTGATCATCCGGCCGTTGGCGTCGTGGGTGCTCAGGCCGAGGTCGGCGTCGCGGCAGAACTGGCCGGCCGCGTAGCAGTTGCCCGCGTTGGAACGGATCTCGCAGCCGCCGCCACCGGCGGCCGCGGGCTGCTGGGGCTGCGGGTCGGTCGGCGGCTGGGCCGTCGTCACCTTGGGCTGCGGTTGCGGCTGCGGCGCCTTGGTCACCGGCGGCTTGCTCGCGGGAGCGGGAGCCGGAGCGGGCGCGGACACCGGTGCGTGCGTGGCGGGCGGGGCCGGCGGCTGTGCGGCGGTCGTCGTCGGTTCGGCCGCCGGCGTGGTCGCCGCGGGCGGAGCGGGAGGAGCCGAGGGTGCGGAAGTGGCGGGCGCGGCCGTCGGGGTGGGCGAGGTCGAGGCCTTGGCGCCGGCGTCCGCCGCCGAGGGGTCGCAACCCGTCAGCGCCAGGCCGACGGTGAGGACGAGTCCGGCGAAGGCCGCCAGACCCGCGCCCCGGCGGGCGCTGCTGCGGCCCACGCGTATCCGTGAAGGCATGAGGGGAGAACGCTCCGTTCCGATTCGGGTGAGGTGGGAGAGGTGAGCGAGTCAAGCAGAACTCCCTCACCGGCCGGGCACGGATCGCACACTCGTTGGCGGATCGAGACCTGCCGACTACCGAGCGTTGACCATCCCGGCCTCCCATCAGCCGCGCGCCCCTGAGCGCCTCGCGCATGCGCGCACGCCCCTCCACGCCTCCGCACCCCCCACGCGTCCGCCATTCGAACACCCCATCGCGCCCGAGCGGTGACGGCGCGGGGGTATAACGCCGGAGCACGGGGGGTTCCGGCATGTTCCTGAGGTCACGTCACGATCGCTACGGTCGCTCCAACCCCCACGCGAACCAAGGAGATTCCCCCATGCTCCGAATCCGTGCACTCGCCGCAGCCTGCGCGCTCGCCGCCCTCGCGCTCGCCGCCGCCCCCGCCTCCGGCGCCACCACCGGAACCGGCGCCGACGAACCGTCGATCGCCGCCGCCCTGGCCGCCCCCACCCGGCCGGTCGCCGCATCGCCCGCCCTCCTGCACGCGATGCAGCGCGACCTCGGCCTGTCCCCGCAGGCCGCGACCGACCGGCTCGCAGAGGAGGGCCGGGCCACCGCCGTCCAGTCGGCGCTGCGTCAGGCGCTCGGCGACCGCTGGGCGGGCGCCTGGGTCAGCGGGCCCGGCGCCACCCTCACCGTCGCCACCACCGACGCCTCCGCCGCCCGCGAGATCACCGCCCACGGCGGCACCGCCACCGTCGTCCGGCACAGCCTCGCCGCCCTCGACGGCGCGAAGAACGCGCTGGACCACGCCGTCGCCGCCACCACGCCCGAGGCCACGCCGCTCTGGTACGTGGACGTCACCGGGAACACCGTCGTCGTCCAGTCCACCGACACCGGCCGCACCGAGGCGTTCCTCCGGCAGGCGGGCGTCGACCGCGGCCTCGTCCGGGTCGAGCGCGCCGCCGAGGCCCCGCGGCCGCTGGCCGACCTGCACGGCGGTGACGCGTACTACATCGACGGCGCGGCCCGTTGCTCGATCGGCTTCCCGGTCACCTCGAACGGCCGGCCGGGCTTCGTCAGCGCCGGCCACTGCGGCCAGCCCGGTTCCAACGCGACGGCCTCCGAGGGCAGTTCGATCGGCACCTTCCAGGGCTCCACGTTCCCGGGCAACGACTACTCGTGGGTCCAGGCCGATTCGAGCTGGACGGCGCAGCCGCAGGTCAGCGACTACGCCGGCGGCGCGGTGACGGTCTCCGGCTCCACCGAGACCCCGATCGGCGGATCGATCTGCCGCTCCGGCTCCACCACCGGCTGGCACTGCGGGACCGTCCAGGAGTTCAACGCGACCGTCAACTACGCCGAGGGCACGGTCTACGGCCTGACCCGCACCGACGTGTGCGCCGAACCCGGCGACTCCGGCGGCTCGTTCATCTCGGGCAGCCAGGCGCAGGGCGTCACCTCCGGCGGCTCGGGCGACTGCACCTCCGGCGGCACCACCTACTTCCAGCCCGTCAACCCGATCCTGCAGACCTACGGCCTGACCCTGGCCACCGCCTGACCGTCCGTCCGTCTACCGGTGCGCCGCCCTCCCGCCGCAAGCGCGACGGGAGGGCGGCGGCGCCGGTCGCGGCCGGGATCAGTCCGCGACCCAGCCGCCCGTCATCGTCTGCACCGCCGAGCCGTCGAGGTCCGCCAGCTTGGTGCCGGCGAACGCCCGCGCCGCCGCCGAGGTCTGGATCCGGAACGCCGGGCGCTCGGCCGTCAGCGCCTCGACGACCGGCGCGGCGGCCTCCTCCGGCGTCTGCGCCTGCCCGAATGCCTTGAGCGTGCGGTCGACGTACGCGCCGAGGGCCGGGGCGTACGGGCCGGCCGCGTCGAGCAGGGCGGGCACGTCGATGGCCTGGTTGCCGATGAACTCGCTGGCCACCGCGCCCGGTTCGACCACGCTGACGTGCACGCCGACGGAGGCGGCGGTCGGGGCCAGCGACTCCATGAAGCCCTCGACGGCGAACTTCGAGGCGCAGTACGCCTCGTTGAACGGCTGGCCGACGACGCCGCCCACGCTGGTCACGGTGACGACCCGGCCGCCGCTGGCGCGCAGGTGCGGCATGGCGGCCCGGGTGACCTCGACGACGCCGAAGTAGTTCACCTCCATCGTGAACCGGACCGGCTCCATCCCGTCCTGCTCGATCGTGCCGACCCGCCCGGCACCCGCGTTGTTGACGACGGCGTCGAGCCGGCCGTACCGGGCGACGACGGCGTCCAGGCAGGCCGCGACGGACGCCGGGTCGGTGACGTCCAGCCGCTCGACCTCGACGCGCCCCGCGACGCCGGCCTCCTCGGCGGCGGCGCGCAGCGCACCGGCGCGGCCGGTGTCGCGCATGGTGGCGACCACGTGGAACCCGGCCCGGGCGGCGGAGACGGCGGCGGCGAGGCCGATCCCGGACGAGGTGCCGGTGATGAGGACGATCGGGGCGGTGGTGGTGTTCATCGATACCTCTTGCATCTGCTGGTGCGCCGACGGGGACGGGCTCCACGACTGTGTGCGTGTGCACGCACTCTATCGTTGTGTGTGCGCACACGCAAATACGTGCACGAATACCATCGGGTCGGTCACAACCGCGCTTCCGCCCAGTCAAGGTTTCGCCCTCTTCCGGGCGTGCCGGGCCGCGGGGCGTGATCATGGGCGTATGCAGTTCCGGCACGGCCACCGAACCGAGGACCCCGCCCCGGGCGACCAAGGCCCGTCCGCCACGCCCGAGCGCCGGTCCGCGACGGCGGCAGCGGCGACGACGACGGGCCTCGCCGCGCGCTCCGGCCCGGTGACCGGGAGCGACGGGCCGGACCTCCACCGCGACGTCCTCGCCGCCGCCCCCGTCGCGGTCGCGCTGCTCGACGCCGACCTGCGCTGGGAGTACGCCAACCCCGCCTTCACCGCCGTCACCGGCCTGCACCCCGCCGACCTGCTCGGCCACCCCGCCCACGCCACCGCCTTCGCGGGCGCCACCGCCGCCCTGCGCCGCGTGCTGGCCGACGGCCGCGACCGCGAACAGGTCACCGGCGGCCCCGACGCCCCGGGCGCGCCCGTCCCGCCCGGCCTGCGCGTGCGCTACCGGCCGCTGGAGCGCGCCGGACGGACCGCCGGCGTCGTCGTGGTCGTCCTCGACGACCCCGGACCGGCCCGCGAGCAACTGCACGAGCTCGAACGGGCCCGCGCACGGCTCGCCCTCCTCGACGCCGCCGCCGAGCGCATCGGCACCACCCTCGACGTCGACACCACCTGCGCCGAGCTCGCCGCCTTCGCCGTCCCCCGGCTCGCCGAGTTCGTCACCGTCGACGTCCTGCCGCCCGAGGCGACCGCCGACCGAACCGGACGGGGCGGCACCCAGCGGTTGCACCGCGCCGCCGCCGAGTCCGTCCTGCGACTCCAGGCCGCGCTCGACGAACTGCCCCGGCCGGGCGAGTCCGTCCGCCACCGCGAGGGCTCCCCCGGCGCGCGCAGCCTCGCGGGCGGCGTCGCCGTGCTCACCGACGGAGCGGACGCCGCCGCCGGCCTCGCCTCACTGCTCCTGCTGCCGCTGACCGCCCGCGGCCACGTCGTCGGCCTGATCACCCTCGGCCGCACCGACGCCGTGCCCGCCTTCACCCCCGACGAGACCGAGCTGCTCGGGGACCTGGCCGGCCGCGCCGCCACGAGCATCGACAACGCCCGCCGCTACACCCGCTCGCAGGGCATCGCGCTCGAACTCCAGCGCGCCCTGCTCAGCGAGCCCGGCAACCCGCACCAGAACCTCGACCTCGCCTCCCGCTACCTGCCCTCCGGCACCACCTCGGTGGTCGGCGGCGACTGGTACGAGAGCGTCCGGCTGCCGTTCGGGCGCACGCTGCTGGTGATGGGCGACGTCATGGGCCACGGCGTGGAGGCGGCGGTGGACATGAGCCACTACCGCTCCACCCTGCGCGACGTGGCCGGGATGGACCTGCCGCCGCACCGCATCCTGCGCCAGCTCGACACCGTCATCTCCGCCAACGACTCCGCCCGCCCGGCGACCTGCCTCCTCGTGCTCGCCGACCCCAGCCGCGGCCGCTGGACGCTTTCCAGCGCGGGCCACCTGCCGCCCGCCCTCATCGCCCCGGGCCGCGCCACCGAGCTCCTGCGGATCCCCACCGGCCCGCCGCTCGGCACCGGACTCGGCGGCTACGAGCAGGCGACCCACCCGCTCAGCCCGGGCCAGACCCTCCTCCTCTACACGGACGGCCTGGTCGAGCGCCGCGGCGAGGACATCGACGTCTCGCTCGCGCGGCTCGCCGACCTCCGCCTGCCCGCCGCGGGCGAGCTGGACGACCTCCTCGACGCGCTCCTCCACTCGATCGCGCCGGCGGCGGCCGAGGACGACATCGCGCTCCTGGCCGCCCGGCCCCGGCCGCGCTGAGCCGACTGCCCCGCTAGAGCTTCGCGAGCGCCTGCTCCAGGTCCGCCCACAGGTCCTCGGGGTGCTCGATGCCCACCGCGACCCGGACCGTCCCCGCGCCGATCCCGGCCGCCGCCAACTCGGCGTCCGACAGCTGCCGGTGGGACGTGCTGGCCGGGTGCAGCACCAGCGTGTGCACGCCGCCGAGCGACGGCGCCAGCGAGGCCAGCCGGACGGACTCGGTGAACGCGCGGGCCGCCTCCCGCCCGCCCGCGAGGTCGAACGCGAGGACGCCGCCGTGCCCCTCGGGCAGCAGGCGCAGTGCCAGCCCGTGGTCGGGGTGCGCCGGCAGGCCCGGGTAGTGGACGGCGGTCACCGCCGGGTGCGCGGCGAGGCGGCCGGCCAGGTCGAGGGCGGTGTCGCAGTGGCGGCGGACCCGCAGCGCGAGGGTCTGCAGGCCGCGCAGGGTGAGCCAGGCGGCGAACGGGTCGGCGGTGGCGCCGAGTTCGAGCGCGTGGTGCCAGACCTTCTCGTGGAGCTCCCGGTCGGCGAAGACGGCGAGTCCGGCCAGGACGTCCGAGTGGCCGCCGAGGTACTTGGTGGCCGAGTGGATCACGATGTCCGCGCCGTGCTCGATCGGCCGGCACAGCAGCGGCGTCGCGAAGGTGTTGTCCACGACGGTGACGACCCCGGCCGCCTTCGCCGCGGCGATCAGGCCGGGCAGGTCGGTGACCCTCGTCGTCGGGTTGGAGATCGTCTCCAGGTGCAGCAGCCGCGTGTTGGGCCGCAGGGCGGCCGTCACCTCGGCCGGGTCGTCGCCCCCGACGTGGGTGACCTCGACGCCCCAGCGCTCGACGAGGTCGGCCAGCGTCGCGAACGTCCCGCCGTAGAGGCTGCGCTGGGCGATCACGTGGTCCCCGGAGCGCAGCAGGGCGAGCAGGACGGTGTTGATGGCGCCCATCCCGGAGGAGGTGGCGAGCGCGCCGGTGCCGCCCTCCAGGCCGGCGACGGCCTCCTCCAGCGAACGGACCGTCGGGTTGCCGTTGCGGTTGTAGACGAACCCGCCGTCGGGGCCGCTGAAGGCCGCCACGAGGGCGTCGCTGGAGTCGAAGGCGAACACGTGGCCCTGGTGGAGCGGCACGCCCATCGGGCGGCTGCCGTTCACCTCCACGACGGGCGGGTGGACGATCCGGCTCTCGGGGCGCAGCGTGCGGTCGAAGTCGCTCATGCCGCCATCCTGGGGCCGGACGACCGCGCCGCCCAGGGCCAATCGCGATCAATTGGCCCTGGGCGGCGGGGTGCCGGCGGGCTGTCGGCGCGGTGGGGCGCTCAGCGGCGCCGGCTGAAGATCCGCTTCACGAAGTAGATGATGCCGATGATCAGCAGCACGAAGAGCAGGATGATCAGGATCACCACGACCAGCAGGAACTTGCCGAGCTTGGCGAAGAACCCGGACTTCTTCTTCTGCTGGGACTGGGGCGCCGCGAGCCGAGCCGCCGACTGCGAGCGCTCGGCGACCGTCACGGTCGGCACGGCGTGCGCGTCCGCCGAACCGGCCGTGGACTGACCAGCCGTGGACTGACCGGCCGTGGACTGGGCGACCGCCACAGCGCGCGGTGCCGCCGCCGCGGGCGCGCCCGACGCCACGGCACCGAGGCCGAGGGCGGCCAGCAGCGCCACCAGGGCGCCGGCCATCGAACGTGCGATCCGCTGAGTCATCGTGCTCCTCGTACTTCGGCGCCCGGGTCCTGCCCGGGCGTCAACCAAGGAGAACGACGACGCATCCGGGCCCCGGGGTTCCCGTCCGGCGGCCGGAAATCGCGGACGTGCGCCCCGGAACGGAATCCGGAGCACACCCCTCCCCCGTCTTCCCCGCCCCCGTCTGCCCCGTCTGCCCCGGCGTCAGCGCCTGGTGCCGCAGGACGGGCAGAACGCCGAACCGTCCGGCACCTCCTTGTGGCAGCCCGCGCACTCGGACGGCTGCGCGAGCCGGTACCCGCAGCCCGGACAGAACGGCGTGCCGTGCGTCTCCGCCGAGCACTGCGGGCACACCAGCTGCCGTCGCGCGTTCACGTCGAACTCCGCACCGGACTGCTGGCCGACGCTGTAGGCGCGCTCGGACACCATGTCGTTGAGGCCGCGCCGCTGCGCCACCATGGCCTCGGCGGCGGTGTCCGGGGCGCAGTTGTGGCACAGGCCCTGGCCCGGGTCGAAGCAGCGGCCGCACACGTAGGTGGTGCAGCGGGCGCAGCGGTTGAAGTGCGTCTGGGCGTTGGTGATCGCGCGCTGGAACGCGGCGTCGCGCGCGCTGCCCCAGGTGTGCCCGGCCAGGCCGTCGGCGGCGTTGCTGATGGTGTTGGCGTTGCCGCCGATGAGGTTCCAGGCGGCGCTGACGCCCTTGCCGATCCACCCGGCGACCTGGCCGGTGGTGAACGCCTCGAACGGCGAGCGCCAGGTGTCGGAGCAGCGGTAGCAGGAGAATTCGAACTGGAAGCCCGCGCCGGTGCCGTACTGCTCGCACATGTCGCGGTAGTTGCTGCTGAAGTAGATCTCGGAACTCACGTCGTCCCCGGAGAGGTGGAGTGGCAGGTGGGTGGTCATCACGTCGACCGCGCCCGAAGCGACGTTCGCACGGACCGGGGCGGTTGCGCCAGGTCCCGCAGGCCGGTTGCAGCACGACCAGGGCCGAACCGTGACATTCGCCGGCCCCGGGATACCTCCTGCTCAGGCCGCGGTCACAGCCCCGCCGCCGGGAGTAGCACCACGCGCGACGGGTCGAACCGCTCCCAGCCCGCCGGGCGGCCGCTGCGGGTGACCCGCAGGCGGCACCAGCGCTCGCCGCCCGCGTCCTGCCACCAGCCGCTGATCCGGCCGAGCCGCCAGGAGCCGTCCGGGAGGTGCACCTCGACCGGCTGGTACACCCACTGGACGTCCGGCCCGTCCGGCTCCCCGCCGTCCGCAGGACTGCGCCGACTCTCCACCACGGTTCCGCCTCCCGGCCCGGACGTGGCCGGCGGCCTCCCGGGTCGGGCGGCCACGCGACCAGGCGTGCAGCTCACCCGTCGAACTCTACAGGCGTGTAGAGCAGCGCGGGCGGGGTTCCGCAGACCCGGGCAGGCCTCAGCGACGCGCCCGGCGCCGGCGCCGCCACAGCGTCAGCGGCACGGCGGCGACCAGTGCCGCCGCGCCGGGGGCGGACGGCGCCTCCAGCGGCGACCGCGGGGCGGCCGGCGCGGCGAGGCCCTTCTGGTCGAAGGTGTCGGGCACCGGCAGGGTGCTCCAGTGCGAGACGGGCCAGGCGACGACGAAGGCCCGGCCGACGACGTCGTCCACCGGCACGAAGCCGTCGCCGGTCTCGTTGTGGTGCGGCCGGGAGTCGCGCGAGTTGTTCCGGTGGTCGCCCATCACCCACAGGTGGTCCTTGGGGACGGTCACGGTGCCGACCGGGTCGTTGTCGCAGGGCGCGGAGCCGGGGAAGATGTACGGCTCGTCCAGCGCGACGCCGTTGACCTTCACCGGGCCGCCCTTCTTGCACTCGACGGTGTCCCCGCCGACCGCGATCACCCGCTTGATCAGGTCCTTCTCGTCGGCCGAGGGCATCAGGCCGACGGTGCTCAGGACCTTCTGGACGGTGCCCATCACGGAGTCGCCGGACTGCTTCGGCGGGCCCTCCAGCCAGCCGCCCGGATCGCGGAACACGACGACCTCGCCGCGTTCGGGCTTCGCCCCGAACCAGGGGGTGAACTTGTCGACGAGCACGCGGTCGCCGATGTCGAGGGTCTGCTCCATCGAGCCGGACGGGATCGAGAAGGCCTGGACGAAGAAGGTCTTGATGCCGAGCGAGAGCAGCAGGGCGATCACCAGGAGGATCGGCAGCTCCTGCCAGAAGGGCCGCTTCTTGCGCTCCTTGCGCCGCCTCCCGCCCCCGCTCCCGGCCCGCTCTCCGGCTCCGCCGCTGTCCCCGGTCTCCGTGCTCTGCTGGACACTCATCTCCTCGGCCCCTCCCGATGGCCTGCGGGAGTCCGGAACGGAAAGCCCCCGCTGTCAGGAAACGAACCTACCGAACAGAGGTTCCCGGGCGCGCCCTGACGTGGATGCGCTCGCCCTGCGGCCCGAACAGGCTGAGGAACTCCACGGGCTGCGGGCCGGCGTTGCCGAAGGCGTGCGGGGTGCGGGTGTCGAACTCCGCGGCCTCCCCGGCACCGAGCTCGATGTCGTGCGGACCGAGCAGCAGCCGCAGCCGGCCGGAGAGCACGTACAGCCACTCGTAGCCCTCGTGCACCTTCAACTCCGGCCCGGGCCCGGTGCCGTGCCCCGGCGGCATGATGTGCTTGTAGGCGTGCAGCCCGCCCAGGTGGCGGGTGAGCGGCACGATGGTCTGCCCGTTCCTGGTCACCGGCCGCGGGTGGATCCGCGGGTCGCCGGTGGCCGGCGCGCCGACCAGTTCGTCCAGCGGCACCCGGTACTCGCGCGCCAGCGGCAGCAGCAGTTCCAGCGTCGGCTTGCGCTGGCCCGACTCCAGCCGGGACAGCGTGCTGAGCGAGATGCCGGTGGCCGCCGCCAGCTTGGCCAGCGTCGTCCCCCGCTCCCGCCGCAACGCCCGCAGCCGGGGGCCCACCGTGTTCAGGACGTTCTCGAGATCCGCGTCGTCGGCCATACCCGCCATTCGCCGCCACGGCAACCCGGTTTGTCAAACCGGCACAGCGGGGACGGCGGCGGAATCCTTCCTCCGCGCCCACGCCGAGGAGCCCGGTGACGGACGGAGCGTCACCGGGCCCTCGTCCGGACGTGTCAGCGGTACTCGCGCAGGCGGGGGCGGACACCGACGGCGACCAGGACGAGCGCCGCCGCCAGGACGACCGCGGCCAGGGTCGCGGTGGTGCCGTCGAGGGCGTCGTCGGTGTCGGCGACGGCCGCGTCCATGGCGCGGGAGTTGACGTCGATGGTGTCGCCCATGGCCTTGCTCAGCTGGTCGAACTCGTAGTTGGACTGGCCCTTCGAGAGGCCGGTGTTGAGCGTCACCGCGTCCTTCAGCTGGCCGGCGTCGTGCAGGACGCGGATCTTGTGGTCCACCTGCTGGTAGGACCGGAAGGCCGCCAGCACCCGCTCGGCCGCGTCCCGCTCGCCGGGGAAGGTGATGTTGTTGAGCTCCGTCCCGAGGTAGCCCCCGAACGGCACCGAGCGGTCGGCCAGGTGCTTGGCGGCGGCGGTCTCCAGCCGGCCGTCGTAGTCGGTGACGGTCGCGCCGTCGAGACGGACGACCGCCTGGCTCTTCTCCAGGTAGGTCCGCTGGTACGTGGCCGCGAGCACCGGGTCGGCGAGGTAGCGGCTCTCGTCGGCGTTCATGTCGTAGGCGACGGCGCGGGCCCGGCTGAGCGCGATCACCGAGTCGTAGGCGTTGCTCTTGGCCGTCACCAGGTTGCCGTCCGCCGTGGAGACGAGGTGCAGGCCGGCCGCGAGCACGACGGCGGTCACCAGGGTGACGGCCGCCAGCGCCGGGTTGACGACGCGGTGGTAGCGCACGGCCAGCGTCCGCTGGAGCGCGAACAGCGCGACGAGCGCGAACAGGCCGACGGCGGCCAGCTCCCACCAGCCGCCGTCCAGGTCGGAGCGCTGCTGCGCGTAGACGTGGTCGACGACCGCCTCGTTGGCGGCGGTGACCTGGTCGGCGGCCGGGAGCAGCTGCTGCCGCAGCAGGTCGGTGGCCTGCCGGTAGGCCGTGAGGGCCTCCTCGGAGGGCTTGCCGGCCGGGGCCTTGGCCTGGTCCTCCAGCAGCTGGGCGCGGGCCACCAGGGCCTCGTAGCTGCCGAGTTCGCCGAGGACGCGCTGGACCGCGCGCTGCGAGGCCGAGTCGTCGGCGGCGGCCTGGGCGGCCTGCTGGAGGTCGTCGTCGGCCTGGGCGCGACGCTGCTCGTAGGTGTCGAGGGTGGTCCGGTGCAGCGCCGTGTAGTCCGGGTCGGCGCCAATCAGCAGCAGGTTGGCGGCCTGGGCGTCCATGTCGCTGAGCGCGAAGTAGAGGTCGGCGGCGCGGGCCGCCTGCGGGGCGGCGCCGTGGCCGATGGTGTCGGTGCCGTCACGGGCGCCGCCGAGGACGCCGGTGGCGGTGGCGCCGAGGCCGAGCAGGGCGGCGAGGCTCAGCGCGGTGAGGCCGCGGACGAGGCGCGGGGTGGTCCAGTAGGCCCGGCCGCCCATCCGGCGGGCGCCCTGGCGGAGTCGGTGGCCGAGGCCGGTCGGGAGGTGGTGCGGGACGCGGGGGGCGGCGGGCTTCGGCGGCGCGGCCGCTGGGCTCCCCTCCCCGGGGTCGGAGCCCGCCGCGGAGCCCGCCGGGGCGCCCGCTGAGGCGGCCTCCTTGGATGTGGCCGTTCTGCCCTTAGCCGCCGTCGTCATGACCGTACGTCCTCTTCCCCGTTGTACGGTCCGCGGGACCTCCCCTTCGGGGCCCGCGCGGAACCGTTTCCTCTCCGCCGAGCGACGCTGTTTCCGCGCCGTCGACGATGAGACTCCTCCCGACGCCTCCTTGGCACCGCCGGACGCCGATCTTGACGAACTCTTAGCGCCGTCGGCCCTTGGGTGCAGGCGACGTCTGCGATCCGGCGGTGTCCCGGCCAGGCGGAGCGCCCGTCCGTCGGAGCCGGCCGCAGGAACGAGCGGGGCAGCTGCACGAACGAGCGGGGGCAGCCGCACGAACCGCACGAGCCCCGTGCCTGCACGATCGTTTCCCCGTGGCGGTTCGCCCCGGGGGCACTCGGCGGCGACCCGGCGCGCGCGTCAACAGGCGCCCCAGCAGCGCCCGTTCACACCACCGATCCGTTACGCGCGCACCATCGCCCAACTACGCTACGTCGCATGACTTCTTCGGAGACGGCCCCCGGGCGGGGCACGGCGGTGGTGATCGGCGGTGGACTCGCCGGAACGGTGGCGGCCTGGGCGCTGCGCGGCTACGCCGAGCGGATCGTGGTGGTGGAGCGGGACCACTACCCGGCGGAGCCGCAGTTCCGCGCGGGTGTCCCGCAGGGACGGCACGCGCACCTGGTGCTGGAGGCCGGACACCGGGCACTGGAGGAGATGATGCCCGGCATCAAACAGGAGTTGACGGACGCGGGCGCCACCCGGGTCGCCGCTTCGGGTGATCTGCGCTGGCTCAGCTCGGCCGGCTGGATGGCCGACTACCCGGCGCAGGTGGCCTTCCTGTCCTGCACCCGGCCGGTGATGGACAAGCTGATCCTGGACCGCGTCCGCGCCGCCCCGTCGATCGAGTTCCTGGAGGGCACCGACGTGGTCGGGCTGCTCGGCTCGGCGCACGCGGTGACCGGCGTCAAGGTCCGCGAGCGCGGCCCCGAGCGCGGCGAGGTCCAGGAGATCCCGGCCGAGATGGTCGTCGACGCGACCGGCCGCTCCACCGGGGTCGCGGGCTGGCTGGCGGAGCTCGGCTGCGCGCCGGTGCCCGAGGAGCGGGTGGACGCCGGTGTCACGTACACCTCGCGGCTCTTCCACCGCCCGGCCGGCGCCGGCGACCTCGGCTGCAAGGCGATCTACCTGCAGACCAAGGCCCCGGACGCGCCCCGCCTCGGCGTCCTGCTCCCGGTCGAGGGGGACCGCTGGATCGTCAGCCTGGCCGGCATGCGCGGCGCCGAGCCCGAGCCGGGCGAGGCCGGGTTCGACGGTCAGCTGGCCCGGCTCCGCGACCCGGCCATCCGCGACGCGCTGCGCGAGGCCGAACCCGCCGGCGAGGTCCGCGGCTTCGTCCCCGGCCCGGGCGTGCGCCGCCACTACGAGCGCCGCTCGCCGGAGGGCCTCGTCGCGATCGGCGACGCCCTCTGCACGTTCAACCCGGTGTACGGGCAGGGCATCACGGTCTCGCTGCTGAGCGCCCGAGAGCTGCGCCGCGCGGTGCTGCGGCACGGCGGCATCGGCCACGCCGCCGCGCGCGACGCCAGGCGCGGAGTGGCGGCGGCGTCGAAGAACGCCTGGGTGATGTCCTGCACCGAGGACGTCCGCTTCGCCGCGACCACCGGCGGGCCGTCCGGGGCCATGATGAAGGTGCAGCACGCCTTCCTGGACAAGGTCCTGGCCGCCGCGACCCGCAACACCGCGGTCACGGCGGCCTTCCACGAGGTGATGTCCCTGGTCTCGCCGCCGACCGTGCTGTTCCGCCCGGCGCTCCTCGGCGCGATCCTGCGCGGCTGACTCCGGAGTCCCCTTCGGAGCCGGCTCCGGAGGGGACTCAGCCTTCCAGGTGGGCCGCGACGTACGGGACGGCGACCTGGTCGACCCCCCGGTTCCGCCCGAAGGCCGGGTGGACGTTGACCTCGAAGACCACACCGCCGCTCTCGGCGGCGAGGTCGACGCCCGCGAACGGGAGGCCGAGGGACTTCGTCGCCGAGACCGCCAGATCGGCGATTCCCGGCGGGAGTTCGTCGACCTCCAGGAGCGTGGAGACGGCGCCCTGGACCTCGTTGCACGGCGCGTCCGGGTCGGCCTGGACGTGCTCCGTCGCACGCAGGACCCGGCCGCCGAGGACGACCACCCGGTACTGGTGGCGCTGCCCGTCGGCGGTGAAGTTCCGGGCGTCCCCGGCGATCAGCCAGTCCGCCCCGAGGGCCGCGTAGTGCCGTGCGGCGGCGTCGAGTTGGGCGCGGGTGGTGACATGGAAGACGTCGTCGCCACCCATGCCCACGCACGGCCTGGCCCAGACGTCGCCGCCGAGGCGTTCGAACGCCTCGGCGGCGGCCGCCGGGCTCGGCCGGGACAGCGCGATCGTCGGCATGTGCGGCACGCCGTCGCGGGTGAAGCAGGCCACCGTGACGTCCTTCTCGGTGGCCGCGCGCCAGGCCGCGGCGTCGGTGCCGAGCGAACGGACGCCGTGGACGCGCAGCAACCGCTGGCAGTGCGCGAACGCAGGGCGCCGGTGCGGCGGGATCTCGTAGACGACCACCGTGTCCGTGGTCACGGCGCGACCGTCCGCCTCCAGCCGAACGAGGCCGTTGCCGCCGGCCTCGATGCGGCCGGTGCCGCCGAGCCCGTCGGCGTCGTCCGTCATGAAGTGCCGCGCGTCCACCAGGACGGGTTCCCGGCCGGTCAGCCTCCGGACGGCGGTGGCCATCGCGTCCCGGGTGCCCTCGGTCGAGCCGTGGTCGGTCAGAAGAACGAATTCTCGTCGGCTCATGCCGTCATGGAAGCGATGCGGGCGCGCACGGGACAAGGAGGCCTTGTGCGCCATTCACGCGTCGCGGTGGCCGAAATCGCATCCGCCGTGAGCCCGCTCCGGCCCGCCGCCGTTAATCCGGATGCGGGCCCCCGCCCGCCCGGGTACCCTCGGCCCCATGTCCACGCCCCGAATTTCCTAGCTGACGGACCCGCCTCCACGCCACCCGTGTGTCCGTTCGCTGTTTCGGAGCGTTATCCCATGATCACCACCCGTGGTGTCGACGTGCGCGTCGGCGCCCGTCTCCTCCTGTCCGACGTCAGCCTGCACATCGCCCCCGGCGACCGGATCGGCCTGGTCGGCCGCAACGGCGCCGGCAAGACGACCCTGCTCGCCACGCTCGCCGGCGAGCTGGCCCCCGCCGCCGGCACCGTCACCCGCACCGGCGCGGTCGGCTACCTCCCGCAGGACTCCCGCGCCGCCGACCCCGCCGTCACCGTCACCGACCGCATCCTGTCCGCCCGCGGCCTCGACGCCGCCGTCCGCGCCCTGCGCACCGCCGAGGAGGCGATGACGCTGGCCGAAGGACCGGCCGCCGAGCGGCGGGCGATGGACGCCTACGTGCGGGCCGAGGCCGCGTTCCAGTCGCGCGGCGGCTACGCGGCCGAGGCCGAGGCCGCCCGGGTCGCGGCCGGGCTCGGGCTGCCCACCCGCGTCATGTCCGGCCCGGTCGGCGCGCTGTCCGGCGGCCAGCGGCGCCGGGTCGAACTGGCCCGGATCCTGTTCGCCGACCACGGCACCCTGCTGCTCGACGAGCCCACCAACCACCTGGACGCCGACTCCGTCACCTGGCTGCGCGGCTTCCTGGCCGGCCACCCCGGCGGGCTCGTGCTGATCAGCCACGACATCGGCCTGGTCGCCGACACCGTCAACCGGGTCTTCCACGTCGACCCGCAGCGCGCCACGATCGACGTCCACAACACCGGCTGGCGGGCCTACCTCACCCAGCGCGAGGCCGACGAGCGCCGGCGCGCCCGCGAGCGGGCCAACGCCGAGCGCAAGGCCGCCTCGCTCAACGCCCAGGCCGACAAGATGCGGGCCAACGTCGCCACCGCGACCGCCGCCCGCAACATGGCCCGCCGCGCCGACCGGATGCTCGCCGACCTGGAGCCCGTCCGCCAGGCCGAGCGCGTCGCCCGGATCCGGCTGCCCGAGCCCGAACCGTGCGGCCGCATGCCGCTCGGCGCGGTCAGCCTCGCCAAGGCCTACGGCGGCCGGCCCGTCCTCGGCGGACTGGACCTCGCCGTCGACCGCGGCTCCCGGCTGGTCATCCTCGGCCTCAACGGCGCCGGCAAGACGACCCTGCTGCGGATCCTGGCCGGCCACGTGACCCCGGACTCGGGCCGCGTCGTGCCCGGCCCCGGCCTGCGGCTCGGCTACTTCGCCCAGGAACACGACACCCTCGACCCGGCGCTCACCGTCCGGGACAACCTCGCCCTGGCCGCCCCCGCCCTCACCGACGGCGAACTGCGGCGCGTGCTCGGCGCGTTCCTGTTCAGCGGCGACGACGCCGACAAGCCCGCCGGCGTCCTGTCCGGCGGCGAGAAGACCCGCCTGGCGCTGGCCGGACTCGTCCACTCCGGCGCCAACGTGCTCCTCCTCGACGAGCCCACCAACAACCTCGACCCGGCCTCGCGGGCCGAGGTCCTGGGCGCCGTCGGCACGTACCCGGGCGCGATCGTGATGGTCACCCACGACCCGGGCGCCATCGAGGCCCTCCGCCCGGACCGCGTCCTCCTCCTCCCGGACGGCGACGAGGACCTGTGGAGCGACTCGTACCTGGACCTCGTCGGCCTCTCGTGACGCCGGCGCCCGGCGGCCCCGGTCCCACGACGGACCGGGGGCGCCGGGCTCGGGGTCACTCGGGCTCGGAGTCACTCGGGCTCGGGCCTTGCGGGTTCGGGCCCTGCCGGCTCAGGCCTTCCGGGCTCAGGCCTTCCGGGCCTCGATGAGGAAGCGGGCCGAGTGCGCGACGAACGGTCCGTCCGCACGGATCAGCGCGTCCAGTTCGCGCAGGCGCTCGTGGCACGCCTCGACGGTGAAGCCCGGGACCATCCAGATCACCTTCCGCAGGAAGTACACCACCGCGCCGACGTCGAAGAACTCCATCCGCAGCCGCTCCGAGCGCAGGTCCACGACCTCCAGCCCGGCGGCCCGCGCGGCGGCGCTCTCGTCCTCGGGGCGGCGGCTCCTGCGCGCCTCGGGCTGCGGGCCGATGAAGTACTCGACCAGCTCGAAACCGGAGGCCGGGCCGACGTGCTGCGCGAGGTAGGTGCCGCCGGGCCGCAGCACCCGGGCGATCTCCGCCCAGTGCGCCTTCACCGGGTGCCGGCTGCTGACCAGGTCGAACGCCCCGTCCGCGAACGGCAGCGGCGGCTCGTCCGGGTCGGACACGACGACGGCGCCGAGCGGGTGCAGCAGCTTCGTCGCCCGCGCCACGTTCGGCGGCCACGACTCGGTGGCCACCATCACCGGCGGGAAGTTCCCCGCCCCGGCCAGCACCTCACCGCCGCCCGTCTGGACGTCGAGCGCCGCGTCGACCCGCGCCAGCCGCTCGCCCAGCAAGCGCTGGTAACCCCAGGACGGCCGCTCCTCGGTGGCCCGCCCGTCGAGCCAGGAGAAGTCCCAGCCGTCCACGGACACCGCTGCGGCCTCACCGATCAGTTCCTCGAAGGTGCGCATGCCCGTATCCTCGCCCGCACGCCTCCGCCGGGCCAGCCGGTCGCGCCGTCAGGCCCCCGCCGCCGCGCTGATCCTGCTCACGAACCCCGGCACGATCCGCAACCCGCCCGCCGCGATCAGCCCGGACACGTCCTGCGCCCCGCCGGCGTCCGCCTCGAACGCGACCACGACCGCCGGCACCTCACCGCAGCACCGCTCGACCAGCCGCAGCTCCTCCGGCGTCGGTGCGCGGAACACCGGATCGTGGAAGTCCGCCGGGCACGCGACGTAGAGGGGATCGTCGAACACCAGCTCCAGCCCGTGGTGGTAGCCCAGGTCGTACCCGGCCGCCAGCCGCAACCGCCCAGGTTGCCAGGAAAACACGTCCCAGTCCCACCAGGACCCCTCCGGCAACTCGATCGTGTCCAAAACCGCTGTCCTCCGCCCCTCGACCGGGAGAGGATGATCCCATGTCGAACCAGCAGCCCGAAGAACCTCCGTACGGCCACTGCGTGGTGGCCAACGTGGCCGGGCAAACCACCCACGGCAGGGGCGGGCTGGACCTCCGGCGCGGCCTGAAGCACTTCGCGCCCGGTGCCAAGCTGTGGATCGCCCCGCCGCGCTGGGACCTCGGCGGCGGCCAGGTCGTGGTCGCCGGGCGGCACCGGGACAACAGCCGGCGGTACGTCACGCTCGTCACCGACATGCGCCACCTGGAGAACTTCCGGTCCCAGGAGGTCTTCAGCCCCGCCCTGCTGCGCGCCCTGACCCGACAGGGCCCCGGCGAGCCCCGTGGTCTGTGGACCGCCGAGCGGGCCGAGGAGTTCGCGACCCACCACAACGTCCCGCGCCTGGAGGTCCGCCTCGACGGCCACTACACGGCAGCGTTGGCCACCGTCCCGGAACCGCCGCCGATGGAGCTGGAGCACGACGGCAGGACGTACTACCTCGCCCACCTCAACGCCAACAGCGCCCGGTACTCGAGCCTGCCTCCGCCCGAGGAGCCCGCATGTCGATGAGCCGATCCCCCACCGGCCGGTTCTACGACGAGTTCGCGGCGGGCTACCACCTCCTCTACCCGGACTGGGAGGCCTCCGTCGCCCGGCAGGGCGCCGCCCTGGACGGCCTCGTCCGCGACCGGCTCGGCGACCGCCCGGCCACCGTGCTCGACTGTGCCTGCGGCATCGGGACCCAGGCGATCGGGCTCACCGCCCTCGGCCATCACGTCACCGGGACCGACCTCAGCCCGGCCGCCGCCGCACGCGCCACCCGTGAGGCCGCCGGCCGCGGTCTCCGGCTGCCCGTCGCCGCTGCCGACATGCGCCGGCTCCCGTTCCCCGACGCCACGTTCGACGTCGTCGTGTGCGCCGACAACGCGCTCCCGCACCTCCTCACCGCCGACGACGTCCGCGCCGCCCTCACCGACATGCGCCGCACCCTCCGCAGCGGCGGCCTGCTCCTCCTCACCACCCGTCCCTACGACGACCTGCGCCGCGGGCGCCCGACGTCCACCCCGCCCCAGACCGCCGAACGCGACGGCCACCGGTCCGTCATCTTCCAGCTCTGGCACTGGCACGAGGACGGCGAGCGCTACGACCTCGAACTCTTCCGGATGGCCCCGGACGCCACCGGCGAGTGGCGCACCGACGTGCACCGCTCCACCTACTGGGCGCTCACCCAGGCCCAGTTGACCGCCTTCGCCACCGAGGTGGGCTTCACCGACCCGACCTGGGCCCCACCGGAGGAGACCGGCTTCTTCCAGCCGGTGCTCATCGCCCGCGTGCCCTGACCTGAGCCGGCGGCCCGCCCGCCCATAGGTTCGTGCCGTTGCGCTGCCCCCACCGTGGGGCCTGACGTCGGGTCAGGGTCAACACTCGCAACTCGACGGCCTGCACCGGGCTCCGCGCCGCACGCGCGGCTGCGACGGCGGGGCGGCGAGGCGGCTCAGGTCTCGCGCTGCGGGTGGTACTCGGACTCGGGTATGCCGAACGTCCACGCGACCCCGGCCCGGGCGGTGCGGGTACTGGGCGGCACCCGCAGCCAGTAGGTGCGGAAGGTGCCGTCCGGCTCGGCCGTGGAGTTCACGACCTCGACCATGACGACGGGCTCGTCGCCGGGCATGACGATCCGCCACAGGACGCCGGTCTCGTCGCGGTGGAGCGGCTCGGCACCGGCATCGGCGAGGTAGCGGTCGTAGCCGTAGTGCTCCAGCAGGACCCGGCGCAGCTCGGCGTTCTCCTCGGTTCGGATCCGCTCGACGGTGATGTCGGCGAGGCCGGCCAGGAAGTCGGCGGGGACGGGCATGCCGCGCCAGGCGTACAGGGCGAAGCCGTCGGGGTGGGCGAGGGCCGGGCCGTCGGCGCGGTCGAGGCGGCCGGCCTCGTCGCGGTGGAGCTCGACGGGCCGCTCGCTGATCAGCACGACGTCCTCGTAGGGCCACCACCAGCCGGCCGTGCGGGCGGCCTCGGCCAGCGGGGCGACGGCGCCGTCGAGCGCCCCGGCGGCCTCGAAGGCGGCGAACCAGGGCGCGTCGTGCGGTCCGCGGACGGCGTCGAGCAGCGCGAGGCGGACGGTGGTGCGCCGGGCACGGGCCGTCCGTTCGTCGTCGGACGGCGCGCCGGGATCGGTCTCGGGGGCGAGCCGGTCGAGGACGGCGTTGCGCACGCGGTCGGCGAGCGGGGTGGTGACCGGGCCGAGTTCGCCGCCGGTGAGCGCCCAGTGCGCCGCCCAGCCGGCCGCACCGACCCGCTCGACGGCACGCCTCCGGGCCTCCTCCCAGGCCCGGGTGCGGACGGCCTCGCGAACGCTCACCGCGCCGGCCTCCCGCAGCTCCAGCGCCGCCTCGGCGGCGGCGAGCGGCGAACCGTACCAGCGGACGCCGGCGGGCTCTGGCAGCCCGGCCGCGCGGTAGGCGGCGCGGACGGCGCGCTCGGCCGCCGCGCGGTCGTCCGGGCCGGTGGCGGCCGCCGCCGCGCGCCAACGGGCCGTCGCCTCGGCGGGCCCGACAACCAGGTGGGTCGCGCTGTTCTCCATCACGTGCTCCGATCCCGGCCGGGCTCCCCGCCCGGCCGTCTGCGTCCGTACCGTCCTTCCGTCCACCGGCCGACCGCCGTGCGGGCGCGTCAGTCGGCGACCACCCGCACCGCGCCCGGCGCGTACTCGCGCTGGCGCACCACCCGGTACCAGCCCTTGGGCAGCGGGATCGCCGCGTGCTCCTCGTGCACGACCCGCCCGCCCTCGGGCAGGTGCAGCCAGCCGGCACCGAACGGCCCGGCCTCGCGGCGCAGCGCCCCCGGCCCGACGACGGCGTGCGCGTGGCCGGTGACCTCGCCGAGGGCGAGCACCATCCGGCCGCGGGCGTCCCGCGGCTGCACGGCCAGCCCGGCCACCCGCGCCGGCACGGCGGCCTCCCCGACCGGCACGATCAGCACGTCACCCTGGCGGTACATCGGCTCTCCTCCCCCACTGCACGACGGACACCGGCGAACGCCGGAACCCGAGGCTCCACCGTCACTCTCCGGAGCCACAACCGGAACATAGGGCAAGGGTCTGACATCGACGCGCTCGCACAAGACGCAGCGGGCCGGGACGTCTTCGGCGGGATCGGCTCCCACCCTGTGGTGATCGACCATGACGGCGACCACCTTGGGGGCTCTGAGCGCCCCGGCCGGCCGGATGCACGGAAGGCCCGTCCACCCCGCTGCCTGCCGGGGGGGACGGGCCTTCCTTCTCTCAGTTGCCCTGCGCGTTCTTGCGGCGGCGTGCCACGACCAGGGTGCCCAGCCCGAGGGCGATCGCGGTGGCTCCGGTGATCGCCATCGGCGCGGCGCTCGAACCGCCGCCGGTGGACGCGAGCCGCGCGTCCGGCGCGGCGGCCGGGGCCGCCACGGCCTGAGGGCTCGCCGCCTGGCTCTGCGCCGGCGCGGCGGCCTGTGCGACCGGAGCGGCGGACGGCGTGTCCGAGGGCGCGCCCGGCGCCGGAGCGGTGGCGGTCGGCGTCGGGGTCCGCGTCGGTGTCGGTGTCGGTGTCGGTGTCGGTTCCGGCGTCCCGGCCGCTGCCGACACGGTGAAGTCGGCCTTCGGGCCGAAACCACTGTTCGGGCTCTCACCCGGCCCCGGCTCGCCGCCCTCGACCGGAACCAGCGACTCGGCCATGGCGGGCGCGCTCTTGGTGAACGACAGCCGCACGTTGACCGTACGGGTCTCCCCCTTGGGCAGGTCGAGGACGTCGGCGCCCTTGTCGCCCGTCCACCGCGACATGTAGAGCCAGCCGGAGCGGCCCGGGCCCGAGTCGAAGCCGGGCCTGCCCTCCTGCCACCGGCCGCCCGGCGCCTCGTACTCGAACGTGAGGACGTCGGCGGTGAGCTCGGTCTGCCCCTGGAACACGACGGTGGGCAGGACCTTGAGGTCCTTGCCGGTCCGGTTGGTGTAGACCAGTTTGAACTGCTTCGCCTCCTCCCCCGCCACGAAGGAGGCCGGCACGCCCTCCAACCTGGCCTCCGGCCGCGGGGCGGGCGTGGGCGCCGGGGTGCTCGGCGTCACCCGCGGGGCGATCGTCAGGTTCAGGTACGGGCTGCCCGTGGACGTGATGCGCTGCTCCGGCGGCAGCGCGGGATCCGACACCACGACGCCGAGGCTCGCCGAGAACCGGACGAGCGGGGCGTCCGCCGACACGGTGAGGCGCAGCCGGTAGGCGGCTTCCGCGCCGCTCGCCAGGTGCAGCTGGGTGGCGAACTGGTCCAGCTCCCAGAACCCGCCCCCACCGGCGTCGGTGTTGTTCACCGTCGCGTCCTGCCATTGCGTGCCGCCCGGCCGCTGGTACTCCAGCTTGAGCCGGCTCTGCTTGAGGCCGTCGCCGCGAACTCCCGCGACGGTGAAGGAGGTGGTCGCGTCGACCCGGTGGTCGGCGGTGTTCTTCAGGGTCGCGGTGAACTCCACCGGCTCGCCGCCGGCCTTGACGGTGGTGGGGCCGTCCATGGCGACGGTGACCGGGGAGGCCGGTGCTTGCGGGGTCCGGGCCGTCGCGGTGCCGCCCGCGGCGGCGGACACGGCCGGAGCCGTGGCGAGGGCCAGGCCGGACGCGAGCGTGGCGGCGGCGGTCACGGCCATGAATCTGCGGTGCTGGATGCGCATCGGAACCTCACGGGAGAATTCGGACGGAACTCGTCGAAACGTGAAATCGCCTACGCGAGAGGCCATTTCTGGCGCAGCGGAACCGGTGCTTCGCCCCCCAACGAACAGCGATCGCGGCATCTTAACCGGACGGTTCCGGCCCCCGGCGGCCGGGGCCCGCGCGCTCACGAGTGCCCCCGCCGCGGCGGATTGTCGGACCCGACTGGTAGACACGTGTTCGGCCCGACACCCGAGGAGCAGCGCCATGACCGTCAACGACCACATCGAGGAGTTCCACGGCCTCCCCGTCTTCGACTTCGCCGAGGCGGTCGAGCGGGAGGAGGCGGCCGCCGGAACGCTGCCGCAGGCCACCGCGGTGGCGTGGAAGGTCGGTCTGGACTACGACTCCGAGGGCACCTTCGGCGAGCGGTGGCAGCGGTTCCTCGACACCGTCGACACCGCCCGGGTCACGGCTGTCGTGATCGGCCAGTGGTTCACCGAAGGCCCCGAGCCGTTCAGCGACGACGCGCTGGCCGCGATCACCGGCTCGGCCCACCGGCTGCCCGCCCTGCGCGCACTGTTCGTCGGGGACATCACCTACGAGGAGAGCGAGATCTCCTGGCTGGAGATGTGCGACGTCACCCCGCTGCTGACGGCCTTCCCCCGGCTCACCGAGCTGGTGGTGCGCGGCGGCACGGACCTCGAACTGGAGCCGGTGCGCCACGAGGCGCTCACCGCGCTGCGCTTCGAGGCGGGCGGCCTGCCCGTCGAGGTCGTCCGCGCCGTCGCCGCCTGCGAACTGCCCGCGCTGGAGCGGCTGGAGCTGTGGCTCGGCGTCGAGAACTACGGCGGCGACGCCACGCTCGACGACCTCGCGCCCTTCCTCGACGGCTCGCGCTTCCCCGCGCTGCGCCACCTCGGCCTGCAGAACAGCGAGTTCCAGGACGACATCGCCGCCGCCGTGGCCCACGCGCCGGTCGTGGCCCGGCTCGCATCGCTCAACCTGTCGATGGGCGGCCTCTCCGACCAGGGCGCGGGCGCGCTGCTGGAGGGCCAGCCGCTCACCCACCTCCGCGCCCTCGACCTGCACCACCACTACCTCACCGACGAGATGCAGCAGCGCCTGCGCCAGGCCCTCCCCGACGTCGAGATCGACCTCTCCGGCGGCGGCGACCCGGGCGGCCGCCGGCGCTACGTCGCCGTGGCCGAATAGCCGTCACCCGCCACACTCCACCACCACCCGACCCCGCCAGGAGCGGACATGACCGTCGACCACCACCCCGGGCGCTTCCACGAGCTGCCGATCCACGACTTCGAGCCCGGCGCCGCGAAGCGGCCCGCCGCCGGCGCCGTCGCGTGGCGGCTCTCCCTGGAGTACGACGCCCCGCACGACTTCGCCGCCCTCTGGGAGACGTTCCTCGACACCGTCGACCCGGCGGCCGTCCGGGCACTGGTGATCGGTTCCTGGTGGCAGCGGGACTACGAACCCGTCAAGGAGGCCGTCGGCCTCCTCGCCGACGCCGCCGAACGCCTGCCCGCCTTGGAGGCGCTCTTCCTCGGCGACGTCACGTTCGACGAGTGCGAGATCTCCTGGCTGGAGATGTGCGACGTCACCCCGCTGCTGACGGCGTTCCCCGCCCTCGGCGAGTTCACCGTGCGCGGCGGCACCGGCCTGGCGTTCAAGCCGGTGCGCCACGACCGGCTCCGGTCCCTGCGCTTCGAGGCCGGCGGCCTGCCCGCCGAGGTCGTCCGCGCCGTGGGCGCCTGCGAACTGCCCGCGCTGGAGCGCCTGGTGCTCTGGCTCGGCGTGGACGAGTACGGCGGCGACGCGACCCTCGACGACCTCGCGCCCTTCCTCGACGGCACGCGGCTGCCGGCGCTGCGCCACCTCGGCCTGGCCAACAGCGAGTTCCAGGACGAGATCGCCGCGGCCGTCGCGCACGCACCCGTCGTGGCCCGGCTCGAAACGCTCGACCTGTCGATGGGCGTGCTCACCGACGAGGGCGCCACGGCCCTGCTGGAGGGCCAGCCGCTCACCCACCTGCGCTCCCTCGACCTGCACCACCACTACCTCACCGACGAGATGCAGCAGCGCCTGCGCCAGGCCCTCCCCGACGTCGAGATCGACCTCGGCGATGCCGAGGACGCCGACGAGGACCCCGACGAGCGCTACGTCGCGGTGGCCGAGTAGCGGGCGGGTGACGGCACGATGACGACGCGGCTGACCGTCCTCGGCAACCCGGGCCACCGGCGGGTGACACTGTTCGCCGCCGCGGCCCGGGCCGCCGGCCTGCCCGAGCCCGCCGTCCTGCCCTGGCTGGACGTGCTGCGCGGCGGGTACCGGCTGCCCGAGGGCGCTCTGCTGCGGATCGAATCGCCCGGCGAGGAGCCGGCGGTGGACGAACTGCTGCGCGGCCCGGCACTCGGCCCGTCCTACGCGCCCACCCGCGTGGAGGGCACGGCCGCCTGGTACGCGGGCGTGATGTCCGCGCTGCGCGCCCTGGCGGCCCGACCCGGCGTGCGGCTGCTCGGCGATCCCGAGGAGATCGCCGTCATGTTCGACAAACGCCGGGCGCACGCGGCGCTGGCCGCCGCCGGGGTGCCGGTGCCCCGCGCGCTCGACACCACCGGCCTGACGGGCTGGGGCGAGCTGCGCGAGCGCGTGCGCGGGGCCGGCCTGCACCGGGTCTTCGTCAAGCCCGCGCACGGCTCCTCCGCCTCGGGGGTGGTGGCGCTGGAGTTCGGCCCGCGCGGCCAGGTGCAGGCCACCACGTCCGTCGAGCCGGCCGGCGGCGAGCTGCACAACTCGCTGCGGGTGCGGCGCTACCGCGGCGAGGCCGAGGTGGCCGCGATCGTCGACCGGCTCGCACCGGACGGGCTGCACGTCGAACAGTGGGTCCCGAAGGCGGCGCAGTCCGGCCGCTCGGCGGACCTGCGGGTCGTCGTGGTCGCCGGCCGGGCCACCCACGCCGTGGTGCGCACCAGCGCCCAGCCGATGACCAACCTGCACCTCGGCGGCGCCCGGGGCAGCCTCGACCTCGCCCGCGAGGCCGCCGGGCCCGCCTGGCCGGCCCTCCTGGAGACGGCCGAGCGCGCCGCCGCCTGCTTCCCCCGCTCGCCGATGGTCGGTGTCGACGTCCTGCCCGTCACGGGCTGGCGGCGCGCCGTGGTCGGCGAGGTCAACGCCTTCGGCGACCTCCTGCCGAACCTCACCGGCCTGCCCGGCGGCCCCGCCGAGGGCCTCGACACCTACGCCGCCCAGCTGGCCGCCCTGACCGCCACCCACCCCGGAACGACAGAACGATGAATCACCAGATCCCCGGCACGCACGCACACCCGGACCCCGACATGAACGCCGTCGTGGGCACCCACGACCTCCTGCTCGTCACGCTCGACACCCTCCGCTTCGACGTCGCCGAGGAGCTCGCCGCCGCCGGCCGCATCCCGCACCTCGCCGCGCACCTGCCCGGCGGCCGCTGGGAGCGCCGCCACGCGCCCGGCAGCTTCACGTACGCCTCCCACCAGGCGATCCTGGCCGGCTTCCTGCCCACCCCGGCCGCGCCCGGCGGCCCGCACCCGCGCCTGTTCGCGGCCCGCTTCGCCGGCTCGGAGAGCACCGCCCCGCGCACCTGGGTCTTCGACGCCCCCGACCTGCCGACCGCGCTCGGCGCGGCCGGGTACCGGACGGTGTGCATCGGCGGGGTCGGCTTCTTCAACAAGCAGGGCCCGCTCGGCTCGGTGCTCCCCGGCCTGTTCCAGGAGAGCCACTGGACTCCGGAGATGGGCGTGCCCTCGCCGAGGTCGTTCGAGGCGCAGGTCGCCCGGGCCGAGCAGGTCGTCGCCGAACAGCCCGCCGGACAGCCGCTGTTCCTGTTCCTGAACGTCTCCGCGCTGCACCAGCCGAACTGGTTCCACCTGCCCGGCGCCACCCGCGAGCACGGCGACTCGCGCGCCAGCCACGCCGCCGCGCTGGAGTACGTGGACGCCCACATCGGCCGCCTGTTCGCGGCGATGAGCGCCCGCCGCCCGTGCTTCGCGATCGTCTGCTCCGACCACGGCACCGCGTACGGCGAGGACGGCTACACCGGCCACCGGATCGGCCACGAGGTGGTCTGGACGGTCCCGTACGCCCACTTCACGATCCCGCGCCGCTCCACAGTCCCCCGCGACTCCACGATCCCCCACCACACCGCGGTCCCCCGCACGAGCACCACCGAGGAGCCCGCGGCATGACGACGGCACCCCCACGCACCGAATCGCCCTACCAGTCGTACGTCTACGCCTACCCGCACAAGACGGCGTACCGTCCGCTGCCCGAGCGCCCGGCGCTGGCCGAGCTGTGGGCGGGCGAGGCGCAGCACTCGCTCTCGCTCTACCTGCACATCCCGTTCTGCGAGGTGCGCTGCGGCTTCTGCAACCTGTTCACCCGGATCGGCAGCCCGGAGGGCCTGACCACCGCGTACCTGGACGCGCTGGAGCGCCAGGCCGACGCCGTCCGCGGGGCACTGGACGCCGACGCCCGGTTCGCGGTGGCCGCGTTCGGCGGCGGCACGCCCACGTACCTGACGGCGGGCGAGCTGGAGCGGCTGTGCGACATCGCCGAGCGGCACATGGGCGCCGACCTGCGGGCGATACCCCTGTCCGTGGAGGCCTCCCCCACCACCGCGACGGCCGACCGGCTGGAGGTCCTGGCCGCCCGGGGCACCACCCGGCTGAGCCTGGGCGTGCAGTCCTTCGTCGACGCCGAGGCCCGCTCGGCGGTCCGCCCGCAGAAGCGCGCCGAGGTCGAGGCGGCCCTCGGCCGGATCCGCGCGGCCGGTTTCCCGGTGCTCAACATCGACCTCATCTACGGCATCGACGGCCAGACCGAGGCCAGCTGGCTGCACTCGCTGGACGCCGCGCTCGCCTGGCAGCCCGAGGAGCTGTACCTCTACCCGCTGTACGTCCGCCCGCTCACCGGTCTGGCCCGGCGCGGCGAGCAGGAGAGCCTCTCCGCCTGGGACGCCCGCCGGCTCGCGCTCTACCGCACCGGCCGGGACCACCTCCTCGCGCACGGCTACGAGCAGGTGTCGATGCGGATGTTCCGCCGCGCCGCGTCCCCGCAGGCGGGCGTGAGCGAGTACGCGTGCCAGACCGACGGCATGGTCGGCCTGGGCTGCGGGGCGCGCTCGTACACGTCGCGGCTGCACTACTCCTTCGACTACGCGGTCAACGCGACCGAGGTGCGCGGCATCATCGACGACTACGTCGCCACGGCGGACTTCCACCGGGCCGAGGTCGGACACGCCATGACCGGCGACGAGCCGCGCCGCCGCCACCTCGTCCAGTCGCTGCTCCAGGCTCAGGGCATGTCGCTGGCCGACTACCGGGCCCGGTTCGGCGGCACGCCCGCCGAGGACTTCCCCGCCGAGCTGGCCGAGTTCGCCGAGCGCGGCTGGCTGGCCGGGGACGATGCGCGCCTGGTGCTCACGCCGGAGGGGCTGGCGCACTCGGACGCCGCAGGGCCGATGCTGTTCTCGCCCGGGGTCCGGGCGCTGATGGCGGGCTACGAGGCGAAATGACGTTCCTCGGCATGCCGTCCCCGCCTCCCACCGAACCTCCCGCCGACGACTCCGTGCGCGACTCGGCGAACGCCGCCACCACCGGCGCCCCGCGGGACCTCACCCTCCTCTACCGCGGCCCGCTCGCCTCCTGCGACTACGACTGCCCGTACTGCCCGTTCGCCAAGCGGCGCGACACGCCCGAGCAGCTGCGCGCCGACCGCGCCGCGCTGGAGCGCTTCACCGCCTGGGCCGCCGGGCGGGCGGGCACCGGCGACACGCTGTCGCTGCTGTTCACCCCGTGGGGCGAGGGCCTCGTGCGGTCGTGGTACCGCCGCGCACTGGCCGAGCTGAGCCGGCTCCCGCACGTCCGCCGCGTCGCGATCCAGACCAACCTCAGCTGCCGCACCGACTGGCTCGCCGAGGCCGACCTCGACAGCCTCGCCCTGTGGGTCACCTACCACCCCGGCCAGGTCACCCACGACCGCTTCCTCGCCAAGTGCCGCGAGCTGGACGCACTGGGCGCGCGTTACAGCGTCGGCGTGGTCGGCCAACCCGAGCACCTCGCCGAGGCGCGGCGCCTGCGCGCCGCGCTCGCTCCGCACGTCTACCTCTGGATCAACGCCGCCGAGGGCCGCACGTACACCGACGCCGAGGCCGCGCAATGGGCCGCCCTCGACCCGCACTTCGGCTACAGCCGGCACGCACACCCGAGCGCCGGGCTGCCCTGCCGCACGGGCGAGTCCGTGCTCTCGGTGGACGGCGACGGCACGGTGCGCCGCTGCCACTTCGTCCGGGAGGTCCTCGGGAACCTCTACGACGGCAGCTACCGCGCCCGACTCCGCTCCCGCGCCTGCCCGTTGCCGGTCTGTGACTGCCACATCGGTTACGTCCACCTGGAGACGCTGCCGTTGTACGAGCTATTCGGCGCGGGTGTCCTGGAACGGGTGCCGGCGGAGTGGCCACCGGCAGCGTGAAGCGTCGCCGGAGCGCGTGCGCGCCCACGCTGCGCGACGTCCCGGCGACACCCCGCGCACACCCCGCAGCGGCGCTCCGCCCGCCGCGCGGCCACGCCCGCACCTCCCTAGCCTGGTAATCAGGAGGAGGCGAACCACCATGCTTGGAGACGGACCGCTGCAGGCAGTCATCCCCGCCACCGACCTCGGCCGCGCCAAGGCCTTCTACACGGACGTGCTCGGCCTCAAGCTCACCAGGGAGGACGAGGAGCAGCTCACGTGCGATTGTGGCGGCACCGAGTTCACGATCTACCACACCCCCAGCGGCGGCCAGTCCGCCCACACGCTCGCCAGCTTCAAGGTCGGCGACCTCGACGGCGAGATGGCCGCCCTGCGCGAGCGCGGCATCACGTTCGAGGAGTACGACTTCCCCGGCCTGAAGACCGTCGACGGCGTCGCCGAGCGCGACGACATGCGCGCCGCCTGGTTCAAGGACAGCGAGGGCAACATCCTCTGCGTCGCCCAGCGCACCGACACCTGATCACCACCCCGCGATTCACCCCCACGATTCACCCCCACGAATCACCCCCGCGAACCCCTGGAACCGACACGACCGCCGGACTGCCGTCCCCGGAAGCGGATCGCGCTCCCGCGGACGGCGGTTCGGTAGGGTCGGGCCATGAGCGAGCAGATCGTCCCGCCCTTCGGCAGGTTCCCCGTCGTCCGCGCGGCGCTCGACGTCCACGACGAACTCGCAGCGCCCGTCGCGGACGCGCTGAAGAACTGGGACGCCCACGAAGACGGCCAGGAGGCGGCGCGCTCGGTGCTGTACGTGGACACCGACCCCGACAAGGCGGACACCGCCGTCTTCTGCGAGACCTACGGGACACCGCTCGAATACTCGGCGAACTGCGTGGTGGTCGCCGCCAAGCGCGGCGGTGAGGTCACGCTGGCCGCCGCCGTCGTCCTCGCGACCACCCGGCTCGACGTCAACCAGGTGGTGCGGAGGCACTTGGGGGCGCGCAAGGCGTCGTTCGCGCCGATGGACACCGCCGTCGCCGAGACGGGCATGGAGTACGGCGGCATCACCCCCGTCGGACTGCCCGCCCACTGGCCCCTGCTGATCGACGAGGCCGTGGCCAAGGCCCCACACGTGCTCATCGGCAGCGGCCGACGCCGGGGCAAGCTGATCCTGCCGGGCCCCGCACTGGCCCGCCTCCCGCACGCCGAGGTGCTCCCCGGCCTCGCGACCTGAGCCCGCCCGCACGGGACGGAGCACCCTCCGCACGCCGATAGGCTGCCAACGTACTGCCGGACACCGGCAGGGGCCCGACACGGGGCTTCGGTCGGACGACGAAGGCGGAAGGCACGATGGAAGACCGCGGCGACAAGGTGCTGCGCGTGCTGGCGCGGCTGCGCCTGACCACCGTCTACGTCCTGCTGCTGACCGCGACCGCCGCCTGGCTCGCGAGCCAGAGTCACGCCGGCCGGGCCCGCTTCGTCCGGCACAACAGCAGCAACGTCCACCACATGGAAGTCGGCAAGTGGTGGACCCTCTTCACCAGCGGGCTCGTGGTCGACGGCGTCCCCGCCTGGGCCGGGATCGCCGCCGTCGTCGCCGTGCTCGGCCTCGCCGAGTGGCGGTGGGGCGCGCTCCGGGCGGGCGCCGTCTTCGCCTTCGGGCACCTCGGCGCCACGCTGCTCACCGAGGGCGCGATGTGGGTCATGATCACCACCGGCATCCCGGGCGCGCTCTCCCGCGCCCGTGACGTCGGGATCAGCTACGGCCTCGTCGCCACCGGCTCCTGTCTGCTCGCCCTCGGCCCCAGGCCTCTGCGCCGGTACGGCCTTCCGGCGCTCGCCGTCGCCCTCGCCGCGGCCTGGGCCGTGGACCAGGAACTCGCCGACGCGGGCCACCTCATCGCCCTCGCCCTCGGCGTGCTGGCCTCCCGCCGGCCCTGGCTGCGCAAGCGCGCCGTCCGGGCACCCGCCGGAGCCGCCCCCAGGCGCCTCCACCGCGCGGCCGCCGGATAGTCGACGGGCACCCGCGGTTCACCTCCCGCCGCAGCTCGGCCGCTATCATGCGCGGACGTTCGATTGGCTGCACCGCCCCGCCGGATGACAGCCGCTCAGCACAGTGGAGGGGACCGGATGTTCAACACCGACGGCACCAGTGGGACGGACGTCCCGACCGATCTCCGGACGGACCGCCCGCACCCGGCGCGGATCTACGACTACTGGCTCGGCGGCAAGGACAACTTCCCCTCGGACCGGGCCGCGGCCGAGCACGCCATCGCCGCCGCGCCCGACATCCCGCAGGCGGCCCGCGAGAACCGCGCCTTCCTGCGCCGCGCCGTGCGGCTCTGCGTCGAGGCCGGCGTCCGGCAGTTCATCGACATCGGCTCCGGCCTGCCCGCCCGCGGCAACGTCCACGAGGTCGCCCAGGAACTCGCCCCGGACGCGCGCGTCGTGTACATCGACAACGACCCCATCGTCCTCGCCCACGGCCGGGCCCTGCTCGCGGACAACCGCAGCACCACCGTCCTGACCGGCGACCTCCGGGACATCGAGGAACTGCTGGACCGCTCCGAACTGCGCTCCCTGATCGACCTGTCCCAGCCCGTCGCCGTGCTCATGCTCGCCGTCCTGCACTTCGTCGACGACGCCCAGGCCGCGTCCGCCGTCCGGGCCGTGCGCGAGAGAGTCGCCCCGGGCAGCCACCTGCTGGTGTCGCACAGCACCGCCGAGGGCAACCCGCAGCGGGCCGAGGAGGTCGGCAAGACCTGGCAGAACGCGACGTCCCGGATCAACGGGCGCGGCCGGGCCGAGGTCGAGGCCTTCTTCGACGGCTGGGAGCTGCTGGAGCCCGGCGTCGACTTCGTCCCGCTCTGGCGCCCGGACGGCTCCACCGCGAACACCACCCGCTGGATGTACGCGGGCGTCGGCCGCAAGTCCTGACCCCGGCGACCACCACCGCGGCCCCGCCCGACGGCACCGACCACCGCCGCGACCCCGCCCGACGGCACCGGTCCGCCGGGCGGACCCGGCCGCCACTTTCGTATTGTCTTGCGCTACTCTGCAAACCTATGCCAGGGTGACGGCGTCGGACACCAGTGCCGAAACGTCCCACACGTCGCTAGTTCGAAGGCCCGCGCGCCGCGGGTCCAGGGGTGCACGCATGTCGAAGGTCTTGAGCAAGCTGCCGGTCGGTGAACGGATCGGCATCGCATTCTCCGGTGGGTTGGACACCTCCGTCGCGGTCGCGTGGATGCGCGAGCACGGCGCCGTCCCCTACGCGTACACGGCGGACATCGGCCAGTACGACGAGCCGAACCTCTCCGACGTGCCCGCGCGCGGCCGCGCCTACGGCGCCGAGCAGGCCCGCCTCGTGGACTGCCGGGCCGCGCTGGTCGAGGAGGGCCTGGCCGCGCTCGCGTGCGGCGCCTTCCACATCCGCTCGGCCGGGCAGACGTACTTCAACACCACCCCGCTCGGCCGTGCCGTGACGGGCACCCTGCTGGTCCGCGCCATGCAGGAGGACGAGGTCTCGATCTGGGGCGACGGCTCCACCTACAAGGGCAACGACATCGAGCGGTTCTACCGCTACGGCCTGCTCGCCAACCCCAGCCTGCGGATCTACAAGCCGTGGCTGGACCAGCGGTTCGTCTCCGAGCTGGGCGGCCGCAAGGAGATGTCCGAGTGGCTCGCCGAGCGCGACCTGCCCTACCGCGACTCCGCCGAGAAGGCCTACTCCACCGACGCCAACATCTGGGGCGCCACCCACGAGGCCAAGCGCCTGGAGTACCTGGACGCCTCGATCGAGATCGTCGCCCCGATCATGGGCGTGCCGTTCTGGGACCAGTCCGTCGACATCCCGGCCGAGGACGTCACCGTCGAGTTCGAGTTCGGCCGCCCGGTGCGGATCAACGGGCGGGTGTTCGCCGACGACGTCGAGCTGGTGCACGAGGCCAACCGCATCGGCGGCCGGCACGGGCTCGGCATGTCCGACCAGATCGAGAACCGCATCATCGAGGCCAAGAGCCGCGGCATCTACGAGGCGCCCGGCATGGCCCTGCTGCACACCGCCTACGAGCGACTGCTCAACGCCATCCACAACGAGGACACCCTCGCCACCTACCACGCCCAGGGCCGCCGCCTCGGCCGGCTGCTGTACGAGGGCCGCTGGTTCGACCCGCAGGCGCTCATGCTGCGCGACAGCCTGCAGAAGTGGGTCGGCCAGGCCGTCACCGGCAGCGTGACCCTGCGCCTGCGCCGCGGCCAGGACTACTCGGTGCTCGACACCCAGGGCCCGAACTTCAGCTACCACCCCGAGAAGCTGTCGATGGAGCGCAGCGTGGACGCCGCGTTCGTCCCGGACGACCGCATCGGCCAGCTGACCATGCGCAACCTCGACATCGCCGACTCCCGCAGCAAGCTGGAGCAGTACGCCACGCACGGTCAGCTCGCCCCCTGGAGCGGCCTGATCGGCAAGCTCGCCCCGGGCGGCGCGGCGCCGATCGCAGCAGCCAGCCAGGACGCCGGGGCGGTCGCGGCCGAGGCCACCGCGCTCGACCAGGCGGCCATCGAGTCCGGCAACGACTGATCCCCGCACTCCCCCGCCCGAGGGCCGTGGCACCGCGTGTGCCACGGCCCTCGGCCGTGTCCGAAGCCGCCCGCGCGTACCCGCGCAAGACGCGTGCCGGCGTCGTGGCGGTGTCGTGCCGACGTCGCGCCGACGTTGTGCCCACGGCGGCCCGGGGCGGACCATGGACGGAGGAGGACCCCGTCGTCCAGAGCGGGAGCGGGGATGGGTGAGGCAGTCGGTGCGATGCTGGCGTCGGCCGCGGGCATCGCGATCGGCCCGCGTCCGCTGATCGCGGCGATCCTCATGCTGGCCGCTCGGCGCGGTCGCGCCAACGCGCTCGCCCTGACGGTGGGCCGGGCGGCCGCCCTGGGTGCGATCGTGGCGGTCGTCGTGACGGCCGTCGTGACGGCCGGCAGCAGGCCGGCCCCCGGCGGCGAGCCCACCTGGTCGTCCTGGCTCAAGCTCGCGCTGGGCACGCTGCTCGTGCTGCTGGCGCTCGGGCAGTGGCGGGACCGGCCGCGCGAGGGCCACGTCAACGCGCCGCCGGGCTGGATGCGCTCGGTGCGCCGCTTCACCGCGGGTCGATCGGCCCGTCTCGGGGCGGCCCTCGCCGCCGCGAGCCCGAAGGACGTCGTCCTGGCCGTCGGCGGCGCCGCCTCCGTCGCCGCGAGCCCGACGAGCGGCGCGGGCAAGGCGGTGGCCGGCACGTTGATGGTGCTCATCGCCTCGCTGTGCACGCTGCTGCCGCTCGCGGTGCACCTCCTGGGCCGCGACGGCTCCGCGCGCACCCTGGGCGAGTGGAAGGCCTGGATGTCCGCCCACCACACCGCGATCACGACGACGGTCCTGGCCGTCCTCGGCACCACCTACCTCGGCGACGCCCTCACCGGCCTCGCCTGAACCCGCGCGAGCCGAGCAGACCCCGCGCGAGCCGGGCAGCCCCCGCGCGAGCCCGCAGCCCCCGCGCGAGCCGAGCAGACCCGCCGTTCCCGAACGACGCCGCTCCCCCAAGAGCCGCGAGGTGGCCCGTATCCACCACTTCGACCGAATGTGCGCGGGTCTGACGGTTGATGACATACTCCTCTGCGCAATACCCGGCGCTGCCGTTACGACGCCGGGCCGACATCCACGGGGGACACGAACGTCCATGTCATCGATACGTCGTACCCAGCGCACCGCGCGCGCCGCCCTCGCGGCGTCCACGCTGACGCTGACGCTCCTCGCCACCTCCGCCTGCGGGCCGGACAACAGCTCCAGTGACGCGGCGGCCACCACGGCCGCGACCGCGGCCGCCACGAGCGCCACGGCCACCGCCGCCGCGAGCGGCAAGGCGCCCGGGCTCGGGCTGCCGGCCAACCTCGACGACCTCAAGAAGTGGAAGACCGCTGACTGGGAGAAGTGGGCCAAGGACTACGCGGCCCCGGCCGTCGCCAAGGGCTACTGGACCGTCGAGAAGCTCCTCGCCGCCAAGCCGGTCGACCAGCTGAAGCCGCCGGCGACCACGCCCACCGGCCAGCCCACCCAGGCCCCGCAGCCGACCGCGCAGCCCACCGGCGCGAGCACCCAGCCGCCCGCCGACGGCGGCAACGACGCCCCGCCGCAGAGCGTCGAGGCCCAGGCGGACGCCCACCCGTACGCCAAGAACCTGGCCGTGTTCGGGAAGATCTTCTTCGACAAGCCCGGCGCCGCGACCCTCGACCCGGGCAAGCTCGGCCAGCACTACGTGTGTTCGGGCACCGTGGTCGCCGACCCGGCGCACCCGGGCAAGAGCAACCTGGTGTGGACCGCCGGGCACTGCGCCCACCAGGGCAAGGGCTCGACGTTCAACGAGAACATCGTCTTCATCCCGGACTTCAACGCGGGCGGCGCCGTCAGCGGCGGCAAGCGTCCGACCGACGTCTCGCAGTACGCGCCGTACGGCGAGTGGGGCGCCGTCAACCACGTGACCTCCCCGGTCTGGGAGGCCGAGGGCGGCGAGGTCGGCCCGGCCGCCCAGTACGACTTCGCGATCCTGCGGGTGAAGCCGGAGAACGACACGGGCAAGTCGCTGGAGGAGACGGTCGGCGGCGCGGTGCCGGTCTGGTTCAACGCCCCGCGCGACCAGCTCAACATCACCAACTACGGCTACCCGGCCGCTCCCCCGTTCGACGGGCTGGAGCTGAACCACTGCCCAGGCGGCAAGCCGTCCCGGATGTCCTTCGACCCGTCGCGCCCGCCGATGCTGGCGATCGGCTGCTCGATGACCGGCGGTTCGAGCGGCGGCGGCTGGCTGTCGACCAAGGACGGCAAGCCGGCCCTGGTCAGCAACGTGTCGGTCGGCAACGACGCGCTGAAGTACCAGGCCGGTCCGTACCTGGACGACGTGGCGGCCGGCCTGTTCGACTTCATCTCCAAGAAGGGCTAGCCACCGGCTGCCCACGGCCATCGGCCCCCGCCCGCCCCCACGTCACGTGCGGGCGGGTGGGGGCCGTCGTCGTCAGCGGATCCGCGCCGGCCCCCTCCCCCGCACCGCCCGCACGCCCAGCCGGCCGTCGTCCGCCCGTGGGCTCACCGCGGCCGGTATCTCCCGGAGCGTCAGCACGATCTCGCCGTCGAAACGTTCCGCCAGCAGCCGCACCAGCTCCGCGGCCCCGTCCGGCCGCACGTCGGGGGCGAGGGCGGGCAGCCGGCCCGGGGCGCTGAGGTCCTGCGCCTGGACGGCCCAGCGGGCCGCGTCGCCGTCCTCGCCCTCGGCCGCGTAGTGCACCGCCAGGCAGTGGACCGCGAGTTGGTCGCCGTACTGCGCGGCGATCCGCCACCAGAACACGGCGTCGGCGGTGCGGTCCATGCCGTAGAGCAGGCAGCCGAGGGTCCGGAAGGCGGCCTTCTCGGCGAGCTCCAGGTCCAGCGCGAGTTCGCACGGCTCGACCGTGCCCGCCACGCCCCAGCACAAGTGCCGCAGGTCGCGCCGGAGTTCCGCGCGCCCCGCGCCGTCCCGGCGGGCCGCGCCGGTGCGGCGGCCGGCGGCCGGGCGGACGGTGCGGTCCCGGCCCGTGCCCGGCCGCTCGGCGGCCGGGCGCCCGCCCTCCGGGCCGTCGGCCGCGAGCCGGTCGGCGAGGCGCCGGGTGAAGTCCGCCGGGTCGTGGTCGCGGAACTCCCTCTCCAGCCCGGCGGAGTCCGCCCGCAGCAGGTCGCCGAGGTTCATTCCGCCGCCCGCCCCTCGCCCGACTCGCCGCCACTGGCGTGCTCCAGCAGGTACTCCAGGTGCCGCCGCCCGAGGCTGTAGTAGGTGCGGGCGGTGGTGTGCGCGATGCCGAGCGCGCGGCCGATGTCCGGGTAGGAGAGGCCCGCCTGCCGCAGCCGGACGACGTCGGCCTGGACCGGGGCGCTGCGCGCGAGTTCGTCCATCGCCCAGTCCAGGGCGTCGAGTTCGGCGAGTTCCTCCAGCTCGTCCTGGCTGGTGTCGGGGCGCCGCTGGGCGATCACCCGGAGCCGCTTGCGCTCGGCGCGGTGGCGCTCGCGCAGGACGTCCACGATCGCGTCCTTGAGGACCTTGAACGCGAAGGCCCGCGGATCGGCGCTGGCCAGGGCCCTGCGCCAGTTCTGGTAGAGCACGGCACCGGCGTTCTGGACGGCGTCCTGCGCGTCCTCGCGGTGGCGCAGCCGCTGCTGCGCGTACCGGAGGTAGCCGGGGTTCTCGCGGGTGAAGAAGGCCTCGAAGTCGGCCGGAAGGCCGTCGAGCGGGTCCGTCCGCACGTCGTGCTCCTCGCCCGGCCCGGGGGTGGTCGGCACGCGCTTCCCCTTTTCGGTGAGTCGGTCGGCCGGCCCACCGGTTGGCACGCCGACGGCCCCGCGGGGGGCTCGTGGTGTAACCGTCCCGGAGCAGCGGGTTGTTGACCCGAAGCGGTGGGCAATAATCGACCGCTTCCGTTCACTTCCGGACACCCGCGCTGACCTGCCGGTTCCGGCCCGTCCGGCCTACCGGCCCGACGAGACAGTGACGCAGATCACACTCAAGGGTTTCGCCGACTTGACCCGCGGCGCGCCAGCCCACTCGGCCGACCGCGCCGGGCCGGGCCGCGCCTACTCGACCGGTTCGACGGCCGCCGAGTCCAGCGCCGCGGTCACCTGGTCCAGCAGGACGCGCAGCGCGGCGAGGTCCTCGACGGGCATCCCGGTCGCGGTGAGCAGCCGGCGCGGCACCTGCCCGGCGCGCTCGCGCAGCGCGACACCCTCCGGGGTGAGCGCGACGGTCACCGACCGCTCGTCCTCCGGGCTGCGCTCGCGGCGCACCAGGCCGGCCGCCTCCAGCCGCTTGAGCAGCGGCGACAGCGTGCCGGAGTCCAGCCGCAGGCGCTCGCCGATCCGCTTGACCGGCAGTTCGCCGTCCTCCCACAGGACGAGCATGACGAGGTACTGCGGGTAGGTGAGCCCGAGGTCCTTGAGCAGCACCCGGTAGACGCCGCCGAAGGCGCGGGAGGCCGCGTTCAGCGAGAAGCAGATCTGCTGGTCGAGGCGGAGCAGGCGCTCGTCCGACGCGGCGGGGTGTCCGGGAGGCGTGGTCATGCACCCATGGTACCGATCGGGTTCACGCGATTTAGTTGTGCGCAATTGAATTGCGTGCTCTACTTGTCATCGGCAGGACGCCGCAGCGGAGCACCGCTGCGGGAGCGAAGCCGGAAGAAGCAGACCAGCAGGAACAGCAGAAGGGAACGCATCATGGACGCGCTCTACACCGCAGCCGCCACCGCGAACGGCCGTGAGGGCCGCGCCGTCAGTTCCGACGGACAGCTGGACCTCGCCCTGGCGATGCCGCCCGCACTCGGCGGCAGCGGACAGGGCACCAACCCGGAGCAGCTGTTCGCGGCCGGCTACGCGGCCTGCTTCGCCAGCGCGCTGGGCCTGGTCGGCCGGCAGGCCCGGGTCGACACCAGCGAGGTCTCGGTGACCGCCGAGGTCTCCATCGGCAAGGACGGCGCCGGCTTCGGCCTCTCCGTCGTGCTGCGCGTCGAGCTGCCCGAGTCGCTCGCGGGCGAGAACGGCGAGCTGCTGGTCAAGCAGGCGCACGAGGTGTGCCCGTACTCCCGCGCCACCCGCGGCAACATCCCGGTCGAGCTCGTCGTCGAGTAGCCGTCCGGCCGCCGCCCCGCCCGATCACCCGATCACGGCAGCGGGCAGCCGCGGCGAACCGCCGCCACGGACCTCCGGGGCCCGCCGCACACCCCCGATGCGGCGGGCCCCGGCCCGTACCCCCGCCTCACCCGCCCGGCCCCGGACCCGGCCCGTTCGCGGACCGCAACGTGTCCAGTCTGAGCCGGTACTCGTCCGCGTCGATCTCCCCGCGGGCGAACCGCTCCGCGAGCAGCTGCTCCGGGGTCGGCCCCGTCATCCCCGCGCGAGGCGCTCCGGCGGCGGCCGCACCCTGCGGCAGCGGCCGGTGCGAGCGCGAGACGTACCGGGACAGGGCGACGGCGGCGAGCACCAGCAGCACCAGGACCAGCAGCATCACGAGCACCATCAGGCCGATGCCCCAGCCGCCCAGCCCGTGGTGCACGTACCCGTGCCAGTGCCTCATCGGGACCTCCTCCTCCGGCCACGGCGGGCCTGTCGAGGTGACTGTCGCCAGTACCACCATCGTGCGCCCGCGGACCCCCGAAGTGCGCTGAGGAAAGCGTGAGAAAACGTTCCGGCGCCACCGGCGCTCCGGGCCGGGGTAGCGTTCGGCCCATGGACCACCACACACCGGCCGGCGAGCGCTCCGCCGAGCAGCTCGTCGCCGCAGGGGTGCTCCGCCGCCACCCGGACGGCCGCCCGCACCCCGCGCTCGGCCACTCGCCGATCTCGTACGTCTCCGCCGCGCTGTGGGCCGAGCTCACCGAGCTCGCCATCGCCCCGGCCGCCGCCGAGGCCACCGCCCGCGCGCTGCTGGACACGATCGCCGCCGACGCCGTGGACGCGGCCCTCGCGCCGGGCAACGAGACCGCCCCGCGCGACGACCTCTACGTGACGCACCCCGCGCACATCGGCCGGCATCGCCGGGTCGTCTGGTTCCAGCGCTCCGGCCCGCGCGGTCCGATCATCGCCACGTTCCCGCCCGAACACCGACCGAGCTGAACGCCCCGAACACCCCGACGGCT
The DNA here is from genome assembly GCF_042887925.1 of Kitasatospora sp. NPDC057904. Taxonomy (NCBI): domain Bacteria; kingdom Bacillati; phylum Actinomycetota; class Actinomycetes; order Kitasatosporales; family Streptomycetaceae; genus Kitasatospora; species Kitasatospora sp. NPDC057904. The sequence goes on from NZ_JBHVOL010000001.1 coordinate 697,887, forward strand.
CCGGGGCTCATCTCTCCACGGTCAGGCTGTGGCACACCCAGCTGAGCCGGTCCGGCCCGCCGACCGCCGGCCGGTCGTGGTACACCCCGTCCGCCACCGACAGGTTGACGATCAGGTACGCGTGCCAGCCCGCCCCGACCCCGTGCAGGTCGGCGTACACGAGCTCGTCCCCGACGTACCAGTCCACCGAGTGCGCGCCGAACACCACGCGCATCCCGAAGGTCGCGCCCGGGCCGATGCCGCTGCCCTCGCCGTGCCAGTACCGGAACCCGCCGCGGACGTGGTTGGAGACCTCCAGGAGGTCAGGGTGGTCCGGGTGGTACTCGAAGACGTCCACCTCGTTGCCGCCGTCCCGCCAGGTCCAGATCGCCGGCCACGCGCCGACGTCGACGGGCAGCGTGACGAGCGCCAACAGCTCGTCCCCGGTGCGGACCTGGAAGCCCTCGGGACTGCCCTCGGTGGTCAGCAGGCTGCACGTCCACAGCCCGCCCGCGTGCCGGCGGGCAGCCGTGAAAACGCCCCCGGGGCAGTACGAGCGGCTGAGGTAGTCGAGTTTGTGGTCGCTCCGGTTCGTCGGCCCCATCCGGGGATACGCGCTGCTGCGCCCGGCGATCCACTGCCTGGTCGAAGTGAAGTCCGCGTCGAACACGACTGCCACGGCCGCCTCCCCGGTGCTCCGCCGACCCGGCAGTCCTGCCCGCCGGGCACACAGAGTGAGTTACCCGATACGCTCCGCAGTATGCGGAGGTGAACCGGGCTATCCGGGCCCTTCCCACGGGCACCGTCAACTCCAGCTTTCCCACCCGGAGTTGACGGCGAACCATCAACCGACGACGGCTGTCGCGCCCCCGGAGTCGAGCCGGTCGGTCACCGACACCACGCCGTCCACCGAGCGGCACAGGTTCAGCACGATCGGCACGAGGTGCGGCTCCGGCACGGTGCCGCTGAGCACCACCCGGCCCTGGTCCACCTCCACGCCGATCTCGGCCGGGCTGACGCCGTCGATCCGCCCGAGCACCTCCTCGACGATCTCGCGCCGGATCACCCGGTCCTCGCGCAGGAACACCCGCAGGAGGTCCCCGCGGCTCACCATGCCGATCACGCGGCCGTCCTCGTCCAGCACCGGCAGGCGCTTCAGCCCGTGCCGGCTCATCAGCCGGGCCGCCGCGACGACGCTGGTGCCGGGCGTGGTGCAGACCGGCTGCGTCGTCATCAGGTCCGCCGCCGTGACGGTGCCGCCGGGCCCCGCCTGCGCCGACTCCGGGGCCGGCAACAGGCTGCCCGTGTCCTCCTGGGCGGCGAGGGTGCGCAGCAGGTCCGCCTCGGAAACGACGCCCAGCGGCCGGCCGTCGGCGTCGACCACCGGCACGCCGGTGATGTCGTAGTCGGTCAGCAGCGCGACGATCTCCCGGAAGCCGGTCTCGGGCGCGACCCGGACCACCGGGCTGGTCATCACTGATTCGACGGTGGCATGCCGCAACGCAGGTTCACCTCGTCCAACGGGTTCCTCCGGACGGTTCCTTCCGGCCGGTACCCGCAGCATGGCCCCCGACGGCGGCGATCGCCAGGGGCCAAGGGGCCGAACGGGTGGGACCTACGGCCCCCGGTCCGAACGCGGTGCCGACAGCGGAGGGCCGGGCCCTCGTCCCGGGCCCCGCGCACCGGTCCGCCTGCCCGAACGGCGATCCGCCGGCCCGAACGGCGCAACCATCACATGATCGACTCGTTGGACCGTCCACCACGACACGATCATGCTCCGGGGAGGGCCCGTTGGCAGGACCGACAGACACCGCCGCGCAGCCGTCCCGGCACCCGGTGGCCCAGGCCGAGGCCGCCCTGGTGCGCCACTACCGGCGGCTGGCCCGGCTCGCCTACCTCGCCCTGCCCGCCGACCGCGACCGGCACAGCCGGGTGCTCGCCGCACACGCCGCCGTCCAGCGCGCGCTGCCGTCCCGCTGGACCCGCCGCTCCGGTCCGGCGGACGGCGTCGACGACGGCCCCGTCTACGGCGAGCTCCGCCACCGCGTCCTGCTCGCCGCCCTGCGCCCGCACCCCGCCCACCGGCTGCTGGCACCCCGCGCGTGGGGACTGCGGCTGTTCACCCCGCACGGCGACGAGGCGGACGCGGAGCTGGACCGGGCGCTCGCCGGGCTCGCCGCGCCGGCGCGGGTGGCGTTCGCCCTGCGCGCGGTCGAGGAGCTCACGCCGGAGCGCGTGGCGGAGGTCCTGCGCCGTGCGGGAGTCGAGCGCCCGGAGGACGCGATCGAGGCCGTTGCCTGCCTGCGCGCGGACACGGAACCGCCCGCCTTCGACCCGTGCGCCGTCCGCGTCCAGGCCACCGACCTGCTGCGCCGTCGCCGCGCCCGCACCGCCGCACTCGCCGTGGCCGTCCTCGGCCTCACCACCACCGCGGCCGTCCTCGGCGGCGGCTCCGGCGTCACCCCGCCGAGCCGCCCGCTGGTCGTCGCCCCGGCCGGCTCGGTCGTCGACCCGGCCAAGCTCGGCCACGTCCCGGCCGACCAGTGGCAGCACACCGCCCGGCTCGACTTCACCGCCTGGCCCGCGCGCGGCGACCGCCGCGACGACGACGCCCTGCTCGGCCGCGCCCTCGCCGCCTGGACCCACCCCGGCGCCCGGACCCGCGTCGAGCCCGGCGCCGACGCCACCCCGCCCGCCACCACGCCGAGCCTGCTGTTCGCCGGCACGGTGGACGGCACCGCCGTCGTCGTCCTGTACGACGGCCCGCACCTCGCCCGCTACACCGACGGCCCCGGCGGCGGCCTGGACCTCGCCCGCGCCGACGACTCCGACGTGACGACGGCGGGCGCCGTCGTGCTGCGCCGCCAGGGCACCACCGCCCGCTACCTCCTGGCCCCCTGGGTGGACGCCGCCGAGACCCGACGGATCGACCAACCCGACGCCCCCGCACGCGCGTTGGACCACCCGGACGGCATCACCGCGGCGGCGCCGACCGGCGCCCTCTCCGATTGCCAGGGTGCCACCGTGCTCCAGCTGCACTCCTCCCCCGTGGTCGCCGAGAAGCACACCTTCCTCCTCGCCGACGTCGGCGGCCTCGTGCCCGCCCACCTCACCTACACCCCGCCGCCCGCCCAGGGCACCCCCACCCCCACCGGCGGCCCCGGCCCTGCGCGCGCACCGCGCGAGGCCACCGGGCCGGACGCGCTCGTCGCCTGGGCGCACGGCGGGTGTGCCGTCCCGGACGCCACACCCGGTGTCAAACAGCTCGAACTCTGGGCGTTCGCCGTCCAGCCCCTGCCGCAGAACGCGGGCACCGCGGCCTGGACGTGCCTGCGCGCCGACCGCTGGAACGGCGACGGCAGCGCCGCCACCACCGTCCTGCTGCCCTCCGCCCGCGGCCCCCAGCGCACCGGCGGCGGCCAGGGCCGGGCGTGCAGCCGCTTCGAGCAGGACACCGTCGGCTCCACGTGGTGGCGCTCCCCGCAGGGCACCGAGTTCCTCCTCGCCGCCGGCAGCCGCCGCGTCACCCGGCTCACCGTCAAGGGCCCCGACTGGTCCGCCGACCGCCCCGCCCCGGACCACACCCTCGCCCTCGAACGCCCGGCCCCCACGACCGCCCAGGTCGAAGCCGTCCTGGACAACGGCGCCCGCATCACACCACTGCGCTGACCGCCCCTCCGCTGACCGCCCTTCCGCCGGCCGACCTCAGCGCCCGACCGCCGACTCGGCCTCGTAGTCCGGCAGCTCGACACTGCTCACCTGCTTTCCCAGCGCCAGCATCCGGTCCAGCACCCACCGCCGGTTCAGCAGCGCGTTGCGCACTCGCAGGCCGGCGGCGGTGCGCGGCGCCAGGAACGGGCCGGTGCGGTCCCCGCCCTTCTGGCACCCCTGGGCATAGCCGCGCAGCAGGCGCTCGTAGCGGGCGAAGGCGGTGCAGTGGTCGCCGCGCGCCCGGGCCAGCTCGCCCGCGAGGACGTACGCGGCCACGACGGCGGTGCCGGTGCCCATCCCGCCGATGGTGGCGCCGCAGGCCGCGTCGCCGAGCAGGCCGATCCGCCCGGTCGACCACGCGGGGACGTCGGCCCGGCTGATCGAGTCGAAGTACAGCTCGGGCGCGGCCCGTAGGCTCTCCAGGAGCCGGGGCACCTCCCAGCCCAGGCCGTCGAACGCGGACCGGACGAATTCCTTCTGCTGCCCCGGGTCGTGGCGGTCGTGGACGAGCTCGGGGGACGCGAAGAGGAAGAAGGCGCCGGCCCGGGTCGGGTCGCGGTGGTCGGCACCGACCGCGGCGAGCCGGCCGGGCACGTTCAGCCCGACCGAACCGGGCGCCAGGCCGGTGTCGTTGGGCAACTGCCAGGTGGCCGCGTAGTAGCCGAGGTGGCGGACGTACCGATCCTCGGGGCCGAAAGCGAGGCGCCGGACGGTGGAGTGCAGCCCATCGGCCCCGATCACCAGGTCGAACTCGCGCTCCGCGCCGCGCCGGAAGGCCACCCGGACTCCGTTCGGCGTCTCCTCCAGCGCGGTGATCGAGTCCCCGAAGACGTACTCGGCGCGGTCGGAGCTGCGCCGGTGCAGCAGTTGGGCCAGCTCACCGCGCGGGACCTCCACGTCGCCGCCAGCGAACTCGGCGGGCAGGTGGAGGAGCCTGCGCCCGTCCGGGCCGACGAAGGTGATCGGACTGCCACCGGTGCCGAGCGCGCGCAGCTCGTCGAGCACGCCCATCCGTTCCAGCACGGTCAGGTGGGTCGCGCCACGGAAGTCGACGTCCTGCCCGCCGCCGCGCAGCGCGGGGGCCAGCTCGACGACGGTGACGTCGAAGCCGTACCGGCCGAGCCAGTGGGCGAGGGCAGGGCCGGCGATGCTCGCGCCCGAGATCAGGACCTTGGTGCTCACGGGAAACCACTCCGTCCGGAACGAGTCCACAACTGCGTCCATCAGACACAGTTACATTGCTGTGTACGGTAGACACAGTTGATTCCGGACGCAAGAGCCCGAGGAGCGGACGTGGCGGCAGACGTGGACGAGCCGGCGAACGAGACCGTCCGGCTCCTCTGGGGCCCGCCGGCCAAGCCCACGCGCGGGCCGAAGCCGGCCCTCAGCCTGGAGCGGATCGCCGCGGCGGGCATCGAGGTCGCGGACACGGAAGGCCTCGGCGCCGTCTCGATGCAGCGCGTCGCCGGACTGCTCGACTACACGAAGATGGCGCTCTACCGGTACGTCCCCGGCAAGGCCGAACTCGTCGCACTGATGGTCGAGTTCGCTGTGGCCGAGCCGCCGGCCGGACCGGCGGACGGTCACTGGCGGGACCACCTCGCCACCTGGGCGCGGGAGTTGACACGGTCGTTCGTCGCCCACCCGTGGCTGCTCGACGCCACCGTCGGACCCCGCGTGATGGGCCCGAAAGAACTCGCCTGGCTGGAGCGGGTCGTGTCCGCCCTGGACGGCCACGGTCTGACCGGCGCCGAGCGCATGGACGCCGCCGTCCTGCTCGCCGGACACGTCCGCGGCATCGTCCAGCAGGCGCGCGCCGCCGGGGCGGAGGGCTCCCCCGAGGCCCGACTCCTGACCATCCTGGGCGGGCTGGTCCAGCAGCATGCCGACGACTACCCCGCCCTCGCCGCCGCGATGGCCGAACCGGGCGGCCGGGACAACGCCCTGGACTTCGGCCTCGCCCGGATCCTGGACGGCCTGGCGGCCCTGATCGAGCAACGCGCCGCCCGGCCGTAAATCCATTCGAAGCGGCCGGGGAGCGGTCGCTACGATGCCGCCCCATGGCGATGTTCGTGCACCTGACCTCGACCGCGGACGCACCGCGGGTCCGCCGCGCAGGCATCCGGGCCGACAGCCGCGGCCAGGGCGGCGCGCGCGGCGTGTACTGCTTCCCCGTCCTGCCCTCGTACACCCTGACCCACCAGTGGCTGCGCGAGCTGGCCCGGTTCGGCAGGCCGGGCGGGCTCGTCGCGGTGCACGTCCGCCTGCCCGACGACGAACCGGTCCTGGCCGGCCACTACCGGGACCGCGCCAAGGACGCCCAGCTCCCGATGACGGCCGCCGAGGCCGTGCACCGGATCCGCGCGCTGCCGGACCCGCGCGGCTGGGAGGTCTTCCTCTCCCGCGCCGTGGCCTCCCGCGAGATCCACCGGATCCGCACCGCCCCGCAGGTCACCGGCTGGCGCTACGTCCCGGACGCCCACGGCACCCGCCCCTGCACGTGCTACGGGTGCCGGGTCCTCGGCGGGTACGGCAGCCGCCGCCTGCGCGAACGCAATCCGCACCCCCTGGACGGCCCGCCCCCACCCGCACGCGTCCTCCTCGCCCGCATCGACGCCGCCGGCACCCCGGGAGACCCCGCCCGGCTCCGCGACACCCTCCACTGGTTCTCCCTGCGCCGCCGGGGCCCCGTCGAGCGCGTGGCCCACCTGGCCGACCACCCCGCCCCCGAAGTCCGCCAAGCCCTCGTCCAGGCCCTCAACGCCTGGTCCACGCCCGGCGCGCGCGGGCTCGTCACCGCCCTGGCCGCCGACCCCCACCCCGACGTCCGCGAAGCAGTCGCATGGGCCGCCTACAACTGGTCCACCCCCGGCACGCGCGAACTCCTCACCACTCTGGCCGCCGACCCCCACCCCGACGTCCGCGAAGCAGTCGCATGGGCCGCCTACAACTGGTCCACCCCCGGCACGCGCGAACTCCTCACCACTCTGG